>JBNMKM010000028.1:0-44247 GCA_050874345.1 Roseburia sp. | reverse complement strand
TCGTTTTGTATGTGTCCGGGCGGCTATGTTGTAAATGCCTCCTCCGAGGAGGGACGCCTTGCGGTAAACGGCATGAGCTATTCTAAACGAGACAGTGCGAATGCAAACAGCGCAATCATCGTGGCAGTGACACCGGAAGATTTTGGCGGGGAGGATGCACTTGCCGGGGTACGGTTTCAGGAGCAGTTAGAGGCGCGTGCGTTTGCATGCGGAAACGGAAAGATTCCACAGCAGCTTTTCGGGGATTACTGTGAGAACAAGCCTTCTGAGGCATATGGTGCGTTTCCTTCGATGACAAGAGGCGAAACCTGTCTTTGCAACTTAAGGGGACTTTTTTCAGACGAGGTCGAACAGGCTTTTATCGATGGAATGAAACATTTTGGTCATGTTATCCCGAACTTTGACAGAAAAGATGCAATTTTGTCGGGTGTGGAGAGCAGAACTTCCTCTCCGGTACGGATTGAACGGGATGAGACATTTCAGGCAAATGTGCGGGGCATTTATCCCTGCGGGGAAGGCGCCGGATATGCGGGCGGAATCATGTCCGCGGCGATGGACGGACTCAAAGTGGCGGAAGCCATTTTAAACAGAAAGGGCTAACTTACAATGGCAGAAGAATATACACCAATGATGCAGCAGTATCTGCAGACAAAAGAAGAATATAAAGACTGCATTTTATTTTACCGGCTGGGCGATTTTTATGAGATGTTTTTTGACGATGCCATCACGGTGTCAAAAGAGCTGGAGCTGACGCTGACCGGAAAAAACTGTGGAACCGCAGAGCGTGCGCCGATGTGCGGGATTCCTTATCATGCGGTGGAAGGATATTTAAATAAACTGGTGGCAAACGGACACAAGGTGGCAATCTGTGAGCAGGTGGAGGACCCGAAGCTTGCCAAGGGGCTTGTGAAGCGCGAGGTCATCCGCATTGTGACGCCGGGAACAAACACGGATATCCAGGCACTTGATGAGACAAAGAACAATTACATTATGTGCATTGTATACGTGGCAGACAAATATGGCGTTTCGATTGCAGATGTCTCAACCGGAGATTATTTTGTCACGGAGGTCGACAATGAGCGCAAGCTGATTGATGAAATGAACAAGTTCAATCCAACCGAAATTGTCTGCAACGAGAGCTTTTACATGAGCGGGCTGGATTTTGATGATATGCGTCATCGACTTGGAATTACAATTTCTGCGCTGGAAGCATGGTATTTTAGTGACGACTTGGCAGAAAATACCTTAAAAGATCATTTTCATGTCAAAAGTCTTGAAGGGCTTGGATTAAGTGATTATGGCTGCGGCGTGATTGCGGCAGGTGCACTGTTAAAATACCTGTACGAGACACAGAAAAATGAGCTGGATCACATTTCTGCCATTCATCCGTACTCGACTGGAAAATATATGTTAATCGACAGTTCTTCCCGCAGAAACTTAGAGCTGGTGGAGACGCTGCGCGAAAAACAGAAACGCGGTTCGTTATTATGGGTTCTCGATAAGACCAAAACCGCCATGGGTGCAAGAATGTTGCGCTCCTATGTCGAGCAGCCACTTATCGACAAAGCCGAAATTGAGAAGCGCCAGGATGCAATTGAAGAAATCAATGAGCATGTCATCACGAGAGAGGAACTGCGGGAATACCTCAATCCAATCTATGATTTGGAGCGTCTGGTGACAAGGGTGACTTACCTGTCTGCAAATCCGAGAGATTTGATTGCGTTTAAAAATTCCATTGCGATGCTTCCGCCGATTAAGGCGCTGCTGACCGATTTTAAGGGTGCGATGCTGACCAAGATTGAAAGCGATATGGATGGACTTGAGGAATTGTACGATTTGATTGAGCGAGCCATCAATGATGACCCACCGATACTTGTAAGAGAAGGTGAAATCATCAAAGACGACTACAATGCCGATGTCGATAAGTACCGGAAGGCAAAGACAGAAGGAAAGACCTGGCTCGCAGAGCTTGAAGCAAAAGAGCGCGATAAGACTGGCATTAAGAATTTAAAAATCAAATACAACAAGGTGTTCGGCTATTATCTTGAAGTCACAAATTCCTACAAAGACCTGGTGCCGGAATATTTTACCAGAAAACAGACACTTGCCAATGCGGAGCGCTATATCACGCCGGAATTAAAAGAACTCGAGGACATGATTCTCGGGGCAGAGGACAAGTTAGCGGCGTTAGAGTATGATTTGTTCTGTGATGTGCGAAACAAGATTGCGGAGCAGGTAGTGCGGATTCAGCAGACTGCGAAGGCAGTTGCAAAACTCGATGTATTTGTATCCCTTGCAGTTGTGGCAGAGCAGAATAATTATTGCAGACCAAAGATGAACGAAAACGGCATCATTGACATCAAGGGCGGACGTCATCCGGTCGTAGAAAAAATGATACATAATGAAATGTTCATCGACAATGATACCTATCTCGACAACGGAAATAACCGGATTGCCATCATCACCGGACCGAACATGGCAGGAAAATCCACTTATATGCGTCAGACCGCACTCATTGTGCTGATGGCACAGATTGGAAGCTTTGTTCCGGCAACATCAGCGCGGATTGGAATCGTCGACCGTATTTTTACACGTGTAGGCGCTTCGGATGACCTTGCCAGCGGACAGAGTACATTCATGGTGGAAATGAACGAGGTGGCAAATATTTTAAGAAATGCAACGTCAAATTCACTGCTCGTGCTCGATGAAATCGGAAGAGGAACCAGCACGTTTGACGGCTTAAGCATTGCCTGGGCGGTGGTAGAGCATATCAGCAACCCGAGGCTGTTAGGTGCAAAGACGCTTTTTGCAACACATTATCATGAGCTGACAGAGTTGGAAGGAAAGCTTAACAATGTTCACAACTACTGTATTGCGGTAAAGGAAAAAGGGGACGACATCGTATTCCTTCGTAAAATCGTAAAGGGCGGCGCAGATAAAAGCTACGGAATCCAGGTGGCAAAGCTTGCCGGTGTGCCGGATTCTGTGATTGAGCGCGCAAAGGAGATTGTCGAGGAGCTGATTGCCAATGATATCACGGCAGGAACAAGAAAGCTTGTCGTCGATAATTCTTCTCGGAAGAAAAAAGAAAAGTTAGACGAAGTCGATCTGGCTCAGATGTCGTTATTTGACACGGTAAAGGATGATGACATTATTGACGAGCTGCGGAATGCAGATGTCGGCAATATGACACCGCTTGAAGCATTAAACAAGCTTTACGAGCTTCAGAACAAAATAAAGAACCGTTATATTCCATAACAGAAAGGAGGACTCCATGCCGGAAATTACACTGTTAAGCCAGGAGACCATTGATAAAATTGCAGCGGGCGAAGTGGTGGAACGCCCGTCTTCGGTTGTGAAGGAGCTTGTCGAAAATGCAATCGACGCCGGAGCAACCGCTGTCACGGTAGAAATCAAAGAGGGCGGGATTTCCCTGATACGGATTACCGACAATGGCTGTGGAATTAAAAGAGAACAGGTTCCGCTTGCATTTTTGCGTCATACGACAAGTAAAATCCGGTGTGTGGAGGACCTTTTGAATATCCATTCTCTGGGGTTCCGTGGAGAAGCCTTATCAAGTATTGCGGCGGTCGCACAGGTAGAGCTGATTACCAAAACCTACGGGGAGCTGACCGGAACGCGCTATGTGATTGAGGGCTCCGTGGAAAAGGAGAATGAAGAAATCGGTGCACCGGACGGAACCACGTTTTTAGTAAGAAATCTGTTCTACAATGTGCCAGCAAGACGCAAATTTTTAAAGACCGCACAGACGGAAGCAGGCTACATCAGTGATTTGATGGAGCGGCTGGCATTATCCCATCCGAGCATTTCATTTAAGTTTATCAATAACGGGCAGACGAAGATGCACACCTCCGGCAATGCGAAAGAAAAGGATTTGATTTATCATATCTACGGAAGAGACATTACGGCATCCCTGCTTGAGGTTTCCGGGGAAAATGAACTGTTTTGTGTGAAGGGCTTTATTGGAAAACCGATTATCTCGCGTGGAAACCGCAATTATGAAAATTATTTTATCAACGGAAGATATATCAAAAGCTCCCTGTTGTCCAAGGCAATTGAGGAGGCATACAAAGGATTTCTGATGCAGCATCAATATCCGTTCTGCGTGCTGTATTTTACAATGGATACGAATCTATTGGATGTCAATGTGCATCCGACCAAAATGGATTTGCGCTTTACGAATCAGGAAGGGCTTTACCGCCAGCTATTAGAGCTGATAAGAGGAGCGCTGACCCACAAAAACTTCATCCCGGATGTTCCGGTAGAAGAGAAGAAAGAAACCGTAAAACCGGTACCGTTACCGAAAACACCGGAGCCGTTCGAAAAAAGCCGTCTGGAGGGCATCCGCCTTGCAGTGCGAAAGGACAGTCCATACGAGCCAAAGTATCCGGAACGCACACGGTCTGTACCGGGCAATCCGGCTGTCGGTTTATCGAAGCAGTCGAATCCCGTCTCATCCAGACAGGAGCAGCCGGAAACGCCTGCTGCGAAAATGCCAGATTCACCGCAGCCCATGCCGACAGAAGAGGTGGACAGCGATTCCCGCCGGATTTTTAACAATCTGCTCCACAAGACAGCGCAGACAACCACAGTGGAGACGCCAACCGTAGTCACACTGGCATCTGTGGAAGAAACGCCGGATGTGTCCCAAGAAACACCGGGTGTGTCCGCAGAACTTCCTGCAGAAGAGTCTGCGCCTGTCATCCGGGAGACCATCCCCTATGAGGCAGAAGTGGGAACTTACGAGCAGCAGAGTCTTTCTGATATGAGTGCGGATTTTCTGACAAAGGATGCCAGAAAACGCCATAAAATCATCGGACAGCTTTTTGACACTTACTGGCTGATTGAGTTTGAGGACAAGTTATTTATCATCGACCAGCATGCGGCACATGAAAAGGTGCTCTATGAGCGCACGATGCAAAAAGTCTCCGAACAGAATTTTGCATCACAGAATTTAAGCCCGCCGATTATTTTGTCGCTGAATGCGGAAGAGGTGCAGATGCTCGAAAAATACCAGAAGCAGATTACTGCTTTTGGATATGTCATTGAGCCTTTTGGAGGAAAAGAATATGCAATTACTGCAATTCCGGCAGATTTCAGCGGAATTGATATGCGTGCCATGTTCATAGAGCTGCTCGATGATTTTGCCAACTTAAGCGGCAAGGATGCGCCAAACGTGATTATGGAAAAGGTTGCCTCCATGTCCTGTAAGGCGGCAATCAAGGGAAATCAGCAGATTAGCCGCGCTGAGATGGAAGAACTTGTGGATGCGCTCTTAGAGCTTGAGAATCCGTACAACTGTCCACACGGCAGACCGACGATTATTTCCATGAGCAAATATGAAATCGAAAAGAAATTTAAGCGGATTGTGTAAGCAGGGAGGAACTTATGGAAAAGAAACCGATGGTAATCCTTACCGGACCGACCGCGGTGGGAAAAACAGCCCTTTCCATCCGGCTGGCAAAAGAAATAAACGGAGCCGTTATCTCGGCGGATTCCATGCAGGTATACCGTCACATGGATATCGGTTCTGCCAAGATACGTCCGGAGGAAATGCAGGGTGTGAGGCATTATCTGATTGATATCTTAGAGCCGGAGGAAGAATTTCATGTAGTGCGCTTTGTGGAGGAAGCAAAGGCGGCATTAGAAGAAATCTATCAGAACGGGCAGATTCCGATTATCGCGGGTGGAACCGGATTTTACATCCAGGCACTTTTATATGACATCAATTTTGACGGGCAGGACTGCGACGCAGACTACCGCAGGGAGTTAGAGCGGATTGCAGAAGAAAAGGGAGCCTTATATCTGCATCAGATGTTGGAAGAGGTGGACGCAGCAAGCGCGAAGGCAATTCATGCCAACAACACCAAGCGTGTCATCCGGGCACTGGAATTTTACCATGTTTCCGGGAAAAAGATTTCCGAGCACAATGAGGCAGAACACCAGAAAGAATCGCCTTATAACTTTGCTTATTTTGTCCTGACGGATGAGAGAGAACGTCTTTATAAGCGGATCGAAGCGCGGGTGGATGCGATGATGGAGGAAGGATTGCTTGATGAAGTACGCCGCCTGAAAGAACGGGGTGCCACAAAGGAACTGGTTTCCATGCAGGGACTCGGGTATAAAGAAATTCTTGCTTATTTAGATGGCGAAATTTCATTGGAACGCGCCGTCTATCTGATAAAACGGGACACGAGACATTTTGCAAAGCGCCAGCTTACCTGGTTTCGCAGGGAACGGGATGTCATCTGGTTTGACAAGAAACAATACGCATATCAGGAGGATGCCATCCTTGCCGATATGCTTACGATATTAAAGGAGAAAGCAATTTTATGAGTGAAACAATGGAAAAACAATATGAAGCACTTGGAATTTCAAAAGAAGTGTATGCGTTTGGAAGCAAAGTGGAAGAGGCTTTAAAGGAGCGTTTTGAGGAAATTGACCGGACGGCAGAATACAATCAGTTAAAGGTCATTCAGGCGATGCAGGAAAACAGGGTTTCTGCGGAGTGTTTTAATATCAGCTCCGGTTACGGTTACAATGACCTTGGAAGAGATACGTTGGAAAAAGTCTACGCTTCCTGCTTTAAGGGCGAGGATGCGCTGGTGCGCCCACAGATTACCTGCGGAACCCACGCACTTGCGTTAGCGTTGATGTCCAATCTGCGCCCGGGCGATGAACTGTTATCCCCGGTAGGAAAGCCTTATGACACGTTAGAGGAAGTCATCGGAATCCGTCCATCGAAGGGTTCCCTTGCAGAGTACGGCATCACCTACCGTCAGGTAGACCTTTTGCCGGACGGCGGATTTGATTTTGAAAATATCAGAAAAGCCATCAACGAGAAAACCCATCTGGTGACCATCCAGCGCTCGAAGGGCTATCAGACCAGACCGACCCTTTCAGTGGAGAGGATTGGTGAGCTGATTGCCTTTATCAAAGGAATCAAGCCGGACGTCATCTGCATGGTCGACAACTGCTACGGAGAGTTTGTAGAAAAGCGGGAGCCGCTTGAGGTCGGAGCCGATATGATTGTAGGCTCCTTAATCAAAAATCCGGGCGGCGGACTTGCACCAATCGGCGGCTACATCGTTGGAAAGAAAGAATGTGTAGAAAATGCCGCATACCGTCTGACTTCTCCGGGGCTTGGAAAAGAAGTCGGTGCATCACTCGGTGTCATCCAGTCCTTTTATCAGGGATTGTTTTTGAGCCCTACAGTTGTAAGTGGTGCGCTAAAGGGTGCCATTTTTGCAGCAAATATCTATGAAAAGCTTGGATTTGCAGTAATTCCAAACGGCTCCGAAAGCCGCCATGACATTATCCAGGCGGTCACATTTGGAAATCCGGATGCACTCATTGCCTTCTGTGAGGGAATCCAGGCAGCAGCGCCGGTAGACAGCTATGTAACGCCGGAGCCATGGGCAATGCCGGGCTATGACAGCGATGTCATCATGGCAGCAGGTGCCTTTGTACAGGGTTCTTCCATCGAGCTTTCCGCAGACGGACCGATAAAACCGCCATATGCCGTTTATTTTCAGGGCGGTCTTACCTGGTACCATGCAAAACTTGGAATTTTAAAATCTTTACAAAAACTTAAAGAACGCAACCTTGTTAATATTGACCTGTTGTGATAAAATATGTTGCAGTATTGTCGGGATTTATGACAATACGACACTTCCAGGGAGAGAGCGCTGCTTAAAGCGTAAAAGGAAGTGCAGATGAAACAACATTTAACCGTAAAAGAACTGCCGGATTCGGAGCAGCCCTATGAGAAATTTTTAAAGGACGGGGCAGAAGCCTTAAGTGATGCAGAGCTGTTAGCCGTCATCATCCGGTCTGGTACTAACGGAATGAAATCCGTGGAGGTTGCCCAGAATTTACTGAATTTAGGAGAGCGCAGCCTTTTAAATCTGTATGAGCTTTCCTTTGGAGAGTTACAGAAAATTAAAGGCATCGGTCGGGTAAAGGCAATCCAGTTAAAGTGTATTGCCGAGCTGTCCAAACGGATTGCAAGGACCACTTATCAGAAGAACGTGTGCCTTGACAATGCGGCAAGCGTTGCCAGTTATTATATGGAGCAGCTTCGCCACGAGAAAAGGGAACGCCTGATTGCCTGTATGTTTGATTCCAAATGCAGGCTGATGGAGGACTGTGTCCTGTCACTTGGAACCGTAAACGCTTCGTTAATTTCACCGCGTGAAGTATTTCTTGCGGCATTAGAGCACAAAGCGGTCTATCTGATTTTAGTACACAACCATCCGAGCGGTGTGCCGCTTCCTTCTAAGGAAGACACGCGGATAACGGAACAGCTCTGCCAGATTGGACAGATTTTAAGAATTCCGCTTTCCGACCATATCATTATCGGAGATGGAAGCTATTACAGCTACCGGGAACATGGGCAAATTACAGAAAGAAAAGTTTAAAGGGAGAGAACTATGACAAATAATGTATACGGTATTGACCTTGGAACCTGCAATATGAAAATTTACTGCAAGGCAACAAATAAGATACTCAACGAGAAGAACACCATTGCGTTGGTCAATAAAGACCAGATTTACGCCTATGGAGACGAGGCATATGCCATGTACGAGAAAGCACCGGAAGTCATCAACGTGACTTTTCCGGTTGTAAGCGGTGTGATTGCAGATTTTGATAACTTACAGAACATGCTTCAGATTTATCTGGAAAAGCATACCAAGGGAAAGGTGAAGGGCGCAGAATATATCGTTGCGGTTCCAACAGACATTACAGAAGTAGAAAAGAAAGCATTCTTTGATATGTTTTACCGCAGTAAGCCCTTAAAACCAAAAAGCGTACTGCTCTGCGAAAAACCGATTGCAGACGCTGTGGGCCTTGGACTTGACGTCAATGAGCCGACCGGTATCATGGTCGTGGATATGGGCGCAGATACCACAGAAATCTCCGTCATTTCTCTCGGAGGACTTGTGTTAAGCGACCTGTTGCATTTCGGTGGCAACAAGATTGATGAATCTATTATTACGTTTGTAAAACGCAAATTTAATCTTGTCATCGGACAGAAAACAGCGCAATCCTTAAAGGAGACATTAGGCTCCGGTGTACCGGGCAACACCGATACAATGGTGATTGTCGGACGCGATGTTGTCAGTGGACTTCCGATTGAGATGGAGCTTTCCGGAGAGGTTGTCTATGAGGCGATTAAGGACAATCTGAACAATATCTGCAACTCCATCAAGATGATTCTTGAGAAGACACCACCAGAGCTTGCAAAGGATATCATTCACTCCGGTATCTATATCACGGGCGGAAGCTCACAGATTAATAATCTTGACGTGTTATTCAAGCAGATTACCGGCATTGAAATTAACACCTGTGAAGCACCGGAGGAGTGCGTTGTGCGTGGACTTGTAAAGATTGTCTCCGACAGCAAATATAAGCACCTTGCATTTAGTATGAAAAGTAGGATTTTGATTTAGAGGAAATTATGAAACGGAAACCCAAATTTGTTGTGCCAACAAAATACATACTGTTAATCATGACGCTTTTGTGCGTCGGTGGAATCCTGGTAAGTTTTACCTTAAACATTTCCGGCGGACCGCTCAACACAGTTGCAGGCTACCTGTTTGCCCCGATGCAGCGAGGCATCAATTACGTGGGAACATGGATGTCTGACAAGGCGGATAACCTGAAAAAGTTGAGCGATGTCATGGCTGAGAATGAGGAGCTGCGCCGTCAGTTAGACGAAAAAACCACGGAATTAAATACCGTCCGCTTAGAGCAGTATGAATTGGAGAATCTGCGTGAGCTGTTTGAGCTGGACCAGAAATATCCAAGTTACGAGAAGGTGGCGGCAAATGTCATCGGGCAGAACGGTGGAAACTGGTTTTCGAGCTTCACCATTGACAAGGGAAGCAATGATGGCATTGAGGTAGACATGAATGTTATTTCCGGAAGCGGACTTGTCGGAATTGTCACGGATGTCGGACCAAATTATGCGATTGTGACATCCATCATCAACGACACGACTAATGTAGGTGGAATGGTTACAACAACCTCAGACAATCTGATTGTCAACGGAAGCCTTTTACAGATGAATGAAAACATGGTCATTGAGTTTTCCAACTTAAATGACAGTGATGACGAGGTGGCGGTCGGGGATCCGGTTGTAACTTCCTACGTTTCGGATTTATATCAGCAGGGAATTTTAATCGGGTATATCAACAGCCTTGAAAAAGATTCCAATAACCTGACAAAATCAGGAACCATCACGCCGGCAGTTGACTTTGAACACATCGAGGAAGTATTAGTCATTTTAAACAAGAAGCAGTCCATCGAGGAATAAGAGCATGAGAAGAAAATTAACCGTATTTTTGATTATCTACGTGTGCTATCTGTTACAAACCACCGTATTTCAGGTTTTAACCTTTGCCTCCATTGCCCCAAATTTACTTATCATCGTAGTTGCTTCATTTGGATTTATGCGTGGAAAACGGGAAGGTCTTTTTATTGGATTTTTCTGCGGACTTTTGATGGATATTTTCGGCGGCGGTGTTCTTGGATTTTATGCACTTTTATATATGTATATCGGGTATTTCAACGGATTATTCCGCAAATCATTTTACCCGGAGGATATCAGGCTGCCGATGGCCCTGATTGCAGGAAGCGATCTTGTGAGCAATATCCTCATTTACTTTTTTATGTTCCTGTTTCGCAACCGGTATTCGTTTGATTACTATTTCCTGCACATTATCGTGCCGGAGCTGGTATATACCATGTTAGTCACCATATTCCTTTACTTTATCATTTTAAAGATTAACCAGAAACTCGAAGCTATTGAAAAAAGGAGTGCAAGTAAGTTTGTTTGATAATATAAAAGAAGCCCTGCGCCTGTTTTTTAAATCGCGTCTGACCGTAGCGGCAATCCTGATGATTGGCATCTTTTCCATTCTGCTCTGGCGGATGTTTGCATTACAGATTGTAAATGGAGCGACTTATCAGGATAATTACACCTTAAAAATTGTAAAAGAGCGTACCTTAAACAGTACCCGCGGAAATATTTATGACCGCAATGGCAATCTGCTCGCATACAATGAACTGGCATATTCTATTACAATTGAAGATAATGGTTCTTATGCGAGTGATATGAAAAAAAATATTGCCTTAAATGCGGAAATCGCACAGATTATCACGGCACTCGAGAAAAACGGGGATACCATCACAAATGAATTCCGCATTGACAGGGAAGAGGACGGAAGCTATCAGTTTAACGTGACGGAAGGGAACACCGCCTGGAAACGTTTTCTTGCGGATGTCTACGGCAAAAATTCCTATGACAGTTTAGGCTATAACAAAAAACTTGGCTATGACACCTCAACGGCGACAGCAGAGCAGGTGATGGAATATCTGTCTGACAGGCTGTATGAAATCGACGACGCCTATGACCCGGAAATGGCATACAAAATCACGGTTATCAGGTTTGCAATGGCACAGAACGGTTATCAGAAATACATTTCAACGACAATTGCAGAAAACGTTTCAGAGGAATCGGTCACTTACATCAGTGAGCATTTAAGTGAATTACAGGGCGTGGAAGTCGTCGATGACACTGTGCGCCGCTATAACGACAGCGTTTATTTTTCTTCTATCTTAGGCTATACCGGTAAAATTTCTACCGAGGATTATGAGAAGCTGTCGAAGGAAGATGACAGCTATACGTTAAATGATGTGGTCGGAAAGGGTGGCATCGAGCAGTACATGGATTCTACACTCAAGGGAACGAAGGGCTATGAAAAACTCTACGTTGATTACCTTGGAAAAGCGATTGAAATTATTAACCGTGAGGAGCCGGTGGCAGGAAATGACGTCTATCTTTCCATCGACAGAGACCTTCAGATTGCTGCCTACGATTTGCTTGAGCAGGAGATAGCCGGAATTGTATACAGCAATATTGAAAATGCAAAATCCGATATTAATATTCCGATTACAGATGTCTACTTTGCATTGATTGACAACAATGTCCTTGATATCGACCATTTTACCGCAGAAGACGCCTCCGAAAATGAGAAGCAGGTGGCATCTATTTTTACAGAACGACAGAATGCGGTGGCTGAAGAGATGCGAAATGAACTCACTGGTACAGGTGCGGTGGATTTTACTGATATGAGTGAAGAGTTTCAGGATTACATCACATATATCATTGATGATTTGAAAAAATCAGATATCCTTGTGACAGACTCCATTGACACAACGGATGAAATCTACCAGAAATGGAAGCAGGGAACTATCAGTCCACAGGATTATCTGAATCACGCCATTGCAAAGGGCTGGATTGATATTACCAAATTTACGGTTGATGAAAAATATTCTGATTCGGTAGAAATTTACAACAATCTCTGTGATTATATCTTAGAGGATGTTGCGACAGAGACCGGGTATTCCAAGATTACCTACCAGTATCTTGTAGCGAACGGAACCCTTGGAGGGCGTGAGTTGTGTCTGATTCTGTTTGACCAGGGTGTATTAGAATACAATGAAGAACAGATGACAGCACTTTCAAGTGGAACTTTGTCGCCACTCAACTTTATGAAAGAAAAGATTAAAAATCTGGAAATCACACCGGCCCAGCTTGCGCTAGATCCATGCTCTGGTTCCTGCGTCATTACAGATGTAAAAACAGGGGAACTGTTGGCGTTGGTCAGCTATCCGGGCTACGATAACAATCGTCTGGCAAACAGCGTGGATGCAGACTATTTTGCAAGTCTGCAGTCAGATAAATCCCTGCCGCAGTACAATTATGCGACACAGCAGGCAACTGCACCGGGTTCCACTTTTAAGATGGTATCCGCAACTGCTGGACTTGCAGAGGGTGTGATTACCATCGACGAGACCATTCAGGACAAGGGAAAATACGAAAACGTCGACAATGAGCCGAAATGTTGGATTTATCCCCGTTCTACCCATGGCTTAATCAATGTTTCAGAAGCATTACGTGATTCCTGTAACTATTTCTTCTATGAAGTCGGCTACCGTTTAAGTACCGCAAATTATACCAAAGCTTATGATGATGCCGCCGGTATTGCAAAGATTCAGGAATATGCCTCTCTTTACGGCTTAAATGAAGCCACCGGAATTGAAATTGAAGAGACAACCAAATCACAGATGGCAGATTCCTTCCCGGTCATGGCAGCCATCGGACAGAGTAACAACAACTACACGACTGTGCAGCTTTCCCGTTATGTAACGGCAGTTGCAAACAGCGGTACTGTATATAACTATACCTTGTTAAACCGGGTGGAAGATTTTGACGGAAACGTCCTTCAGACCTTTGAGCCGACCGTACGCAATACCGTGGATGTCTTAAACGCAGATGAGTGGAATGCGATTCACTCCGGAATACGCATGGTAACAGAAGAACTCTCCAACTTTGATGATTTCCCGGTTGCAGTTGCCGGAAAAACCGGTACGGCAGAAGAGGACAAGCGCAGGGCAAACCACGCGCTGTTTGTTTCCTATGCACCGTATGAAAATCCGGAAATTTCGATTGCGGCACGCATTGCATACGGCTACACCTCACATAACGCGGCGGAATATGTAAAAAATGTTTATTCCTATTATTTCCATGTCAAGTCCGAGGAAGAACTGTTAAATGGACAGGCAGAGGATGTAAACTCCGGTTCCAACAGCGTTACCGATTAGGATAATTCCGGCAGACAACTGTCGGTTTATCATATAAATTATATAGGAGGTCTTTCACAAAATGGGTGAAGTGATTACTTTTACCTCAGGAAAAGGCGGTGTTGGCAAAACAACCACAACAGCCAACGTCGGCGTGGGACTTTCACTATTCGATAAAAAAGTGGTATTGGTAGACACCGATATTGGTTTGAGAAACCTGGATGTGGTGATGGGACTTGAAAACCGGATTCTGTATAATCTGGTCGATATCCTCAAAGGAAAATGCCGGATGCGCCAGGCATTGATTCGGGATAAACGTTACCCGAATCTTTCCATGATTCCCTCTTCCTGCGTAAAGGAACGGGAAGTATTAGACATTGCGCAGATGAAGGCATTGATAAAAAGTCTTCGGGAAGAATTTGATTACATTTTAATTGACAGTCCTGCGGGGATTGAACAGGGCTTTCAGTTATCCCTGTGCGATACCGACCGGGCAGTCGTGGTTACAACCCCGCAGATTGCGGCAATTCACGATGCAGACCGGGTATTGCAGTTAATCCGCAGAGAAAAGATTCCGGAAATAAACCTTGTTGTCAACAACTACAGAAAACGTATGGTAAAAGACGGCGATATGTTAGATGTAAAGGACATTTCGGAATTGTTAGAGACAGAACCGATTGGTGTAATTCCGGAAGACCCGCAGATTATTATCACGCAAAATCACGGGACACCGGTAATCGGACAGCATCTTGCATCCGAGAAATATTTTCTTGAGATTGTAAAACATCTCCTGGGAGAGGAAGCAAAAGAAGCTGCCGCCCCGAAAAAAGCCCGTTTCTTTTCAAGCTTCTTTGTTCATCGTGAGTCAAAGGAAACCCTTTCTTCGGGAGGTGTGAAATGAGACATCACTCGGGAAACGTTGCAAGAGAGCGCCTACGCCTGATGATGGATACGGAGAAAAACCGGCTTGATGAGGAAACCATGTGGCAGATTCGGACCGAAATCGGTTCGGTAATTACCAAATACGTCAACGTGGACCCTGAAAATGTTGAGGTAAAAGTCTTACTGAAAGACTATCAAAAAAGAGGTTAAAATGCTGAAACAGTACAAACTAAAGAATTATAAATTCACATTGATTTTTCTGGTTGCTGCGCTGACAATCCTTGGAATACTCCTGATTGGCAGTGCACAGCCGGACGTGCAGAAAAAACAGATTCTCGGATTTGCGGCAGGACTTGTGATTATGCTCATTGTGTCTGTCATTGACTATTCCTTTATTCTGAAATTTTCCTGGTTAATCTACCTGTTTATGGTGGGAATCCTTGCATTGGTACGGCTTAAAGGAGACAGTTCCGGCGGTGCACAGCGATGGTTTGAGATTGGCGGCTTCCGGTTTCAGCCTTCCGAGCTTGCCAAAATCCTTCTGATTTTGTTTTTTGCCTATTATTTTTTCAAATACGAAGAGAAAATCAATACGCCCAGAGTGTTACTCGGATCCTTTGTGCTTGCGGGAATTCCGCTTTACCTGATTGTGAAGCAGCCGGACTTGTCGACTACAATTGTAACTGCATTGATTTTTGCAGCCATGTTATTTGTGGCAGGAATCAGTTACAAACTTGTCGCCGGCGTCTTAGCGGTCAGCATCCCATCCTTTTTCATTGTCATGTCTTTAGTGATACAGGGAAATTTCCCATTGCTCCAGGGCTTCCAGAGCAACCGTATCATGGCATGGCTTTACCCGGATGATTACCCGGATTTGGCTTACCAGCAGCAGAACTCCATTATGGCAATCGGCTCCGGACAGTTGTGGGGAAAAGGATTAAACAATACGGATGTTACCTCTGTCAAAAACGGTAATTTTATTCTGGAGTCCCAGACTGATTTTATCTTTGCAGTGGCAGGAGAGGAATTAGGCTTTGTGGGGACTGCCGCGATTATTATTCTCTTGCTTTTCATAGCGATTGAGTGTATATTAATTGCTAGAAAAGCAAAAGACATGGCAGGAAAACTTATCTGCTGTGGAATGGCTGCGCTTATAGGCTTCCAGAGCTTTATCAATATCAGCGTGGCAAGCGGTCTGTTGCCGAATACCGGACTTCCATTACCGTTTGTCAGTTATGGTCTGACATCATTAATGTCCTTATATATCGGCATCGGCCTGGTGCTGAATGTCGGACTTCAGCCTAAAAAATATTAGGGGGTAACTCACATGAACATTGGATTAATTGCACATGACTCAAAGAAAAAACTGATGCAGAACTTCTGCATTGCATATCGGGGAATCCTTTGCAAAAATGAGCTTTTTGCCACCGGTACAACCGGACGTCTCATTGAAGAAGTTACAAATTTAAGTATTCACAAATATCTCGCAGGACATCTTGGCGGAGCACAGCAGTTAGGTGCTCAGATTGAACACAACGAAATCGACCTGGTGATTTTTCTTCGCGATCCATTGACACCGAAATCTCATGAGCCGGATGTCAACAACGTAGTAAAAATCTGTGATACCCATAATATTCCGCTGGCAACAAACCTTGCCACGGCAGAACTGCTGATTAAATCATTAGACAGAGGAGATTTAGAGTGGCGTGAGATGTACAAATAACCACAAAATGATGAAAGAACAGAAAAACCGGCATATCTGCAGAACCAGGCAAATACGCCGGTTCTTTTGCGTATGCTGTATCAGTGCATTGTTTATTACCACTACAGGCTGTGGAAGCAGCTCAGCAGCTTCACTTGATACACCGTATCAGGTATATCAGTCTGCGGTAAGCCTTGGGATGACGGATCGGACTTCGTCTGCTTTAAAGACCCACAGTTATTTTGGGAAAAATCTCTGTGTGCTTGCAAATGGAACCAATATTGGGACGGATTCCGTTCATTCGGAGGTTGCAGAGGCGGCTGGAACGTTTAATCTTGCAACCGGAGAAGTCGTTTATGCCCAGAATATTTATCAGAAATTATACCCGGCGAGCACAACCAAGATATTAACCGCATACATCGTATTAAAATACTGTGATGATTTAAGCCAGACCGTAACTGTGAGCGAACATGCAGTCGACCAGGAAGAGGATTCTTCTGTGTGTAATCTTGCCGCAGGGGACGTAATCACCGTAAAGGATCTGCTTTACGGACTTTTACTGCGGAGTGGAAATGATGCAGCGGTTGCACTGGCAGAGTTTATCTCCGGAAGCGATGAAGAATTTGCAGCATTGATGAACAAAGAGGCACTGGCATTAGGCGCTGCGCAGTCTCATTTTGTCAACCCAAACGGTCTGCCGGACGATGACCATTACACATCGGTCTATGACCTTTATCTGATTGCGCAGGCAGCTTTTTCCAATGAAACATTCCAGGAGATTACCCATACGGCAACTTATGATGCTGTTTATACGGATGCCCAGG
Organism: Roseburia sp.; assembly: GCA_050874345.1. GTDB lineage: Bacteria > Bacillota > Clostridia > Lachnospirales > Lachnospiraceae > Roseburia. Next base: position 27,168 of record JBNMKM010000028.1, on the reverse strand, counting down.
GCAATACGGTGGAGCGCACCTGGAACAACAGCAATCGTTATCTGACCGGGGATGTGGAGACCCCGGAAGGCTTTACCATTGTAGGCGGAAAGACCGGAACGACCGGAGAAGCCGGATATTGTCTTGTTCTTTACTCCAAAAATGAAAAAGACGAACCGATTATTTCCATCGTATTAAAGGCAGACTGCCGTATCAACCTGTACCTTCTGATGAATGAAATGCTGAGTGGATTTGCGAATTAGAGGTTGTGTTTTCCCTTCACATATACTATAATTAATTTATAAAAAAACTGCGATTCTCCTTGTGTTGACGGGTCATTTAAGGCTTAAGACGAAGGAATGCAGAGTGTGCCAGGAGGAGAAGATACATGATCGAAATTATTGCAGGGGAAAAAGGAAAAGGCAAGACCAAGGAACTTTTAAACAGAGTAAACGGTTCCGTCACTTCCGCATCCGGTAATATCGTTTACCTGGATAAGAGCGGCAAACATATGTATGAACTGAATAATAAGGTACGCCTGATCAATGTTACAGATTATCTGATTGATAACTGTGATGAGTTCTTAGGTTTTATCAGCGGTATCATTTCTCAGGATCATGATTTAGAGCAGATGTATCTCGACAGCTTCTTAACGATTGCAAATGTAGACACAGATGACGAAATCTGTCATGCAATCCAGAAACTGGATGTTATCAGTGAGAAATATAATGTCAAGTTCATTCTGAGCGTTTCCAGAGACGAATCGCTGCTTCCGGAATGTGCAAAGGCGAAGATTGTTGTATCTTTGTAGAATCTTCTGAAGTTTGGGGAAACATATGGTTTTTGCAGAGTGCCACAGAAGCTGCTGCCCGCAGGGCGGTCATTTCTGTGGCATTCTTTTTTCCTTGTAAAACTTAGGAATCCTGGCCGACAGCGCGGATTCGTCCAAAAAGGCTGATAAGATACAGTCCACCGATTCCGACTACTGCGTAGATAATGCGGGTAAGCCAGGACATATCTCCAAATAAAAAGGCAACCAGGTCAAAACGGAAAAATCCGATTAATCCCCAGTTAATTGCACCGATGATTACAAGCGTAAGTAATGTGTAATCAATCCAATTTGTATTCATTCGAGTATCCTCCTTTAAAACATTCTTTTTGCTATTATCTGCCATATTGCAGATTTTATACATCCGAAAAAGAACTTCTGTAAACTTGTGAACTTGTTTTATAAAAGGAAAAATGCTAATATAAGAATGTTGAATCTTTTATGAGGTGAAAATCTTTTGGCAAAAAATCAAAAAGTCGTAAAATATAAAAAACCATTTCAACTGAATATTGGGATTGTCCTTTTTGTATTTATTTTCATTTATCTGGTGTTCAACATTTTTTCCTATGTGACAACAACGCACGTTTCCTATTATGAAGTGAAGCAGGGAACGATGGCTTCGAACAACATTTACAATGGACTGATTTTGCGGGAAGAAAGCGTGTACAATGCCTCACAGAGTGGTCAGGTGAACTATTACATCAAAGAGGCTTCAAAGGTCAGTGTCGGAAACCTGATTTGTTCCGTTGATGAAAACGGAGATGTGGCAGAACGTATCAATGCGGCAAACGAGAGCGGCGGAAGCATGGATGCCGAACAGTTAGACAAACTGGAAAGCAGTATCTCAAGCTTTGAAAATTCCTATGACCCGCTGGCATTTTACACGGTTTACAGCTTTAAAGAGGACTTATTCTCCACCCTAAATGAATATTTAAGCCTGGATGCGTTAAACAACATCTCGGACTATGTAGAAAATGCAAGCAATCAGAATACATTTCACAAACTTACGGCGGATGCCCCCGGAATTGTGGTCTTTTATACAGACGGCTATGAAAATGTGACAAAAGACACATTTACCGCAGATATGTTTGATGCGGCTTCCTATCAGAAAAATGACAGACGCAAGGTTGCTTCTGCCACAAGCGGAGACCCGCTTTACAAGCTGATTACAAATGAAGAGTGGCAAATTGTTTTTCCAATTGATAAGACACTTGCCGAGACACTTGCTGATGACACGGTCATCGAAATCCGTTTTGTAAAAGACAACAAAAAAATCTATGCAAACTATGAAATTCTCACAAGAGATGGACAGGATTATCTGGTACTTTCCCTGCGCAGCTCGATGGTACGCTACGCAAAAGACCGCTATGTGGAGGTGGAGCTGATGCTTTCGGCACAGACCGGGCTTAAGATTCCAAATTCTTCCATCACGGAGAAAGAATTTTTTACCATTCCGACGGGCTATTTTATGCAGGGCGGGGACACAAGCGACAGAGGACTATTAGTGGAGCGCACCGATGACAAGGGCAATACTTCTGCCGAATTTGTCACACCGACGGTTTATTTTGAAACGGATGATTACTGCTATATTGACAGTGAGAATATTTCTGCGGGAGAAACCATTTTAAAATCGGATTCCAAAGACCGCTATACAGTCGGAAGCGAAACAGCGACACTTTCCGGTGTATACAATATTAACCGCGGATATGCTGTTTTCAAACAGATTGATATTTTATACCAGAACGAAGAGTATACGATTGTGAAAACGGGAACGAAGTACGGTATTTCCCTGTATGACCATATTGCACTCGATGCATCAAAAGTAAACGAAAATGAATTATTGAAATAGAGGAGGCACTTTATGTTAAAAGAAAATCTTTCCATTGTTGAGGAGAATATTAAGAAGGCATGTGAAAAGGCAGGAAGAAGCCGCGAGGAAGTGACCCTGATTGCCGTCAGCAAGACAAAGCCGGTTGAGATGCTGCAGGAAATTTACGATGCAGGAATCCGTGATTTTGGTGAAAACAAAGTACAGGAAATGTGCGAGAAGATGGATGTTTTGCCAAAGGATATCAAATGGCACATGATTGGACATTTACAGCGCAATAAGGTAAAATATATCGCCGGACGCACGGAACTGATTCATTCGGTGGATACTTACCGTCTCGCAGAGGAAATTAATATTCAGGCAAAGAAAAAGAATATTATCATTCCGATTTTAGTGGAGGTAAATATTGCGGGAGAGGAGTCAAAATTTGGCACGTCTGCCGAGGATGCAATGCTTTTAGTGGAAGATATTTCCAAGCTGGAAAATGTGCGTATCAAAGGGCTTATGACGATTGCACCATATGTCGAGGACGCAGAGGAAAACCGCCCGTATTTTCGGAAAATAAAACAATTAGCTGTTGACATTGCAAATAAAAACATAGATAATGTATCTATGGAAATTCTGTCTATGGGAATGACAGGAGACTACATGGTAGCTATCGAAGAGGGTTCTACCATGGTACGCGTCGGCACCGGTATTTTTGGTGCAAGAAACTACAACAAGTAAAGGAAATGATATCATGGGAGTACTTGATAAGTTCTTAAATATTATGCGTCTGAATCCGGATGATGACGAAGATGATTTTTATGATGATGATTACTATGATGATGATTATGAGGACGAGCCGGTAAAGAAAGCGAGTTCCCGCAGAGAGAAGAAGGCCGATAACTATGATGATGATTACGAGGAGCGTTCTTCCAAGGAGAAAGCTGTCAAGGCAACACCAAAGGTAACGCCAATCCGTCCAGCAAAGAAGGCATCTGGTGCTTCCGGAATGGAAGTATGTGTGATTAAGCCTACTTCAGTAGAAGATGCGAGAGAGATTACAGAGACTCTGCTCAGCAACCGTACCGTTGTCTTAAACGTAGAAGGACTCGATGTAGAAATTGCACAGCGCATTATTGATTTTACATCTGGTTCCTGCTTTGCCATCAGCGGCAATCTCCAGAAAATCTCCAATTATATATTCATCATTACACCGGCATCTGTAGACATTTCGGGAGATTTTTTAAGTCTGGTCGATACATTTGAAACAAAGGGGCTTCACACAGATTTTTAATTATGAATGAACAGGAACTTTGTAAGAAAAGACTGATAGATTTATCAAAACAGGCAAATCGTAAGGGAATCGTTTTATTCAGCGATTTCCTTAATTTGAATGAACTGAATATTTACCACCAGTGTGAAAAACTTTTTGAGACAAAAACGGAGAGCTTTGGTGGGATTCCTTATGCAGAGCGTCAGATAATAGCTTTTATTCCTGATGCTCTTTATTATGAGTGGAATTATCCCATTGCGGCTATTCAGATTGAACCGGTTTACCCGAAATTTGCAGAACAGCTCGGACACCGTGATATCTTAGGTGCCATGATGAATCTTGGCGTAGATCGTGCAAAGTTGGGAGATATCCTCATCAACCGCAACGGATATTATTTTTTCTGCGAAGAGAGCATGGCAGATTATTTTATCGAACAGCTCGACCAGATTCGTCACACCGTTGTCACACTGCACCGCGTGGATGCGTCAGAACTTTCTTTTGAGCAGGAGATGGTAGAGAAAGAAGGAATTGTGACCTCGAACCGTCTGGACTCTGTGATTGCCTGTGTCCATAAGCTGTCGAGAAGCCAGGCATTAGACCTTATCCGTGCAGAAAAGGTGTTTGTCAACGGCAAATCCTCCGTCAGCAGTACCTATTCCTGCAAACAGGGGGACATCGTTTCACTGAGGGGCTACGGAAGATTTATCTTTGACGGGGAATATGGAAGGACCGGAAAAGACCGTCTGAAAATAAAATACCAGTTATATCAGAACTGATAGAAGGAAGGAGCAGGGGAAACTTATGGCAAATTTTAAAGTAGAATTAAAAAAAGTGGTAGACGACAGCTATGAGATTGAGATTGGATATGGGTTAGAACAGAAGCTGATTGACGATATAAAAGCTGGCCTGGTTGGAAATATCTCTAAATTTGTAGTTGTAACAGACAGCAATGTAAAAGAGCTGTATGCGGATAAAATATTTGAGTTATTACAGGCAAACAATTATAAAACGGATCTGATCAGTTTTCCGGCAGGAGAAAAGTCTAAAACAAGAAAAACCAAGGAGTATGTCGAAGATATCATGCTGCAGAAAGGCTATCGGAGAGACTGCTGTATTATCGCAGTCGGCGGTGGTGTGGTTACCGACCTTGCCGGATTTGTTGCCGGCACTTATGGAAGAGGAATTCCGTTTATCAATTATGCCACGACGCTGCTTGCTGCCGCAGACGCTTCTGTAGGTGGAAAAACAGCGGTTGATACAGAACTGGCAACGAATCTGATTGGCTTATTTAATCAGCCGGAGAAGGTGTATATTGATATTGCGGCATGGAAAACTCTTCCGGCAAGGCAGTTATCAAGCGGCCTGGCAGAGACCATCAAACACGCCTGCATGGCAGACCGGGCATTTTTTGATTATCTGTCAGAGCATATTCCGGATATCCTTGAAAATAACGATGAAGTGTGCAGCTACATTGCAGAGAAAAATTGTGAGATAAAATATCATGTGGTCATGAAGGATGAGTTGGAAAGCGGTCTGCGTGAAACACTTAATTTGGGCCACACAGTCGGCAGAGCGATTGAAACGGTCAGCGACTACCGCCTGCTCCACGGCGAGGCAGTTTCCATCGGTTTGATTGCAGAGGTGAAACTTGCAAGAAAATTAGGCTACTGCACAGAGAACGACGAAGCATTGATGCGCAAGGTGCTCACGGAAGCGAAGCTTCCAACCGAAATTCCGGCGTATATTGACAGAGAAGCACTTGTCAAAAAACTGTATACAGACAAGAAAGTAAGAAACGGCGCTTTGCGCTTTGTATTGCAGGACGGCATCGGTGCAGTCAAAGTGTTCGAACATGAACAGTATGCAAAGGAAATCCCGGAGAGTCTCGCAAGAGAAATCATTATGGAAATGTAGGGGAAAACGATGGAAAAGACTTGTTTTAAAAAGGGATTATTGGGAGCGATTATCGCAATCCTTTTAATTGTGCTCGATTATGTGACAAAACAGGCTGCTGTTGCCAGGCTGAAAGGGCAGGAGGCAATTGTGCTCTGGAAAGGGGTATTTGAACTGCGCTACCTCGAAAACAGGGGCGCAGCGTTTGGAATGTTTCAGGGCAGACATTTGTTTTTAATTATTTTTACGATTGTAATATTAGTTTTAATTGCATACCTTTACTTTAAACGGATTCCGGCGGAGCGCAGATTTTTCTGGCTGAATCTTGCCTGTGTGCTGTTTTTTGCAGGTGCCATCGGAAATTTTATCGACCGTATCTGCTACAATTACGTGGTAGATTTTTTCTATTTCTGTCTGATTGATTTCCCGATTTTCAATGTTGCGGATATCTATGTTACCGTTGCAGCATTTGTCGTAATTCTGACCGGTATATTTTATTATAAAGAGGATGATTATGAAAGAATCTTTCCTTCCTCTAAGAAAAAGGAACGTTAACAAATTGTGAAACAGGACACATTTGAGCTGGAAGCAGAATATGAGGGCGAGCGCCTGGATAAATACTTAAGCATTCTTTATCCGGAGCAATCGCGCTCTTTTTTTCAAAAATTAATTAAGGACGGACACGTTCTCGTCAACGACACACCGGAAAAAGCGAATTACCGTCTGCGGGTGGAAGACCTTATCTCTGTCACGATTCCTGACGCTGTGGAAACGCCGATTGTGCCGGAAAATATCCCGTTGGATATTCTGTATGAGGATGATGATTTACTGGTCGTCAATAAGCCAAAGGGCATGGTTGTGCATCCTTCTGCAGGACATTATACCGGGACACTTGTAAATGCGATTATGTATCACTGCAAGGACAGCCTTTCCGGCATTAACGGCGAAATCCGGCCGGGAATCGTCCATCGGATTGATATGGACACCACCGGCTCCCTGATTGTGTGTAAGAACGATGAAAGCCATCTATTTATTGCAGAACAGATAAAAGAACATTCCGTGACAAGAAAGTACCGTGGCATCGTTTACGGCGGCGTATCGGACGATGAGGGGACAATTGACGCCCCGATAGGAAGACATCCGACAGACCGCAAGAAAATGGCAATTGTGCCAAATGGAAAGCCTGCCATTACCCATTACCGGGTACTGCAGCGTTTTGAGCGGTATACTTATATGGAATTTCAGTTAGAGACCGGCAGAACCCACCAGATTCGCGTGCATATGGCGAGTATCGGACATCCGCTGTTAGGAGATGCGGTGTATTCCAATGGAAAAAGCCCCTATCATTTACAGGGACAGACCCTGCATGCAATGACGATTGGATTTATCCATCCGACCACCCGGAAATATCTGGAAATAACAGCGCCACTTCCGGAATATTTTGAAAAAATTTTGCGAGATTTGGGATAAATTCAAAAAAATGTTTCCAATTTGCACAAAATGTTGTATAATATGTCTATATAATATTAGGTAAAACAACGAAAGGTGGGACATCTATGGGAAACAAAATTTATACCATCGGAAGAGAATTTGGCAGTGGCGGCAGACAAGTGGGGGAGAAGTTAGCTGAGCGCCTCGGAATTAAATGCTACGACAAAGAATTGTTGCAGCGTGCAGCCAAAGAAAGCGGTTTTTGCGAAGAGATTTTTGAAAACCATGACGAAAAGCCGACCAGCAGTTTTTTATATTCACTGGTAATGGACACCTATTCCGTAAGCGGCTACAGTTCCGCACCGTTTTTGGATATGCCGCTCAATCACAAGGTATTTTTAGCACAGTTTGAGGCAATTAAAAAACTTGCTGCACAGGAATCCTGTGTTATCGTTGGCCGGTGTGCCGATTATGCATTAGCAGACAACCCGGATTGTCTGAATGTATTTATTCATGCCCCGTTAGACGTGCGTATTCGTGCAGTAAGCAAACGTGAGAACCTGACAGAGAATAAGGCAAAGGATTTGATTCAGAAGCAGGACAAACAGCGTGCAAGCTATTACAATTATTACTCCAGCAAAAAATGGGGTGATTCCGCAAGCTATCATCTGTCGTTAGATTCTTCCAAACTCGGTATCGATGGCTGCGTAGATATGATTTTAAAATACCGTGAGCTTTTTGATGCGAATAAAAACAAGTAAAAGTTGTTACATATGCAAAAGATGCTTCACATTACAAAATCCTCTGGGATGGATGAATTATCTGCCCGGAGGATTTTTCATTTGTGCGGGTAATGAGGGAAAATCGAGTGCTCGCACAAAGATTTTACGTTGTCAACTCGTCTAGAATTTTGGATATCTGCTCAGCAAACATTCCGTCAGATGTTTTAATTCGATAAAGCGGAAGACCGATTGCCTCAAATACCTGATTTTTAAACTCGTCTGTCTGCTGTGCCTTTTCGGAAAGATGGCTGTTGTCGTCAAGCTCTAATCCGGCAAGCATCTGTAATTTGTCATCACACAGGATAAAATCAATGTGCCGGGACTTGATGTATCCCCGGTATTTATTGCGGTTTTCGGACGCCGTCACCTGAATAAAATCCTCCATACGGACTTTCGGACAAATCAACAGGTTATGTTTGTCACATTGTTCTTTTAAAATCTTATAAAAAGCATATTCTGTTCTGGTAAGCAGATATTTCTTCTGATAAGGAAATTCCCGGACATCTGTATTCCTGGAATTGTGTTTTCCCCTGAGCATGACTGCTAAAACAGCTAATACAAGTAACACAACACCGATGGTGGTAATGGTTGTGTCAGAGTAGAAACTATTCGCAAAACACAAGTTTAACGAAATTATCATTGTGAAAACCTCCGATATATGATATAATGAGTGCAAATGAGTCAACATGCTTGCATGATTGACGAGTGACGAATGATAATCATGTGCTGGGTTTGCACATGATATAATATGTTTTAGCAGATTTCTGCGGAATCTAAGACAATTGTAAACGGGCCGTCATTTAACAAAGATATCTTCATATCTGCACCGAAGATTCCCTGTTGTACAACCGGAATTTCCTGTTTACACTTTGCAATGATGTATTCGTAAAGTTCCTTTGCCATATCAGGTTTTCCGGCATTGGTAAAGGACGGACGATTTCCCTTCCGGCAGTCCGCATAAAGCGTAAACTGTGAAATCAGTAAAAGCTCGCCGCCAACATCATGCAGCGAAAGATTTGTTTTTCCGTTGGCATCGTCAAAGATGCGCATACCAATCAGTTTTTTTACCATTTTATCGGCGATTTCTTTGGTATCGTCACCGGAAATTCCAATCAGAACTAAAAAACCATGTCCGATTTGTCCTGTAATTTGTTCTTCAACGGTACAGGAGGCATGACGGACTCTTTGTATTACAAACTTCATAATATTAATACCAGACCTTTCATGTGTAAAATACAGGATAAATTATATACTTTTTTTCGCAAAAATACGAGGTAAATCTTCATGAAATCACAAAAATTATTAAGTTATGTGCGGCAGGCAGTGGATGATTACGAGCTCATCGAAGAAGGCGACCGCATTGCAGTCGGCGTGTCCGGCGGAAAAGACTCTCTTACCCTGCTCTATGCGCTAAAGAAATTGCAGGCGTTTTACCCAAAACACTTTACACTTATCGCTGTAACCGTGGATTTGGGTTACCCGGACGTTTCCTATGTACCTGTTGCAGAATTCTGCCGTGAACTGGACGTGCCCTATGAAATTATTTCTACGGAAATTGCATCGGTACTCTTTGCAGCGGACGGTACCAAAAAGATTGACGGATCACCCTGCGCTCTTTGCGCCAAGCTGCGAAAGGGGGCACTCAACGATGCAGTTCTTTCCATGGGATGCAATAAAGTGGCATATGCACATCATAAAGATGATATGATAGAAACGCTGTTTCTCTCCATGATTTTTGAGGGAAGGCTCAATGTCTTTCCTCCCAAAACGTTCCTAGACCGCACCAGACTCACAGTAATACGGCCGTTAATGTATGTCTCTGAATCAGAAATCCGGGGATTTTTAAATAAATATTCCCTGCCGGTCGTCAAAAATCCATGTCCTGTTGACGGTGCGACCAAACGTCAGTATGTAAAGGATTTGATACGCCAGATGAATCTGGACTACCCAGGTGTCAAAAAACGCCTGTTTCACGCGATTACAGAAGGAAATCTGCCCGGCTGGAAGGATGAAAATCAGTAAATATACAAGAAAGGAAAAGCCTATGAAAGAAAAAGCTTATTACGAAGATATCAATATCAAAAATGAAGTAAAGCTACGGAAACTCTTAGAAAATCTGCCCTCTTTCTGTAAACAGTTTTTTATCGGAATCGAGCCTACCACTGCTTCCCGTACCAGATTAGCTTATGCTTACGATATTGGATGTTTTTTTGATTATCTGCACACGGTAAACCCAATCTGTCAGAAGATGGATATCACCCAGATTCCACTGTCTATCCTGGATGAAATTACACCGATGGATATTGAGGAATACCTCTCTTATCTGAAATTCTATGAGAAAGACGGCGTGGAGCACACGAATGACGAGCGTGGATTAAAGCGCAAGCTTGCCTCTCTGCGGAGTTTTTACCGTTATTACTATAAGAACAGCCTGATAGAAAATGACCCTGCGGTAAAGGTTGATATGCCAAAAATTCATGAGCAGGCAATTACAAGACTTGATGTAGACGAAGTTGCAAATCTGCTAGACGAAGTGGAATCCGGAGAACAGCTCACCGAGCGCCAGCAGAAATATCACGAGAAAACAAAGATACGGGATGTTGCAATACTGACCCTTCTGCTTGGCACAGGTATCCGTGTATCGGAGTGTGTCGGACTTGATATGGAGGATGTCGATTTCCGAAACAACGGCATTAAAATTCACCGCAAGGGCGGCGCTGAAGTTGTTGTTTATTTCGGAGAGGAAGTGCGGGATGCGCTGCTTACCTATATGGTGGAACGTCAGAAAATTACTGCCGCAGATGGAAGTACCAATGCACTGTTTCTTTCCATGCAGAATAAACGAATCAGTGTCCGTGCGGTAGAAAATCTGGTAAAAAAATACTCTAAACTTGTGACGAATTTAAAGCACATTACGCCACATAAACTGCGAAGCACGTACGGAACCTCTCTGTACCGGGAAACAGGCGATATTTATCTGGTTGCAGATGTATTGGGACATAAAGATGTCAATACAACACGGAAACATTATGCTGCAATTGACGATGACCGCAGACGGAGTGCTGCGAAATACGTAAAACTGCGGGAACCGTAAAGGAACCCGCAATTTTTATTTCTAAGATAACACCTCATCAATTTTCTCCTGGATACGGTCTCTCACCAGATTGGCAATCTCTTGGGTCTTTAGAGAGCCATATTCCTCGAAATAGATGGGTTTTAAATAGTGTACCTGGGTAGTTACCGGTCCCATCCAAAAGCTGTTAAATACGCGGTAGGAATCGATTAAAGCGACCGGTACAATCGGTGCTTTGGATTTTAACGCAATTTTGAAACTGCCAGCTTTAAAGTTACAGACATTATTCCGGTTGTTAAAATCATATCCACCTTCTGGAAACAGAATATAACGTGCGCCGTTTGACACCTCTTCTGCCACTTCGTTAATGATGGAAAGTGCCTGGCGTACATTCTTCTTATCAAGTCTTTTTCCTTGTACCAAATCCACAAATTCCTTCACCAGAATCGTATTGGACTTTGCCTTGTCCATAACCAGAGAACACGGTTTATCATGGGTATCCATAATACCAAGTGCATCATACTTGCCCTGATGATTCGGATACATCATATATCCGCCTTCTGCGGGAAGATTTTCCCTTCCATATGCTTTGGTATGAATTCCACCGGTAAGCTTCATCAGCCGGATGGCATGTCTGCAGAGCGCGTAACGTTCTTCTACAGAATATTTTTCAGGATGATCTGCCTCGTGACGCATCTTCGGAATCATATAGGGTGCCCGGAAAAGGTTCATTAAAATAACGTAAATAAACTTCAACATAACTTCTATCGTCCTCCATAAAGCTATGTCTATTATACCGCATCCGGGGCAAAATGACAACTTGGAATCAATTGTTCATTTGTTCCAATGTTCATAAGAACATAGAGGCTGCATACTGCATCGTAATCTGTCAAAGTATGCGTCAGGCGCACAGTTTATTCTGCCTGATAATACGGAACCGTCAGATACTGTCCGGCATGAATATCGTCCTCTTCAAAAATATGGTTGATGCTGCATACTTCAGCAATATATTCGCTGTGTCCGGAATATTCTTCCGTCATATAACGGTCTGCAAGTCCCCAGAGAGTATCCCCTTCCTCTAAGCATACACTGGTGTAATATTTACAGGGAGTCTGTGCCTGAGCCGCGTTTGCACGGACAGAGCCAAATATAATACCGCCTGTAATCATTCCTGTCAGTAACAGGAATCCGACAACTAATGCAATCTTCTGATTTCTGACAACAACTTCTCTTCTGCTTCTCATAACACTCCTCCTGAAAATAATCGAACACATTTTCCAAACATTCGTTCTTTTTTCTTTATCATAATAGCAGAACGAATGTTTGTCAATAGGAAATACGAACAAATTTTCGGAATATATGTTTGCATTTTGCTGAAGTCTGTGTTACACTATAATTATCAATTCAGGTATCTATGCGTAAAGAGGAGGATTCATATATGGCATACGGAAAAATCAGCGCCAAGCAGCGTGAAATACTGGAATTTATCAAACATGAAATCTTAAATAAGGGATATCCGCCTGCCGTGCGTGAGATTTGTGAAGCGGTAGATTTGAAATCAACCTCTTCTGTTCATTCTCATCTTGAGACACTTGAGAAGAACGGCTACATCCGCCGTGACCCGACAAAGCCTCGTGCAATCGAGATTATGGATGACAACTTTAACCTGACAAGACGGGAAGTTGTAAACGTTCCGATGATTGGCTATGTTGCTGCCGGTCAGCCGATTCTTGCAGTAGAGAACATCGAGGGCTATTTTCCTCTTCCGGCAGAGATTATTCCGAATCAGGAGACGTTCTTATTAAAAGTCAAGGGTGAAAGCATGATTAACGCCGGCATCTTAAACGGCGACAGCGTTCTGGTCAAACAGCAGGCAACCGCAGAGAACGGTGATATGGTCGTTGCGCTTGTGGATGATTCTGCTACAGTCAAGAATTTCTATAGAGAAAACGGACATATCCGGTTACAGCCGCAGAATGACACGATGGATCCGATTATTGTAGATGATTGTACCATTATCGGCAAAGTCTTTGGCGTATTCCGTATCTTTAAGTAATAAAACGAAAACCCCTCAGCTCATATCCAGTAAAGAATATGAGCTGAGGGGTTTGTTTTACTCCCTGGGAAAAATTGCTTTATGCCTGTGTTACATCAATGACCTTTCCGTCTCTCCAGATGCGTTCCAAATCATAGAACAGACGGTCTTCTTTTGAGAAAATATGGACGATGATATCGCCGTAATCCATTAAAATCCAGGTAGAATCGCGGTTTCCCTCTACCTGCTTTGCCTTTAAGCCAGCCTTATAGAGTGCCTCGTCTGCGGCCTCTCTCATTGCCTGAATCTGGTTCGGGTTGGTTCCGTCAGCAATTACAAAGAAATCTGCAATCGTAGAGACTTCCCGGATATCAATAACCTTCACGTCTTCTGCTTTGCGGTCTTCCAATGCAGCTACTGCAATTTTACAATACTCAAGTGATGTCATAATGAGAAAACCTCCTGATAGATAAATAAAAACTGTTATTCTTACGATTCTTCCAGATATTTCCGGTAAAAATCAAATGTTTCCTGTGTTTGCGGATCGATGCTTCCACCGCGTTTTTTTAAATAGTCTAACGTGTCCTTTAAAATCTGTGCTACACAGGCATCCAGATTAGAAAACGCCAGCCTGCGGATAGCGGTCAGATTCGGCGCTTTGTCTCTGTTCGGCTCGATATAATCTGCTACAAAGATAATTTTATCCAAAAGACTCATATCCGGTGCGCCGGTCGTATGCACTTCAATGGCATGAATAATCTCTGCATCTGTGATATCATATTCTTTCTGTGCAAGAAAAGCACCTAACTTTGCGTGAAGCAGATATGGACTGTCAAGTTCAAATTTGCTGACCGGAATCCCATATTTTTTGCAGAGAGCCAGCTTTTCTTCATTCGGGATACATTTTGCGCAGTCGTGAAGCAATCCGGCAAACATCGCCTGGTTGATATCACTCCCGTTTGCCATGGCAAGACTCGCTGCGGTGTACATTACCCCTTTGGTATGCTCGTAACGTTCTTTTTCAAGTTTTTTCTTTACTTTCTTACGAATTTCAGTCAGTTCCATCTGCATCCCTCCGTCTGATACAACTGATGTTCGAGAATATAATCTGTCACCGGTTCCGGGAGAAGCGCCTGCGCCCTGCCTTCCTTTAATGCCTTTCGAATTTCACTGGAAGAGACGGAAAGCCCGTCCACCTTTAACGGATAAATTCTGGCAGGAAAAAGGGCTTTGATTTCTGCAATTTTATCACAAATCTCCTGCTGTTTCAAATCATCCCGCACGGCAACCAAAACGGCAGCTTTTTCACAAATGATTTCCGGGTGATACCATTTATCGAAATAGTCTAAGGAATCGGCACCCATGATAAAGTACAGCTCCCAATCCGGATGCATTTCCTTTAGTCTGCCAAGCGTCAGATACGTATAGCTGGTCTCCTGGCTGTCTATTTCCATCCGCGACAGATAAAAGTCCGGGTACTCCTGAATGGCAAGCTCCGTCATCCGCGCCCGGTGCTCTGCAGGCGTCATTTTGCATTCGTCTTTATTCGGAGAATGTCCGGCAGGAATAAAAAACACTGCATCGAGTGAAAATTCATTCTTAGCAGCCATCGCAATATGAAGATGTCCCTTATGAATCGGGTCAAACGACCCTCCCAGAATTCCGACTTTCCTGCACATATCCGTTTTAAAACTCCCTATTTACACTGATTCAGATCGTATTTGGTGTTCTTTTTTGCCTGACGAAACAGGATAATTTTCTTTCCAATCACCTTTACGACAACGGAATGGGTACGTTCTGCAATCATTGTTGCAATTTCCTTCGGGTCATCTGCACAGTTTTTCAGCACAGATATTTTTATCAGTTCCCGTTTCTCGATAGCTTCATCAATCGCTGTAATTAATTCCGGGGTCAGACTTGCCTTTCCAATCTGAAAAATTGGATCCATCGTGTTTGCCTGGCTTCCAAGATACGCCCTCTGTTTGCTTGTCAGATTCATTTCACATTACCTCTTATCTTATTTATAATAATCAAATTCATTTCCATACATACGGACGGTATCGCCATCCTGAATACCCATTTTTTCGAGTTCTTTCAAAATGCCCTGTTCTCTTAAGAATTTCTGGAAGAATAAGAATCCCTTTTCCGAGTCGATGTTGGTATATCCTAACATCTTGTCAATCTTAGGTCCCTCTACAACAAATGCTGCATCATCCGCACGTGTAATGGTATATGGCTCGTCCTTAAAGAAGCGGAGTGCCGGGTCAAATTCCTGTTCATAGATGACCGGTTCCTTACTACAGGTTGCAAGCAGGTCGCTCACATGATATAACAGCTCCTTTAAGCCTTTTCCGCTGACTGCTGAAATCGGGAATACACGGATTCCGTCTTTTTCAAAATTCTCACGCAGTGCAGTTAAAATCTCATTTTCATCGCCATAAACAGCGTCCATCTTGTTTGCTGCGATTACCTGCGGTTTTTCCAACAGTGCCGGATCATAGGCGCGAAGCTCACGGTTGATTGCCTTGATATCCTCTACCGGGTCACGGCCTTCCGTTCCGGCAGCATCTACTACGTGAATCATTACTTTGGTGCGCTCGATATGACGCAAAAATTCAAGCCCGAGTCCCACACCTTCGGAAGCACCCTCAATGAGTCCTGGAATATCTGCAATAACAAATCCGTTTGCACCATCTAAATCTACAACGCCAAGGTTTGGCTGTAACGTTGTAAAATGATAATTGGCAATCTTTGGCTGCGCATTTGTGACACGGGATAACAGGGTGGATTTTCCGACATTCGGGAAACCGACGAGTCCCACATCCGCAATCACCTTAAGCTCTAACTTTACTTCCAGCTCGATTGCCTCTCCGCCCGGCTGTGCATATTTCGGTGCCTGCATCGTGGAAGTGGCAAAATGCTGGTTTCCAAGTCCGCCGCGTCCACCTTTTAAGATTACCTGACTGCGGTTGTCACCAGACATATCGGCAATTACTTTTCCGGATTCAGCATCCTTGATGACTGTTCCAGCCGGAACCTTTAAAATCAGATTTTGTCCGTTTCTGCCATGGCAGTTTCTCTTGCCACCTTCTTCTCCGGGCTGTGCAGCAAACTTTCGTCTGTGTCTGTAGTCGGTAAGCGTGTTGAGTCCGTCATCAACTTCAAAGATGACATCTCCGCCACGTCCGCCGTCACCACCGTCTGGTCCGCCATCCGGCACATATTTCTCACGACGGAAACTTACATGACCGTCACCGCCTTTTCCTGATTTTATAATAATTGTCGCTCTGTCCGCAAACATAATCTTCTACCTCAATTGAACATGAAAACGATTATTTATAATGTAACAAGACCCGTCAAAGGATTGTAAAATCTCTTTGCCGGGTCCACAAGTGCATCTTATTATTCAGCTACCGGATAAACAGAAGCCTGTTTCTTGTCTCTGCCTTTTCTCTCGAATCTTAAGACACCATCTGTAAGTGCGAATAATGTATCATCGCCACCGATTCCTACATTTACACCCGGATGAATCTTAGTTCCGCGCTGTCTGTATAAAATGTTACCAGCTTTAACGAACTGTCCGTCTGCTCTCTTTGCTCCTAATCTCTTGGATTCGGAATCACGACCGTTCTTTGTGGAACCAACTCCCTTTTTATGAGCAAAAAACTGAAGATTGATCTTTAACATATCTTTACACCTCCTCAAACTGAAGTTTCAAAAATTTCTTTCCGTAAGAAGACTGTATCCCTTCTAATCCCAAAATCATGGCATCCACCAGAAGTTCGGCGTCATGTTCCGGGGCCTGTTCAAACTGAAAACGGATATCTCCGGTTTTCGGATTCGCCTCACAGGAAAAGCCTTCTTCGGTATAGCGCTCAATGGCGTTAATCGTGTTTTGTACCAGTATGGAAATTCCGGCGCACACCACATCTTTTCCGCGGTAAGCAAAGCCGGCGTGTCCCACACAGGAAAAACCCATAATCTGCTGATTCTGGTTTCGGAAAACTGTTATCTTCGTCATGACATTCGATTACGCGTTGATTTTCTCAATCTTAACCTGTGTAAACGCCTGTCTGTGACCATTTTTCTTATGGTATCCAGTCTTTCTCTTGTACTTGTAAACGATAACTTTCTTACCTCTGCCTTCTTTTACGACAGAAGCCTCAACAGAAGCGTTTGCTACATCTGCTCCAACCTTGATTCCGTTGTCAGATACAGCTAAAACCTGATCAAAAGTTACTTTCTCACCAGCTTCAACACCAAGTTTTTCAATGGTAATGATATCGCCTTCGGATACTTTGTACTGTTTACCACCTGTTGCTATAATTGCGTACATATGGCACCTCCTATTATCATTACTCGCCAGTTATGGTGCTGTCAGACTAATTGACAGACTTTTAGAACCTCACTGTGCGGCATACTTCGTAATATTAGCATATAAAATAGATTACGTCAACCAATTTTTTACTTTTTTCGCAAATTTTTTGCGGATTTTTATGCAGGATTTCTCTGCTCAATCAGTTCCGGTGGAAGATGTTTCTGCAGCATCGCTTCAAAGCCTTTTCCGTTGACCGGTTTTACAAAATAATCCTCAAATCCTTCCGCCTGATACTCTTCCCTTGCACCGCTCACAGCATTTGCTGTCAAAACGATGACAGGGGTTTTCTGACAGCATCCATTCTCCTGGGATTTAATGCGGTGTAATGCTTCAATGCCATCCATTTCCGGCATCATGTGATCCATGAAAATCAGGTCATACTTTTTCTGAGCGGTCAGTCCAAGACACTGCTTTCCACTATAAGCGATATCCACCTGTGCTTCCATCGAAAGTAACAGTCTCGATGCAACGACAAGATTCATTTCATTGTCATCCACCACAAGAATCTGCGCTTTTGGAACGGCAATATGCCAACGGTACATTTCTTTGGATGCGGTCTTTGGTGCCAGAAAATCAATCCTTCCGATTGGCGTACTGTCCACAATCTGCTGCGGAATGGAAATTGTAAAAGTTGAGCCCTTGTGATAGACGCTCTCCACCTCAATGGTTCCGCCCATCAGCTCCGCAAGCTGTCTGCTGATGGCGAGCCCGAGCCCGCTTCCCTCAATTCCCTGATTGCTCAGCTCCGCTAACCGGTGAAAGGAATCAAACAGCATCGAAAGATCTTCCTCCCGGATTCCGATTCCGGTATCGGAGACACATACTACGAGCGTCGTCTGCTCTTTTGTACAGTCTCTTTGGGTAACAGAAACCGATACTGAGCCGGACGGCGTATATTTGATGGCATTTGTCAAAATATTTGTTAAAAGCTGTTTGATGCGGACATTATCTCCATTCAATTTTGCAGGAAGCCCGGCATCAATCTGCACTTTAAAATCCAGTTTTTTTTCTTTTGCCCTTACCTGATGGATGCGGATTAATTCCCGAAAAAGTTTTTCGGTATCATACGGAGTCTCAATCAGCTCCATCTTGTCGGATTCCAACTTGGAGAAATCAAGCACATCGTTAATTAAAGATAAGAGCATTTCTCCTGCATATGCAATATTTGTTGCATTTTCTGCCACCTTTTCGGAAACATCATCTCTGAGAATCATTTCATTCGAGGCAATCATTGCGTTAATCGGGGTTCGGATTTCATGGCTCATATTTGCAAGGAAACGGCTTTTTACACGGTTTGCCTCCTCTAATTTGCGGTTCTGTTCCTCCGCCTTTATTTTCTGTTCATCATAAATCTGTGTCTGAAGACGATACAGCACACCTATTACAACAGTCGTTATTACAAGACTTGATGCAATATCCATATAGGAGGCTCCGTCCGACCTTGCCGGCACAATGCACTGCGGATACAGGTAGGAAATCAGATAGGTTGCCATATAGCCCGCCAGTACAGTTACGATTGCAATATAAAAATATTTTCCCTTTAAAGTAAAGAAAATTGCAATGATTCCAAAAGTAAACCAGATGCTCATACCGCTGTGAATTCCGCCACTCTTAAAATACATGAGCGGCATCACGATAAGATTCATGAAAAGGAGCCCGCCAAATGCGCACTCCTGAAAACGCTCGAAATGGTTTGCCATCCAGAAGATTGCGGCAATCATAAAGCCGGACAGAAATGACCAGAGTATATTTTGCCAGGTGACTCCGGTAAAAAGCGCCAGAATTCCACCCAAAAAGGAAGAAAGCATACTGCCGAGCGCAATGATGTTAAAAAAACGCTTTTCCTGTGGCTGATCTTTTGCAAATAATCCCAAAATTTTTTTCTTCATACGTCCCCCTGTCTGTGGCAGGGCTGTGCTAGGAGCGCACACTTTCCGCCAGAGATTTCTGTATTTTTTTTCGGGTAATTTCCACCAGACCAAGCGGCGTCATGTCAATGAGCGTCGTCTGTACCGGGTCTAAGGCAAGCATTCCGGAAAATTCCTGTAACAATTTTTTGCGTGCCTCTTTGTATTTCAGATTTACAAAGTCTACAATAATGATACCGGAAATATTGCGGAGCCTGAGCTGTCTTGCAATTTCGGCTGCCGCTTCGAGATTTACGGAGAGAAACTGCTCTTCCGGTTCCTTTCGTGCGATATTTTTTCCGGTATTGACATCAATCACTGTCAGCGCTTCGGTTGCCTGGATAATCAGGTTTGCTCCCGATTTGAGCCAGATACGCTCCGATAACGCCTGTTCTAACTGCGACTTTAAGCTGTAAAGTGACGCTAACGGGTACTGCGCATCCCGGTAAAAATGGAGTACAATTCCTGATTTTGTTGTGATGCGGTCGAGTTCCTGCGGAAGAACGCCGCCGGAACATAATGCCTCCTTCGGGATTCCGTAAAAGGTACAGATTTTTTCAAAAATCTCCCGGTCATCGGTTACAATCTCCTCTAAAGAATCTTCCCTTAAATCCCTTAACCTGCGCAGATACTCCGGTTCTTCTTCTAAAAGACAGGTAAAACGCGTCGCGTGGCGCGCTGTCTCTAACATTTTCCCGTATTCTGTATACAAGCCTGCTGCCTCAGCGAGAATTTCCGTATCCTGGGCATCTTTTGCGTTGGTACGCACGATAAGTCCGGCTTCTTTTTCCTGATAATCCGAAAGCAGCTCCTTTAGGCGCTTCTTCTGCTCGGCGTCTAACTTTGCAGAAAGTCCGAATTTTTTATTTTCTGTTGTGAGCACAACATACTTTCCCGCTAAACTGATGTTTGTGGTCACCATCGGCTCTTTGGTCTTCTGTGCCTCTTTTTTTACCTGGACTAAAAGTTCGTCCCCCGCCACAAGCGCCTTGTTCTGCGAGCATTTATGGGTAAAAATGGGGCGTTTGTAATCTTCAAGCGGATAATAGCAGGTGATATCCGGTGCAATCTGGATGAACGCCGCATTCATATTTTTTACAATGTTTAACACACGTCCCACATAGACATTTCCAAGAAGCGTTTCCCTCGTGCAGTCTGACATCCGCACATCAATAAGCTTGTTTCTGCCATCGCAGAGAGCGGCACACATCCGCGGCTTTCCATGGATGTCCATGCGGGTTACGACATAACGGTTCATCGGATTTCCTCTCCCATAGCAAGAAGCGGAACAAATGTTCTCTCTTCCTTGCCTGCTGCATAAATCTCAAGACGGTGAATCTGGATTGCATTTTCATCGAGGGTAAGCCCCATACTCTTGTGCAGCGTTTCAAGCACTAATTCCGGCTTTAAGTTGTCATTGCTTCCGGTAGAAACTTTAAGGAAAAATGCCGGTTTTCCGTTCTTCTCAATTACCTTAAAACGATAAATTAACGGTTTGATATCTACCACGCGCTCGCTTTTTTTCGTCTGCTTGGTGATTAAAATTTCTGCTGTTTCATAATAAAAATGGTCGATGGCTTCCCGGTATTCATCGATTCCTGCCGGTGCTTCATAGCCATCTTTAAAGAACAGTTCATAATCGGCTGCGGCTACAAGGGACATTGCTGTTTTTGCGTTGTCCGGAAGCTTTACATAGCCTGTAATGGAAACTCCTTCCACCATCGTATCATTTAGTGCCTGTATGGATGCCTCGGAAGAACGGGTGGAGGCAACTTCGATATCGAGATATTCTCCTTCACTTGTAATTCCAACACCAAGCGGTGCCGCAAATGACATAATCTGGTGCGGGGAAAATCCTTCTGAATAGCAGATATCAATTTCTGCCCGGCGCATTGCCTTCTGAAAATAGCGCATAATATCCAGATGGCCGATGAATTTCATGACGCCATCTTTACAAAATTTAATTCTTATCTTCATCCTTCTGTTCCTGTGCCTTTCTCTTTCTCAAAGCAGACGCCGCCACCGAATTTTCTGGAACCGCATCCAGAGCAGCGCATTCTGCAGTTCGGGGTCACGGACTCTGCAAGCGCATTTTTCCACTCCCGGATAAGGAAGGATTTGTCCACACCTGCATCGATAAAATCCCATGGGAAAAGCTCGTCCAAAGAGCGCTCCCGCATCGTATAAAAGTCCGGATCAATGCCACATTCCGCAAATGCCTCTAACCATTTTCCGTAATCAAAATATTCGCTCCATGCGTCAAAGGTCTGTCCTTTTTCAAACACCTTTAAAATTGCCTGTGCAACCCGTCTGTCTCCCCTGGCAAGGATTCCCTCTAACACGGTCACATCTGCCTCATGCCAGTTGTATTTGATGCTCTTGCGGTTTAACTGTTCATGAACCGCTTCGTTTACAATTTTTGCACGGGAAAGATAATCCTCCGGTTCATACATTCTTGCCCACTGGAACGGTGTAAACGGCTTTGGAACGAAGAAGGAAGTACTGATGGTAATCTGACACTTTCCGTTCCGTTTTTCCTTTGGTACGGTCTCATAGTATAATTTTGCAATTTCGTTTGCAAGTTCAGGAATCGCACGCATATCTTCCTCTGTCTCCGTCGGAAGTCCTAACATAAAGTAAAGTTTTACCTTATTCCAGCCGCCTTCAAATGCCATACCGGCACCGTTTAAAATCACCTCTTCGGTCAGTCCCTTGTTAATGACATTACGCATCCGCTGGGAGCCTGCTTCCGGTGCAAAGGTTAAGCTGCTTTTTTTAATATCCTGTACCTTGCTCATAACGTCTAAGGAAAATGCGTCAATTCGTAAGGATGGCAGGGAAATATTAACGCCCTTTCCCTTAAATTCATCAATCAGAAACGTCACAAGCTCTTCTAATTCCGAATAATCAGAGGAACTTAAAGAGCTTAAGGATATCTCCTCATGTCCGGTGGACTTTAACATCTTATAGGCGAGATCCTTTAAGCGCTCCACGCCCTTCTCGCGGTTCGGACGATAAACCATTCCCGCCTGGCAGAAACGGCAGCCACGGATGCAGCCGCGCTGAATCTCCAATACGACACGGTCCTGTGTTGCCTTGATAAACGGAACAACCGGTTTTTCCGGATAAACCGCTTCTGTCATATCCATTACCAACTGTTTTTCCACACGTGCCGGAACATCTTCATAAATTGGCGTAAACCGCTCAATGGTATTGTCCTCTTTGTAGGTCACCTCGTAGAGAGACGGCACATAGATGCCAGGAATCTGACTTGCCTTGTGCAGAAATTCTTTTCTTGACATTCCACTCTGTTTCTTCTCACGGTAAAGTGCAAAGAGCGCTCCGTACTGCACTTCGCCTTCTCCAAGATAAAACAGGTCAAAAAAATCTGCAATCGGTTCCGGATTGTACGTACACGGTCCGCCACCGATAACAATCGGGTCGTCCTCGCTTCTGTCCGCAGATAAAAGCGGAATCTCACTTAAGTCTAAAATCTGTAAAATATTGGTATAACACATTTCATACTGCAGGGTAATTCCCACAAAATCCATGTTTTTTAACGGCTCCTGGGACTCAAGTCCAAAAAGCGGTATCTTCTGCTCTTTTAAAATGGCTGCCAGATCCGGCCATGGCGAATAAACACGCTCGCACCAGACATCCTCCATCTTGTTGAACATATCATATAAAATCTGGATGCCAAGATGAGACATTCCAATCTCATAAACATCCGGGAAACACATGGCAAAGCGGATTGCCACTTTCGTTTTGTCTTTTTTAATACTGTTTAACTCATTTCCGATATACCGTGCCGGTTTATCGATTTTCATGAGTATCTCATCTGATAAGGCTAATTTTGTCATCCCAAAGTATCCTTTCTTTCTGACCGTGTTACAACTCTTCTATCATCATAACATAATCCTGCAAATTTGTATAATAATGATTATCGGTAACGATGTCAATGATTTCCGTAACAGAAACACCGAAAATTGTTCCACCCGTATACCAGTTTACCAGGAAAAAGACCAGACACACCATTGCAGCAAAAAAACGAAATTTTCCAAAGGAAAAAGCGGAGGCTGTCCTTTCCTCTGTTTCATTGGAAATAACATCCTCCGCTCCGTTGTCAAATGAACTGCGGATTTGTGCCACATATTCTCTTCTGCGCTCTGCATAACCATCCGTCATAGCTGCTCCACTAGAACCCGTTTCTTGCTACTTAGTATATGCAAAAAAAAAGCTTCTATTCGCAGGCAGATGCTCCTAGCGCTGGGAAAGTTCCTGCGTGATATCTTCCCAGGTGACCCCTTTTTCTGCCATTAAAACCATCAGATGATAGATAAAATCCGAAATTTCATACTTGATTTCCTCTGCATCCGGATTTTTGGCAGCAATGATAATCTCTGTCGCCTCTTCTCCGACTTTCTTTAGAATCTTATCAATTCCCTTGTCGTAGAGGTAGTTCGTGTAGGAACCCTCCTTCGGATGGTCTTTGCGGTCCAGGATAATCGAATACACATCTTCTAAAACCTTGAGCGGATTTTTCTCGACGTATTCTTTCTTTACGATATCGTTAAAAAAACAGCTTCTGTTTCCGGTGTGGCAGGCTGCACCGACCTGGGAAACTTTCGCAAGAATCGTATCGTAATCACAGTCGGCTGTTAAAGATTTCACATACTGGATATGACCGGAAGTCATCCCCTTTACCCACAGTTCCTGTCTGCTTCTGCTGTAATAGGTCATGCGTCCGCTGTGGATGGTGTGATTAAATGACTCCTCGTTCATGTATGCCAACATTAACACTTCATCCGTGCGGTAATCCTGTACAATGACCGGAACCATGCCATCGGAATTCTTTTTAAGATCCGCCCACTTTAACGCCGGTTCAAAGTTATCCATCTTGATGCCCTTGCCGGAAAGTTCGCTCTTTAACTTCATGATGTCGGTCTTTGGGTCATTGATGAAATCCCCTGCGATTCCGCGCACATTTTTGCGTTTGAGAATCGTAAGAATCTGTTCTTCATCGTATTCCTTCATGTAAATCACATGAGGCACATCGGTTGTGCTTTCAATACTGTCGATAATATCAGGATTTAACACCAGAAGCTCATGGAAATTCTCATCCATGACCTCCTGATGCTTGAATACAAAATCCAGGTTTGCCACAGACACCAAAATCCGATCTTTGCCAAATCTGCGGCTTGCCTCTTCCGCAAGCTCAATGCTGCCTGCTTTTGCCCCGTTTACAATAACCTGGAGACAGCCGGCATAGATAAATTTCTTAATATCTTCGAGCCGGTTAATGTTTCCTCCGGCACATACTTTAATCTCAACATTCCGGTTGATATTTTTAATCGTGTGAATGTTCTTTTCGTGTTCTTCGTCCGTATCGGACAAGTCTAAAATCATAATCTTGTCAATTCCGCTGTCATTATAAAAACGTGCCAGCTCAATGACATCCTCATGTAAAACCGATAAATCTGAAAGACCCTTCACCGCCTTCTGGTCCTTCAGGTAAATCGTTGCTACGATATTTTTGTGTTCCATGTAAATTCCTTTCCTTACAGACTTCCCTTGGTAGACAGGATATCCCCGATGCGCGGGTCAATGGAAGTTGCCTCATCAAGTGCTCTTGCAAATGCCTTGAACATCGCTTCAATCATATGGTGGTTATTTCCGCCGGAGAGCACCTTAATATGCAGATTCATCCGTGCCGTATAGGAAATTGCATAGAAAAATTCCTTTACCATCTCCGTGTCCATATAGCCAACCCGGTCAGTGGTAAATTCCGCATCAAAAGAGAGATACGGTCTTCCGGAAAGGTCAACAGCACAGAGTACTAACGTTTCATCCATCGGGAGAATACAGCTTCCATACCGCTTAATCTGCTTTTTGTCCCCGAGTGCTTTTTTGATTGTGCTGCCGAGAACGATTCCGGTGTCTTCAATTGTGTGATGACAGTCGACCGCAAGGTCTCCCTCGACATTCACCTTTAAATCAAAAAATCCATGTCTTGCGAAACCGTCTAACATATGGTCAAAAAAACCAATTCCGGTATTGACCTCTGCCTCTCCGCTCCCATCAATATTTAAGGACATGGAAATGTCTGTTTCTTTGGTTTTCCGAAAAAAATCAGCTGTTCGGCTCATGGTGTCTGCCTCTCTTTTCTTAGTCTTCAAATCGTACCCGGATAGAATTTGCATGTGCGGTAAGTTTCTCACATTCCGCAAACTGCACAATATCCCGGTAAACCGGTTCTAATGCTTCCCTCGAGTAGGAAATAATGCTGGATTTCTTGATAAAATCGTCCACGCTTAACGGTGAGAAGAATTTTGCGGTTCCGTTTGTCGGAAGGACGTGGTTTGGTCCTGCAAAATAATCTCCTAACGGTTCGCTGGAATACTCCCCGATAAAAATAGCGCCTGCGTTGCGAATCTTCGTCATCGTCTCAAACGGATTTTTCGTCACAAGTTCCAAATGCTCGGATGCAATTTCATTAACGGTAGAAATCGCAGCGTCCATGGAATCTGCAACCAGTATGTAACCATAATTTTCGAGTGATTTCTCTATGATTTCTCTGCGGGAAAGTGTTGCAACAAACTTGTCAACTTCCTTTGAAACTGCCTCGGCAAGCGTTTCACTTGTCGTTACAAGAATCGCAGATGCCATCTCATCGTGCTCTGCCTGGGAGAGTAAATCGGCTGCCACAAACCGTGGATTTGCCGTCTCATCTGCCAAAACCATGATTTCGCTCGGGCCTGCAATCGAATCAATGCTGACATAGCCAAATACTGCCTTTTTTGCAAGTGCTACATAAATATTACCAGGTCCCACGATTTTGTCAACTTTCGGAATACTTTCCGTTCCAAATGCCAGTGCGGCGATTGCCTGCGCGCCGCCGACTTTATAGATTTTGTCAACGCCTGCTTCCCTTGCAGCTACAAGTGTAGATGGATATACTTTTCCGTCCTTTCCAGGAGGCGTTGTCATGATAATCTCGTCCACGCCTGCGACCTTCGCCGGAAGAACATTCATCAGAACAGAGGACGGATATACTGCCTTTCCACCCGGCACGTAAACGCCGACTCTTTTTAGCGGCGTGATTTTCTGTCCTAAAATAATGCCGGAATCCTCTGAATCAAACCAGGAGAACTGGCGCTGTTTTTCGTGGTAAGAACGGATGTTCACCAACGCTTTGCGGATGACTTCTAACAGCTTCGGGTCTACTTCACGGTAAGCTTCCTCAATCTCCTGTTCCGTGACAAGCACATTGTCCGCGCAGATATCTGCACCGTCAAACTGCTTTGTGTATTCAAAAATTGCTTCATCCCTGCGGTTTCTCACCTGCGTTAAGATATCATTTACTTTTCCTTCATAAGCGCCATAGGAATTTGGGCTTCTCTTTAACAGATTTTCCAGAATGTTGTTCTGTGTCTCCGGTGTCAGCTTTAATATTCTCATCCTCTTCATCCTTTCTGCTCAATAACTGTCTTTAAATCTGAGATTAACTTCGTAATACGCTCTTTTTCCATCTGCATACTGACCTGATTGACCACCATCCGCGCCGACAGCGGGCAGACCTCTTCAAGCACGGTAAGACCGTTTTCCCTTAAGGTAGATCCTGTTTCGACAATATCGCAGATGACCTCGGAAAGCCCTACAATCGGTGCTAACTCGATAGAGCCGTTTAACTTGATGATTTCTACGGTCTGATGCTTCTTATTGTAAAAATAATCCTTGGCAATGTGCGGATACTTTGTCGCAACCCGAATCAGTTC
>JBNMKM010000027.1:0-45883 GCA_050874345.1 Roseburia sp. | reverse complement strand
CTGCGTACTCTGCATAATCTGCGTTATCATCAGCGGAATGTGCATCTGCAACGTTCTGTAATACAACAACGAAGTTGTTCCAGTTTGCTGCTTCTGCTCCATGCCAGTTTACAAATGTCTTAGATACGGACTCGCCCTCTGCAACTGCCCATGTCTCAGAATGTGCACCCCAGAAGGAAGTTGTGCAGTCCTCAGCACCTACTGCGGTTCCTGTGATGGTAACTGCCGGAGTCTCTGCTGTCTCTTCTTCTGCTGCGTCCCCTTCCGGAGCAACCGGTGTTACGCTCGAGTCACCCATCTGGTAGAGTGTTGCAACCTGACCAGCGGTCAATGCGGTATCATATACATATAAATCATCTACATAGCCCTTGAATACAGTATCCCAGTAGTTGATTCCGAAGTAAGCCTTGAATTCATTGTCGCCCGGCTGCATGATGTTTGGAGCAAGGCTGGCATCCCAGGTATACTCAAAGTAAGCGTTGCTTGAATAGTTTGCCTGTGAATCATATACCATCACACCATTTACATAGTACTGTGCACCAACGGTTGTTGCGCCGGTTGCACCGTTTTGTACTTCACCGGTACTTACGATGGTTACCATTACCCATTCTCTCTTACCATGAATCTCGTTGTCGAATGCGTACATCCACGGCCAGCAGTCCGTTCCGTCTGCTGCGTCGGATGCCTCGTTACGGCTCCATACGATTGGGAAAATCTTTGCAGAATCAGCGCCCCACTCAGACTGTGTTACATTAAGCCATGTAACATCATTGCCTGCGTCTGCTGCTTTTCCCATGTTATAACCCATCTGTAAGGTCGGTCCAAAAGTAGAAAGTCTGTCTGCATTCATCCAGAAGGATACGGTATAGGTATCTGTGTTTGTTGCCTGTAAGCCAAGGTCAAGACCAAAGCTTCCGTCAAGATACAGACATTTTCCAACTGCACCGTCGGCGTATGCAAGACTTGCCTCTGTCTCTTCGATTCCGAAGGTTGCACCGTCATTGTCCCCCACATTGTCGGTCTGGGCTACTGCCTTATATCCTTCGTCATCGCCGTCAAATGTAATATGTGCAAATGCCTCTGCCGGAAGATCCTCCGGTGTTGCCATCTCTGCAACCGGTGCAGATGCTTCTTCTGTTGCAGGCTCCTCTGCTGCCTGTGTCTCCGGTTCCTGTTCCTTTGCCTCTGTCTGCTGTCCCTCTGCTGCGTTTGAGCCAGTATCCTTGCTGTCATTTCCACCACATCCGGCAAACATGGTTGCTGTCATGGTTACGCACATCAGTGCTGCCAAAACTTTTTTCTTCATCTCTTACCCTCCTAAAAATCTTCCAGAATACAGCCGGAAGAATCTGCCTCCGGCTGATCTATGATACAGCTTTCGCTTATATCCTACTGTTCGGTGCTGCTTCCTCCGTCTGCAGCTACCATGCCTTCATAAAGAGCAATCTCCTCATCAGACAATACATTGTAACCGGACGGTCCGAAGTATTTTAACATTGCAGTTGCGTGGAAGTAATTTGCCTTCTCCGTTGCCTCTACTGCGTAGTCAGCAGCCTGTGCCTCGCCCTTGTCGCAGAGGTCATGGATACCGATGCTGTTGAAGTACTCACTGCAGTAGTTCCAGTAACCTGCGATGCTGGTCCAGCCGTAAGGAATCGGCTGCATACAGCTTCCAAAGTACTCTCTCCAGTAATCCTTATGAGTATCATCCATGCCTGCGCAGTACATATCAATGTAAGCATCCCATACTTCTTCATTCTTAGTGATTGGTGCCGGCATTACGTCGTATTTAAGTGCAAGTCCGGATGCGTTTGTGATGGACTCGTCGTTGTATGCTTCGATTCTTGTCTTCCATCCGTCTACGCCAAAGCTCATGAATTTTAACAGCTCATATGCTTCACGCGGATACTGGCAGGAAGTAGTAACTCCACCAAAGTCGATGGTTGCAATTGTATGATGGTCTTTTGCTGCGTCATTCTCATTGACAGCCGGTACAACATAAGGAACGATATCCAAGTCATACTGGTCATATGCTTCGGTAGCCCAGGTTCCCTGATAGGTCCAGAATGCTTCGGTAAATAATGCAACGTGTCCAGATGCTCCACACCATGCTTCCCAGTCACCCATCCAGTCTTCCATCTCCTGGGTCTCGGTTGTCGGTGCAATGTATCCGCCAAGCTTTAAGTCTGAGAACTGCTGCTCTCCAACTGCCCAGATGCTTAAGTCAAAGTCTGTTCCGTCAAATCCGAACTCACCCTTGATAGTCTGGGCTGCTGCAATTCCGTAGTAAGAATCCAGTCTGTTATAGTAACCACATCCGTAATAAGCCATTCCATCCGGGGAATCGAGTACGGTACAGTCCTTGATGAGCTGAATCATTTCATCCCAGGTCCAGTTGCGGCTCGGTGCTTCCACGTTTAATGCCTCAAGTACGTTTAAATCCACATACATAACACCCGGGAAGAATTTTACCGGAACTGCATATCTTGCGCTGGTCTCGTAGCATCCCAATCCACAGTCATTTACGGTGTCTGCAAGATTCTGCGTCTCAGGATCGGAATCCCAGTAACCGGAAATATCTCTGACTAACATATTGCTCAGTGCGAAGTCTGCGTCGGAGAACATTACCACATCCGGTGTCTGCTGATTATTTACCAGTGTCAGTAAGGTATCGTTATAAGTTGCAACATTTTCATAAACGGCATTTACTTTAATATTCGGATAAAGCTCCATAAAACGGTCTGCAAGATACTGTACGGTCTCATCCTGGTCAAAATGGAAATACGTCAGTTCAATCTCGTCCGTTGTAAGGTCTGTCGCCTTGTTATATGTAATTCCATTGATTTCTACTGCTTCCGTCTCCCCCGATACGGTCGTTGCCTCAGAACCCTTTCCCGAGCCACCGTTGCTTCCACAGGCTGTAAGTCCAAGCACCATGGAAAGAGCAAGCATCGCTGATAAAAATTTCTTCTTCATGTTTTACCCTCCTTGTTGAGATATGTCATCTCCCTGATGAATGTATTATAGCACATACTCTTTTTTATTTGTATACCTTTTTGTAAAATAATATAGTTAAACTTAAAATATTTCTGTTTTTCACAATAAATGTGTCTTAAAATCGTGCATATTGCCACTTTATTTTGTGCATATTCTCTATAACGTTTATTTTTACGTAAAAAGAATGAGAAAGAAGCAAAGTTCTTTCCCATTCTTATGCTGTTCTGATGTTCTTTTTATGCCTCGATGCGGTATAATTTGGCGCCATGGGCAGGAACGTCTGCGGCAAGTATCGCATCCGTTATCGTTTCCGTCTCACCTGACCAGAGTTCCGATGCCGTCTTTCCTTCCGGTGTCCCCAAAAACTGCTCCACTTCCTTTAAGTCAGCACTTACCTTCTGCTCGCTCTCTTTGAAGTTAAATAACGCCAGGTAACGCTCGCCGGTCTTGCTGTTGTAGCAGCTCCACACTGCATGGTCATCGTCCCGCTCCACCTGTCTGCCAACATAGTCATTTGACAGAAGCTTTAAGACCTCCGGTCTTGTCAGAAGTGACAGTGTCCAGTCGTCTAACAACGTCAGCTCCGCACCGATCATAAGTGGCGAGCCAAACACGCACCAGAGCGTCATCATCGTAATCTGCTCTTCCTTGGTGAAATTGGTCTCCCACTCATGTCCGAAGCCTTTACCGAGTCTTCCGAGCGGAAGCATATCGCAGTCCGGGTAGCTTCCCGGTGCCACATGGTTCTGCCAGAGCTCGCAGCGGC
Source organism: Roseburia sp. (assembly GCA_050874345.1). Classification (GTDB taxonomy): domain Bacteria; phylum Bacillota; class Clostridia; order Lachnospirales; family Lachnospiraceae; genus Roseburia. The sequence continues at coordinate 42,120 of JBNMKM010000027.1, read as the reverse complement.
GGAACATATCGTAAAGGAGCTCCCATTTGTCCCACAAATCGTCTGTAATACGCCACATGTTTGCATGCTTTTCATAATGCCATGCCTTCTCAATCAATGCCGGTCCCGGGGAAAGGCTTAAGATGATTTCCCTGCCGCATTTTTCAATGGCATGGTGCAGCATCTCGATTTCGTGTGCGGCAGAATACGGATTTTCCACATACATATTTGTATTACAGATATCGTCACACTTAATGAAATCCACACCCCACTGTGCATAGAGTGCGATGATGGAATCGTAATATTCCTGTGCTCCGGGAACTCCGGCACGCACACCGTACATATCAGGATTCCATCTGCAGATGGAAGACGGATCTGCCACATCTGCAGCATTCGCCTCACATCCGTAAATCTTTAAATGTGCTTCTGCGGCAGCACGTGGGATACCGCGCATGATGTGAATTCCAAATTTGAGTCCAAGACTGTGAATATAATCTGCGAGCGGCTTGAATCCGGCACCATCCTTTGCAGAAGGGAACTTCTGTGGACACGGAAGCAATCTTCCGTATTCATCCATTTCCACTTTTCCAAACGGAATGTACTGATAGGTTTCCCGTCTGCTTCCGGTGTCATAGGCGTACCACTGGATATCCACTACGATGTATTCCCAGCCGTATTCCTTCATGTGTTGTGCCATATAGTCGGCATTCGCCTTCACCTGCGCCTCATTGACGGATGTATCATAGTAATCATAACTGTTCCATCCCATGGGCGCCTTGTTTCTCATTGTCTTCATAAACCCTCCATTTCTGCGCCGGCTCTCCCGTGCATCCCAGGATTCGTGCTTACGCACAAATCCTGTATGTAAAAAATAACATTTTTTACATTATTCACCCGTAATACCCGTGCGGTCAATACTTTCTACAAAATATCTTTGCAGAACAAAGTACATTAACAGTAACGGCAGGATGGACAACATCGTACCAGCCATATTGATGGACTCGTTGATACTTGTCACGGCGCTTGTAGCAGTCTGTGCGTATGCGCTGTAGTTGCTTGCAAAATTGTCAAGCTGGATGACAAGGGAGGTCCAGCCGGACTTGGTCATAACACCGGACACATACATTTCAGTGAGGTAGGATTCATTCCAGTACCACACGAAAGAAAACAGTGACACGGTAATAAGTGCCGGTGTTGCGGACGGCAGGGAAATGCGGATGAAGGATTTTAAATATCCGGCTCCGTCAATCTGCGCCGCCTCAATCAATACCTTGGGCACCTGTTTAAAGAACTGATAGAAGATCAGAATAAATATCGGGCCATTGATTCCCATTCCAAGGATGGACGGGAGGATAAAGGACCACAAGGTTCCAAGGATTCCCATGTTGGAGTAGAGCACATAGGTTGGTATCATGGTAATCTGGCTTGGAAGCACAAAGGAGAAAATAATGATTCCAAGGATTACTTTCTTGCCGGGAAACTCAAAACGTGCCAGCCCGTATCCAATCAGAGAACAGGAGACAACGTTACAGAGTGTGGGGATTCCCGCAATTAAAATGCTCTGCCCCAGTGATTTCCAGAAATCCATACTTTTTGCTGCCTGCGCGTAATTTGAAAACGACAGGGAGCTTGGAATCCAGTTAATAGAGGAATCCAGCAAATCGTCCAGAGACATAAAACTGTTGCTTATCATATAAAGGATCGGATAGAGATAGATAAATCCGATACAGATGAGCAGTACATAGATGACAAACATCTTAAGAAAACCTTCGCGGTCTTTTGACCCAAGCATGAACTTGCGGACTTTGTCCTTGTTCAGGTCATGAAGCGACAATGTATTGTGCCGCGGCAATCCGCTCTGCTTTTTAATAGTCGCCGTTGCCGTCGTAGGTGGAATAGTTCCGTTTTGTTCTTGCTTTCTGAATCTTCTTGGCATTTCTCGCACTTCTCCTTTCGATTTTTCTTGTAAGGCGCTGTTCCTTCTTCATCGCTTTCTTTGCTTTCTTGACCTGTTTCTCGTAAACATCCTTCTTTGCCACAAATAACAGTGCAAAAAGTCCGACAATCAAAAGCACTACGATGGAATACAGCCATGCCATTGCGGAGGCATATCCGTAACCTTTTTCTGCGGTTCCGGAGAACATCGCATTTTTAATTAACTCAATAATCGAGTTCTGGTCGTTGTTGGAAATAAATACGACCGTGTATACACAGTTTAATAAAATGAGCGGTTTGATAGTTGGAAGTGTAATCTTCCAGAAACATTCCCAGCCGGAACCACCGTCGATTTTTGCCGCTTCGTACATGGAACGGTCAATTTTCTGTAATCCGGAGAGGAAAATTAAAATCTGTACACCGGAGTACCATAAAATCGTAACCATATTTTCAAAAATTTCGGCAATCGGTTCGCCAATCGCACTCGGCAGGAAGGTTGTAATCGCACTTGAAATCGCCTGTGTGTCGATTGCGGTAATGCTTCCGGCTCCCTGCTGGTTTAACATTCCAAGAATCGGGCCGCTGACGATAATTACCGGAAGGAAGAAAATCAACCGGAAGAAGCCCTTCGCTTTGATGTTTTCGTTGAGCATCATCGCGATAATTAAGGCAAACACCACGATGACCGGAACGGAGATAATCGTCGATACCAGGTAGTCGATTAGCTGCGTCGGGAAGTCTGCATCCGACAGAAGAATCTGTGTAAAATTCCCATATCCTAAGAATGTAAAATTCTTTCCGAGTGGGGTGATACGGATGTTATTTAACGCGTACCAGAAGGAGGTGATGAGCGGGTATGCCAAAAACAGTACTGCTCCCACAATCCACGGCGATACGAATAACAATCCCGTGAGCGCCTCGCGCTTTGCAAGACGCCCCGGCTTCACCTTCTTTTTATTCTTCTTTTCTTCTTTGCTCAGTTTTTTACTCATTTCGCCTCACCTACCTTATAGGACATGGCATCCACGGTAACCCCGTTTACAGTCTGCTCTGCGTCCGAATAGTTGACATAAACGGCAACCCCATTGTCGTAGGTTACAACCGTCACATCGTTCTCAAGTTTCTCGTGTCCTACAATGCACGCATCCCCTACCGCATCTGCTACTTCTCGAAGCGCCGCATCATATTCCACGATTGTGTCACGATAGGTACTGTACTCCGTGCTGTATAAATCCGAGGAATTCGTATAAATCAGTGCGGAAGAATTTTCACTCGTGATGTAGAAGGACGGATACACACCGGATTCCACCATCTGTAAGAAAAACTCTGTCTTGTTTGCTTCAAAGTTGACATAATCGGAATACATCGGAAGCACACCCTTTAATACGATAGAAAGGAACGGAACTTCCTCGTCAATGTACATATAATCGGAGGAACCAAGCGGCATATCAAGGAATGCGTCCGTGTCGTCCCACAGGTATGCAAACGGCTGCTCTAACAGCAGGTTCGTCTCTTCGCTCACGCTGTCAATCAGGCTGCTGTAAGTATCTGCAACATCGTATCTGGTGTAGTAATTTCCTTTGTAGCTGTAGGAATACAGGCTGTTGGAAATTCCTGCCAGCGCCAGATTATTGACACCCTTTTTCGTGTAGGAGCTTACAAATTTTTCAAGCGTATTTGCACTGCGCTCCGGTGTCAGGAAGTAGAAGGTATCATAAACCTGTGCCCATGCCTCTTCTTCCGTAAAAGTACGTTTGTTTACTTTTTTAATCGTGTTAAAGGTTGCTGCATTCGTGGATGGATTAATCCGCAGTGCATCGTTGTAAAGGTAAAGCTGATAGCCTTTCTCAGCAGAATCGGAAATCAGTTCGGTCAGCGCCTTCGTTCCTCCGATGTGGCTGTCTGCCTTGTACTTGGAAATGGGAAGGTTGTAGATTCCGCCCTTCTGCCATCCCTTGTATACCGAAATCAAACTGTCAACGCCCGCATCGTCTAACTCTGCATAAATTGCATCGATATCGTCTGTCGTTGTAACCGTTACCGCCTTGGTTCCCATTAAGAACTCCTCGCGGTCTGTTCCAAGGAAATCCACCCTTGTGTTGTAGGAAACATCCTTTTTCTCCACAAGTCCGTTGTCAAGCAGATAATTGCGGTAGCGCACTGCCATACTTGAGTAGTTTGCCTCATCCCCTGACAGCATCATGTAGCGCACCTGTAAGTCTGTGTGCGTGCGGTCAGCTTCTACACTTGTCACTGTTCCGGAATTAGAATTGTTCAACGGCTGGGTGTAGATGTCGCGGAGTAAAAATTTTGCAAAACAACGGTTGTAGTTTACCATTACGCCGTTTGGATGTGCCTCAATGCTGGCACGCTTTTCCCCTTTTTCCACCACTGCAAGATATCCGGTCTGCTCATCGGTGTGTGCCATTCCGAATACCGGTGCAAGCACCTGATTTGCACTTTTTACCATCTCAAGCTTGTCGTTTAAGAGCGTCTGCTTGGAAGAATCCGTAAATCCGTAATCTTTTCCGTAAATCATCTGGGAAAATCCGGTGGAGTAACGTCCTTCCTTATTGTCCAGATAAATGAGTGCACCGTTTCCGTCCGGGATTAACATGTAGCCTTCCTTGTCATCAAGGAAGCTGTAGCCCATGAACGGGAACAGGCTGATGGTGGAAATATAATTGTTTTCTTTCTGCTCGAGAATCGAATCATCCGGCACATTTACCACCAGATCGTCGTCCTCTAACGTAACGTTTACCGTCAGTCCGAAGCCATAATCTTTAAAGAAAATCTTAGCGGAAAATCCGTTGTCAAGCTTTGTCACATCCACCGTATTTTCACAGGTAATCATATCTACCTGATAGGTGTTTGTGGTTCCGATAATCGCCTGGATGACGATTCCGGACTTCATGTAAGCATTCCAGGAGGTATTACTGTTTCCGTCGTCCATCTCATCGCTTAAGGTGGATTCCGTGAGCACGCCGGTTGCTTTATTTTCGAGTATCACGGAAAGGCGCGGTGCATACAGATACATCTTATAGGAGTCATTTTCTGCCACAAGTTCATAATCATCAAGTGTAATCCATTCGGATTTGTCAACCTTGCCGACAGCTCCTTCCATGACAACCTCCCCGTCGTCCAAAACGGTCTCTCCATTGTCCTCTGCAGAATCTCCTGAGTTTTCCGCAGAAGATTCCGTGCTCTCCGTCTTCGTCTCATCCGACACCTCCGCCGCATACATCGTGGTGTGTGGAACGGACGTAACCATCATCGCCGCTGCCATAAGAATTGCTGCGAGCGAAGCACCTGTTTTTTTCTTTCTAGTAGCCAAGCCGATACACCACCTCTCCAAAGACTGCGCTGATGAACTCAAATACCTGAGCCCACAGAACGTATACGATGAAAATTAACAGTGCCAGAATCAAAATCGTAAAAATAGTCAGGCAGATAATCTTAAACGTCTCACCCGCCGTATAGTTGTTGACTTCCTTGATTGCCAGTACCACAAGCACTGCAATCCATCCGAAGGTTACAATCTGAACCAGTGTGATTAAGAACTGCTCGTTGTCTGTCAGCACATGGGACAGAATGAATTTTAACGGTGTTAAAAGGATATATGGCATTAAGCTGTAGCAGAAGTAGGTGTAAATTTTCTTCACCGTACCTTCTCCTTCATTGATGGTGCAGACTAAGTAGTTGCACACCGTCAGCGCCACAATCACTAACAAAATGCCACCCACATCGGAAAAGATTTCGTATCTTCCTTCCCGGACTGTCTTCTGTAAGAATCCGCACAGATATTTGTCAATGACAAATTCGAGTGTGAATAAGAACAGCAGTATACTTGGGGCTGCAAAGGAAGCTCTTCCCTCTCTAGCGATTCCATAGGAACCGTCAATCGGATGCTTCATAAAATAGTTTGCATAAAGCAGATTGGAAAGGACACGGTTCTTTTTGCGTTCCTCCCAGAATGCCTTCGGTTTTGCAAGAATATTTTTCTTTTTATCAAAGTATTTTATAAGTTTCCAAATTACAAAGACTGCTACAATCAGAAGAATTGCTGCCACAATGTTGTGCTTTAACCACTGGTTACGGATTTCCCAGAACGCATCGGAATAACCCTCGTAATCCTTTGCCAGTCTTGCATAACGGAGTGCTTCCTCGTAGTTCTCCTCCTGGAAATATGCTCTGCCCATCGCCTTGTTTGCGTAGTCAAACATACTGTTCATCTCAAGAACCTTCGTGAGCGGCCCCTTACTCTCGGTATAACGACCTTTTGAGTAAAGATAAAGCGCTTCATGAAGCAGGCGGGTAAACTCGGATGGTTCATACACCTGAATCTGGCTCTTATCGGAGTCCAGGATGTAAATGTTGTCGTTTGTGTCCACCTGGATGCTGGTTACCATCGTGGAAAGTCCGACACGCTGTGTTCCGTCATCAAGACCACCGAACACATAGAGAAGCTCTCCCTCATTGTTATATTCGTAGATATATCCCTGCTGGGATGCCACATACACGTTGTCGTGGTTTCCGGCTGCCACTGCTGCCGGCACCTGGTCGTAGCTGTCCGGCTCAATCAGGTTTGTTCCTGCAATATTGAGACGTTTTAATGTCTTCTTTCCATCGCCACGGGTTACGGTGTAAATCAACCCTTTCTGGTCAATCGCAAGGTTTCCCGGTGTGGAAGGAATGTTGCTCACCATCTTCGCGCGCTGTGCGTCTGTCAGGATAGCACGGTAGATAATCGTGCGGATGTCAGTGGACGCATAGTTGGTTCCAAAATATCCTAAGAAGGTTCCGCCGTCTGTCGGAGAAATCTCTACAATACCGTTAGTGTTGGATTCGCAGATGATATACATAACGCCCGCGTCATTGACCACCAGTTTGATTGGAAGAAAGCTTAAGCTGTCGCCGTATAGCGGGCTGCTCGGTTTTGTATAGGTATTTAAAACCGTTCCATCCGCATCAAACTCAAACACTGCCTGTGCATCGCGGTCTGCCACGTAAATGTGTTTGTCTTCGGTGACAAATACACCCTTTGGTGTCACAAGCGTTCCCTCACCGATAATCTTAAGCAGCTCGCCCTGCTCATTTCCGACAAGGATTCTTGCATTTCCGGTGTCTGCCACATAGATTTCACCGTCATCGGTAATGCACATATCGCTTGGATTCTTCATGAATTCATCGCCGAATTTCACAACAGTTTCGTATGCTAAATATGCTGTCTGTGTCTCCTGAGCATAGCCATAGCCATCTACGGTATAGGTTCTGTACGGGGTCTCAGCCAGGGCACTAATGCTGCCGAGCCCGGAAAAGAGCACCAGTGCGGTCAGGAAGACAACCGTTATTCTTTTAAAAAGATTTGTTCTTTTTTTCATTATTGTCTGTCCTTCCTCAATTACTTGATACCGGAGTGTGCCATGGTATTCATAACGTTGTTCTGCAAAATGATGAATAATACCAGGTTCGGTATAAACATAATCAATGTTGCCGCTGCTGCAATACCCTGTCCGGAAACGCTATTGTTTGCATTCACCAGAGAGTTCATGTAAAACGTTAAGGTCTTCATGCTGTCGTCATTGATATAGTAGTTTGACGTCTCCATGTTCGTCCATACCTGCTGGAACACCAGGATAGCAGCGGTTGCGATTGCCGGTTTAATCATCGGAATGATGACCTTGCGGTACACCTGCATATCCGTTGCGCCGTCCATATACGCTGCTTCAATCAAAGAATCCGGAACCTGTTCTACGAACTGCTTTACTAAAAACAGTGCAACCGGCATTGCCACAAGCGGAAGTACGTGTGCCCAGACGGTATCAATCATGCCAAGCTTACAGATGACTAAGTATCTTGGAATCAGCACGGCTGTTGCAACGAACATAATCGCGATCTGGTTAATCTGCATCATCAGGTTTCTACCCTTAAATTTTAACTTTGCAAGTGCAAATGCTGCGCAGGTCGTAAACAGAAGGGATAATCCGACGGTCAGCACCGTAACCGCAATACTGTTGAACACATAACGGCTTAACGGGATTCCTGCCGTGCGGCTGAATTTAATCAGCTTTGTAAAATTCTCCAGGGTCGCATTTCTTACAAAAAATGTCGGTGGAAATGCGAACAGCTCTTCCATTGGTTTGAATGCGTGGTTGGCAATGAAAATAATCGGCATTGCCATAAAAATTACCAGCGGAAGAATGATTAATATAATTTTTATCTGACCCCGTTCAAATTTCTGGGGATTGATTCTTTTTCCTTTATATGCCATCTCCTCTACCCCCTCTTAAAAGTCATCCTTCTCCGCAAGCAGGGAATTTGCCGCTTTGGAGAACAACTGGACAATGAGTAACAGTACCACGGACACCGCTGCCGCATAACCCATCTCGTAACGGAGGAAACCGTAATCTTCGATATGGTTTACAATGAGCTGTGCCGCATAACCCGGGGATGGATTTCCAGTGAGGAGCGTTGAAACCAAACCGTTCTGGAATGCTCCTACAATTGCCATAACCGCTGCAAATAACATCTGCGGTTTCATCTGCGGAATCGTGATATAAATCATTTCCTGGAAGCGGTTCTTAACACCGTCGATGGCAGCCGCTTCGTATAAGGATTCATCCGAATTCAAGATACCGGCTATCATGGAGAGGAAGCCGACACCCATCGAGGACCATAAGCCGATGATGATGACGATTGGGAGCAGATATTTGGTGCTTACCAGCCAGATAATCGGCTCATTGATAATGCCAAGGCTCATCAGCCAGCTGTTTAACAGGCCTGTCTGGTCACCGGAAAAGATAACCTTCCAGAGTACGGTCATCGCCACACCGGTTGTCATACTCGGTGAGTATAAAATCAATGCAAAGATAGTTCTCGGAACCTTTGTCAGGTTGCAGAGCGCCCATGCCAGCACGAAGGATAAGATATAGCCTCCGATACCAACCACCACTGCGTAGATAACGGTGTTCGGCAGAACGTACTGCATGAATACTTCATCACTTGTAATCAATGTGATATAGTTCAAAAATCCGACCCAGGACGGCCACTCGATTGCATTAAAGTTCGTAAAGGATAACACAACCGCCAACAGAACCGGAACCAGAATGAAAATCACGAATACGATTGCATACGGTGCCATGAAAAGGTAACCGCTCTTGTTGTTATTCTCACGCCTTGCGATTCCGTTTTTCTTCTTTTTTTCCATTTCTTCACCCCATTCCCTTAGTCTTCTGCTGTCCGTCCAAGAAGCTTGCGCACCGTGTCGATGGTCGGGATTTCGTATTCCTCGATGACATCGCCTTCACTGTTGTTGTAGCCAAACTCCTCAAGCTTTCGTTCAAACTCACGGTTAATGCTCTTTACCGCCTTATCAATTCGTGTCTGCTCATTGTCTCCGTTTACGGTAATATCATTAAAGGTGTTGCTCATTTCACGCTCTAACAGGTAAGTACCCGGTACTCTCGCAATATCAACTACATTTTTCGCCGTCTCTGAAATGACTTCTCTTGCAGAGCTTTCAATCGGAAGCTGTTCAAATGCTTCCATGTTTGCAGTCGGCCACAGGTATTCATCTCCGTATGTAATCTGTAAGGTCTGACCAAATTCCGCCTGCACATCGGTAGAAGACCACCATTTGATGAACTCCCATGCCTTTGCTTCCCTCTCGGAATCGCTCTTAAAGATAACGCTGCTCTCTGCACATCCGCAGACCGTACGGTCAATCGTTCCATCCTCCTGTACCGTTCCCGGAATCAAAGAAATTTCCCAGGAACCGGAAAGCTCCGGTGCCGCATTGGACAAAAGGTTGTACGCTGCATAATCTGCAATTCCAATCGGTAAATCTCCGTTCCTGAAATGCTGATAGAAGTTATCAATATTTACCGGAAGGTTATAAATCGTAAATAAGTCTGTCAGTTCGGTAAATCCATTGACGGATTCCTCGCTTCCAAGTGCCGTTCCCGCAGATGCGGTGCTGTAATAGAGGGAACCGCCGTTTTGCATGATAATCGGTGTTGTTCCGTGGAAGTTACGCATCTGTAACATTCCCGCTGTCGGATAGTAGAAATTTAAGCCTCTCATCTGAAGCTCCGGCAGCATATCAATCACATCATCCATCGTATCCGGTACTTCCAGTCCAAGTTTTTCCAGCACATCGGTGCGGTAAAACAGTACCCAGAAGTTCATCGTCTCCGGCATGGAGTAGATGCCGTCTCCGATAGTTCCCGTCATGAAAAATCCGCTCTCATATGGCTCTGCTGCCTCTTTAAAGTCCTCGAACTGTGTCATGTCGACAAGCGCCCCACGAATACCAAGCTCATATGGAATCGTGTAGTTGATACCGGTTGCAACGTCCGGCGCATCCCCGGAGGAGTTCGATAATACAAGTTTGTACTGATCCGGCATGATACTGATATCGACTTCAATGCCTGTCTCCGGTGTGAAGTACTCATCAATCATCTTCTGCATAATCTGAACATACTGGCTGGAACGGTTTACCCATACCTGAAGGTGTTCCGGGTCGGTGTTGCTCGTGGAATATGCCTGGTCGGTAAAGGATGCAATAAAGCGTCCGATGTTCATGATGCAGGACTTGATGATTCCCGGCTTGCCCGGCAGCTTGCTGTCTTCCTGATACAGCCAGATTCTATCGATTGCAATTCCATTTTCAATCAGGTTATCAATCGTGGTTGCAAGATAATGGTTGACGGAGTTCTGACTGGTGGAAAGTTCTCCGACACGGTACGGAATCTCGTCCGGGTTATCTGCAAGGCTTCTAAGCTGTTCCGCCGCAATTAACATGGAGGACATCACGGCTACGTTCTTGCTGCTGTTGCTCCACTGTAATGCGCTCTGTTCCAACTCGCTCAGCCGGTCTGCATATCCGTAAAGGTTCTTTTCCAGGTTTGGAATATATCTTGATAACTTCAAATCACGGTATTTATCGGAATTGGTTCCAGCTACCTTTGTAATCTCAAGTGCAAGGTCGTTGACGTCGGACATGACCTCGTCAAGCGCTTCCATGATGTAACAGATTTCGTCCATGCTGATGGTATAGGAAATTGTATGGGTTCCTTTTTCCAGATAAACGCTTAAGTAATTGCCGTCCTCATCACTTAATGTTGTGGTCTTGTACTTCGTTGTATATGCCATTCCGTAGGACTGGAATGCCGTATTCGGAATCTCACCATCGATTGCGACATCCAAAAATACCGGGAAATCGGTCTTATCGGACTGGCGGTAATTCATGGCAATGTAATAATACCCTGCTTCCTCCACCGTAAAATCATAGGAAATCTGCTGTCCCGCGGTTCCAAACGAATCGGAATCAATGGTGTTTAACACGGTATCCGTTGTCTCATACGGGTCTAAGCTGGTATCATATTCGGCAATTCCATGAACGGAAGAACTGTTCGTTCTGCTGTAACCCTCTCCCTGAAGTTCGATGAGAGCACTGCCCTCTGCTTTCTCGGAACCGGTATAAGCTTCCACCTCTGTCGGCGCTTCCAGTGTTATATTTCCAAGTAAAAAGGTTCCCTCTTTCACTTCAAGTTCTATCTCATGGGTTCCCTTTGTCAGCTCTAACCTTAACGGAGAAGAGTGACGGTAACTTGAATCCATCAGATATTTGCTTTCCCACTGGATGACCTTGTTCGGAACTGTTACCACCTGATTATCGTAGCGGTCATAGGAAGGTTCCGGATCCGGCTCCCATGTCGTCTCAAACTCAAGAGTTCTACATTCATAGAATGGATAGGAACCATCCACTTTCAATCCCAGGTTTATCGGCAGGATAGATTCATCATAGGACAGATAGTCGAAGTTCATCACGTACTGTCCATCCTCCGGCACTTCAATCTGAAGTGTTATGATATTCCCTGTCGTAAGGTCAAGCACCTTATCAGACTTCTCATAATCCCTCGTCTCAGATGTCTCCTTTGCGTCTCCGGCATCCGTGACAGCCTCTGCAGTGGAAATCTCCACCGCTTCCTTTGTATATGCAGGAAGTGTATACCCCGCACTCACTTTTGTATAATTGTTTGCAATCCGCTCGCTGTCATAGTCTGCCGCATCGTAGCTGTAGCTGTCATTCGCTTCGCTCTCCTGCGACACTTCTTCCGAAGCCGTCTCGCTGGCAGATACCTCCCCAATACCGCCTGCACCCAGACCGAGCGCTACGACAAGCCCCAACGCAACAGTTTTGGAAAATAATCTTTCGATTTTTTTGCGCCCCATAGCTTCCTCCTTACCGCTTTCCTGACTGGTAATTTATTTTTTTGTAAATTACTTTAGTTTTTTATATAATACTATTATATTAACCAAAAGTCAATGCTATACTTACATCCTTCCTTATGATATTTTATAACAAGAAACAGCGTTTTTACGGCACGTAAGTAAAAATTGCCAAATAACGCTTTCGATTTTTAGTGATTTTGTATAGCATTTTGCACAAAAACAAGTGATTGGAGGATTCTATCATGAAAAACAGACTTATCAGGTGCCTTTGTGTCTGCCTGTGTCTCGGAACTTTAGGTGGTTTTGCAGGATGTTCCGGTAACACTTCAAGTACAGGGAACCTTAGCAGCACAGAGGGGGACAATGCTACTAAGGATGAAGGCAGCACTTCAGACGGCAGTGTTTCCAATGGCGGCATGGTTACCACTTCTTATACGGTAGACTGTGACACTTCATCCCTCACCGATGCAGACCGTATTTCCGATACGCTCTACGGACTGTTCTTAGAGGATATCAACTTTGCGGTGGACGGCGGGCTTTATGCAGAGCTCATCAAGAACCGTTCCTTTGAATATGGCACCGCTGCCGCCAACGAAGGGATGCACGGATGGATAAACAGTGATAAAGAGGTTCTTTCTTTTTCCATCTCAGACGGAAGCACCGATGGTTCCTGCTTAAATGAGAACAATCCTCATTATGCAGTGCTCACAAATACCGACTCCACCTGGCAAGGCATTGCAAATGTCGGCTACTTGGACGGACTTGCCGTAACCGCAGGGGAAACCTATGACGCTTCTATTTATATAAAAGGAAATGACGGTTACTCTGATTCCGTGCGTCTTTCTCTGGAAAATACAGACGGCACCGTTTACGCAGAGGAAACGATTCCTTCTGTAACGGATGAGTGGACGAAATACGAGGTTACTCTCACACCGGATACGACCGTAAATGATGATTTGCATTTTTGTGTGCAGATAAAAGAAGGCTCCGTTTCTATTGATATGGTCTCCTTACTGCCGGAAGATACTTACAAGAATCTCCCGATCCGCAAAGACATCGGCGAATACTTGGAAAGCTTAAATCCTTCTTTCCTGCGCTTTCCGGGCGGCTGCGTGATTGAGGGAAAAGACGAAGAAAGTATGTATAGCTGGAAGGATTCCATCGGAAACGGTCTGGAATTTACGGTAAACGGTGAGACAACCGTGGGAGATGTTGCCGCAAGACCGCAGGGAAAAGATATCTGGTCCGGTACAAAACAGGACCCTTACTACACCACCTACGGCATCGGCTTTTATGAATATTTTCTGCTGTGTGAGGCGCTCGACTGCCTGCCGGTTCCGGTTTTAAATGCCGGAATGACCTGTCAGGTGCAAAGCCCGAAGTATATTGTATACACTTTAAACAGCGATGAATTCAAGCAGTGTATTCAGGACGCGTTAGACCTTGCGGAGTTTTGTCTCGGTGATGAGACGACCTACTGGGGTTCCGTGCGCATTGCAATGGGACATTCCGCCCCATTCCCGTTAAAATACATTGCAATTGGAAATGAACAGTGGCAGAGTGAATATCACGCACATTTTGAAAAGTTCGTCGAAGCATTTGAAGCTGCCGCAAAGGAAAATCCGGATATCTACGGCGGCATTGAGTTAATCGTCGCAAACGGAACCGCTTCCGGCAGCACCGAGGGCTGGGGTTATATAGAAGATTACCCGGATTCCATTACGACTCTTGTAGACGAACATTATTATGAATCTCCGAGCTGGTTCCTCTCCAACACCACGCGCTATGATTCCTACGACCGCAGCTTACAGGCAAAAGTATTTCTCGGCGAATACGCTGCCCAGTCCAACACGCTTGAGGCTGCCCTCGCGGAAGCCGCCTATATGACCGGGCTTGAGCGAAACGGGGACATCGTGCAGATGGCGTGCTATGCGCCTTTGTTTGGAAATAACAAGGTCAACCAGTGGACACCGGATATGATGTTCTTTTCCAATGATTCCATTTACGGAACCGCAGATTACTATGTCCAGAAGCTGTTTGCAAACAATGTCGGCACGATGGTGCTCTCCTCCTCCCTTGAAATGGAATCCGTTTCCGGCGAAACCGCTTTAAGCGGAAGTGTCGGTCTCGGAAGCTGGATGACCTCCGTCGCCTACGACAACTTATCCGTCACTTCAAATGCCGACGGTTCCACTCTGTATGCGTGCGATTTTGACGATGATTCCGTCCTGAAAACTGACGGTTTTAAAGACCACGAGGGCGAATGGTATATCGAGGATGGCAGACTCATCCAGGCAAATACCTCCGACCCGGCAGACGGTAACACCGGAGACGTCATCTATGTCGGTGACACGGACTGGAGCAATTATACTTTAACGGTGGATGCAGAGATTTTAAGTGGAAATGAAGGCTTCCTGATTCCGGTCTGCGTGCAGGATACCGGAAACAATATTTTCTGGAACATCGGCGGCTGGGGAAATACCGTCTCCTGTTTACAGATTGTCTCCGGAAATTCCAAAAGCGGCCAGATCTCCGGCACCGTCAAAAATCTGGTATTAAAAAAGAATCAGGTTTATCATTTGAAGGTTGTAGTAGACGGTAACAACATGAAATGTTACCTCGATGATACGCTTTACATTGATTACACGAAAGAAACGACAGAAGCTGTCTACGAAACTGCAAGCATTGACGAAAATGGCGATTTGATTTTAAAATTTGTGAATACAACTTCCGGCGAAGTGTCCATCAACACTACTTTAGAGCACTTTTCTGCGGATTCCTATGAGGACACCGCAGTTGTCACGACCCTCGCCGGTGACAAGTTAAACGAAACAAACTCGTTTGATGACCCGGAAAAACTCGTTCCGGTAGAAAGCAGCCTCACCATCGGTGGGTCCTTCTGCTACACAGCTCCGAAATATTCGGTGACGGTTGTGCGGATTGTGGCGAAATAGAAAAAACTTTTATTATGCAGATTCCGCAACGTTATTGTTAGCTACTATATCTGCAAATGGCTAGACAGAGACGATTAATTGGCAACCAACCTAAGGCATAATCCACCTTGCCTAAACGGAAGAAAAACCCCCACGAGTTCGCACCTCGTGGGGGTTTCGTTGTCCTTACGGACTAATCATATCATTTGCCTATCGGCACTATAGCATATGCCCTCTGGCATTTCAAGTATTCCCATTTCAAAATAAGAATTTCAAAAGCATGCAAAAACATTTTATTGTATAAATTTCACAATATTTTTTCTGATAAATCCGATTTTATTGTGACCATTATACACTGATGATATAATTGTCATGTTGTCACACCCACTCTGGCAACAGAAAGGGGGGGTTAGCGTGTCAATTGTTATATCATTCCTTGTTTCCGTCACAGCAGGTATCGTTAGTTACTATATCTGCAAATGGCTAGACGGGAACACTCGTGACAATTAGCCTAAACGGATGCTCTATCGTTCAAAAAGAGAAGAACCCCCAGTAGCTGGAACTACTGGGGGTTCGTTTTTGTGTCAGCGTGACACTTATATCATTCCTTGGTTACTGCTACTATAACATATGCAATAACTAAAATCAAGTGTTTCCATTCTAAATTCAACAAATTCATGTCAGCCAAAATAAGAATTTCACTCTATTTCCTCAATCGTCCTGATGACCTGCTGAAAACGCTCTTTAAACTTACCGGTAAACACTGTCAGACACAGCTTCTTAAATAATCAAGTGCCAGTTTTTGCCCTTCCAGTTCTCTTTCCTTGCAATAAACCGGGTCATGATACCCCTCTACCGTAATATCTCCCTGATATCCCTGTGTATTTAAAATACGTATTACCTCTTTCCAGTCCGTATCTCCCATCCCCGGAAAACGATGTACGCAATACTGCTCCCCGAACCTGACACCGTACTTCCGAATGTGTTCCCTGTCAACATGCGCATCTTTTCCATGCACATGAAACACCTTTCTCCCCCACTCCTTTAACTGGGCAAGCGGGTCTATAAGCTGCTGCAACTGATGCGAAGGTTCCCATTCCAGCCCGAGTGCATCACTGTCTACCGCATCAAACATCTTTTCCCAGGCTCTCGGGCAAAATCCGATATTACAGGTTGCGGCATACCAATGTCCGTACATTGGTGCATTTTCTATGCCAATTTTTACACCGTTCGCCTCAGCCATATTTGACAATTCAGAAAAATATTTTTTAAAACAAGGTATCGCATCGTCCACACCTTTTCCGGAAATCGCTCCTGCAAATGTGCCTACAAAATCCGTTTTTAAAACATGTGCATTTTCAATACAATATTTCAATTCTTCTCTGGCTTTTTCACTCATCAGCGGATTACAATACAACCCAATTCCGGATATCTGAACCCCTACATCTCCGATAATTTCCTGCATTTTCGGATATAGTTCTGTAAAATCTGCCCCACCAAGCGTTTCGTTGTAGTATAGCTCAACCGTATCAAATCCCATTTCTACGGCATTCTTTAAGTCTTCCAAGAGATTCGTTCCCCTGATACACGTCCCGACTTTCATGTTTTAATTCTCCTTTGCCAGGTTCACAAACATATCCTGTGTCAGTTCATACACCACTGTCGACTGCTTCTCTCCAAGCTGGTCTGTATAATCATCAACGTTTACCCGAACCTTCACAAAACCAATCTTTTCGTAAACATGCTGTGCCCTTGTATTGTTCAGATTCGTATCCAGAACAATCTTCGTATATCCCATCCGAAACAATTCGTCAAGAAGCACTACTCTATTTTCTGCAACCCATTATACAATTCATCGAAGCTTTTCCGTGATTTGCATCTTCCAAAAGAAAAATTCTTATTCTCCCCAGATTCAAGTAAAAAGCACTTTGCCAGCTCTTCCACGGTTATTTCCAAACTTTCAAAGAATTCCCGGTACGCAAAATTCCAGGCCGGAGTATCTTCCTCAAAATTGGAAGTAATTAATGACTCACAGACCTGATCTAACGGATACATTTTTATATGCATTAACTCATGGACAATGACCTCTTCCATATTTTCCTGTTTGGGATTCACAGCATTAAGCAACAGCACCGCTTTTCTATCTGTCGGGTCAATTTTAAAATCTCCCGTCTTATTCCATTCAGGATCCTCAACCATTTCTAACTTAATATCCCATTGAGGTGTAATTCTTAACTTTTTACACCAATATTCAAATCTTTCCTTTACATCCATATTTCAGACCTCTTTCCTGTTTACATCTACAAAAACTTATCCAGTTCCCGCTCCACCTGTTCTTTCCGCTTCACCTTCGGGTGGTCGATTACCTTCCCACCGGCAACTACCATCCGAACATTGCGGAGCACTCTCAAATCATCCAGCGGGTTTTCTTTTGTCACAATCATATCCGCACATTTTCCTTTGGAAATCGTGCCTGTGACATCACCGATTCCCGCCATTTCGGCACTTCTCGCTGTTGCCGTGTAAAGCGCAAAGGCGTTGGACACGCCGACATATTTATGGAAATAATAAAGCTCCCGCCAGAAATCATACTGGGTAATCCACGGACAGCCCACATCATTTCCCAAAACCACTGGGATATCATGCGCAAGCGCTTCCTTCGCACACGCAACGATTCCCTCAAACACCACATTTCCGTTGTACTGCTCTACTTCTGTCGCGTTTGTGATAGAACGGTCAAACAGTGCATACGGCAATGCCGGAGAAATCGTTGTGCACAAAAAAGCCCCTCTTTTCTGAAACAGCTCTATTATTTCTTCATCCGGTTTTGCACCATGCTCAATGGAATCCACTCCGTTCTCAAGCGCAACCTTTACGCCCTGCGGGGACTCCACATGTGCCGCCACGAGATAACCTTCCTTATGCGCCTTCTCACAGACGGCGCGAACCATCTCAGGTGCCATCTTAAGTTCCCCGGGAACACCTTTTTCCTTTGCATCTAAAACACCGCCGGTAATCATCAGCTTCACAAGGTCTACGTGTTCTTTCTTCGCCTGCTCCACGTGCTGTAATGCCTCATCAATCGTACCTGCCGCAATTGCAACCGAGCCTGCCATATGACCGCCCGGAACCGAAATTCCCTGATTGGCGGCAAGGATTCTTGGTCCCACCTTTTTGCCCTCTGCGATTTCATCCCGGAGTCTGGTATCAAAATTCCCCAGTCCGCCCACCGTGCGGATGGTCGTCACACCACTAAACAGCTCATCCTTTGCAAATCCGCACACCATTTTGTAGGCAACCGCTCTGGTAATTCCGGAACTCATGATAGAGGAAACCAGCTTTTCATTGTCGCGCTGTTTCTTCTGCGGTTTCCCGTTTCCTGCAAGGTGAACGTGCATATTGATAAGTCCCGGCATCAGATAGTTCCCGTTTAAATCCACCTTCTGATATCCACTGATATTGGTGTTTTCCGGAACGATATCCACAATCTTATCATTTTCTGTGAGGACAACCAGCCCCTCCTGCACCTTCATATCCTTTGTTCCGTCTAAGATTTTTCCGTTTACAAATGCGTATTTCATTGTTCTTCCCCCCAAAACCTTTTATACAAACGGATTATAATATCTGCTTCCGTCCCAGAATGTAATGACAAAATCAAGTACCAAAATAAGTACCGCAAGGAAAAGCGTAATCCAGTCCGCTTTTTTCATCTTCCGCTGTACATACCAGGTACGCTTTTTATTTTTACCAAATCCGCGCAGCTCCATCGCATTGCTGACCGTCTCAATCCGGTTTAAGCTTGAGAGCACAAGCGGCAGTAAAATGGCAATCGAGTTTTTAAGCCTCGTAAAAAATTTATCCTTGCCGGAGAGGTCGATTCCTCTCGCCTGCTGTGCCTGGCTGATATTGTGATACTCTCTCTGTACATCCGGAATATAGCGCAGTGCAAGGCTCACCGAATAACCAACCCGGTAGCTGACACCGATGGACGCAAGGCTTGCCGCAAATTCACTCGGGTCTGTGCAGGCGATAAACAAAAGCGCTACCGGCACCACGCACAATACCTTCATGGACATATTCAGATGATAAAATAACTGCTGTAATGTCACCGTGTAACGCCCTGCAATCGTAAAAAGAAGCGTCCGGCTCTCATAAAGCCCTACCCCATACTCCGGCGAAAACAGATACACGAACAGGTTATTCATCAAAAGAAATACCAGTGCCAGTCCAAACACAACACTGACATCCTTAAATTTCACCTTACTGATTTTAAAAATAACGACACTTCCAATCAGCATGCAGATGAGCACTCTGGTATCATAGGTTACCATCGCTGCAACACTCCATGCCAGAAAGAAAATTAATTTTGTAGTTCCAGTCAGTTTATGTACAGGACTGTTTCGTTCCAGATAACTTAAAATTGCTACTTTTGCCATGTTACTTCTCTGCTCCGTACTTTTGTTTTTCCTGTTTTACAAAATGCTCCGTGAATGCCTGCGGGTCATCGATTCCGCAGGAAAGTGCCAGCGTATAAAGACTCGTCTCTTTTAAGTTCGCCTTTTCCACCAGCGTTGGATTATTTAACACATGCGCCGCCGTGGTGTCCGCTAAAAGCTCTCCCTCGGTGAGGACAATCGCCCGGTCGGTGTATTCCAGCATCAGGTGCATATCGTGTGTAATCATAAGGATCGTATAACCCTGGCGGTTTAATTCCGATAAAAATTCCATAATTTCGGTGTAATGGCGGAAATCCTGTCCTGCCGTCGGTTCATCGAGAATGATGATTTCCGGACGCTGTACTAAAATACTTGCAATCGTCACACGCTTCTTTTGTCCAAACGATAATGCCGATACCGGCCAGTTGCGGAATGGATATAAGCCACAAATTTTCAGCGTTTCCTCCACGCGCTCCTTGCGCTCTGCCTCCGGCATTCCGGCACACACAAGTGCCATCTCCACCTCTTCCCATATCATCGGCTTTGAAATCATCTGATTCGGATTCTGCATCACATAACCGATATGGGCGGCGCGCTCCTTGATGGTGTCTTTTGCAAGGTCTCTGCCCTGTAAACGGATTTCTCCGCTAAGCGGCTTTTCAAATCCGCAGATTAACTTGGCAAGCGTGCTTTTTCCGGCGCCGTTTTTCCCGACGATGCTCACCATTTCACCTTTTTTGATGGAAAAATTCACATCCGAAAGCGTCACCGTATCTTTGGAATATCCAAAGGAAAGGTCTTTGACCTCAAGCAGTGGCTCTGCCCCTTCTGATGCCGGATGCGCCTCTCTTTCTTTTTCAAACCAGCCTTTGACCTGGCTCTTCTGCTCATCCGTAAGCTGCAGGGTATTTACATGCTGCGGTTCCATCTCCGGTGTAATGGGGATTCCTGCGTAGCGGAGCGCCGTTAAGTATAACGGTTCTCTGATGCCGTGCTCCATCAAAAGGTTACTGCACAAAAGCTCCTTTGTCGGCAGATTTGCCACAATCTCCCCGTCCTTCATCAAAACAATGCGGTCTACATTGCGCCACAGGACATCCTCTAAACGATGCTCGATAATGACCACCGCCGCCCCGGTCTTCTTCTGCACCATATCGATTAATTCCATCGTACTGCGTCCTGCTGCCGGATCAAGGTTTGCAAGTGGTTCGTCAAACAGCAGTACCTTCACCTCATCCACCATGACACCTGCAAGACTTACCCGCTGCTTTTGTCCGCCGGAGAGCTCATGCGGTGCATACCCCAGATGATGGTCAATATCTACAAGTTTTGCGACCTTATCCACAATTTCTTTCATCTCGCCCTGCGGAACACATTCATTTTCCAGCGCAAATGCGATATCCTCCGCCACGGTCAGCCCGATAAACTGTCCGTCCGTATCCTGTAACACGGTTCCAACCGTGTGGCTTAATTCAAACACACTGCTGTCTGCCACATCTTTTCCGTCTACGAGCACCTTTCCGGTCACGTTTCCGGGGTAAGCATACGGAATCAGTCCATTGATACAGCTTGCCATCGTGCTTTTTCCGCTGCCCGATGCCCCTGCAATTAATACCTTTTCCCCCGGATAAATATCCAGATGAATATGGCGCAGGGTTGGCTTTGCCTGCGCCGTATATTGAAATCCAAAATCCTGAAATGAAATTACCGGTTCTGACATATTATTCCTCACTTCTGTATGCGTTCCTGGAACATGAAAGTCCCAAATTCTAACGCATCCATTGTATTATATTCCGCGGAAATTGTAAACAAAGAGTTGCCTGGCAACTCTTTGCGCGCTGATGTGCGCAAGCGCTTGCTTGCATCTTCTTCTGCACATCAGTCGCATCTTCGCGGAGCGTTTTGATTTTATAGGAGATTCCTATAAAATCAAAAAAGAGGGCTTCTTTCGCCCCCTTTTCCCTGTATCTTCTTAATCCTCCTGATTGAGAGAACCCTTCTTTACAATTGTCTTTGCATAAGCAAATAATAACAGTGAACCAACGACTCCGGTAGTAATGATATTTGCAATTGCTGCCATAAGTCCCTGTGCAAACAGTTTCTCAATCGGCTCTGCGTAAATTACAATGTCGAGTACCGGCGCAACCAATCCCCATGCTAAAAGATGTGCTACAATCTGTGCTACGTTAAAACGGATTAATTTCTTTGCATCAAGTCCGTCGCTTAAATCCATCTTCAAGGTAATCAGTCCGATTACAAGACCAGCGAATGCAGATGCAATAATCCAGCTCCACCATGGACCATAGCTTGTCGCATCAATCAGGGTATGTCCGATAAATCCGATTAAAAGACCGGCAATCGGTCCGAACAGAGTTGCAAACACTGCCTGAATTGCATACTGTAAGCTGATATAAGTGTTTGGTACCGGTGTCGGAATGGAAATCTTCCCCAGTACGAAAAATAATGCAGCGCCAATACCAATCGCTACGACGCTCTTAACAGATAACTTCTTCATTTGACTATTCCTCCTCGTTTCTCAAATGTTTTATGTATCGTGGTCATTATAGCGTTCTCACACTGCCGTGTCAACTGCTGTTTTGGGCTGTTCTTCCCCATTTTACAAAGAAAGTTTCCCCTCGATTCCCTCAAAACAAATCCGTTTTTTGCTACCGTCCTTCATCCAAAGCTCCACCGGTCCAAAAGCGCCTGTTCCCACTGTTCCATCCGCAGTTTTATCCGCATAGCAGATGCGCTCCACCGGAAATATTTCTTCCATTGTAAACGGAACTTCGCTCTCCCTGGTCAAAATCTGTGACGGGAAAATATAAGGCTCCAAACCGCCATACTGCTTTTGTAGTGATGCTGTTGCCGCGATGACAAGTGAATGTTCGGAATCCGGATTGCTGCCTGTGCTCTTAAGGAGCTTTAACTCCTCCCAGCCGCCGTAAACGGTCATTGCCATCTGTCTGGGCTGTCCCATCGCATTTTTTCCGGTAAGGACAATCGCCCTGGCACCGTTTTCTTCCAGCATCCTGACATCCGTTCCGTTGTCCGGGAACCCATAGGAACCAAGTGTGAGCGTAATAGGTCTTCGCCAGAGTTTTAGCTTATCCACACGGAATAACCCTTCCGCCACCGGGAAGTCCGCCAGATACAGACACTGCATATAATGTGTCTCCACCTCTGTGCGGTAGTCAAAATACTGCTTGCGGTAAAGCACACCATCCTGCTCTCCCACCCAGTAGGTAATGTTTGCGTAGGAGCGATAACCCTCTGTCTTATCAGTCAGCACATACTGGCAGGACTCTACCGCTCCCTCTCCCCCGGTCGGCGTTGCCTCCCATGGATACTTACTATTGTAGGAAAGTTTGCTGTAATTCCACATGCCATGAAGGTCATTCTGGTGTTTTACGACCTTTCCGCTTCTGAGAACCGTCTCTCCGTTTGCCCTGTGATTCGTCACACAAAGTCCCGGACCGTTTAACACAGTTTCCTTTACCTCATTGCCGCGAATGGTTTCCCAGCTTCCGCCACACTCTTTTTGCGTCCAGAACGGATGCTCCGCCGGAAAATGCAGGCACAAGAATGCCTTTCCCATCCAAAACGGGGATTCCGCACAGGAATATCCCTGCACCAACGGAGAAAACTGCCGGTAAAAGCCCATCGTCGGAAGCCCGTTCCATAAGAAATCCTCCCTGCCCATAAACTGCATCAGACAGCCGGAGCTGATTCTTCTGGCAAGTCCCGGATTGACCGCGGAATGTTTTAACAAAAGATTGCCATCGAAGGCGCTGACCGTTGCAAACCGGTAGATGCTGCTGCGTCCCCACATCAGCGTGTAACCGTCCGCATCAAAGAAATTCTCATAGTGCTCCATCAGCTCATTGGAATGTGCCTCAAACTGCGCCGCAAGATACGGCTCTTTTTCATAGCCGTACCACACACACCAAAGCGGCGCGTAAAACTGGAATGCCCAGCAGGAATAATCGTCAAAGCACTGACCGTCCCGATACCAGCCATCTCCTGCATAATATTCCAGAATCGCCTGCGCATGGTCGCGCATGATTTCCTCATCAATCGCATAGCCCTCCCGGTACAAAAAGGCGAGGTCTAACATATTAAACAGACGCCAGTTCTGCGGCACGGTATTTCCGTGTGCAAATCCGGACAGAAACGTCGCAATAACATCTTTTTCTTCCTTTGTGTAATCCGCCCATACTTCGTCCCGGCAGGTCCACAGACAGATAACAAGCGCCGCCGTTTCCACGGTCTGCTGGAAACACCGGAAGTGGTCATTTTCTCCGGCAAGCGCCTTCAACTGCTCATAGCTTCCCACACTGTAGGCATCCCCGGGCGTGCAGATGCGCAGCACCTGATTTTTGTAGTAGTCCCGCAGTTTAAAACCACAGATTTCAACCTCCGGCTTACAGTGGATGAGCGGTGCCGCAACAAAAAACGAGCGCGCAAGTCCCTCAAAGATTTCTGCCCGCCGTTCCATCTCCCGTACTTCCTCAGGCGCATCCGCGTGCGGGTAGGTTACCACTGTCTCCTGTCTTGGCACCACGACCGGATGCTCCATACTTTCAATATGAGAAAAGATTCCCTCTAACAGATATTTTGCCGCCTCTATCCAGCTTTCCCTTGTAAGTCCGGTATACGGGCTTAATTCATAGTCTTTCTTTTCAGGTTCAAATGCCATACTGCACACTCCTTTACCAGATAAATAATTCCTCTCCTGTCAGCTTCCACAATGCTTCTATTAGGAAATAATCGCCGTAGATAATATGAAATTCGTGCTCCTTGTCGTGGTATGCCGCGGTGCAGCGCTGGACAATCGCATCACAGTCCGTCCCAAAATCGCAGCGCCGTTCGATTAGATTTTTTAACAGGCGAAGTGCTGTCGCGCGATAGACCTCCTGCTTTTTCGCATCTGCCACCTTCGCAAGTTCAAGCAGTCCGCAGCTTACGATTGCCGCCGCCGTGGAATCCTCATACGTCACCCCCGCCGGCTGGTCAAAGTCCACCGGTATCAATCCGGTTTCCGGAATATGCGCTAAGAAATAATCTGCCACACGTTCTGCCGTCACAAGATAAGATTCCTTTTTCGTGTGCAGATAGCTTAACGTGAATCCATACACTGCCCATGCCTGCCCTCTCGTCCAGCTGCTGCCGCGCCCATAGCCCTGACCGCCGATTGACTGCAAAAATTCGCCCGACTGCGGGTCAAACTCTCCGATGTGGATAACCGAACCGTTTTCCCTGACAAAATATTTCTGCGTGGTGTCTGCATGAAGCCTTGCAATCTGTGCAAAACGCGGGTCATTTGTCTGTTCCGATGCCCAGTATAAAAGCGGCAGATTCATCATGCAGTCGATGATTGCAATGCCGGCATTTTTTTCGTCTCCATCATCGTTCCACGCCCGGATAAACTGCCCTGCCGGGTTAAAACGTCCCGCCAGATTTTCTGCTGCGAGAAGTCCTCTGCGAAGCGACTCCTCCTCCCCGGTTTCTCTATAGTGTGCTACAGCCGTAGGAAGCCACTTAAAGCCGCTGTCATGATCCATCTCATATGGATTCCAGAGATTTGCGTCGAGTTTTTTTTCATTTTCAATTGCAATCTCTTTGTAGCGCTCTTTTCCGGTTGCATGATACATCTGCCAGAGGATTCCGCCCCAGAAGCCGTTTGTCCACCAGCAGGGGGCGCTTTTAGAGCAGTCATTAAATCTGCCGTTTTCCGTTGTATAAGGAATCTTGTCACAGTTTCTCTCTGCCACCACTTCTAACTTCTGTTTGATTTTGTCCGCTGCATCGTTTGCCCACTCCAACTGTTCCATCTGACTTTCCTCCTGTTTTCTGCTTTTCTGATAGTTCTATCCTAACGAATTGACAGTCCCTTTACAATATCCTATACTATTCACAAACTAACTTTTCCTGCTATAAGGAGGTTCTTCCTGATGTATACGGTACTACGCGGAGGCTGTCATGCCAGACATCCACAGGGATTTTTTCTTTCCAGGGAAGAAGGAATCGACCACTATGTTCTTCTGCTCGTCCACACTCCCGGTGAGTTTTATATCGACGGCGTACACAAAAGCGCCCTGCCTGGACAGGGGATTCTTTTTGCCCCCCACACACCCTACCGCTATGAGAGTCCGCAGGGAAGCTATATGGACGACTGGCTCCATTTTTCCATTTCCTCTTCTGCACAAAAAAAAGACGAATTTCTTCGTCTTCCGCCCTGCAACACCTTTTTTCCGGTTTCCCATATGGAAGTCTGCACCCTTCTTTTAAAACAGCTTTTGTGGGAGGCTTCCTACACAAGCGATACCGCACTCCGTAAGGCCAACACTGACGCACTTTTTTCTGTGCTGTGGAACCACCTCTGCTGCGACAGCCTCTCCCCTGCCGCAGAAAAACAGACGCCTTATGCGCCCGACCTTCGTTTAATCCGGCTTGAGATGCAGTCTGCCCCGCAGGAAGCACATCTGATTTCCGGTTATGCAAAGCGGCTGCATATCAGCGCTTCCTACTTTGAACACCTCTACCGGGATTTGTTTTCGGTTTCCTTCCAGCAGGATTTGATTTCTTTTCGCATCGAGACGGCAAAGGAACTTCTTCGCGCTTCCTCTCTCCCGGTCTCACAAATCCTGCTGCAATGCGGTTACCAGACCGAGGTTCACTTTTTCCGGCAGTTTAAAGCAATTACCGGCATGACCCCCGGAGAATACCGAAGGTCATGCCGGTAAGCATGCCGTTATCCATGGACGCGTTTGTAAATCAGATTCCCCGTATAAATTACAGATGTAATGATTGTAAACACGATTCCATATCTTAATATTCCTTCAAACGTGATATGCCAGATATTTAACAGAAATAGCGATAGTAACAGCAGCACGAACATCCACCATGCAAACGCAATCGCTGTCACCGCCACCCACTTTAGGATTTCTTTTACAACATCTGTCACCAGTTCTTTTTTGTCTGTCATTGTCTTACTCAAAATACTTCACACCCCAGATACTCTTGTTGGCACCAACCATGGAAAATGTCATGACCGGTGTTCCCGCTTCATCATTCATCTCACAGAAGACACCGCTGTATTCCACTTCATTCATGGTGATATGTACATAATAAGTTCCGCTCTTTGATTCCCAGGTTCCGGTAATGCCGTCGCCGTAGACATTTCCTCTCGCAGAAAGAATGACCTTTACCGGCTCTGCAATCTCCGCATCCACATTCGTTCCCTGGTCAATCATGTAATACTCTCCGACGATTTCATCCTTGTCATAGCCTTCCGCAGAAATTGTTTCGCCGTCTGTCGCATACGGAAGCATACAGGGCCAGCCCTCCTCATTCAGGAAAAACTGGTGTACGCGCGGCTCATGGTACTCCTGCCCGTCGTCAAACCGGGTGTGGTATACAATATACATTTTTCCGTCTTCATCGACAAACGCAGAGTTATGACCGGTTGCCATATATGCCCTGGTAAGGCTTGGCAGATAGTAATTGCCGGACAGCTTCAGTCCATAATAGGTATGGTTTAACCCCTTCGTCGGATACTGCCCGTTCATGTCCACATAGTCTCCGTCCACCGTCTCCGAGCGGAATACACGAATCTGGTAGCCGCCGTTGCTGGTAAGCGAACCGTAAGAAACAAACAGGTAATAATAGCCACTCTGCTCATCATACATGATATAAGGTCCCTCGATGGACTTATGGCCGCCGCCGAGCAGGCGTTTTCCAAAGTAGGCGTCCACATTGTTTTCCGGATCCGCCTCCGGATGAATGACTTCCCCTGTGGCTTCGTCAATCTCAAGTAAGAAAATGCCGCCTGACCAGGAACCGTATACCATCCACATTTTGCCGTCCTCATCGTAAAAGACCGTCGGGTCAATGGCATTCGGGTAATCCTCATAATCATATTCGTCCCCGAGCGTGACATAATTAGAAAGCGCGTAGTCTTCCGTCACGTAATCGAGCACATCCGTTGCCCCGATACTCTCCGATGTAAAACCGGAATAGATAAGTGCGCCCTTCCAGGTGTATGGTCCTTCCGGCTTCTCCGATGTCGCATAGCACAGATTTGACGCATTCCAGGTAGAGGATGTACAGAAATACATATAATAAAGCCCCTGTGCCTTATTGTAAATCACATCCGGCGCCCAGACGTGCTTTCCGCCGTCGTCTGTCGGAATCACACTGCCGCCGCTTCCCGAATAGTCAAATACATGCTCTGTCGCAAACAGATTGTCAAACAGCGGGTTGGACGGTGTATAACCGTTTCCGATAGACGTCCAGGTGCGAAGGTCTGTCGAGGATGCCGCCGACATATGCGAGCCAAAAATGTAATACGTGCCGTCCACCTCTAAAATGGATGGGTCATGCACGCTGACGCCCGCCTTGATGGACGCAGTTTTGATTCCGTCATAGCTGACTGTAAAATCACTGTCAATCTTCTCCGGAAACAGCTTATCGTAATTTAACGCAACCGCGGTTCCCACTGCTGCCGCTGCCACCACAACTGCCGCTGCCGTTATGATAATTTTGCTTTTTTTCTTCATTGCCCTCTCCTTACCACTCCATACATTGTCTGTTATTCCCAAATGGTATCTCATCCATTAAGCATACTATAGCAAAATTATCCAATTTTTTCAATCGTTTTGTTTAGTTTTTAGTAAACTATTTTAATCCGCTTTGAAACGCTTCTGAAACAGCCGCCTGATATTCCGGAATTCTTGTCGCCTTGCGCAGACGCTTTAATGCCTTCTCTCCGTTCGGGAAGCGCTCTCCGAGATAACTCCACAGCTCCTTCATCCGAAACAGGGTATTGCGCTCCCCTGACATTACCGCAAGATACCCTTCCATCACTTCATCATGAAATGCGCGAAGCTCCTTCGCATTTACACCCTCTTTGCCGCCAATTTCATCAATCAGTCCCGGATTCATTAAAATACCTCGCCCAAGCATTACCTGCTCCACCGAAGGGAACCGTTTTGTAATGCGCTCATAGTCCTCCACCGAAAACACATCCCCGTTATAACATAGCGGATGGCTGCTCCTTTCTTCTGCTTTTGCAAATGCCTCTAAATCCGGCGTATTTTTGTAAAAATCCCGCTGGATTCTCGGATGAATGATTAACTCTGTCATCGGATATTTTTCATAAATGGCAAGCAGCTCTTCCCAGTCCTCGGCATCAAGTTTGCCGATTCTGGTCTTGATGGAAATCTTTAGCGGGCACTTTGTAAAAATGCCGTCTAAAAAGCGGTCCAGTTCCTCCGGCATCGCAAGGAATCCCGAACCGCGCCCTTTGGAAACCACCGTTCCGGACGGACAGCCGAGATTTAAGTTTACTTCCTGATAACCGTACTCTCCTAATGCCTTCGACACTGCTACAAAATCTTCCACACGGTTCGTCAGAATCTGCGGAATCACTTCCATTCCCTCATTGTGCTCCGGCAGAATGTCCGCTACCTCCCTGTGGTTCATCTTAGCGTTATTGATAAACGGGGTAAAATAACGGTCGATATTGTGAAAATGCCTCTGGTAAGCGCTGCGGAACACATATCCGGTCAGCCCTTCCATCGGTGCCATATAAAATTTCATTCTGCCGCACCGCCCTCTGCACCGTCTGTTGCTGTTCCTGCATCTGTTGTCGCTCCTGTGTCCGCCCCGGTTCCTGTATCTGTCGCCATTCCCGCATCTGTGGCAGTTCCTGCATCCGTTGTCGCTGCATCTGCCGCTGGTGTCGTCTGTGGCTCTTCCTCTACCGGCTCCACATAAGAGTAGGCATTGGAAATGTCTGCACTTACAGATGTAAGTTCTACTTTTTCCCGATAATAGGCAACGACCGGCGTATCTTTCTCAATCATGCCATACAATTCCTCGACCGCAGAAAGGGAAACGTTGATACATCCGTGGGAACCGGAATTTTTATAGATATCCCCTCCAAACTTGCTTCTCCAGGAAGCATCATGCACGCCTACGTTATAGGCAAACACAATAAAATATTCTACATTTGACTCGTAACTTTCTCCGACTAAAACGGCAGGACTCTGCTTGTAAACTACTTTAAACAGTCCGTCTGGTGAACCGTTTCCATTGGCAATGTTTCCGGACACAATGTCTGTCTCCATCTGTAAAACACCCTCTTTAAAATACCAGAGGTGCTGATTTGTATAGTCAATTTCCAGATAGGTATCGCCGATATCATCGAGTCCTTCGACCTGCGCAGTCTGCGAATACACCGGCTTTCGCTCCGTCACACCGCCTGCCATAATATTTTCCTTTAACAGCTCTGCCTCGCTCTCCTTGTCGATGACCCAGCCGTAATCACCGCCACCGATGGTAACCGTATCGCCCTTCGCCGTCTTAAATTCGCGCTCGTCTCCATATGTATTGTACTTGCTCGCCAGCTTCTGCACATAACGTGCGATGGCATCCTCATC
Source organism: Roseburia sp. (assembly GCA_050874345.1). Lineage (GTDB taxonomy): Bacteria > Bacillota > Clostridia > Lachnospirales > Lachnospiraceae > Roseburia. The sequence goes on along the minus strand of JBNMKM010000027.1, from coordinate 12,156 downwards.
AAGCGTCACGTTATAATCCTCATCCACGAGAATCATATCCGCTAACTCTTCCCCTTCTAATGTCTCATCGTAATCTGCAATCTGGTAAACAATCCGTGCGGAAGTGTACTTCTCAATCTTTGCAAGCGGCTCTGTAATCTCCGGGGAATCCGATGTAATCTCAGGTTTCACATACACTGCATCCGTCAGATAGACCTCTCCATCGCCCTCTGCAACTGCCGCTTCCACCTCTTCTACCACGTTTTCAAGAATCATTTCATTTCCCGCCTGCTCCGGTTCTACGCGGTAAACACCGTCCTCCTCCACAATATAGGCATCCTGCGGTTTTACGATATTCTCTTCCTCAAAGCAGGAAAGCGCCGCAACCGTATTCTCAAGCTTCGTGCTGTCGTATTTCATCGGTGTTTTTACATCGATTTTGTTTCCGTTAAAAATTGCACCAATCCAGTTATGGGAGTTCTGCGCCAAAAGTGCTTCCTTCACAGAGCCATCCGGCACGTAATCCGCATCAATCTGATTTCCCTCAATCGTATAAAGTCTCTTATCACGGTCTACGACAATCAGCGTATACTCGCTTTCGTTCTCTCCGATTGCAGTCTCTGCTTCCTCCGCGGTCATTCCCCCCACACTGACACCGTTAATCTTCGTTCTCGGAAGGAAATGCGTCTTGAAATAAAGAGCTACTGCAACATAGGCAATCACAAGCAGTGCCACTACCATCGTCGTCAAAATGACGGCGTTGCGAATCTGCCGCTGTCTTCTTCTCCTCTGTCTGATACTGTTCATACAGGCACCTCCATCATTCGTCGCTTTCTATATTATATCTGTGCTTTTCTCAAAATATCCACAGTATGTGCGCCCGCTCCTACTAACTCCGGTCTCTCGCAGGTTGCAAGGTGATACCGTATAAAAGCATCATAGGTTTCTTCATCCATGGCATTTAATACCGGGCGTAAATAATCCGCCGGACCATCCGCAGAAATCAGTTTTATCCGTTCAAGTCCCGCCGCTTCATCTAACGCATCAATATCCTCCACCCTGACATAATCATAAAGATCTTTTGGGGTCTGTCTGCAATGAAAATCCTCCGTCAGCTTTTCATCCCGGATACATTCTGTGATATGGTTTTCTTTAAAGCCGTAAGTGATAATTCCATATTCATTCATACAGTAGGCGACAAGAATTACACCGCCCGGCTTTGTCACGCGCTTTGCTTCCCCAAGCGCAGTCACCTTATCCTCAAATGTAAACAGGTGGTACATCGGTCCAAATAAAAGCGTCACATCAAATGTATCGGACGAAAAACGGGAAAGATTCAGTGCATTTCCCTGAAATGCCTTCACACTGCTGCCCTTTTGTTTTAAAATTCCAAGATTATATTTTACCAGCTCTACCGCAGTCACATCGTATCCTTCCTCGGAAAGCGCAACACTGTAGCGTCCTGTGCCTGCACCGATATCCAGAATCTTTGCCTGCTTTTCTTCGTCGAGATAATCGTGGATATATTTCATGGAGGTAAGAAATTCCACCCTTCCGTGCCTGCTGTTTAGGCGCTTCTCTTCGCAGAATTTATTGTAGTACTGTTCAAGTTCTGTCATATCGCATAAGCCTCCTGTCCTGTTTTAGTGCTCTTTTCCTATGACTATAAGTGTAATTTTAAATATTTTCTTTCCATTTTTCTGTAAAAGCGTAAGCTCTCCGCCGTGCATGGCGATGACCTTTGCGGCAATGCTAAGCCCAAGCCCGCTTCCGCCCTTGCTCTGTCTTGATGCATCTCCCTGCACAAACGGCTCAAAGAGATGCTCTGCAATCTCTGGTGGAATCGGCGCGCCATTGTCCCAGATTTTTAAGGTAATCTTTTCTTCTGCCGCCTCCATCACAATACCGGCTTTCGTTCCCGCCGGGTTGTGCCTTATAATGTTGAGCAACAGATTGTGGACTGCCCTCGAAAACTGTATGACATCCAGTGAAAAAATGCAAGGCTCCTCCGGAATATTCGCCTCAAATGCAATCCCTTTTTCCTCAAAATCCATATATAACGACGCCGCCACCTCCCGCAGCAGCTCCGTCAAATCCTTATTCTCTTTTTTCAGGGAAAATCCTTCGCTGTCTAACTTCACATACTCAAACAAAAGCTGTATCAGCTCACTCATCTGCATGGATTTCCTTGCAATCGCATCCAGATACTCCTTCGTCTGTTCTTCCCCTGTCACGTCCCCTCTCGACAATGCCTTCGCATATCCAGCTACAGTTGTAATAGGCGTTTTTAAATCGTGTGCAACATCCGAAAGCAACAGATTCCGCTGTCTCTCGTACTGTTCCTTTTTCTCTCTACTGACCGCTTCAAGCTCCGCCGCCTTCTTTGACACCATGATTCCGAAGACAAACGCCGCCGTCACATACGGAATCAGCCATAACAGAAACAGTCCCGTCAAAATTCCAAACAGCCCAATTGCATAGAGAAGCGTCTTATTTCCAGGCATGTTTCCCGCATAGACTCCAATCCTGGAAAACAAATCTTCTCCAGCCCATTTGGAAAGCTCTCCCTGCAAGTACTGGCGGAGTCCCATTGGAAAAACCCCGAATAATTTATCCGCGCAGAAGAAAAAGACGCTCTTTAGCATGAGCGCCCCTATTTCTGATAACGATATGGATTCAAGATAACTGTTCATTCCAAATACCTGATTCATCCACGGATAAACGATCCGGTGAAACACCGTGTTAAAAATTCCTTCCGTGATTCCTATGAATACCAGTATCAGCAAAAAACGTTTGATTAAAAATGTACGCAGTTCCCTTTTCTCGTTCATTTCAGACCTTTCTATGCCGTCAGGCTATGACGTCAGGCTATGCCATCAGCCGGTAGCCGAGTCCACGTATCGTCTTAATATACTCATTTGCGTCCTCAGAAAGTTTTCCCCGGAGTTTGCTGATGCAGACCATGATATTATTGTCCGCCACCACGAACTGTTCTCCCCAGCCCTCCTCATAGAGCTGCTGCTTGGTAAACACTTTTCCCGGATTTTCCATAAAAAGACGTAACAGCTTGTATTCGATTGCGGTGAGCTGTATCGGTGTTTCGCCGCGGTAAACCATGCAGCTTTCGGTGTCCAGACGCAAATCCCTTACCTTCAGCTCCTTGATGCCGCCACCCTTTGCCCCAAGCGAATAAAAACGCCTGATGTTGGAATTAATCCGTGCCATCGCTTCAAGCGGGTTAAACGGTTTTGCCAGATAATCGTCTGCCCCTAAGTCAAGCCCTAAGATTTTATCCTCATCCGCACCTTTTGCAGAGAGAATCATCACCGGAATGTTGCTCTGCTGCCGCAGCTTGCGAAGCACCTGGTAGCCGTCGAGTCCTGGCATCATAATGTCTAAAAGCACCAGGTCAATTTCTTCTTTCTGCAACAGAGAGACGGCATGTATGCCGTCCCCCGCTTCCAACACACGGTAACCGTCCTTTTCAAGATAAAGCCGCAGAAGGCTTCTGATTTCCGCCTCATCATCTGCTACCAGAACCGTATATGCCATAATCTCCTCCCACCTTCTGCTGCCGCAGACTACTTACTGTAACAGGTTCTCACTTGCCTCTAAATTCATTGTTTCCTGCTTCAATGCCTCGTAAAGCGCTGCCTCTGTCTGATATTCATACGGCTTTACGTAGAAGATACCAAGAATTCCAATTGTCATGGTGTTTAAAATCTCCCATCCGATAAAGGATAAATCCAGTACAAATGCCTTCCATTTATTTCCATTCATCATCTGTTTGCTGCGTGCAAATGCTTCTTCTTTTGTGATGTCCGGATTCTCTGCCAGAATATATGGCACCTGCTTGTACTCATAGGATTTTACAATACCCGGAATCACGAACAACAGTGTCCATAAGAAGGTATATAACCCCTTGAAAAACATGATTTTTACGGAATTCATGTAGTTATGGTCATAACTGAAGCAGACTTCCTTCACCTGCGCATTGTCATCAAGGTTACGCGTAAAGAACCGTTTGCATCCAACTTCGAGCGGCTGTAACAAAAATACTCTGAGCAATACTGCAATCACCGTTGCAATGAGCACAACTATAAGTGCAATCACAATCACAATTAAAACGATTGCAACGAAATCATCAACTCCATTATCCAGATAAAAATCGTCATTCAGCATTTCCTCGAAGCTGTTAAGCACATCCGAAGCACTGTCTTCATCATCACCATTATCACTTAGCGTATACCGGATTTCATCGCTGATGCTGCTCGAATCCGAACCACCGCCGAAAGTACCTGCCGCACTGGCAGCTCCTCCGCCAACAACTGCTGTAAGAATGAGTGCGACTAACACGCTTCTCCAGTAATTAAGTGACATTCTCCCTTTTGCTTTTGTTTTTAAATCTTTTCTTGTCCACATATCCTGTTTCCTCCCTGAGAAATAAGTGCTCTCTTTTGTTTCTGTAAACAGTCTACCTCGGAAATCTTAACCGGAAGATGGAGCAATCTTAAAGCTACCTTAATTTATAATGATTTGTCTAATCTATTTTTAAAAGAAGTATAAGCACCCTCTTCGCACAGCGAAGCAGCTCTTCCCTGCTTAAAAGCCCTTTTTCTCTTGCAAGCATGAGATTGTCCGGGAAGCCACATGCCATCTTAATGTCGTTTCCAGCCTTTGTCTCCTTGTAGTGCTCACCGAGCGTCCACCAGTCGCTTGTCACCACGCCGTCAAAGCCCCACTCGTCACGAAGAATATCCTCAAGCAGCTCCTTATTTTCGGATGTCCGGTAACCATTTACAATATTATAGGAAGACATTACGCACCAGGGTTTTGCTTCCTTCACAATGATTTCAAACGCCTTCAGATAAATCTCACGCGCCGCACGCTCCGAGACTCTCGAATCCGAATCCCTGCGGTTCGTCTCTTTGTTATTAAATGCAAAATGTTTCACGGTCGCCCCAATCCGCTCCGACTGGATACCGCGCACCATAGCACCTGCCAGTTTTCCGGTCAGATACGGGTCCTCTGAATAATACTCAAAATTTCGCCCGCAAAGAGGACTTCTGTGGATATTGATTGCCGGGGTCAGCCATACACCGATATTATTTTCTTTTACTTCCCTTGCGCCTGCTTCGCCAACAGCATAGACCACGTTTGCATCCCAGGTGCAGGCAAGCAGTGTTGCACACGGCCATGCGGTTGTCTTCACACCGCACTTTGGCTCAATCCGAAGTCCTGCAGGACCATCGGCCGTCATCACGCCTGGGATTCCGTAATCCGGCATATTTCCAAATCCAAATGTGTTTGCAACACCGGTATTCGGCTGTCCGCCCAAAAGATGTGCCAGCTCCTCGTCCGTCATCTGCGCAAGAAACGCATCGAGCGTCATTTTCCCTTCCGCCACCTCTGTAAACGGGTGCACATCCTTCTTATAAGGCTGCTTCCACAGCAAAAGTCCTGAAACTGCACGCACAGACGGCACCTGTCCGTCATACTCTGCCTTCGGCGTGTCATCAATATTGCCGTCATTTGGATGATGCGGCGTTCTCTGCGGCAGTGCTTCCATCGTTCCGTCTGCAAGAAGCCGTTCCTTTAATGAGGAAGGTGCAAGACGCTCCTCCAATTGTTTTACTATAATTGTCTCGTCAAGAACAACCTTCTTGTCAAGCTCACAAACCTCATGCACGGAAGTTCCGACATAGATGACGTAAGCGCCCTTTTCCAACAGATATGCAGATTTCTGCACCTTCCCAAGGTCATCATAGGATGCCGCCTGCGCAAGTGAAAATGTCAGATATAATTTCTGCGTCTCCCCCGGTGCAAGCAGCCTTGTCTTCTGGAAAGCGGTCAGGCTCTTCGCCGGCTTTAACAGTGCTCCCTGCGGTGCTCCCACATAGACCTGCAAAACCTCTTTTCCGGCACGCGCTCCTGTATTCGTGACAGAAATCGTGAGGTTTACCATTTCCTCTCCTGTTTTTACCTGCGTGGGAAGTGTCACTTCCTCCACCTTCCAGTCAAACGTCGTATAGGAAAGTCCAAATCCAAACGGATAGTTGACTTTTTCCGCCGCGCCCGGAAGTGTCTCAAAATAACGATATCCGACGTAAATATCTTCCGTATAATCCACATAATCCTGTGACTCGTGAAAGCCCTTCGTAGACGGATAATCCTCTAAGCACGATGCAAAGGTGTCGGAAAGTTTTCCGGAAGGGGTTCCGATGCCACACAATAATTCTGCTGTCGCAAGTCCACCTTCCATGCCGCCCTGCCATGCCAGTAAAACTGCACCGATTGCCGCATCCTTTGCAAACCATTCGCTGTCCACCATACCGCCGACATTTAACACGGCGACAATCTTTGGAAAATATTTTTTTACCTGTGCAATCATCGCCTTTTCTGCCGCAGACAGATAAAAATCACCATCCTCAAAAATCTTTTCTGCTTCGCCGAGAAGTCTGTCGGTGTTTTGTTCCTTTTCCCCGGCATCGTAACGGCTCTTTCTGTCCCAGCCTTCCCCGGAAAAACGGCTGATGGAAATGACCGCCGTATCCGTAAACGCCCGTGCCCGTTTCAGAAGTTCTTCCGGCAATGCAGGCTCTTTCGTCATCCCCGGAACAGCTCCCGCCTGATACTGTTTTTGGACCTCTTCGCGGTAAAAAGTCGCCAGCTCTTCAAATATCTGCACCTGCTCCGGCAGTTTTTCAAATCCGTCGCAGAGATTTCTGGTGTAAGAAACCGTCACATCGCCGCTTCCGCCGCCACCCTTTACATAGTCAATACAGCCTTTTCCAAACAGGGCAAGTCTGGTTCCCTTTTCAAATGGAAGCAATTCTCCCTCATTCTTTAAAAGAACCATTCCCTCCTTTGCCGCGTTCTTCGACAAATTACGGTGTTCCTCGCTGTCCGTCACCTTTCTTCCATCCGCTCCAAGTGGAAGATTCGGCTGATACTGTACCCTCTGCCATCTCATTGTCCCTTCTCCTCCCTGTCATTCCATGACTTCTGCAAGCAGTCTGCTTAACAGCAAAAAGTAATTTTTATCGGATTCTGTCCAGATAATTTTGCGGTCAATCGCATCGTAAAAGAAATAGCGGATTTTCCCGTCTTTTCCTGTCATATAACAGCACACGGTTCCCCGGATTCCTTCTGCTGCCATCATTTCATAGAGTTTTTTATCGTAAATCTGAAAATTGATGAAATTCGTGTATGCCATATAATTCCGATGCACAAAATAAGGAAGTATTTTATCTTCCGTCACATAGGAATCAAGGTCAATTTCATTGCGGTAGCTGCCCACACTGTAAACCGGTGTTCCTGCGCTCTTATCATACACCCGGATTCCGTCAATCTGGAATTTCTGACGGATTTCCCCGAGTGCTGCAGGAATCGCACCTTTTCCCCCCGTAAGCAGCGAAATCCCAGCTTCCGCCACTACATTTGCAAGTTGTTCAGCACGCTCTACCGGGTCTGCAATTTCTGCAACTGCATTTCCGGACACCGAAATTTTTCCGTGTTTTTTCTCATCATAAATAATATAACGGTTTCTTCCCTTGTTCTTCGCCAGATAAAGGCATTTATCCGCTTTCTCAAAAAGCTCATAGTAGTCCGTTCCATCATCCGGCGCCGCACAAACACCGATGGAAAGCGTAATTTTGCAGCTCTTTTCCCAGTTGTCAAAAGTTTCCCGCACCTGTTGTCTGATGTAGGTGAGAAGCGAGCGTAACTGCATTTCCGTCTCGATCCAGTCGGTAAAAATCAGGAATTCATCCCCGCCGAAATGGCTCACAACGCCTCTTCCGTTTAACGCACTGTTCAAAATGGAGGCGATTTCCAGAATGACCTTGTCTCCATACAGATGTCCACAGGTATCGTTTACCACCTTAAAGTTGTCCACGTCCACAATTGCCATATAGTGTCTGCAATTTTCCGCCGCGATTGCATCCTTGACATACTCCTGACACGCGCACTTGTTGATAAGCCCGGTAAAGGAATCCTTTCCTTCCGGGAGCGCATAAACCGGCACATTATCCTGTATGTTTTCATCCAGGAAACGAATCACTCCGACCACAAGTTTTCCCCGGTCTGATTTGTAAATGACATTTGCCTCAATCTGAAATGTGCCGACCGTGCCTGTATGATCCGGTTTTCCGCCCCGGACATCCATGGAAAAGTTTGTCTCCGCTTTTTTTAACCTGTCACAGAAACGCTTTAAATCCGTAATCGCCCGCTCATCCTGGTACGCCGCACGCATTTTCTGATAAAATCCTTCTAACGTCTCGCAGATAAAAACAGTTGCCTTTACCGTATAATAGGAGAAAACTGACAGACAGTCTGCCTCCACATCGTAGTCAAACAGATATCCGTTGTACATTGCCAGATAATTCCGGTAACGTTTTACATTGTCGACGCAATGCATATATTTGTCTTCAATTGAAGAAATATTGTAGATGGTTAAGTCATACAGCTTTTCTCCGTTGCTACGCTCTCCATGATCCGCCAGAATAACATCCACCATCTGGTAGTCCCCCGCCGCATCCTTAAAAAACGTCACAAGTCTTACTGGTTCCTGCGGTTTCACTTTGCTGCAAGCCTCCTGGAATTCCTCCCTGCAGGACGCATGAAGCACGTCCTCCATCATAATTCCGGCTGTTTTACCGATAAATTCATAAAAATAATCGTCTCCGGAAATCACCGCAAACTGTTCCGTCATCCGTGCAAAACAATAAGTTGTCTGACTCACCTGCTCTGGCAGTTCCATCGTCAGTATCATAAAAATTCTCCACTCTTTCTACAAAAAGTTCAATTCCCGAAGTGCCTTTGCAATCCCGTCATCGCTGGCATTTGCCGTCACATAGCTCACCTGCTCAAATAATGTCTCCGGTGTGGCATTTCCCATTGCCACGCTGTGCGGTACATACAAAAGCATTGGCAGGTCATTGTTACTGTCTCCAAACGCATAGGTGTTTTCTTTTGATAGTGCAAAATGATCCAGTAGAAACTGGATTCCCGTCGCCTTGGAATAGTGATACGGCACAAATTCCCGGAAGTTTCCACCTCTGTCAATACACTCAAAAAGACGGTCGCTGACCTTCCGGAACTCGGTAAGCTGTTCGTCCCGCTCAAACCAGATAACAAATTTATCACAAATGTAGTCTTCCGATTCAAGTTCATGTGACATATCATAATGCCGCTCTCTAAATGCATAATACTGCCGTTTCGCATCCGGATGATGGAGCGGTCTGCTTAAGTCAAAGACAACCTCCTGCCTCGACTCAAACAGAATATCGACATCCGTTTTTCTCGCCTGTGTAAGCAGCTCCATCACCGTCTCATGCGTCTGGTTTACATAAAGAAGTTCCTTTCCCTGATAATAGATATTGGTTCCGCATCCGCAAACATATCCGTCAAACCCGATGGCACGAAAGCGCTCCTCCACATTCTGGAAACAACGCCCGGTGTTGATAAACATCAGGTGTCCGTTTGCCCTCGCCTCCCTTATTGCAAGCACTGCACTGTCCGGAATCGAACCATCCTTCTCGGAGGTCAGCGTCCCATCTATGTCAAAAAAAGCAATTTTTCTGTTCTCCATGTCGTCCCTCTGTTCCATATCTTTTTTCCTACTAAAAGGGTAACACATTTTTCATCATAAAGGAATACTCTGTTTGAAAGAAAAATATTCCTCCGGCGTGCCACGAAACGCACGGATTTTTCCATCCTCCACAACCAGAATTTCCGTTGCAACTGCCCGGATAAACGCCTCGTCGTGGGAAACAAATACCAGCGTGCCCTCATAAACCGAAAACATCTGCTCAAGCGCCTCCATCGACGCAATATCAAGGTAGTTTGTCGGCTCATCGAGCACAAGCACGTTGACGTTATCCACAAAAAGTCTTGCAAACGCCAGTTTTATCCGCTCTCCGCCGGAAAGCATCTGCACCTTTTTGTTCAAATCTTTCTCAGAAAGCAGCAGTCTTGCAAGAATCGTCCGTGCCAGATCTTCTTTAAAAATACTCTGCTCCATCACGTTTTCTAAAACCGTTTTTTCAGGGGCTAATGTGGATAAATTCTGCTCAAGGAGCCCGAGCCTTGCCTTCGGCACTACCCGGATTTTTCCGGTCTCAAGCGGCAGCTTTTGTTTTTCCTGCACACTGTCTGCAATCAGGTGCAAAAGCGTCGTTTTCCCAGCTCCGTTTTCGCCGACAATCGCCACACGGCTTTTATTTTTGATTACAAATCCTGCATCCTCAAACAGTTTTCTTTCTCCATCGTAGGAAAACGTCAGATGCTCGCCTTCTATCAGAATCCGGTTCTCCGGGGCATCGTAAAGCCGGAATTCGGGGCGGATACGCGCTGTCTCCTTTGGCTTTTCCTTTACCTCCATATGCTCTAAACGCTTTTTCACATTTCTTGCGGAGCGCTCCATGTTCCTCGCCTTATCCTCCGGTTTGTGGTTCCCGATAAATGCAAGCACATTCGCCTCATGCGCCGACATTCCCCTGGGGCGTTTTTCTATGGAAACCGCTTTTTCTTTTTTTGCCAGATATACTTTTTCTAATCTTCGTTTTTCCTTCCGGTACTGCTCATACTCAAGCTGCTGTCGTTCCCTTGCCGCCTCTCTGCACTGCACATAGCTGTCATAATTTCCGTCATAGCTTTTAAGCCCGCCGTCCTCAATTTCCACAATCCGCGTGCAGACCGCATTTAACAGAGAACGGTCATGGCTTACCAGTATCATCGTCTCTATGCACCCAAGCCGCTCCGTTAAGACAGAAATTCCTTCTATATCGAGGTTTGATGTCGGCTCATCCAAAAGTAGCAGCGGTTTTTTACTGCCAAATATCTGTGCAAGACGGATGCGTACATCCTCCCCGCCGCTGACTGCCTCCTGCCAGAGTTTTTCTTTTACTTTAAATTCCTTTACCTCTCTGCCGTCCCACGCTTCCATGCCGTATTGGAATGCCAGCGGAAGTACTGTTTCATCCTCCATCTGTGTCTTCTCTTCTTCCCCGAACTGGTGAAAAAATCCCATCTCACAGAATCGTTCCACTCTTCCGCTCTCCGGCACAAGTTCTCCCGCCAGCAAACGGAGCAATGTCGTTTTCCCGGCGCCGTTTGCACCTACCAGACCAATCCGTTCGCCTTCGTATACTGACATTCTGTCAAAATGAAGTATTTCCTGCTCTCCAAATCGAACTACAATATTTTCTGCTTTTAATAACTGTTTTTCAGACATAAAAAAATCCCTCCTTTTTCAAAGAGAGATTATCCGTACGCAAACACCTTCCCTTACCACAAAGGTGCCCTTTTCACCTGTATCCATACCCGATAATCTCCGACCTGTCACAAAAAAAGGTACCAAAAAAGAACCTCTTTCTGTATGAAAATGGTAAGGAAATTATCGAATAATCATTGATACACGCCCTTTCTGCTCACTGCAAATCTATGTTTAGATATAACACATTCAATGATATTTGTCAAATTTCTACTTGCTTTTTTGTCATTCTTCATTTATAGTATCTATATCAATTTATTTTTTCAGCAGGTCTGTAGTTCTAACTGTAACGTTCACAAGGCAGTTTCCACAGACACCTGCGTCATACTTCCAACACGGAAGTCCGGGCACTTCTGCCCAGCAATACCATTTATTTTACAATTCTATTTTTCTAAAGGAGAATCTGCCTATGCAAAACAAATCTTCAGAAACCACCAGACATCACTTCCGCTCTTTAGCGCAGCTTGACCTCATCGACAACTTTTTATTCCAGGCGACCATCTCACAGGGAGAAGCCGGTGAGGAGGTCTGCCGCATCCTGCTTCGCACCATCCTCGGGCGTCCTTTTGGCAAAATCCGCGTTGTTCCACAAAAACCTTTTCTCGGTCCCGATGTCGACCGCCACGGAATCCGGCTCGATGCCTATATTGAGGACTGGACTGCCCTTTCTTCGGACACACCGGATGTAAAAAAGCCACTACAGACAGACCAAATTCTTGATGCCGAGCTTTGCCCGGATATCTATGACATTGAGCCAAACAAAACCTCCGAAAAGGCAATGTTGCCTAAGCGGATGCGCTATTATCACGGTCTTATTGACAGCCATCTTTTAGACAGCGGCAAAACTTATGACACACTTCCTTCTGTCTTTATCATCACAATCCTTCCCTATGACCCCTTCG
>JBNMKM010000026.1:0-47524 GCA_050874345.1 Roseburia sp. | reverse complement strand
CGTGCCGATGTGGCTCAATTGGCAGAGCAGCTGATTTGTAATCAGCAGGTTATCGGTTCGAGTCCGATCATCGGCTTAGAAAATGAAGTTCATTCGGACCATTAGCTCAGTTGGTTAGAGCAACCGGCTCATAACCGGTCGGTCCTGGGTTCGAGTCCCCGATGGTCCATTTCACAAAAGCAAAAAATATGGCCTAATGGCTCAGTTGGTTAGAGCGCCGCCCTGTCACGGCGGAGGTCGCGGGTTCGAGTCCCGCTTGGGTCGTTCGTAGTGAGGAAAATGTGAGAGTGTATGCCGGTTCTTAGAACCGTCATTTTGTACGAACACTTGATTAATCACTACAAGTAATCACGTGGGATCTTAGCTCAGCTGGGAGAGCATCTGCCTTACAAGCAGAGGGTCATAGGTTCGAGCCCTATAGGTCCCATATGCCGGCGTGGCGGAACTGGCAGACGCGCAGGACTTAAAATCCTGTTGTGGTGACACAGTACCGGTTCGATTCCGGTCGCCGGCATTGCATTATGCGAAAGGATGCAAAAAAGATATGTGTGTGTAGCTCAGCTGGATAGAGCACTTGGCTACGGACCAAGGTGTCGGGGGTTCGAATCCTCTCACGCACGTGCTTGAAAAAGTCGAAAATCTCTAGAGATAGGGGTTTTCGGCTTTTCTTTTTATATTAATTTTTGTAGGGGAGGAATGGAAATGTTTAAGACGATAATGCCGATTTTGAGATGTCCCTGTTGTGGTGAGTCGTTTATTTTAACGGAAGATAAAATAGAAGAAGGAGAGATTCTGGAGGGAAAAATCACTTGTAAGGCGGGACATTCTTATCATATCCGCGAGGGAATCATTGATTTTGCATCTGATGAGCAGGAAGCAACAAACAACTGGTCTGAGATATATAAAGAAGTGGATTATGAAGAGTTAGACCGGGAAATAGAAGCGCATAAGTCAGACGGACAGAAAAAGATAGAAAAAGAGCACAGAGCGACAGTCATAGAAAAAACAACGGAACTTAAAGAGGGATATCTTTTGGATATTGCTTCCGGGAGAGGGATGCTTTTGCGGGAACTGCTTGAAACAGTATCTCCGAAGGTGCATATTATATCGACAGATTTAAGCTTTGAAGTATTAAAGTATGACAGGATAAAATTTAAAGAAAAACATCCCGAGGTTAAGAGAACTTATATTGCCTGTGATGCCACAAATTTTCCAATGAAAGCGAAGAGTGTTGATATGGCATGCACCTATATGGGAATTATGAATATGATAAATCTGGCGGAAGCAGGTATCAGAGACTGTGCCCGTATTCTAAAGGATGATGCAGCTTTGATAGAGGCGGTCATTTATCAGAAAGAGGGCACTAAGGCATATGAGGAAGCAAAGAAAGTGTTAAAGGAAAACGGAATTGAGGGTATAGAGCAGATGGTTATAAGAGAAGAAATCATGAGACTGCATAAAAAATACTTTCATTTCGTAGAGGAAAAGATTTCCTGCGAGGGAATTGCAGAAGGGCAGGAAGGCGATTTGTTCCCGGGAAAAGGGGAATGGTTTGCAAATGTCGTGTTGGATTGCCGATAAGGGTGGCAATTTCGCCGAAAATAAGGGATTTATATTGCTAATTATTTTAAAAAAGTATAAAATATGAAACATAGCGATTGAATGATAGGCAAATTATTTTAGGGCAACAAAGAAGAGACTTCAATGGAGGAAAAAAGATGTTACAGGGAAAAACGGTACTCCTGTGTGTGACAGGTGGAATTGCCGCATATAAGATGCCAAATGTGGCACGTATGTTAAAAAAGATGCACTGTAATGTGCATGTGATTATGACGCAGAATGCGACGAATTTTATTACAGCCACAACCTTCGAAACACTGACAGGTAATAAATGTCTGATAGATACATTTGACCGGAATTTTGAATTTTCGGTGGAACATGTGGCACTTGCAAAACTGGCGGATTTGGTTTTGATTGCACCTGCAACGGCAAATGTAATTGGAAAAATTGCAAACGGAATCGCGGATGATATGCTGACTACGACGGTCATGGCATGCACCTGTAAAACACTGGTGGCACCTGCCATGAATCATAATATGTATCATAATTCTATTGTGCAGGAGAATCTGGAAAAATTAAAAAAACACGGATATGAGATCATAGATCCGGTCTGCGGTATGCTGGCAAATGGAGATACCGGAGACGGAAAACTTCCGTCGGAGGAGGAACTGGTGGATTATGTCGTCCGTGAATTGGCATTTTCAAAGGATTTAACCGGGAAAAAGATTTTAATCACAGCCGGACCAACGCAGGAGAGCATTGATCCGGTACGTTATATCACCAACCATTCTACCGGGAAAATGGGTTATGCGCTTGCAAAAATGGCGATGCTTCGAGGTGCAGAGGTGACATTAGTCAGCGGACAGACCGCATTAGAGCCACCGCGTTTTGTGGAGGTTGTCCCGGTGGTATCAGCAGAGGATATGTATCAGGCTGTGACATCACGTGCAAAGGGGCAGGATATTATTATCAAGGCGGCTGCGGTAGCGGATTATCGCCCGGTAACTGTTTCTGAGGAGAAAATCAAAAAGACAGGGGATACGGCGAGTCTTGAACTTGAGCGCACAAAAGATATTCTTGCAGCACTTGGAGCTGACAAAGGAAAAACATGTCTCTGTGGATTTTCTATGGAAACAGAGAATATGCTGGAAAATTCCAGAAAGAAGCTGAAGAAGAAAAATCTGGACATGATTGTTGCCAATAACCTGAAGGTTGAAGGGGCTGGTTTTGGTACAGACACAAATGTAATCACAATGCTGACAGCAGACAAAGAAATAGAACTTCCGCGAATGAGCAAGGAAGAGGCTGCAAATCGTATTCTGGATGAACTGACAGACTTGTTGAAGCAGAGATAGTTGGTCAGAGTCAACGTTATTATCAGGAAATATTAGGTGGACGTGCATGGAAACAATAAAAGTACAGAGAAATCAATTGATTGCAAAACAAAAGGACATGGTCCGGAAATGGTATATTGTGCTGGAAGGCTCCGTTGTACAGATGAATTCCTATGCGAGGATTCTTCTGGAGAAAAATTCCGTTATCGGAATTTCGGAAAGCGGAAGATACCTTTGTGACTATGTGGCAAGGGAAGATTCTACGCTTGCGGTATTCAACTATGAATCCCCGGATGATTTGAAAACATTTTTAAATGGACAGGAAAATCTGCGGAATCTGATGCTTCGTGCAGCATTAAAGCAGAGACATATGCTTCTTGAGACATATGCAAAATTTCAGACACTGGTACGGCAGTTCCATTCTTTTGTGGAGGCAGAGTATAACGATTATACATTGTTTTGCAGTAAGTATCAGGTTGAGGGACAGAGTTTTTCGAGAATTGACAATTTTAAACCGCTGGAGATGGTACATAAGGCAGAAAACTGGGAGGTAAATAACAGTACAAGCCTTATCAGAGGATATCTCGATGAATATTTACAGTTAATGCAGAAGGATGACAGCCTTTGTATCGGTGCACTGATGGAAGCTGCATACCAGATGCGCCGTGTTACACAGGGATTGATCGAGATGGTGGAATATCTGCGTTACAATCAGGATATTCTGCTGTCAGAGTCGGAAAATGATATTTTTCATTTATATTTTGATTTGATGATTCAGGTTCAGGCAAATCATTATGATGCAAAGCCGCTTGCAGACCGGATGAACCGTATGATAGGGGTTATTCGTAAATTAAATATCTACGATGAACGCCTCGCAAACCGCAGAATCGATGCCTACCAGAATTATGATTTCACCAAAATGCCGCAGGAGGCACAGGAGCTGGAAACAGAAGAAGCCGGATCAGAGAGTGTTACAACGGAAGACTGCATGACACACATTCTGACTTATGCAGGATATGAGGACAAGGATATCGCAAGTGCGAAGGAGGCATTGCAGAAATATCGTGAGCTTCCGGATTTGATGTCTACGGACACTGAGGCATTCGGACTTAGAAAACAGATTACAACATTTTTCTATGACGCTTATTATAAGGCATTTATGCGTACCATGAAGAATCAGGGGCGAGCTTCTAAAATTGTCCAGATGTTTTTGAATTTCGGATTCATGGACGTTGAAATGGCAGGCGAGGAAAATGCAAGTGCGCTTGAAGATTTGGCAGACCATTTGGAGGTATGTAATTCCAGCCACATTTTTACCATCTATCAGTGGCTGAAATCCATCTATGAGGGCAAAAATGAACCATCCAAGAATGAATTTGACTTAGACTATAACGGTTATCTTGCGGAACTTAAAAAGACCGGAAAGATTCGGGCGGAGCAGATAAAGGAATATGCAGCGAACCGTGAACTGAAGGTGCGTTATGAAATCCAGAATATGTTTACAACCGGAAACCGTGCAACTTATGGAAAGATTACAACATTTTGTCCGATTCTCGGCGAAAATGATTTGATTAATTCCGTGGAAAAGATGATTGTGACAGCACAGAAAATAGATTCTGCGCTGGATAAGATTCGGGCGGTGGACTTCTCTGTATTTTACCGCGAAGTGGTATTTTCTGATCCGGATAAGGGAATTAACCGTGAAATGATTATGAAGGAAGTGCTTCCGAATATTATTCTGATGCCGAATGCGGGAACCAGAGCCATGATGTGGCAGGAAACAGCTGGCGTGAAGCGTGATACCTCTGCAAGATTCATGATACCGATTTTTACAGCGGTAGATTTGGATGATATGATGATTGAGACTGTCGGAAGATACCGGTGGGAAATCTGCCGTAAGATTCAGGGCGTGCACTGGAATGATATCAGAGAACGTTCCCTTACTTCCGAATACTGTGATTATTTACAGTTTTATCGGAAAAATCACGAGCTGTCTGCCGATGCAAAGGAGAAGATTAAGGCGGCACTTTTGCGTGGTAAGAACAACTACCGTGAAGTATTTACCAGAGATTATCAGAACTGGATTAAATATGAGGCAAAGGGCAGCTTCCGTCTGAATAAGATTGCACGTGAGATTCTTGTGACTTATTGTCCGTTCTCGAGAGCAATCCGTGAGGATTTAAAGGCAAATCCAATGTACCAGAATGCACTTCATCGATTTGAACTTCTCAATGCAAAGAAAGTGCAGCGGTTGAATGGACTGTATGACAAGTATACGAAGTCCGGTGGAGTGATTACGCAGGAACTTAAAGATAATATGGATTATTACAGTCTTTAAGCTGTAAACAGATGCTATGACATAGAAAAACCCGGTAAAAACCGGGTTTTTCTATCTGATATAAAATCAGATTGGGGAGTATAAATAATTAATAAGGGGTATAAGCAGGAAAATATCGTCTGATATCTTCACTGCAATCCTAGTATAGCGTATTCAATCTTAAAATGCAATTGAAAATAAATGTATATTTTTTTCTTTTCCTCAAATAATAAGTTTTGCAGTAAGCAAAAATTTTTTACGGCAGGAAGATGCCGGAATGGAGGAAAAAATGGCAAAAAACGCTGATACACAGAACAGCTCCAATTGCAGAAATTCTTACGAGCAGAATAAAAATGAGCAGAATGCATCCAAAAACAGTGCACGTAACACAACTGGCTCTAACACAACCGGTTCTAACAAGACAGAATCCAACAAAGCAGGCACGAACAGCGCCCGCAATACAACCGGATCTGACAGCTACGAGCGTTAGGCGGACTGGCACAGGGAAAGAAAACCTGCATAGGATGTAAAAAGAGTAAGAACAGATTACAGAGGAATCCCTTTGTAATCTGTTTTTTTATTAAAAGGAAAATTTGTGCGGCAGGCGCACACTTTATTCCAGAATGGGAGGAGCTGCAGATGGGATTTGAGGTGATTCATCCAAGGGATATGGAGCGGATGATACAGGAGAGATGTGCAATGGTAATTGATGTGAGGAGCCGGGAAGCATACCGTACATATCATTTTCATTCAGCGGTCAGTTGTCCCTACGAGGAGATAGAGCGTCAGTGTTACCGGTTTCCAAAACGACGTGCACTGATACTGTATTGTGAGTATGGGAGTACAAGTCTTTTGGCAGCAAGGGAACTTGCAGGAGCCGGTTATGAGGTTTATACGGTTGCAGGAGGAATTCATGCCATACGCCATTATTTTCATGATTGACATAGAAAATTATAACAGATAATATATAGATAATATTGTAGGTAAAAAGTAAGAGATACAGATTTGAAAGGCATGGTTTAAAAAGGATGAGAACATTTGAGCTGGTGGCACCCTGTCACTTTGGGTTAGAAGCGGTGTTAAAGCGGGAAATATATGATTTGGGATATGAGATTGACCGGGTTGAAGATGGAAGAATTACATTTATAGGAGACGAGGAGGCAATCTGCCGCGCGAATATTTTCTTAAGAACGGCAGAGCGCGTCCTGATTCAGGTCGGCAGATTTCATGCGGAGACATTTGAAGAATTGTTTCAGGGAATCAAGGCGATTCCCTGGGAGGAATATATTCCACAGGATGGAAAATTCTGGGTGAAAAAGGCTTCGTCCATTAAAAGTAAGCTGTTCAGCTCCTCGGATATACAGTCGATTGCTAAAAAGGCAATGGTTGAGCGGATGAAGCAGCATTACCATACGGAATGGTTCAAAGAGGATGGAGCTGCTTATCCGGTGCGCATTTTTCTGCTGAAGGACGAGGTGATGGTTACGCTTGACACTTCCGGTGATTCGCTTCACAAGAGAGGATACCGCACGATGACAAGCAAGGCGCCCATTACAGAGACGTTAGCGGCGTCCCTTCTGCTGCTGACTCCGTGGAGACCGGAC
This sequence comes from Roseburia sp., assembly GCA_050874345.1. GTDB lineage: Bacteria > Bacillota > Clostridia > Lachnospirales > Lachnospiraceae > Roseburia. The sequence continues at coordinate 40,709 of JBNMKM010000026.1, read as the reverse complement.
CGTATATTAGTGGATCCGTTCTGCGGAAGCGGAACATTTCCGATTGAGGCGGCGATGATTGCGGCGAATATTGCACCTGGAATGAACCGCGAATTTACAGCAGAGAGCTGGACGAATCTTATTGACCGAAAAACGTGGTATGATTGTGTCAGGGAAGCGGAGGATATGATTGACCGCGATGTGCAGGTGGATATTCAGGGATATGATATTGATGGGGATGTTGTGAAGGCGGCAAGAGAAAACGCAAAGCGCGCGGGTGTGGAGCACCTGATTCATTTTCAGCAGCGTCCGGTTGCCGAGCTGCACCATCCGAAGAAGTACGGTTTTATCGTGACAAATCCGCCTTACGGCGAGCGTCTGGAAGAGAAAGCAAATTTGCCGGAGCTTTACGGGCAGATTGGAGAGGCATACAGAGGGCTTGATTCCTGGTCGATGTATCTGATTACAAGTTATGAGGATGCAGAGCGCTACATAGGAAAAAAAGCGGATAAAAACCGTAAAATTTATAATGGTATGCTGAAAACGTATTTTTATCAGTTTATGGGACCGAAGCCGCCGAAGAGAAAAATTGGCGGAACGGAAGAACGTGTTTAAGGAGTTATGATGAAATATTCAAAAAGATATATTGCTTTTGGAATTGTGGTAGCAATCGCTTTTTGTATAAAATTTGGTCCATTTACGGACGATTATGTGTCGGTAGGACGATTTCGCGGGGCAGACTTAGAGCGGAGCACCTGGAATCCGTTAATTGCTTCGAGTGTAAATGAAAATCCTCTGGTGGTAACGATTGATAATAAGGAATATACCAGTGAAAATTACCGGTTTTATATGGATGACAGCTTAAGTATTATGGTGCCGGTAAGGCTTTTACGGGATGCATTAAACTGTAGTGCCCATGTATACGACGGGCGGACACTTCTGGTGGAAAAGCACAACCGGACAGTCAGTTTTTCCCTGGGAGAAAATGTGGCGCAGGTGGACGGCGGACCAGCGGAGATTGTCTCCAAGCTTGCAAAGCAGGACGGCGAACTGTATGTCAGTTTAAATGATCTGGCGGAGTATCTCGATTATTCGTATTCCTGGGATATGCAGACGAACAGCGCATCTGCCACAGATGCATCCGAAAGTGCAACGATTATTCCGACCCGTTATGATTTGCGGGAAAGACGGCGTGTGACACCGGTGCGGGATCAGGGAATCTATGGAACCTGCTGGGCGTTTGCTGCATTAGGTGCCGTGGAGTCTGCGATGCTCCCGGAAGAAGAGGCGCAGTTTGCAGCAGACCATATGACCCTTTGCAATGGGTTTAATCTGACCCAGTATGATGGCGGAGATTACACGATGGGAATGGCATATCTTGCTGCATGGAAAGGCCCGGTTTACGAGGCGGATGATCCATACGGGGACGAGGAGACAAATCCGGAGCTTACCGCAGTCAAGCATGTGCAGGAAATGCAGGTCATCAACGGAAAAGATTACGAGAAAATCAAAGAAGCGGTTTTTAAATACGGCGGGGTGCAGACTTCTATTTATAATGCACTGCGCAGCTCACAGTCGCAGTCTCCTTACTATAATAAAGAAGAGAGTGCGTACTGCTACATTGGTACAGAGAAGCCGAATCATGATGTGGTGATTGTCGGCTGGGATGACAGCTATCCGAAGGAAAATTTTTCGGTTGACCTTGAGGGAGACGGTGCATTTATCTGCCAGAACAGCTGGGGAACCGAATTTGGGGAAGATGGATTTTTTTATATCTCTTATTATGATACAAATATAGGTACACACAATGTCGTGTATACAAGAATTGATAATACAGATAATTACCAGAATATCTACCAGAGCGATTTGTGCGGCTGGGTAGGACAGCTTGGCTATAACAGGGACAGTATCTACGGAGCCAATGTGTTTACAGCCGGGGGAGACGAGGAACTTGTGGCAGCGTCTTTTTATGCAACCGGAAAGGATTCTGAGTATGAACTGTACGTCGTGCGGAATTTTGAGGACAGGGAGTCGTTAGAGCATATGATTCCGGTGGCATCCGGCAAGCTCAGCAATGCCGGGTATTATACGGTTGACTTTAATCAGGGAATTTCAATTGATGCCGGAGAGCGTTATGCAATCGTGCTCCATATCATTACACCGGGAGCGGTTCATCCGCTTGCAATTGAATTTGCAGCGGACGAAGCAACGGAAAATGTAGTTTTGAACGATGGAGAGGGCTATATCAGCTCCAACGGTTCAAACTGGGTTAGCGCCGATACGGTACAAACCTGCAATCTCTGTATTAAGGGATTCAGCAATAATCGGTAAGGACTTATGACAGATGGAAGAAAAAACATTAAAGATAGCGACGGTTTTTCTTTTGGTCCTGATGGCAGCAGGGTGTGTGGGATTATTGTATTTCCCACAATTACATAAATGGGCAGCAGAGAAACAGGAAGAGCGGCTGGCAGAGCAGGAATTTGCGGAAAGCCAGCCGGAGATGAAAGACTTGGAAATTTTGGAGACCGAGGAACCGGGAGAGGAGACAGGCGTAAACGGACAGCTTCGCCTGCGGCTTCCGGATGGTGTATCGGCGGATGAGATTACAATTTCCAATGATTATGTGACACAGACAGTACAGATTCAAATCCCGGGAGCGGACAGCGCGTACTTTGACAGCTATCCGGTAGTGGGCAGCAGTGACCATGTGGATGATTTGTCCTATGCGAAAACGGCGGGAGAGGGCATTATCAAAATTACCATGGATCGTGTTTATGAACTGGACATAACGCAGAAAGAGGAGTATTATTATTTTAATTTTCTAACGCCGCAGGAAATTTATGACAAGGTGGTTGTGATTGATGCGGGGCATGGAGGAAGAGCGCCCGGAAATATCAAGCAGGGTGTTCAGGAAAAGGATATTAATCTTGCGATTGTGCTTCAGTTAAAGAAATTGTTTGATGAAGACGATGGAAATATCGGTGTCTACTATACGCGGACAGACGACAGCAATCCAACGTTTGAACAGCGTGCCAATCTTGCAAACAAGGCGGATGCGGACCTTTTTATCAGCGTACACAACAATTCGACGAACAGTGGAAGAATGTCTTCTACAAACGGCACACTGGTGATGTATGACGAAGAGGATTCCACCGGAAGAAGCAGAGATTTTGCGCAGATTTGCCTGGATGAGGTGACAGGAACGATTGAGAGCACGAATCGCGGGCTTATGGAAGGGCACAGCATTTATATTATAAGAAACAGCAAGGTGCCGGTGGCACTCATTGAAGTTGGGTTTATGACAAATCAGAAGGAACTGGATCTGCTTGGAACAGAGGAATATCAGGCAAAGACGGCAGAGGGAATCTACCAGGCAGTATACCGGGCATTTGAGGAAGGGTATTGATGAAACGAATTATTTTTGCAACGGGAAATGAAGGAAAGATGCGGGAAATCAGAGAGATTCTGGCGGACACAGGGGCAGAGATTGTTTCGATGAAGGAAGCCGGAATCTCCACGGATATCGTGGAAGATGGAACGACGTTTGAAGAGAATGCAGTGATTAAGGCAAAAGCGGTGGCAGCCTTTACGGATGATATTGTTCTCGCAGACGATTCCGGGCTTGAGGTGGATTATCTGAACAAAGAGCCTGGGGTTTATTCTGCCCGGTATATGGGGGAGGATACATCTTATACGATTAAAAATCAGTCCATTTTGGACCGGTTATCAGGTGTGCCAAAGGAAAAGCGCACGGCGCGGTTTGTATGTGCGATTGCAGCAGTACTGCCGGATGGAAGAACGCTTGTCACCAGAGAAACAATTGAGGGTTACATCGGAGAAAAACCGGCAGGGGAAAACGGGTTCGGCTATGACCCGATTTTTTACGTGGATGAATACGGCTGCTCTACAGCAGAGCTGACGGATGAACAGAAAAATGAAATCAGCCACAGAGGAAAAGCACTGCGTGCCATGAAACTGAAATTAAGGGATGCATATGAAAATACTGATTGTGAGTGATACACACAGGAAACATGAGAATCTGATTACGGTACTTGGACGTGTGCAGCCGGTGGACCTGATGATTCATTTAGGCGATGCCGAAGGGTGCGAGGACTATATTGCGGAACTGGCAGGATGCCCTTTGGAAATTGTTGCGGGAAACAATGACTTTTTTTCGGCGCTTCCGAGGGAAAAGGAGATTACGCTGGGAAACTACCGGGTTTTACTGACACATGGACACTATTATTATGTCAACTCCGGCATCGCAGATATTATGTCGGAGGCAGCAGCCAGGTCATTTGATATTGTAATGTTTGGGCATACGCACAGACCGTTAATCGAATATGGAAAAGAAGTCATTGCATTGAATCCGGGGAGTCTTTCCTACCCCAGACAGGAGGGAAAGCGCCCTTCTTATATCATGATGGAACTGGATAAAAAGGGCGATGCACACTTTGAAATAGAATATTTGTAAAAAATAATAAAAAAAGTGTTGACATTTAATGTTTTGTCCTATATAATAATCCTTGCGTCACGGGTAAGACGGGAACGTCGATTCGAGATACGAATTGATTTTCGGGGTGTGGCTCAGCTTGGCTAGAGCGCCTGGTTTGGGACCAGGAGGTCGCAGGTTCGAATCCTGTCACCCCGATTTCATGCGGGTGTAGTTCAATGGTAGAACACCAGCCTTCCAAGCTGGATACGTGGGTTCGATTCCCATCACCCGCTTAAAATTTGCAACATTTCAGATGATTGCAGATTTTAGCTACAAGGTAAGCGGATATTCGCTCACTGTGTGTTCGTAGCTCAGTTGGATAGAGCAACGGCCTTCTAAGCCGTGGGTCGGGGGTTCGAATCCCTTCGAGCACATTTTCCTTAACAGGAAAGAATAAGATTAAAGCAATGTCAACGATGGTTGCCTACATCTTTATGGTGGGTATAGCGCAGTTGGTTAGCGCGCCAGATTGTGGCTCTGGAGGCCCAGGGTTCGAATCCCTGTATCCACCCTTTGTTGCGATAAGTGCAGCAAATCTTTTTGTTGGGCTATCGCCAAGCGGTAAGGCACTGGATTTTGATTCCAGCATTCGCAGGTCCGAATCCTGCTAGCCCAGTTCTTGGGGCTTTGCACAGCTTTGGAGTTTTACCTAAATATGATAATATGGGATATTAGCTCAGGTGGTAGAGCACTTGACTTTTAATCAAGTTGTCCGGGGTTCGAATCCCCGATGTCTCATTAAAATAAGAAGAACGTCACTCGAAAGAGTGGCGTTTTTCTTGTTTGCCGGAAAAATAATGAAAACTGCTTTCCGTTTGAGGCGCTTCATGTTATAATTATAGTAGAAAGAGACGAACAATTTGCCATATGTGACAGAATGGAGGTTGCCTATGAGATGCAAAAGAACAGGACTTGAAGCGGAAGTAGTAAAATATGAAGTAGGAAAAGGTCTTGAAGATGGAGTAGAGTTGTGGTCGGATGTTGTGACCAAGGGATGGATTGTGACAGATTTTCTTGTGAAGATTACGAGAGAGGATGGAACAGTGGTATGTCCGTACATCAGACACCGCAGAGGACGCACTTTTATCGGCGAGGGAGACTATATTATAATGGAAGATGATGGAAGCAAGCATGTATGCGGTGCTGACAAAATCTGGAGCCGTTACGAGAAAATGAATTGAGAAACAGGCTTGCTTTTTTAGAAAAGCTAAGATATAATGGCGGAGTGACTGATTTGCAGTCACTCCATTATTATGCGGAACTGATGGAATTGGCAGACATGCAAGATTTAGGTTCTTGTGCCGCGAGGCGTGTGGGTTCAAGTCCCACGTTCCGCATTACAGATGAGGCCAGTCCGTGCGGCTGCTCCACTCGTCATTCATCCAGTTGACCGCCTGCTTTTTCCCTTCTTCAGTGAAGGGAAAGCAGGCGGCTTTTTTTTGTTCTTCAGGAGTAGATGCATAATTATAAGGACCGGGCCAGATATGACACCGGAAAATATCAGCATCCTCCTCGTCCTTGGACTTTTCCAGCAGATAGCGCATTCCACGGTAGCTTCCGGTAAATTTTTCCTTTTTATAAAAATTCAGGCTTAAAACATCCTCGGTTGTAATCATTGGGACACTCCTTGTTTATTAATTTAATGAGAAATTATTCACGCAGTGCCAGCCTTCGGGGATGGCGCTGCTTGCTGTTATTTCTCATTATATCATTTACAGAAATGAAACTTAATACTTGACAAATGACTCATAGTATGTATAATAAATTGTGTTGTACGTGAGCAACAGACAGTTGTATTTTTATGATTGTATAGCTAAGTGCGGTGGACAATGGCGTCCAAAGCATTTTTTTTATACAACAAAATAATTTAGCATGGTGAAGCGGTAGAGCAATAACTTGACAGAGATGTAAGCTGCTGTAAGACTTTGCGCAGGCTGATTTATCGAAGAAGGATACATATTGGATGAAGACCGCGTAAACAATATCTTAGAGAGGAGATATATCTATTATGAAAAAGAAAATTGTGAGCCTGATGCTCGTTCTTGCTACAACAGTCAGCATGACAGCATGTGGCGGCAACACAAACGCAGGCAATGCAGGCAGCAACGCAGGCAATGCAGGCAACAGCAGCACAGAGAATGGTGCAAGCGCTGGAACAGATGCAGTTGATTCAACAGAAGCAGGCGAAGACGGTGCAGAACAGTCTTATGATGAGGAATCTGCTAAGCTTTACAATGACAACCTTGGCGATTTCTACTCTGCTTATGAGACAGCAAAAGCAGCAGAAAATCTTTCAGAGAGATATGCACTGATGGCTGTTGCAGAAGCAAAATTAATGGAATCTGCAGTAATGCTTCCATTTACCACAAAGGGTGGTATGTATGCAATTTCTCACGTAGCTCCTTATACAGCACCATATGTACTGTGGGGTAATGACTACGAGAGATATCACAGTGTTCTCGTAGCAACTGATTATATCAAGAAAGCTGACCGAGATGAGATGAAAGCAAAATGGGCTGAGTTAAGAGGAACCGGCACATACAGAGAGTGGGCAGTCTCATTCCTTGCAGACAAAGGATATACTTTAAAAGATACCTATAATATGGCTTATGTCAGTGATCCGACTACATGGGATGTTCTTGCAACATCCAGAGCGGCTGACTCTGAAGCAATCATCAACACTTATGATGGATTGATGGAGTATGATGATGAGGGTGTTCTTCAGCCGGCATTAGCAGAGAGCTGTGAAGTTTCCGATGACGGTTTAACCTATACTTTCCACCTTCGTCAGGGTCTTGAATGGGTAGATTCCCAGGGAAGAAAAGTTGCGGATCTTACCGCTGATGATTTTGTTGCAGGCATGCAGCATATGATGGATGCACAGGGCGGTCTGGAATATCTTGTAGAGGGTATCATTGTAAACGCTTCCCAGTACATCTCAGGCGAAGTGTCTGATTTCTCCCAGGTTGGTGTAACAGCAGAGGATGACCACACTGTAGTATATACCTTAGAGGAGCCGTGCAGCTACTTCACAACCATGCTTGGCTATGGCGTTTTCGCTCCGATGAGCAGAACTTACTACACTTCACAGGGTGGTAAATTCGGTACCGAGTATGACCCGTCAGCAGCAGATTACACCTATGGTAAAGACAGCAACTCTATTGCTTACTGTGGACCATATCTTGTAACAAATGCTACTGAGAAGAACACAATCGTATTCAAGGCAAATGATTCTTACTGGAACAAAGACAACGTTACCATTAAGACGCTTACCTGGTTATTCAACGATGGTTCTGATGTAACAAAGACATACAACGATTTGAAGGCAGGAACTCTTGATGGATGTTCTTTGAACACTTCTACTCTTGAGACAGCAAAACAGGACGGACTGTTCGATGACTATGCTTATACATCTACTACAGATGCAACCACCTATCCGGCTTTCTATAATATTAACCGTACAGCATTCGCTAATACAAATGATACTACTACAGTAGTTTCCCCGCAGACAGAGGAAGACGCTGCAAGAACAAAGGCAGCATTAGGCAATGTTCATTTCCGTAGAGCGCTTTCTTTTGCAACAGACAGAGCTGCTATGAATGCACAGGTTACTGGTGAGGATTTGAAACTTACCTCTCTCAGAAACTCTTACACACCGGGTACCTTCTTAACTCTTCCGGAAGATGTCACAATCGACATCAACGGAACTGCTACTGATTTTGCAGCAGGTACTTACTACGGTGCAATTATGCAGGCACAGATTGATGCTGATGGCGTTGCTATCAAAGTCTGGGATCCGAGTGCAGATGACGGAATTGGTTCCTGCGATGGCTACGATGGCTGGTACAATGTTGACAATGCAGTTGCTGAGTTAAATACAGCAATTGATGAGTTAGCAGCAGAAGGTGTGACAATCGATGAGTCCAATCCAATTCAGATTGATTATCCGTATCCTTCCGTCAGCGAAGTATATACCAACAAGGCAAATGCTTACAAACAGTCTATCGAATCTGCTCTTGGCGGAAAGGTTGTTGTAAACCTTGTAGATACTACCGATTATGACGGATGGTATTACGCAGGATACTACACCTCTTACGGTTATGAAGCAAACTATGATATGTATGACTTGTCTGGATGGGGTCCTGACTACGGTGATCCTCAGACATATCTGGATACCTTCCTTCCGGACTATGCTGGATATATGCTGAAGTGCATTGGTATCTACTAAAATAAAGAACTGATTTACAGTAAATGATTACGTTGCAGGAGGATGTCCTTTTGGATGTTCTCTTGCAACCTATTTAATGAGAGAACGATTATGGCAAAATATTTATTGAAACGTATTATACATGGTCTTGTATCTATTGCAATTGTAATCGCAATAGTTATGATAATGATTTACTCTTTACTGGATCGCAACCTTATTTTTGCAAAGGATACCACCTATTCGCATCAGAGTAACAACCAGAAAGAAGTTTACAAATATGCGAAATGGGAAGAATACGGTTATCTGGATTACGTACCTTATGCAGACTGGCTGCAGCAGCTCACAGATGATGGCGAGATTGATGAGGAAACCAGATCCAAAGCAGTAGGCCTTGGAAGAACAGAGGCACAGGATTCCGAACTTGTTGCGGAATATGTAGAAAAATTTAAAAACTATTATGAGTCAAAGGGATACAAAACACGCAGATTAGATGCGGTCATGATGAATAAGAAGAAGTTTGCTAATGGTGGACAGCAGCAGTTGTTTGCATATAAGAATATTCCACTGACTTCACGACTGGCAACTTATTTTAAGAGTATCCTTACGGTTGATAATGTAAATAATGTGGAAGACATCGTAGGGGAGAGAGGCATTTCCTTTACGTTACATGATCCTGTCTATGGCGGGAATAAATTTTCTCCGGCGATTATGGGAAATGGTACAACGCACAAATATCTGTTATATTTTGATTCCAGGTTCCCATATATTCACCAGAACATTCTGACAATTAATCTGGGAACATCTTATGCAGTAAATGAAGGTGTGGATGTATTTACGACCATGAACCGCTCCCAGGGTTCATACGTGAAGTCAATGATTACCTATCCGACCGGACTTACGGAAGAGAGTGCGGATGATTTGCATACCGCAACTTATATGAGAAATTCTCTTTCCACCAGTATGGTATTTGAGTCACGCTATACGGATGATTACACAAATGTAAATACCGTGAATGGAGGTCTGTCAAAAGTCGGATATTCCTTTGTTATCGGTATTATTTCCGTAATCCTTGCATATCTGCTTGCAGTACCGCTTGGTATCCTTATGGCAAGACAGAAGGACAAGTTAGTGGATAAGATTGGTACAATCTATATCGTATTCATTATCGCAGTACCATCCCTTGCATATATTTTCCTGTTTAAGGCAATCGGTGGACTGCTTGGACTGCCGACTACTTTTGATATGGAATCATCGAGCAAGTTGATGTATGTATTGCCGGTTATTTCACTGGCACTGCCGTCTATCGCAAACCTGATGAAGTGGCTGCGCCGTTACATGATTGACCAGATGAATTCGGACTATGTAAAATTTGCAAGATCTGGTGGTCTTACAGAGGGCGAGATTTTTAGAAAACATGTATTTAAAAATGCAGTCATCCCGATTGTACAGGGAATTCCGGGAAGCGTTCTCGGTGCACTGGTTGGAGCAATCGTAACTGAGCGTGTATACGTTGTTCCTGGTGCCGGTAACCTGCTGACAGAGGCAATTGGCAAGTACGACAATGGTGTTATCGTTGGTGTAACATTGTTCTATGCACTTCTTTCCGTTGCATCCATCATTCTCGGTGACGTATTGATGTCGATGGTTGACCCAAGAATTTCATTCTCAACGAAGGACAGGTAAGAGTTATGAATTATGATTTAGATGAATTCAATATGTCGGAAGAGGAACTGTTTTCCAGAGTGGATCACAATAATGTGGATTCTGAGAAAATTACAGCACCGCGTTATTCCTACTGGCATTCCGTATTCCGTGTGTTTTTTAAGAAAAAAATCAATATAGTAATCCTGAGCATTCTGGCAGTTGTCATTTTGTTCACCTATGTATATCCGTTGTTTGTGGAATATGACCGTTTTGGCAACCTGATGGATGCTACAGCAAAGCATCTGTCACCGCTTACAGCAATGAAACAGCTCGGCTACAATATCCACTGGATTTTGGGAACCGGTGCATCCGGACAGTCTACCTTTGATGCTGTCTGGTTTGGTTCAAGAATTTCCATCTCGCTGGCATTTATCTGTGCGGCAATCAACCTGACCGTCGGTGTATTGGTCGGAGCACTCTGGGGCTTCTCTAAAAAGGTTGATATTTTCATGATGGAGGTTTACAACATCATTGGAAACGTACCATATCTTCTGGTAATTTCCGTTATCCTGATGCTGTTTGGTTCTAACTTCTGGGTTATGGTTATGGCACTTACGATAACCGGATGGTTATCCATTGCGTTCTTTATCCGTACACAGGTAATTATCATCCGTGACCGTGAGTACAACCTGGCATCGAAATGCCTTGGTACTTCGATTGTCCGGATTGCTCTTAAGAACATCTTACCATTTATGACATCTGTCATTGTAACGATTGCAGCAACGGAGATTCCGTCCTATATCGGATACGAGGTATTCCTTTCCTACATCGGAATGGGTCTTTCTGAGATGTCCCTTGGACGTTTGATTTACGAGGCAGAGAGCGCCATGGTAACACCAGGCTGGGGATTTGAGTTCTGGAGCCCGGTAGTTGTTTCTTCCATTATTACCGTAGTATTGTATGTTGTAGGTCAGAACCTTGGTGACGCATCCGATCCAAGAACACATATGTAAGAGGGGAACCACAGATGGAAGATAAGAAAGTATTATTATCAATTAAAGATTTAAAAGTTCAGTTCCGTGTGCGAGGCAGAATTTTAACGGCAATCCGTGGTGTGTCACTGGATATTTACGAGAACGAATCCATCGCAATCGTAGGTGAGTCCGGTTCCGGTAAATCCGTTTTCACAAAAACATTTGCGGGAATGCTCGACAGCAACGGTTTTGTAAGCAACGGACATATCATCTTCAATGACGAGGAATTGTCGGATACGGTTGTAAAGTTAGATTCCGGTGCACGTAAGAAGATTGAAGAGTGTAAGAGAAAGTTAGACAGCTACTCCAAGCTGGAGTTTGGTGCTGACACTTATAAAGAAATGGTTGCGCTTGAAAGTGAGAAGCGTGAGAGAAGCGGTTTGAGCAAGCAGGAGAGAGAAGAAGCGGAACAGGCATTAAAAGACCTTGTGGCAGCAAGAACCAATGCTTACAACTTAAAGCAGACGCTTGACCCTTCCAAGGAGAAAGCAAAGATTAAAGAAACCGCAGCTTTAATTTCAAAGTTAGACAATGAAATCAAAGAGCAGAAAAAACACAACAAGCAGAGAGAAGATGAGCACAAACGTGCAATGGCAAATGATACCGCATATCATAAGGCTTTCGATGAGAAGATGAGTGCGCTTCGTGCCAAATATGACAAAGAAATCGCACATGAGATTTCGGAGGAGACTTCAAAACGGAATGAGATTCTTGCAAAAGAAATTTATCTTTCTACCGGAAGATTTAATTTCACACGCAGAATGAAGATGATTTCCAGATTGCTTGATGCACTTAAGAAAGCAATGCAGCTTGGTGTGGATTTATCCGATGAAGCACAGCGGAACATGGTATTTGACGATGTTGCATTCCGTGTGCGTTATCTTGACGAGACAAGCGAGCAGCTTCACGGAACCTGTATCTTAAACCTTGCAAATGTAAAATATGCCAAGGACTGGAGCCAGATTCGAGGCGGAAAGATTGCAACGGTATTCCAGGATCCGATGACTTCCTTAAACCCGATTATTACAATTGGAAAACAGATTGTATCTGTTATTATGAAGCATCAGGACTGTACGGAAGCAGAGGCGAGAGTGCGTGCACTTGAGTTAATGAAAAAGGTTGGAATCCCGAATGCGGAAGCACGTTTCGACGATTATCCGTTCCAGTATTCCGGTGGTATGAGACAGCGTATCGTTATCGCGATTGCCCTTTCCTGCCAGCCGAAAATCTTAATCTGTGATGAGCCGACAACGGCACTTGACGTTACCATTCAGGCACAGATTTTGAAGCTGTTAAAGGATTTACAGAAGGAATTCAATTACACCATCGTATTCATCACACATGACCTTGGTGTTGTTGCAAATATCGCAGACCGCGTAGCAGTACTTTACGCAGGACAGATTGTAGAGCTGGCAAATGTTGAGGAACTTTTCTATGAGCCTTGCCATCCATATACCTGGGCACTGCTTTCTTCTCTGCCGCAGCTTGCACAGAGAAACACCAAACTGTATTCGATTACCGGTACACCGCCATCTCTTTACAATGACATTGTAGGAGACGCATTTGCACCGCGAAATCCGTACTGCTTGAAGATTGATACGTTGAAGGAGCCGCCGATGTTTAAGGTAAGTGATACACACTATGCCAAGACATGGCTGCTTGACCCACGCTCACCGAAGATTGAGAAACCGGAGAGTATTCAGAACATCCACGAGAAACTTGTGAACGCATTTAACATATAGGAGATTTAGATCGTGTCTAAGCTAAATCAGGAAAAAGAACGCCGTGTTTCCCACTTACCGGAGCATGGTCCGATTGATGAAAAAAATGGTAAGGAAATATTATTGTCTGTCAAAAACATTGATATTACCTTTGGAAAAGGCGAAAATGCCGTTAAGGCAGTAAAAAATGCTTCTTTTGACATCTACAAGGGAGAGACTTTCTCTCTTGTAGGAGAGTCTGGTTCCGGAAAAACAACGATTGGTCGTGCGGTAATCCGTGTCAACCCGCTTGCTGCAGGTGAAATCCTTTATAAGGGTGTTCCGATTTCCGGAAAGATTCCAAAATCATTAGACCGCGAAGTAATCCGTAATATCCAGATGGTATTCCAGGATCCGGCTGCATCCTTAAATGAGCGTGCAACTGTAGATTACATCGTATCAGAAGGTCTTTATAACTTCCACTTGTATGAGAACGAGGCAGACCGTGTCCATAAAGTGGAGGAAATTATTAACGAGGTAGGTCTTCTGCCGGAGCATCTGACCAGATACCCGCATGAGTTCTCCGGTGGTCAGCGTCAGCGTATCGGACTTGCACGTGCAATGGTAATGGAACCGGAGCTTGTAGTAGCAGATGAGCCGATTTCCGCATTGGATGTTTCCATCCGTGCACAGGTATTAAACCTGTTAAAGAAATTCCAGGAAGAGAAGAACCTCACGTATTTGTTTATTGCACATGACCTTTCCATCGTACGGTTCATTTCTGACCGTATCGGTGTTATCTACAAAGGTAATATTGTGGAAGTTGCAGAAGCAGAGGAGTTATTCAATTACCCGCTGCATCCGTATACACATTCTCTGATTTCCGCGATTCCGATTCCGGATCCGAAGTTAGAGAAGAACAAGGTACTTTACACCTATGATCCGTCTATCCATGATTACAGCGAGGATAAACCGGAGTTCGTATGTATCGGACATGACCATTATGTATATGGTAATAAGAAAGAAATCGAAGAATATAAGGCAATCCGTGAAAAGGGAGAGCCAATGAAGACAATTCGTATTGTGTCACCGGATTCTCCGGAGTTAAAAGCACAGCAGGATGCAGAGATTCCGATTGATTCCGACTTTTTAAATGCACCGACACATGATACCGGAAATGTATGGTATACAGTACTTTCCTTCTTCCTTCCGGTCATTGGTATTATCGCAGCGCTGATTTTTAAGCATCACAGATATTACCGCAATTACAGTGCATGCAAGAAGGGCGCGGTTGCCGGATTTATCGTATTAGGTGTAATACTGGCATTATTCCTGATTGGATTATTGTTAGTAGTAGTATAATGAATTAAAGGTTTAGGAGCATTTATGAATCGAACAGCTAGAGATCGAACAACTTCGCCACATCCGGCTCCGGTGAAAAAAGTGCAACTATCCGAAAAACATACCACAGGACGGCTGATTGCAGCCGTCCTACTTGGTTTATTCGGAGCAGCACTTCTCGCCCATGGATTTTTATCCTTTCTTAGGACGGATTCCGGATGGCAGGAGATTTCCGCAAGTTCGGATGCGGACATAAACTGTGCGGATGAATTTGTATTTCAGTATGATATCGGGGCAGGAGAACAGTCTGCAATTGTGGAACGAAAGGCACTTGTCACCTTGTATACATCCGCCGCAGTAAAAGCATATCAGCTTTTTAATAATGATAAGGCATTTGAAGGAATGAATAATCTTTACTCCATCAATGCACATCCGAATGAAGTGCTTGAGGTCGATGAGGTGCTGTATCATGCGTTTGAGCAGATACAGGAGTATGGAAATCGTTATGCGTATCTTGCGCCTGCCTATGATGAGTATGACAGTGTTTTCTACTGCACCGATGATTCGGAGATTGTAAATTACAGCCCGGCGTTTAATGAGGATGTAGCAGAAGAATTTGCACAAATAGCCGCGTTTGCAGCGGATGAGAAGTCCGTAGAACTGAAATTGCTTGACAATCACCAGGTACAGTTATACGTATCGGACGAGTACCTTGCCTATGCGAAGGAAAATGCCATCACGGATTTTATTGATTTTTACTGGATGAAAAACGCATTTATCATTGATTATTTTGCAGATATGCTGACAGAAAACGGTTTTACCAACGGCTTTTTATCAAGCTATGATGGCTTTGTCAGAAACCTCGACGAGAGGGAAACAACGTATTCTTATAACCTGTTTGACAGGCAGGAGGATACCATCTATCCTGCGGCGGTCATGCAGTACAGCGGTGGCATCAGCCTTGTCTATCTGCGGAATTATCCGATGAACAAGGAAGATTACAGACATTACTATGAAATGAAGGATGGAAACGTTCTCACACCGTATTTAAGCCTCTCCGATGGGCAGTGTAAGAGTGCATTAAACGATTTGTTTTCCTATTCTTACAAGGCGGGATGTGCAGAGATTCTGCTTCAGGCAATGCCAGCCTACATTGCAGATACTCTCGATGAAGGAATTCTGTCGGAATTAAAAAAAGATGACATCTATTATTCATATTGTAAAAACCGCGTCATTTTTTATGATGATCCGGAACTTGTGCTGACAGACCTCTATGAAAAAGATAATGTCTCTTACAAAGCAAAACTGAATTAGGCGCCAGGCAGTTGGCGGATACAAGGAGCGATACCCGAAAAGAGGGTATCGCTTTTTGGAACATTCTGGTATATAATGGACGCAAACAGGCAGGGAGGAGAATCATGGGTTTTGCGGAGATGGCGGCTTTGCGAAAAAAGTCCAGAGATTTAAAGAATGAGCTGAAACAGTTGAAAAAGGATATGATTGCCGGCGGATGCAGTAAGGATACGGCCGGGACGATGACGAAGGAGCTGCAGGAGGTTTTGGAACTGGCAGAGCAGCTTTCGACGGATTATGTGACGGCAAGAGAAGAATTACAGCAGGCGAGAACGGGCATTGAACGTCTGCTTGATACAATGGGGGAAAGTCAGGCGCAGGAGGTAAAGGAAGCATTACAGGCGTTAGAGGCAAACTTAAATCAGGTGTACCATGAGTGTTCCATCCGGGTGGATGATTTGGATTTCAAATCCACGATGGACTGCTTTAAACGGATGGTACAGCAGTTCGATGGAACGGTGTCGATTATGCTGCGCAGTGAGCTTGAGAATATCAAGGCAGTGTTAGACGATGCCGCAGGCTGGATGCCGCCGGATTTTGCGGCACTGGCATATTTTTTCCTGCATGAAGACAGGGAGTCATTAAAAGAGATGGAAAATGAACAGCGTAACCAGATGGTTGAGCGCTATTTTGAAGAACATTTTTATGGAGAATTCAGAAGGCAGGTGAAACAGGCGGGTGTTTCGGAGGCTGCCATGGAGCTGATACAAAATCACACAGGTTAGGAGTAAGAAGAGAGTATGACAAATGAATTAAAGCGGGAACTTGACAAAAAACTCGGATTTGGCTGTATGCGCCTTCCGGTTTTAAACGGAGACAACGAGCAGATTGATGATGCACAGTTCTGTAAAATGATAGATTCATTCTTAGAGCAGGGATTTATGTATTTCGATACAGCATATCCGTACCATAATGAGAAATCCGAGGCGGCTGTGCGGCGCTGTCTGGTTGAAAGACACGAGAGAAGCAGCTTTTATCTGGCAGATAAGATGCCGGTATGGCTGATAAAAAATGAAGAGGACTACGAGCGCATATTCCAGACACAGCTTGAGAGATGTGGCGTGGAGTATTTTGACTTTTATCTGCTGCATGCAATGAACAGAGAGCGTGCAAAGGAAGCAGAGGAGATGGGCGGATTTGATTTTGTGCGCCGGATGAAAGCGGAGGGCAAAATCAGACATATCGGTTTTTCGTTCCATGACTCGGCGGAGGCGCTTGATGAAATTTTAAGCCGCCACCCGGAGATGGAGTTTGTGCAGCTTCAGATTAATTATTATGACTGGGAGTCCGAGAGCGTGCAGTCGAGAAAATGCTATGAGACGGCAGTTCGCTACGGCAAGGCAGTGATTGTGATGGAGCCGGTAAAGGGCGGCACGCTTGCAAATCTTGTAAAAGAGCCGGCAGAGGTGTTAAAAAAGCTGGATGAAAAGGCATCGTTTGCCTCCTATGCGGTTCGTTTTGCGGCATCGCTTGAGGGTGTTGTGATGGTGTTAAGCGGAATGTCCGACTGGGCGCAGTTAAAGGATAATACTTCCTATATGAAGGATTTTAAACCATTAAATCCCGAAGAAAAACAGGCGATTGAGAAGGTAGTGGAGGAGCTTGCAAAGCTGCCGACCATTCCGTGTACCAAATGCCGTTATTGTGTGGAGGGATGTCCGAAAAAGATTCAGATACCGGATTTGTTTGAAACCTACAACATGACGGTACAGTTTGGAGTGACAGATAACTACAGAAGACGTTATAAAGAACAGACTGCAGAAGAACACGGAAAAGCAGACGATTGTATCCGGTGCGGCAAATGCGAGGGACAGTGCCCTCAGCATTTACAGATTCGGAAGCTGCTTGAAGATGTAGCACAGACTTTTGCCTAAAGTTTTTTGACGATTTTTTCAATGTCAGTCTGGTGACCAATCATCATCAAATGCTCCTGGGGCTCGAAAACATAGTCGGGACCCGGGAGCAGATTCATATTGCCGTCGGTCTTGATACCAATGATATTGACATGGTATTTTGCCCTGATATTGGCATCTTTGAGTGTGTGCCCAATCCAGTCTGGAAGCGGTGCAATTTCGTAGATAGAAAATCCATTCCCAAGCTCCACATAATCAAATACCTGGTTTGCAGAAAAGCGGACAGCGACTTTCTCCGCAATATCCCGGTCAGGGTAGATTACCTCATCCGCACCGTTTTTTAAGAGAAATTTGGCGTGAATGTCACGGTTTGCCTTGCTGATGACATAGCGCGCACCACATTCTTTTAACAGATTGGTAATCTCAAGACTGCTCTGGAAGTTCTCTCCGATGCAGACAAAGCACAGGTCAAAGTGGCTGACACCAAGTGTTTTTAATACTTTTGGGTTTGTGCAGTCGCCAATCTTGGCGCTGACAACTAACGGCAGCAGGTCTTCAAGGCTTTCCTCACTGCGGTCTACAATCATAATTTCATTGTCCAGTTCTGCTAATTTCTTGCAGAGATGGGTGCCAAAGCGTCCGAGTCCGATAATTAAAATTGATTTCATAAAAATTCTCCTTTTTATCCGATATTGATATGTTCTACAGGCTGTTCAATGTGTGTCAGTTTTTTATGGTCTGTAAAGGAAAGCGCAAAGGAAAGGCTTCCCAGGCGTCCTAAGTACATCAGGAAAATCAAAATAAACTGCGATGCGACGGTGAGACTTCGCGTGATTCCAGTTGTCATTCCAACGGTACAGACTGCGGATACCACTTCAAACATTGCATCACTGAGTGAAAGCGGCTGCATTCCACAGAGCGCAAGTGTGGCGCTTAAGGTCAGAAGCAGGTAGATGCAGACTAACGCAGAAGCTTTTGAAACAGTGGCGTCATCAATCCGCCGCCCGAAGATATTGGTTCCAGGCATCCGAAGCAGGGTGGAACGTAAGTGAAGCAGCAGAACAAAAATAGTGGCGACTTTTACACCGCCCGCAGTCGAACCGGATGCACCGCCGATAAACATTAAGATGATGGTTAAGAGCTTGCTTCCCTCCGAGAGTGCCCCGGTGTCTGTCGTATTAAAGCCCGCTGTACGCGGCGTGATGGAGGCAAAGAGCGAACTTAACAGTTTTTCCGGTGTGCTCATGCCGGCAAACAGTCTGTTTCCCTCAAGCAGGTAAAAAAGCAGTGTACCGAAAATAATCAGCGCTACACTCATCGAAAGTACCATTTTGGACTGGAGGCTGTAGCGGCGGAAATGAAGTCTGTGGTCAAAAATGTCGCTCCATACAAAAAATCCGGCACCGCCGACTAAAATCAGTGTGCACAGGGTCAGCGACACAAACGGGTCATTGTAATAGCCCATAAAGGAGGATTCACCAAACTGTGCCATCAGGTCAAATCCAGCATTACAGAAAGCGGAAATCGAATGAAAGATGCCGCAGTAAAGAGCCTTCCAAAATCCCATTTTCGGATAGAAACGGATAGTCAGGATAACCGCACCTACGCCTTCAAAAAGGAAGGTTCCAATCATGGCACGGCGAATCAGGTGCAGGATGCCGCCGATATCTAAGACGTTGAAGCTGTCTCTGAGCCAGCCACGCTGCTTGAGGCTGATTTTACGGCGCAAAAGCATGGCAACGGATGTGCCGAGTGTGATAAATCCAAGACCGCCAACCTGTATCAGAAAAAGAATGATAAGCTGTCCGGCAACCGACCAGTAGCTTCCGGTGTCAACAAGAGACAGTCCGGTCACACAGGAGGCACTTGTGGAGGTAAAGAGCGCTGTCATAAGCGGCGTCCAGGTTCTGGTTTTAGAGGCAAATGGAAAAGATAACAATATCGTGCCAAGCAGAATCAGAAGAAAAAAACCGACTGCCATTAACTGCATACCGGATAAATTTTTAAAACGTTTCAGGTTCATAATCGGAAAAAGTCCTCCCTGGGGTTTTCTCAAAATCTGGTTGTGAAACAATCCGCAAACCATTATAATGTGTTATAATGAAAATCGGTTGTAGAGATACAACAGTATCTATTATACACTATGAGGTGAGAAAATGGACATAATTTTTCTGCTGATTGCCATTGCAGTCATTATAAGTAAAGTACAAAAGAAGAAGGAAAAGGAAGCAAAGTCAAAAACGGCGCAGCCAATCCCGAATCGGGATTTTCAGTCAAGACCGGCACAGGCAGTTTTGAACCGGGATGTTCAGCCGAGACCGAAAACGAATCAGGCGAGACCAACGCAGCCAGTCCCGAACCGCCCATATCAGTCGCAAACGGCACAGCGCACGCAGCCTTCGGCAGAGGAGCGGCTTAAGATGCAGAACTTAAAAGCGGAGTTGCAGAAAAAGCATGGAAGCGCAAAAAAAGCGCAGCAAAAACCGACTGTGGATATTTTACTTCCGAAAGAGGAAAATATTGTAAACCGTGCGGCGGACAATGTGCAGGAGAATGATGCGGATATTCTCCGGATGCAGATGGATGCGGCGAGAGAGGACAATTATGGAAGCGGCATTGCAGGAATCCAGATGGAAAGTCCGCTGATGAAGGAAGTCGAGGATCTGATGATAAAAGGGTACAGCGGCGGACTCAGCAATCCACGTGATTTTGTGGCAGAAGGAATTGCGCTTTTAAACAGCTATGAATTACAGGAAACAGAATAGAAAGGCAGAAGTGAGAGACATGGAACGTATTCCGGTAAGCGGTGAAATTTACCGCCATTTTAAAAATAAATTATATCAGATTGTCACGGTGGCAAAACATTCCGAGACAGGCGAGGAGCTTGTGATTTATCAGGCATTGTACGGAGATTTTGGGGTATATGCAAGGCCGCTTGCGATGTTCGTAAGCGAAGTCGATCATGAGAAATACCCGGATGTGACACAGAAGTACCGCTTTGAGCGCGTGGAACGGGAAACGCTTGGAGCAGCAAAGCAGGAGCCGGCTACAAAGCAGAGAATATCTGCTCCGCAGGAAATGCCTGCACAGATATTCTCTGCTGGGGAAAAGGTAGCTGATGGAGAGGAGCTGTCCGGCGGACAGAACCAGTTTGTTGCGCAGAGACCATCCGACACAAGGGAAGCAGAAGAGCCGGAAGTTAATCCGAGACTGATGCAGTTTTTGGATGCGGATGATTTTGAGGAAAAGTATAATATTTTAGTTGGAATGAGAGACGAGATTGACGACAATCTGCTCAATGCGATGGCAGTGTCCATTGACGCGGTGCTTCCGGAGGGAGATTTGTCCGAGCGCTATGATGCGTTAAAGTATACGGTGCGCACAAGAGGACGTTACGAGAGCTTAAGACTGCGGTAACGGGCGGATAGGAAAACGATAGATGAGGAAGTGTGTATGGCAGAATTGGAGCAGGCATTAAAAGAGATTGCGGCAGCGGATGTATATAAAATTGTAATCAGTAAACCATCGGCAAAGGACAGTAACTATCAGAAGATTGTGGTAGAGCAGAAGGAATCCTATTATCAGGCAGCAGCTTATACTGCAAAACAGGTATTTCATCAGAATATTCCGACAGAGGAGCTGGCCGAATATCTGGTAAGTACGGTGACAGGGGTCTATTTGCAGGTAAATGCCTGGGAGGAGGGGACGGAGCATATGCTCTTAATCTCCAAAAAGGGCAAAGTCTCCTATCAGAGAAAAAAGGCAGCAGGAAGCGTGGCAAAATCAGAAAGTTCCCATAACCGGAAAAAACAATATCTGCTAAAGGAAGGCGAGCCGATACCGCCGCTTGTCGATATGGGGATTTTTACGGAGCAGGGCAAGGTTGTAAAGTCCATGTATGATAAGTTCCGGCAGATTAACCGTTTCCTGGAAATCATTGAAGATGCGATGAAGGAATATCCGTATGAGCATTTAAATATCATTGATTTTGGATGTGGAAAATCATATCTGACATTTGTCTTATATTATTATTTCGCAGAGATTAAGAAACGGGATGTGACAATTGTCGGACTGGATTTGAAAGAGGATGTCATAAGACACTGCAATGAAGCGGCGGAGCGTTACGGCTACAAGAACCTGCACTTTGAGGTTGGAGATATCAACGGCTATCATGCCGATTTTCCGGTGGATATGGTGGTGACGCTTCATGCCTGTGATACGGCGACAGACTACGCACTTTATAATGCCATCTGCTGGAATGCAAAAATGATTTTCTCGGTTCCATGCTGTCAGCATGAGCTAAATAAGCAGATTGACACGGAACAGTTTGGAATTTTATCCCGTTACGGAATCATAAAGGAGCGTTTTTGTGCACTGGCAACGGATGCAATACGGGCAAATCTGTTAGAGTGCTGCGGCTACCGGACACAGCTTCTCGAATTTATTGATTTTGCACACACCCCGAAAAATATTCTGATTCGCGCGGTGCAAAAAAAAGTCGTTCCGGCATCGGTAAAGAAAAATTACCGTGATGAGGCAGAACGGCTGATGGAAGAATTTCATTTTGAGCCGACGCTCTACCGCCTGCTTATTGAGGCGGGAAAGCTGAAGTAGAGCGTTTGCTTAAGGTACTGTTGTGGTATTCGGTGGAAAAAGTGACATCTTCCCCGAACCATTCCGGCGGGGTAAAGGTATTTGCAGCTTCCTCGGATTCAAATTCGACTTCTACAAGTTGTAATGGTGCAAGATTTCCTGCAAAAATATCCAGTTCTGCGGTATAGCCACAGGAAAGTGGAATCAGATAGCGGCGTTTGGTGATAAGGATGCCGTCGATTTTTTCTTTCAGATGTTCAAAGGATTCTTTGGTGAGCGGAAGATTGTATTCTTCGCGCATGAGGAGTCCTTTTCCTTTATAAGTCAGCGTGTATTTGTCGTTTCCACGGCGGATGCGCACGACAGGGTCGGTGCATAGATACCCCTGCTCGAGTTCCTTGAAGGGATAGCTGTCGAGATTGTCGGGAAGCGATTTGACGAGATATTTGCGTTCGATTTCCATAAAAAACCAGCCTTTCTTTTTGTCTGGTTTTATTATGATTCATTGACGGAAAAATTGCAATCTATTATAATAGGGACGAACAGATTTTTTGGGAATGGAGGATAACA
This sequence comes from Roseburia sp., assembly GCA_050874345.1. Lineage (GTDB taxonomy): Bacteria > Bacillota > Clostridia > Lachnospirales > Lachnospiraceae > Roseburia. The sequence continues at coordinate 17,937 of JBNMKM010000026.1, read as the reverse complement.
ATGAAAAAAATAGGAATTTTTATGGCAGACGGCTGTGAGGAGATTGAAGGACTTACCGTCGTAGATTTGGTGCGTCGTGCAAAACTGGAAATTGTGATGATTTCCATCAATGATACAAAAGAGGTGACAGGTTCTCATGGAGTGAAATTTATGGCGGATGCGCTTGCATCGGAAGTAGATTTTGCAACATTGGATGGAATCGTTCTTCCGGGTGGAATGCCGGGAACAGTGCATCTCGGAGAAAATGAGACCGTAAACCGCGTTATCCGTGAATTTGCAACGGAAGGAAAGTTAGTTGCGGCAATCTGTGCAGCACCGAGCGTGCTTGGGGCAGCAGGATTGTTACAGGGACAGTATGCAACCTGCCATCCGGGGTTTGAAGAAAAACTGGGTGGTGCAGTGACAACTACGGACGCAGTTGTGATGGACGGCAATATCATTACCAGCCGCGGCATGGGAACTGCAATTGATTTCGGACTTGCAATTATCCGATTCTTGACGGAGGATGAAGAGTTGTTAGACCATGTAAAGAAGGGAATCGTGTATCATAATCTGCAGGAGTAATTTTTATCAGAAAGATTGCTTTGCAGGCAGGGATACCCTGGTATGGAGGAAAATGCGATGGTGAACGGACAATCGACACAGATAGAATTGCTGATGTGGGGATGCATCTTCTGCCTGATTGCTGCGGTTTGTATGCTTTTAAGTGATAATTTTGACAGGAAAAAAAGAAAATGGCTGTTTCTGATGCAATTTTTTACAGCGTTATTACTGTTTAATGATGCGCTTGCTTATGTATTTCGCGGATATCCGGGACAGACTGGCAGAGTGATGGTGTATCTGAGCAATTTTCTGGTATTTTTCATCAGTGACGTGGTGATGTTTTTCTTCAACGCCTATGTATGCAGTTATTTGTTCCAGAATGGGAAACAGAAAAAAACAATCCGGGAACAGAGTGTTTCTGTAATCTGTATTGTGGGCATGTGTCTTGTCGTGGTATCGCAGTTTACGAACCTGTACTATTATTTTGATGCCGACAATTTTTACCACAGAAACGATGCCTATATTATCTCATTTCTCATTCCGGTGACCGGGATGCTGATAGATTTGTCACTTTTGATTGAATACCGGAAAAATGTCAGCAGAAAAATTTTTGTTTCGCTGCTGTCCTATATTGTGCTTCCGCTTCTGGCGGCTATCATTCAGATATTCTACTATGGACTGTCATTTATTAACATTTCCATAGCAATTTCCATAGCAATTTCCATGATTATCATGTATGTGGCGGCAACGAGCGAACTCAATGGTGAGATGTACCGGGTGCTTAAGAAAAAGGCGGAGGTTGAAGAGCGCCTTGAGATTGCAACGACGTTAAACCGCTGTGTAACAGAATTGTCCGCAGAACGCGATGTTTATGATGCAATTCACAATCTGCTCGGTGTCATTGATGATTATTTTAAAGGGGATCGCAGTTACATTTTTGAGATAAATGAGGACGGAAAGACAATCAACAACACACATGAATATGTGCGGGAGGGTGTCACAGACCAGAAAGACAATTTACAGGAAGTACCAATTGAAGTGATTTCGGTCTGGATGGACAGTTTTCAGAAAAACGAGGTGTACTACATAGATACTCTTGAGAAGGAAAGAGGACGCGAAAGCTATGAGATGCTGCAGGAGCAGGATGTGCAGAGACTTTTAGCGGTTCCGCTGCGGAAAGAGGGAAAGATTATCGGCTTTCTTGGAGTTGATAACCCGAGGATGCACTATGATGATGCAACGCTGCTCTCCTCAATTCAGTATTTTATTACGAACAGTCTTGATGCAAAACGGCACCAGGAGCAGCTGCAGTATTTAAGTTACCGGGATATGCTGACGAAACTTTATAACCGCAACAAGTACATGGATGTGCTAAGGGAATGTGAGGCGCAGACCATCGAGAAAACTGGCGTGGCATACATTGATTTAAATGGGCTGAAAAAGATTAATGACGGGCAGGGGCATGATGCAGGAGACCGTTTCATCCGCCAGGCGGCAGGGGTGATTTCCGCAATTTTTTCAGATGATTCTTACCGTGTAGGCGGGGATGAGTTTGTGATTATCTGCCGTGATATAGAAGAGGCATCGTTTGCGCAGAAGGTGCAGGAAATGGATACCCGGATGAAGCAGGAGAAGGTCAGTGTTTCTGTCGGTACGCTGTGGAAAGAGAAAGACAGCAGTCTTTCGGATATGCTGCGTGAGGCTGACAGACGGATGTACGAAGAAAAAGAGCGGTACCATGATATGGAAAGGAGAAGTCTGTAAAACGGGGGAATCTGTGAAAAAAAGACGGCTTTGCATCTGATTCGATGGAAAGCCGTCTTTTTTGTGAAGAGGATTTATTTCATCTGCTCTTCCTGTTTCATGATCATTTTTTTCACCATCTCGCCGCCGATGCTTCCAGCCTGTGCAGAGGTAAGGTCACCGTTGTAACCGTCCTTTAACGGTACACCGATTTCGCTTGCAACTTCCTCTTTGAAGCGCTTCATAGCTTCCTTTGCCTGTGGCACTGCCATTTTGTTGCTTGAAGAATTAGATTCGCTCATGATTTTCACCTCCATTTGTTGTTGGACTGATGTCCTGATGCTAGTATTTACCGGAAAGAAAATATTATGTAGGAAAATTATGAGAATTGTGTTGACATTTTTTTCAAGGTGTGGTTATACTGATTAAGTAATCTAAATTTTGAGGAAAGAGAGGTAAAAGCTATGATTAGATTTACATTTGCGTCTGCGATTGCGGAAATTGGCAAGGTTCGTACCATGTTAGAAGCGAACAGAGAATTGAATCAGGAAACGATTACCTCGGTGGAGTTCCTTTTTGCTGAATGAGTTATGAGTGGAAATGCAGCAGGAAGAAGGATTGTTACGTTTGAATGGATGCCTCGTGGTGATGGATGTGCCGCGGGGATTTTTTTATTCCGGAAGCAACAGAAATATAAGGGTCTGTCGTGCGGCAAATCGCACGGGGGGCCTTTTTTTGTGCGCAGCGCAGAAACGTGGACAATTTCTTCACAGTGGACACCGGGGAAGGAAAAGGAGGAGCAGAAAGTGAAAAAGCTACACACATATATCGGGCGTTACTGGTACGGATATGTATTTGCAATCTTATCCATGATAACGGCGATAGTTTTAGACATGATTTATCCGAAAATCACGCAGGTGATTGTGGATGAAATAATTACAAATGGGAGACTGGAAATTTTAAATAAACTTCTGGTTGGGATTGTCCTGGTGGGAATTGGACGATGCATTTTTGGATATTGTAAAGAATTTACATTTGACGTACTGAGTTCCAAAATCGGAGCGGAAATGCAGAAAGATTTGTTTACGCATATCCAGACGCTGTCCATGCGTTATTTTGACGAGACCAATACCGGAGAACTGATGGCGCGTGTCAAGGATGATATCGAAAAAATCCGTGGTGCGTTAGGTTATGTCGGAATGCTTGTCATTGAGGTTACAATTCATGTGACCAGCGTTATCTACTGTATGCTGACGATTAGCTGGAAGCTGACGATTGTACCGCTTCTTGTGATGATTCTTTGCGGTGCGGTTGCAGTTGTCATGGAGCGCAAGCTCGACAAGGTCTATGAGGACATCAGCGAGGAAAATGCAGTCCTTACGACAGTTGCCGAGGAAAATCTCGCAGGCGTGCGCACGGTAAAGGCATTTGCACGGGAAAAATTTGAGGTTTCCAAGTTTTTATCCCATAACAAGCGCTACTATGAGTTAAATATCAGCCAGTCCAAACTTCTGGTAAAATATTATCCGATTTTCCAGTTTGTCGGAAAGGCACTTCCGGTCTGTATGACGGTTTTAGGCGGTGTTTCGGTAATGCACGGAAACCTGACATTAGGAGCGTTAGTTGCGTTTGTAGAGTACACAAGAAACTGTACCTGGCCGATGGAAATGCTCGGATGGCTGACAAACGATTTGTCTTCCGCAGTCGCATCTTATAAGAAAATCAAGAAAATTTATACCGAGACAGCGGACATTTCTGACGAAAAAGAGCCGGTGGTACTTGAAAAAGTCGACGGAGCAGTTCGCTTTGACAATGTCTCCTTCGGGCTTGACGGCAAGCAGATTTTAAAGGACATTTCATTTGAACTTCCGGCGGGAAAGACGCTCGGAATCATGGGAGAGACCGGAGCCGGCAAATCATCCATCATCAACCTGTTACAGCGTTTTTATGATGTGGATGAGGGAAGCATCAGTCTCGATGGCACGGATATCCGCAAGCTGACCTTAAAACAGCTTCGCAGTAATATTTCCGTGGTATTGCAGGATGTGTTCCTGTTTTCCGATACGATTGAAGAAAATATCAAGATGGGACAGAGAAAAGCGCTCGATGCAGAGGAAATTCGTCTGGCAGCAGAACGCGCGCAGGCAAAGGGCTTCATCGAAAAGATGGAGGAGCAGTACAATACGGTCATCGGAGAGCGCGGCGTCGGACTTTCCGGTGGACAGAAGCAGCGTATCAGTATCGCGCGTGCACTGGCAAAACACAGCCCGGTGTTAGTAATGGATGATTCTACATCCGCGCTGGACATGGAGACCGAACATGAGATTCAGAAGATGTTAGACGAACTGAATCACACGACAAAGATTATTATTGCACACCGTATTTCTGCGGTACGTCATGCAGATGAGATTATTTATCTGGAAGACGGAAAAATTGCAGAACGCGGTACACATGAAGAACTGCTTGCAAAGAAAGGACTCTATTATGCAACTTATATGGCACAGTATGGTTCTTATCTGGCAGAGCAGGGCGGTGCGGTTACCGCGTAACCGGCACCCTGGGCAAAGCTGCAAAGGAGGTAGTTATGGCAGTCAATTCATTTCGTGAAGACGAACATATGGAAAACACCGACAAAAAGAAGATTTTGCGACGGCTGCTTTCCTATTTGGGAAAATATAAACTGACCGTAGTGGGTGTATTAATCTGCATGGGCATTACGGTTGTAATTTCACTGATTAACCCGCTTCTGATAGAGGAAGCCATTGACAATCACATTGCGAATGGAAATTTAAAGGGGTTAGTGGAGCTTGGAATTTTTGCACTGATATTAAATGTTATTTTTATCATTCTGGTAAAAGTCAGAATGTATGTGATGGCGGTAATGTCCAACAAAATTCTTCTGGATATCCGCCAGGATTTGTATGAGCACATCCAGACGCTGTCCTTTTCCTTTTTTGACAGCAGACCGACCGGAAAAATTCTTGCGAGAATTATCGGCGATGTCAACTCGTTAAAGGATGTGCTTGTGAACATGGTTACGACCCTGTTGCCGGAATTTGTCACAGTGGTAGGTGTTGTCGTGATTATGTTAGTAAAGGACTGGCGCTTAGCACTTGCATCACTTAGCACGATTCCGCTTATGATTGTGGGAATCTGGCTGGTACAGTCCATTTCTCATAAGCGCTGGCAGGTTTACCGCAAGAAGTCCTCAAACTTAAACGCATATCTGCATGAGGATATTGCGGGAATGAACGTTGTACAGAGCTTTGGTGCGGAGGATGAAACACAGGAAATTTTTGAAGGCCTCGTAGAGGATCATCAGCATGCATTTGTGAAGGCGGTTATTACAGCAGATATGTTTGGACCGATTATCGATTTCTGCTGGGGATTCGGTGCAATGATGCTTTATCTGGTAGGAATCCGGTTTCTCGGATTTGAAAAAGTGTCCGTTGGACTTCTGGTTGCATTCGCTTCCTATATTAATATGTTCTGGAACCCGATTATGAACCTGAGCAATTTTTACAACAATCTGATTACGAACCTGACTGCGGCGGAGCGTGTGTTTGATATTATGGATACGCCCGCAGATATCGTGGATGCACCGGATGTAAAGGAACTTCCAGATGTGAAGGGAAAAGTGGAATTTTCCCATGTAAGTTTTACCTACGACAGAGGAACGCCTGCGGAGACGAAGGTGTTAGAGGATGTAAGCTTTACCGTACAGCCGGGTGAAACGATTGCACTTGTCGGACCAACAGGTGCAGGAAAGACGACAATTGTCAACCTTATCAGCCGTTTCTATGACATTGAGGAAGGAACGATTTCGATTGATGGCTACGATTTGACGAAGGTTTCCATCGAGAGTCTGCGCAAACAGATGGGTGTCATGACGCAGGATAACTTTATTTTCCACGGAACCGTGCGCGACAATATTCTCTACGGCAAGTTAGACGCTACCGAGGAGGAGATGATTGCGGCTGCGAAGGCGGTCAATGCGCATGACTTTATCATGAAGATGGAAAAGGGATATGACACAGAGTTAAAGGAGCACGGAGCAGGGCTTTCCATCGGACAGCGTCAGCTCATTGCATTTGCAAGAACCATGGTATCCATGCCGAAGGTGCTGATTCTTGATGAGGCAACATCAAGCATTGACACGCATACAGAGATTCTTGTACAGCGCGGAATTGAGGCGCTGCTTTCCGGCAGAACCAGTTTTGTCATTGCACATCGTCTTTCCACCATCCAGAATGCAGACCGTATCTTTGTGATTGACAAGGGCGGCATTTTAGAGCAGGGAAGTCCGAAAGAACTGATGGCAAAGAAGGGCGCTTATTATAACCTTTATATGGCACAGTTTGCCGGATTGCAGTAAAAGGCAAAAAATCGTCATTTTTACATATTGAACGAATGTTCTCAATAAAATATAATGGAATCAGGCGTGAATGCCGATTGTGAAAATGAGAAAATGAATTTATATAAAGGAGTGAGCCAATATGGAGTTTGAGGTATCGTGCGGTGCGGTGGTTTACACACGCGTGGACAAGGAAATAAAATATGTGATTGTAAAATCACTCGAAGGGGATTATGGATTCCCGAAGGGACATCTGATTATCGGAGAGACCGAGAAGCAGACAGCCTACAGAGAGATTCTTGAAGAAACCGGATTAAAACCGAAGATTGCAGATGGGTTCCGTACACTCGATGAACACCTGATTCCACAGAAAAAGGATGTCATGAAAAAGGTCATTTACTTTGTGGCAGAATATTCCAACCAGGAGATTGTCTGCCAGGAAGACGAATTGGAAAGTGTCAGCCTTATGACCTATGACGAGGCGATGAAGGTTCTTCAGTTTGAACGGCTGAAGGAGATTCTCGACGAGGCAAGAAATTTTATCGGAAAGTAAGAGTAAACAAAATGGCAATACAGGGAATAGAGCAGCCGGAGCAGATTCTGATTCACGAACAGCTCCGTCTGCACTGGAACACTGGAGAATATGACTTTGCATTCCCGTGGTATCAGGATGAGGAGACCGTCTATCTGGTAGACGGTGTGCGAAAACCTTATGACCATGCAACGCTTAACGCAATGTATTCTTATCTGGATGCACACGGGGAACTTTATTTTATTGAATGGAAAGAAAATGGTGTATGGGTTCCGATTGGTGATGTCACCTTCTGGCAGGAGGACCTGCCGATTGTCATCGGTGCAAAGGAGTACCGCGGCAGAGGAATCGGAAAAGATGTGGTGTCTGCGCTAAAAGAGCGGGCAAAGGCACTTGGATTTGACAGTATGAATGTCCGTGAAATCTATGATTACAATGAAGGTTCTAAGCATTTGTTTGAGAGCATGGGCTTTACGGTGAGCGGCAGGACAGAGAAGGGGCATGCCTATCGCCTTACTTTGCGGGAAAAACCTTAGATTTTCACAAAAAACTCTGGTATTTTCCCTATGAGTATGATATAATTCTAAAATGACTGTGATAGTCGCAGTATGCCCTTTTTCCGAAGTGCAGTCAAAAATCCCTCGAAAAGGGGAAATGCGCGGCTTTAAGAACGGAAAATGAACTACACTTTTTATATATTTTTAAGGAGGAAACAGTTAGAATGAGTGTACAGGTGGAAAATTTAGAAAAAAATATGGCAAAGCTTACCATTGAGGTTCCTGCAGAGGAATTAGAGAAAGCAATTGAAGCTGCTTACCAGAAACAGAAGAGCAAAATCAGTGTTCCTGGATTCCGTAAAGGCAAAGTGCCGAGAAAGATGATTGAGAAAATGTACGGCGCAGGAATCTTCTTTGAAGATGCAGCCAACACCTTAATTCAGGAGAATTACGGACCGGCAGTTGAGGAGAGCAAAGTGGATGTTGTTTCCAGACCGACAATCGACGTAACACAGATTGAATCAGGAAAGCCGTTTATCTTTACAGCAGAGGTTGCTGTTCGTCCGGAAGTAACACTTGGCAAATATTTAGGCGTACAGGTAACAAAGATTGATACAACCGTAACAGACGAGGAAGTAGAAGCAGCATTAGAGAAAGAGCGCGAGAAGAACTCCAGAACTGTTACCGTTACCGACAGACCGGTAGCAAACGGTGATACCGCAGTCATCGACTTTGAAGGATTCGTAGACGGTGTTGCATTTGAAGGCGGCAAGGGCGAGAATCATCCGCTTGAGATTGGTTCCCATTCCTTCATCGATACTTTTGAGGACCAGCTGATTGGACACAACACCGGTGATGATGTAGATGTAAATGTAACCTTCCCGGAGCAGTACCAGGCAGCAGAGCTTGCTGGAAAGCCGGCATTATTCAAGGTTAAGATTCATGAAATCAAGACCAAAGAGCTTCCGGAGTTAAACGATGAGTTTGCACAGGATGTTTCTGAGTTCGATACTTTAGATGCTTACAAAGAGGATTTAAAGAAGCATCTTGAAGTTGAGAAAGAGAACGACGCAAAGCGTACAAAGGAAGACGAAGCAATCAAGAAGATTATTGAGAAATCCTCTATGGATATTCCGGAAGCAATGATTGAGACTCAGTGCGAGAACATGATTAATGAGTTTGCACAGAGAATCCAGCAGAGCGGACTTTCCATGGATCAGTATATGCAGTTCTCCGGCATGACACTTGACAAATTAAAAGAGCAGGTACGTCCGGAAGCTGAGACCCGCATCAAGAGCAGCCTTGTATTAGAGCAGATTGCAAAAGATGAGAAGATTGAAGTTTCTGACGAGGAAGTACAGGCAGAAATTGAGAAGATGGCAAAAGCATACGGTATGGAAGCAGACAAACTTGCTGAGTACATGGGCGATGCTGAGAAAGAATCCATCAAGAGAGACGTTGCTGTGACAAAGGCAGTTGACCTTATCATGGAGAACGTAAAAGAGAGAGCAAAAGCTAAGACAAAGAAAGAAAAAGAATCTGAAGAGAAAGATGCCGCAGAGGAAGAATAATCTGTCATAACGGGCTGGTAACAGTCTGTGATACCGACAATCGGCTGCATACAGCGGGTTGTCTTTCCAAGCAGCATAGTGCAGACTGGCTCATTTTTGGGCCGGTCTGTTTAGCCTTATAGGAGATTGGAGGAAAAGATATGAGTTTAGTACCTTACGTTGTGGAACAGACAAGCAGAGGAGAGCGCAATTACGACATTTATTCCCGGTTATTGAAAGATAGAATTATTTTTCTTGGAGAAGAAGTTAACGAAACAACAGCAAGCCTTGTAGTGGCACAGCTTCTGTTTTTGGAATCAGAGGATCCGGGCAAAGATATTCAGCTTTATATTAATTCCCCGGGTGGAATGGTAACTGCAGGTATGGCAATTTATGATACGATGCAGTACATCAAGTGCGATGTTTCCACCATCTGTATCGGTCTTGCAGCAAGCATGGGAGCATTCCTGTTAGCAGGAGGAACCAAGGGCAAGCGTCTTGCACTTCCGAATGCAGAGATTATGATTCACCAGCCTTCCGGCGGTGCAAAAGGTCAGGCAACTGAGATTCAGATTGCAGCAGAGAACATCTTAAAGACCAAGAAGAAATTAAACGAGATTTTAGCTGCCAATACTGGAAAACCGTATGATGTAATTGCAGCAGATACAGAGAGAGACCATTATATGTCTGCACAGGAAGCAATGGAGTACGGCTTGATTGACAGTGTGATTACAAATAGACAATAGTCTATTTTATAGGCAGTAGCCTATTTTATAAGTAAGAAAATGATGAGGGTACCCTTGATAAGATATGGAACGCAGTCTTATATGGATGCCCTCACAGTGTAAATAACGGATATGGAGAAACGAATATGGCAGGAAGAAATGATGAAAAATTCCGATGCTCTTTTTGCGGAAAGACCCAGGACCAGGTGCGCAAGCTGATTGCCGGTCCAAATGGTGCATATATCTGCGATGAGTGTGTCGATATCTGTGCGGAAATTATTGATGAAGAGTTAGTCAGAGACGATTCCGCAGCAGAGATAGAGGATGAGGAACAGATTAATCTGATTAAGCCGGAAGAAATGAAAGCATTCCTTGACGAATATGTCATCGGTCAGGACCAGGCGAAAAAGGTACTTTCTGTAGCTGTATATAACCACTACAAACGTATCATGGCGGATGCAGACCTTGGCGTAGAATTACAGAAAAGCAATATTTTAATGCTTGGACCGACAGGTTCCGGTAAAACATTATTGGCACAGACACTTGCGCGTGTGTTAAACGTGCCGTTTGCAATTGCGGACGCAACAACGCTCACAGAGGCAGGTTATGTGGGTGAGGATGTGGAGAATATCCTCTTAAAGCTGATTCAGGCAGCAGATTATAACATTGAGCGTGCACAGCACGGAATTATTTATATTGATGAGATTGACAAGATTTCCAAGAAGTCGGAGAACGTGTCTATCACCAGAGATGTATCCGGAGAAGGTGTACAGCAGGCACTGTTAAAGATTCTCGAGGGAACGGTTGCATCCGTACCGCCGCAGGGTGGCAGAAAGCATCCACAGCAGGAGTTAATTCAGATTGATACGACAAACATTCTGTTTATTTGCGGTGGAGCATTTGACGGACTTGATAAAATTATTGAGACACGCCTTGACCAGAAGACCATTGGATTTAACGCAGAAATTAAAAATCGCGAAGAATATAATATCGGAGATGTGTTCAAGCACGCATTGCCGCAGGATTTCGTAAAGTTCGGACTGATTCCGGAGTTTATCGGACGTGTACCGGTGACCGTATCCCTGGATATGCTTGACCGTGCAGCTTTAATCCGGATTCTTAACGAGCCGAAGAATGCATTGACCAAGCAGTACAAGAAGTTGTTTGAGTTAGATGGCGTAGAGCTTACATTTGACCAGGAAGCACTTGATGCCATTGCTGATAAGGCACTGGAAAGAAAGACCGGTGCGAGAGGTCTTCGTGCCATCATGGAGGCGGTAACGCTTGATATGATGTACCACATTCCATCGGACGAGTCGATTACAAACTGCCGGATTACAAAAGATCTGGTGGATGAGAAACTTTCCATCGAAGAGCGTCAATTGGAGAAAATTGGCGCATAGACATTTGTCGTAAGCTGGAAAGAGAAATAGAAAGAGGAAGACATTTGGATACAGTAATTGTGAGGATGCCTGCGGTAGCACTCCGGGGGATGGTGATTCTTCCGGGGATGATTGCACACTTCGATATCAGCAGGGAAAAATCCATCAAAGCCGTGGAAAAGGCGATGATGGAGGAACAGAAGATTTTTCTGGCTGCACAAAAGGATGTAGAGCAGGAAGAACCGGGAATCGATGATCTTTACCAGGTGGGAATCATCGCAGAGGTAAAGCAGGTCATCAAGATGCAGAATAATATTGTGCGCATCCTTGTAGAAGGAAAAGAGCGTGCAAAATTAGAGTCCTTTGCGGAAACAACAGAGTATCTGGTGGCAGAGGTTCTCCGGTTAGAAGACGATGCAGAGGAAGAACTTGCACCGGAAGTGAAAGAAGCGATGGTGCGAAGCCTTGGCGAGACATTTCAGAAGTATGCCACTGTGAATCCGCGGATTGGGAAAGAAATGCAGCGCCAGATGAGCGAGACAAAAGAGCTTGATGTGCTGATGGACCAGATGGCGAACAATCTGCCAATTTACTATGAGCAGAAACAGCGGATTTTGGAGGCGGTTTCTTTAACCGAGCGTTATGAGGTACTGCTTGGAATCCTTTTAAAAGAAATTGACATTATTGCAATCAAGAATGATTTTCAGGCGAAGGTGAAGGAGCGGGTCGACAAGAACCAGAGAGATTATATTCTGCGTGAGCAGATGAAGCTTATCCGCGAGGAGCTTGGGGAAGATCACACCGAATCGGACGCAGATTCTTATCTGGAAGCGTTGAAAAAGCTGAAGGCGGACAAGGAAGTAAAGGACAAAATCCGAAAGGAAATTGAGCGTTTTAAGAGCATCAGCTCCAATTCTTCGGAGAGCGCAGTGTCGAGAGGGTATATCGAGACATTGTTGGAGCTTCCGTGGAATAAAGAATCCAAAGACAATAAAGACCTCAAAAATGCAGAGCGCATTTTAAATGAGGATCATTATGGCCTGGAGAAGGTAAAAGAGCGCATGCTGGAATTCCTTGCCGTCCGTAATCTCACAAATAAAGGCGAAAGCCCGATTATCTGTCTTGTGGGTCCTCCGGGAACCGGAAAAACCAGTATTGCGCGTTCTGTAGCGCGGGCACTCGATAAAAAGTATGTGCGCATCTGTCTCGGCGGTGTCCGGGATGAAGCGGAAATCCGTGGCCACAGAAAGACATATGTAGGCGCAATGCCGGGACGTATTGTGAACGGTCTGCGCAGTGCCGGTGTGAAAAATCCACTGATGCTGTTAGATGAAATTGACAAGATGAGCAGTGATTATAAAGGAGATACGGCATCTGCCCTGCTTGAGGTCTTAGATTCGGAGCAGAATAACAAGTTTCGTGACCATTACGTAGAGTTACCGATTGATTTGTCAGAGGTGCTTTTTATCGCAACTGCAAACTCTGTACAGGATATCCCAAGGCCGCTTTTAGACCGTATGGAGCTTATCGAGGTGACCAGCTATACGGAGAATGAAAAAGCACATATTGCAAAGGAACATTTATTAGAGAAACAGATTCTTCGCAACGGACTGAAAAAAGACCAGCTTACGATAAGCGACAAAGCGCTTGCGCGGATTATTTCCGGTTACACAAGAGAAGCGGGCGTCCGTGGCTTAGAGCGCAAACTCGGTGAAATCGCCAGAAAAGCGGCGCGTGAGATTTACAGTCAGGAGAAAAAGACGGTAAAGATTACCGAGCAGAATCTGGCAAAGTACCTTGGAAAAGAAAGATACAGTTTTGATAAGAAAAACGATACAGATGAGATTGGAATCGTGCGTGGGCTTGCATGGACGAGTGTCGGCGGTGATACCCTTGAAATCGAAGTCAATGTGATGCCGGGAAAAGGTGAGTTTCAGCTTACCGGACAGCTCGGCGATGTGATGAAGGAATCGGCACAGGCGGGAATCAGCTATATTCGTTCCGTCAGTGAGCAGTACCACATTCCAAAGAAATTTTTCACGGAAAACGACATCCACATCCATATCCCGGAGGGTGCGGTTCCAAAGGATGGACCGTCTGCCGGAATCACGATGGCGACTGCGATGCTATCTGCTATCACAAAGACGCCGGTGCGTGCGGATGTGGCGATGACGGGAGAGATTACATTGCGCGGACGGGTGCTGCCAATTGGAGGACTCAAAGAAAAACTTCTGGCTGCAAAAAATGCCGGAATTAAGACGGTCTGTGTTCCGGCAAAGAATGAGAAGGACGTGGAAGAAATCTCTGCGGAAATTAAAAAGGGACTTGAGATTATTTATGTAAACCAGATGGAAGAAGTCTTAAAAGTTGCCTTTGTAAAAGAGCAGGAAATGGAGTAGAATATGATTATAAAAAATGTGAATCTGGAAACGGTATGTGGAATTACCAGTAAGATTCCGGACAATGCAGTTCCGGAAGTGGCGTTTGCAGGAAAGTCAAATGTTGGAAAATCATCGTTAATCAATGCGCTGATGAACCGCAAGGCGCTTGCAAGAACATCTGCACAGCCGGGAAAGACCCAGACCATTAATTTTTATAATATCAATGATGCAATGTATCTGGTGGATCTTCCGGGATATGGTTATGCGAAAGCGTCAGAGGAAGTAAAAGCAAAGTGGGGAAAAATGATTGAGAATTATCTTCATACTTCCAAAGTGCTCAAAGCGGTATTTCTTCTGATTGATATCCGGCATGACCCATTGGCAAATGACCGTATGATGTATGAGTGGATGGTGTATCAGGGATACGCACCGATTATCATTGCAACTAAGTTGGATAAGATTAAGCGCAGCCAGATTCAGAAGAATGTGAAAGCAATCCGGGAAGGGCTTGGAGTGCAGCCGGGAACGGTTATTATTCCATTTTCCGCAGAGACCAAGCAGGGAAGAGAGGAAATCTGGGAACTGATTGATTCATTGGTGCTGCCACAGGAGGAAGAGGAGGTCTAAGACATGAAGAAGAAAAAAATTGTAATTGCATTGGGACACGAGGCATTAGGAACGACCCTGCCGGAGCAGAAAGAGGCAACCAGACGCACTGCAAAGGCAGTGGCAGAGTTTATCCGCGAGGATTATCAGGTGGTGATTACACACAGTAACGGTCCACAGGTCGGAATGATTCACACAGCAATGAACGAATTCTGCCGATTATATCCGGAATACACGGCAACCCCAATGTCTGTCTGCTCTGCAATGAGCCAGGGTTATATCGGTTATGACCTTCAGAATGCTATCCGTGCAGAACTTTTGAATAAGGGAATCTATAAGACGGTTTCCACCGTACTGACCCAGGTGGTAGTAGATCCATACGATGAGGCATTTTATAAGCCGAGCAAAGTAATCGGACGTGTGATGACAGAAGCAGAAGCAGAGGCAGAGGAGAAGAAAGGAAACCATGTCACAAAGGTGGCAGATGGTTACCGCCGTATCGTAGCAGCTCCGAAGCCGGTAGATATCGTAGAGATGGATGCCATCCGTGCACTTATTGATGCAGACCAGATTGTTGTTGCCTGCGGTGGCGGCGGAATTCCGGTGCTCGTTCAGGACAACAATTTAAAGGGAGCAAGTGCTGTTATTGAGAAAGATCTTGCAGCGGGCAAACTGGCAGAACTTTTAGATGCGGATATGCTTGTGATACTGACAAGCGTAGAAAATGTCTGCTTAAACTATGGCACAGAAAATGAAAAACCGTTAAATTCCATGACGGTTGCCCAGGCAAAGGAATATTTAGCAGAGGGACAGTTCGGTGCCGGCGATATGCAGCCGAAGATTGAAGCGGCAATCGATTTTATCGGTGATTCCGCAATCAAATCCGTTTTAATTACCAAACTGCACGTGGATGGTGAGAACCTTGCCGGCGGAATGGGAACCATGATAACAAAGTAATCCTGTGAACAATAAAATATAAAGAGGTTGAGAAAAATGTTTCGTAAAACAAAAATTGTATGTACCTTAGGACCGTCGACTGATAACGAAGAAGTATTGCGCAGCCTGATGAAAGAGGGTATGAATGTAGCACGTTTTAATTTTTCCCATGGCTCACATGAGGAACAGCTTGGAAGACTAAAGATGCTCCGCAAGCTGCGCGAGGAAGAAAAACTTCCGGTAGCAGCTTTGTTAGATACAAAAGGACCGGAAATCCGTCTGAGAGACTTTGCAGACGGAAAGGTTGAGTTAAAGAACGGACAGACATTTACTTTGACAACAGAAGAGATTCTCGGTGATAATAAGCGGGTATCCATCAGCTACAAGGAGCTTGCAAAAGATGTAAAGCCGGGAAATCATATCCTGATTGATGATGGTTTGATTGATATGGAAGTGCTCTCCATTAAGCCGGTGAAGGATGCCAAGGCAGAGAATGGACAGGCGATGGATATCGTGTGTCAGGTATTAAACGGCGGTGTGATTTCCAATAAAAAGGGTGTCAATGTACCGAATGTAGACTTATCCATGCCATATATCAGTGAAAAGGATTACAGCGATATTGTATTTGCCGTTGAAAACGATTATGATTTCATCGCGGCATCCTTCGTCCGCACTGCGGATGATGTACTTGCCATCCGCCGGATTCTTGAAGAGAAGGGCGGAGAGGAAATCAACATCATTTCCAAAATCGAGAATATGCAGGGTGTTCAGAACATTGATGAAATTATCCGTGTTTCGGACGGAATCATGGTTGCCCGTGGTGACATGGGTGTTGAAATCCCGTTAGAGGATGTTCCGGTTATCCAGAAGATGATTATCAAGAAGGTGTGTGAAGCTGGGAAGAAGGTTATCACAGCAACTCAGATGCTTGATTCCATGATGAAACATCCGCGTCCAACCCGTGCAGAGGCAACTGACGTTGCAAATGCAATTTATGACGGAACAAGTGCTATTATGCTTTCCGGTGAGACTGCAGCAGGTTTATATCCGGTAGAGGCATTAAAGACAATGGTTCGGATTGCGATTCGTACCGAGCAGGATATCAACTACGTACAGCGTTTTAAACAGCGCATGACGCTTAGTAACCCGGATGTGACAAATGCCATTTCCCATGCAACCTGTACGATGGCAGGAGATTTGAATGCAGCAGCTATCATGACTGTCACCTGGTCAGGACGCACGGCACGCATGGTTTCCAAATACCGTCCGGCATGTCCGATTATCGGTGCCTGCCTGACAAACAAGGTTTACCGTCAGCTTGCACTGTCATGGGGTGTTGTTCCGCTTCTCATTGAGGAGAAGAACGAGGCAGAGGAACTGTTTTCTTATGCGGTAGATGCGGCAGAAGAGGCAGGAATGTTACAGAAGGGTGATGTTGTCGTACTGACAGCTGGTGTGCCGCTTGGAACCTCTGGAACGACCAATCTGATTAAGGTACAGGTTGCAGGTCATATTCTTATAAACGGAAGAGGCTTAAATGATAAGAAGGTTTCTGCGAACCTGTGTGTCTGCCACAGCGAAGAAGATTTAAAGAACTTCAAAGTCGGCGATATCATCGTGGCAACCGATACCAATAACCATATGATGACACAGATGCGGGAAGCATCCGGTCTGATTGTAGAGGCAGACAGTGAAAACTGTCATGCAGCAGTAGCGGGACTGAGCATGGATATTCCGGTATTAATCGGTGCAAAACATGCAATGGATGTATTAAAATCCAGCGCTTATGTAGAGTTAGACTGTGAGAACGGCGTGGTAACTGCCAATTAAGCAGTAAAAAGAAAATAGAAGAATAAGATGCCGGCTTAAGAAAGGCAGATGTTTAAAATCCCCTGTGGAATCTTCCACAGGGGATTTTTAGAGTTCATGAATCTAATAGATGTAATGATTAGCCCATAATGACTTCAACGGTTACGTCTTTCTTACCGGCAGCCATAGAAACAGGAATCAGGTTTCCTTCGATGACAGTGCCATCAACGGTTACCTTAGCAACGCCCTTTTCTACGTGCTTGTCGTTCTTAACGGTGATGTGGTAAGAAACACCACGGAAATCACGTTTGGCGGTGAAACCGTCAAGTGTGGACGGAATACATGGATCTACGATAAGACCATCGTAATCCGGACGGATTCCGAGGATGTACTGGGATACATCCAAGAAGGTCCATGCAGCAGTACCGGTCAGCCAGCTGTTCTTTGCCTCTCCGAAGTTCGGAGCATCTTTTCCGGCAATCATCTGGGAGTATACATACGGCTCTGTGCGGTGAATCTCGCTGATATCCTCAAGGTAAGCAGGACAGGTTCTGGTATATACCTGCCAAGCACGGTTTCCGCGTCCGATTACAGTCTCAGCGATGGAAATCCATGGGTTGTTGTGGCAGAAGATACCGGCATTCTCTTTGTATCCTGGTGGGTAAGAAGAGATCTCACCAAGATTGAGGTAGTAATGTGTGTATGCCGGCTGGAGAATCATAACACCGTATTTGGTGTCCAGATGTTCTTTTACAGAATCCAGTGCTTTTTCGGCAAGTCCTTCTTTGACACCAATACCTGCCAGAACACAGAAGCCCTGTGGTTCGATAAAGATCTTACCTTCTTCACATTCGTCGGAACCAACTTTCTGGCCCGCTG
>JBNMKM010000025.1:0-51112 GCA_050874345.1 Roseburia sp. | reverse complement strand
TGCGAGCGGTATGCGAAGCATAAACTTCTTCTCCGCGAGCTGCGCATAAAGGGCTTTTTCTCTATAGGAATCAACAATTTCACCTTCCAATGCAACATAGTAATCCTATAGAGAAAAAGCCCACCTGACCTGATGTCAGATGGGCTTTTATCTTAAGCAGTCTTATTCTGCTGCTTCTTCCGGTTTCTCCACTGCTGAAACTGCAGATTTCTGCATCGGGATACGGCAATTCTTGTTGCTTCCGAACTCAACGATGATGGTATCCTCATCGATATCGATAACGGTTCCGTAGAATCCGCTTGTCGTAAGAACGGTATCTCCTACTGCTAATTCCTGTAACATAGCGTTTTTCTTCTGGGTTTCTTTCTTCTGTGGGCGAATCATGAAGAAATACATGAATACGAATAATACAACCAGCCAGATGACCATGCTTCCGATTCCGTATGCAGAGCTTGCTGCCTGCGTAGACTCTGTTGCCAAGATTTCCAACATTCTATTTTCCTCCTAATTTGTAACACGGATGATGTTTAAGTCCATGTTTCTTCCTTGTCTTAAAGACACTATGGAATATTTTACACAAAAGTCTCATGTTCGGCAAGCGTTTCCGAACAAATTTTTGTGATTTCACAGTTATTTTATAAATTCTCTTCTTTTTCCCGATTAATCTGTCCCATACGATAAAGTTTCTCTTCCTTATAGGAATGGAAATTGCCTGCATCGAGCGCATCACGGATTTCTTCCATCATCGTATTGTAAAAATACAGATTGTGAAGCACGCAAAGACGCATGCCAAGCATTTCCTTTGCCTTTAACAGATGGCGTACATATGCCCTGCTGTAGCGGCGGCAGGTTGGGCACTGGCAGCCCTCCTCAATCGGACGCATATCCTTCTCATACTTCTGGTTAAACAGATTGATTTTTCCAATATTCGTGTATACATGGCCGTGGCGTCCGTTCCGGGAAGGATAAACACAGTCAAAGAAGTCGATTCCGCGCTCTACGCCCTCTAAAATGTTTGCCGGAGTTCCAACGCCCATCAGGTAGGTTGGCTTGTCAACCGGAAGATACGGCACAGTCTCGTCAAGGATGTGATACATCTCCTCATGCGTCTCTCCTACGGCAAGTCCGCCGACTGCGTATCCGTCCAAATCCATCTCTGAAATCCGCTTTGCATGGTCGATACGGATATCCGGATAAATTGCTCCCTGGTTGATTCCGAATAATAACTGGTCTTTGTTCACCGTATCTTCCAGACTGTTTAAACGTGCCATTTCTGTCTTACAGCGCGTCAGCCAACGGGTCGTGCGCGCTACAGAATTCTCCACGTACTCACGTTCTGCAAGCGCCGGCGGGCACTCATCAAATGCCATTGCAATCGTGGAACCAAGATTGGACTGAATCTGCATACTCTCCTCCGGTCCCATGAAAATCTTTGCGCCGTCAATATGGGAATTAAAATAAACGCCTTCTTCCTTGATTTTGCGAAGTCCTGCCAGGGAAAATACCTGAAATCCGCCGGAATCAGTAAGAATTGGACGGTTCCAGGACATAAATTTGTGAAGTCCGCCCACTTCCTTAATCAGCTTATCTCCGGTTCTCACATGGAGATGGTAGGTATTTGACAGTTCCACCTGACATTTAATCTGCTCTAAGTCCTCAGTCGACACGGCTCCCTTGATTGCCGCCACTGTTCCTACATTCATAAAAACAGGGGTCTGAATATCTCCATGTACCGTGTGGAAGGTTCCTCTTTTAGCTCTCCCTTCCTGTTTTAAAAGTTCATATCTTTTACTCATGTTATAATAACCATGCCTTTCTATAATTGTGTAAATCCATTCTGCCCGGTCAGTTCATCCAGTACCAGAAAGTACTCTTCAAATGTCTTTTTACAGCAGTCCGGATTGTCGATAATGATGCCGTCCGCCCGAAGCCCAAGCAGGGAAAATGCCATTGCAACCCGGTGGTCCTCATAGGTGTCTATCACCGCAGGTTTTGGTTTTCCCGGATAAATGGTCACTGCCGATGCCTCCTCTTTGCAGAGTATTCCGCAGGCTCCAAGGTTTGCCGCTATCGCATGAATCCGGTCACACTCCTGCCCTCTGATATGTGCGATGCCCTCCATCCGCACCGGCTCTGCCGCATAAGGCGCAATCGCCGCAAGTGTGAGCGCCTGGTCTGAAAAATCATTCATGTTGACTGAAATGCCCTTTAATGCGCCATTTTCCGGTCCTGTCACTGCAATTCCATCCGTCTCCTCTGCCACGGTACAGTCCATCTGTTCTAACACCTTCAAAAACTTCAAATCACCCTGGCTGTTATCCGAATGTACTCCTTTTACAAGCGCACGTCCACCGGTAACTGCTGCTGCCGCATAAAAATAGCACGCCGCTGACATATCCGGCTCTATCTGATAGCTTCGCTTCTGATAGGAAGAATCTGGCAAAACCCGGTAGTCTCTTCCGTCAAATTCCACGGAAACGCCCGCTTCCTTTAGCATCTCTCTGGTGATACGGATATAGGAACCGTCTGTCTTTTCACTGGTAATGCGAATGAGAAGTCCCTGCTTTATCATCGGTGCCACTAGAAGCATTGCACTTAAAAACTGCGTGCTCTTACTGATGTCAAGTTCGAGAGTAAGCGGTTTTTTCTCTGCGTCTGCACCTTTGCGGCATCCCTCAATCCGGATGGGTAAATGTCCTTCCTCTTCGAGACATTCAATCTTTGCTCCCGCCTGGGACAGCAGGTCAAACAGTGGTTTCATCGGTCTTTTTTTCATCTGCTCTGATGCCGTCACCGTATAACAGCCATCTGAAAAACCAAGCATCGCCGTCAGAAATCTTGCGGCTGTTCCGGCACTTCCCACATAGATTTCGGCTTCCTTTAAAGGAATTTCACCGCCACAGCCCGTGACCGTCACTTTCCTTTCTGCTTCCCGAATCAGTACGTGAAAGCCGAGCGACTGCAGGGAAGACAGAAAATAACGCGAATCGTCCGAAAAAAGGACACCGCTTAACTCCACCGTTCCTTCCGTCAGCGCCGCCATCAAAAGCGCACGGTTTGTCATGCTCTTAGAGCCAGGCACCTCCACCGTCCAGTCAATGGGTTGTTCTGTTTTTTTTACACGATACTGTCTGCCCATGCCATTCCTCATTTCTGGTTTTCTTTTCGGAAGCTTCCAGTCGTTTTCCGAAATTCTCCTACCTATCTTAGCATATTCTTCTCCGGTTGCAAATCTTTTTATTGTCACGGAAACAATAATCTTTTATAATAGGCTCATAATTACGAGAAAAGAAATGAGGTACTCTTATGGCTGGCTCATCCTTTGGAACCATATTTAAAATTACAACCTGGGGCGAATCCCACGGAAAAGGCTTAGGTGTTGTCGTGGACGGCTGTCCGGCAGGGCTTCCGCTGACAGAAGAAGACATCCAGAAATATTTAGACCGCCGCAAGCCGGGACAGTCCAAATACACAACGCCAAGAAACGAAGCAGATGCCGTGGAAATTCTCTCGGGTGTCTTTGAGGGACGGACAACCGGAACCCCTATCTCCCTTATGGTGACAAATAAAAATCAGCAGTCAAAAGACTACAGCGAGATTGCCTCCTACTACCGCCCCGGTCACGCCGATTATACGTTTGACCAGAAATACGGCTTCCGCGACTACCGCGGCGGCGGACGCTCCTCCGGCAGAGAGACCATGGGACGCGTTGCCGCAGGCGCCATCGCCGCAAAGGTTCTCGCAGAACTTGGGATTTCTTTTACCACCTACACCCGCTCGATTGGTCCTATCTTCTGCGATTCCACACATTTTGACGCCGCAGAGATTATGAACAATCCGCTTTATATGCCAGATGCCGTTGCCGCAGAAAATGCCGCACAGTACCTTGAAGCCTGTATCGCAGACTTAAACTCCTCCGGCGGAACCATCGAGTGCATTATTTCCGGTGTTCCGGCAGGTATCGGCGACCCGGTTTTTGAAAAGTTAAATGCCAACCTTGCCAAGGCAGTCATGTCCATCGGTGCCGTGAAAGGCTTTGAAATCGGAGACGGTTTTGACGTAGCAAAAGCAACCGGACGGGACAATAACGATGCGTTTCGCATGGGAAAGGATGGTTCTGTTGTAAAAACAACAAATCATGCCGGCGGCATCTTAGGCGGCATGAGCGACGGCAGTGACATTCTTCTTCGCGCCGCCATCAAGCCGACACCATCTATCGCTTCCACGCAGCAGACCGTCAACCGGATGGGTGAAGAAATTGACGTGAGCATCCGCGGACGCCACGACCCGGTTATCGTTCCACGCGCCGTTGTGGTCGTGGAGTCCATGGCAGCCATCACGATTTTAGATGCGCTTCTTTTAAACATGGGTGCACGGATGGATTCCCTTGAGCGGTTTTATCACAGTGAAGCATAAATCCAAAAGATTGGTTATCCAAAAAGAAAGCAGCTCCCTTTTCCGAGGGAGCTGCTTTCTTTTTACTTCTGGCAATTAACATATTTCCTAGCTTCTGCGAATATGCTGGTGTGTAAACAGATGATCCTGACAGTACTCGTAATTGCCCTCACATTTTGAGCAGAAACGAAATTCCAACGTTGGGTCATCCTTCTCGGTACGTCCGCACACGGCACATTTGTGCTTGGTGATTCCGGAACCGGTGCGCGGCTGCCGCATCTGTGCCTTAAACTGCTGTCTTCTATGAATTTCGTGCGGTGTATAGCGGTTTAGGTTGCGCGTTGAGAGGAAGAAAATCAGGAAATTTAACAGCGACAGTAAAATGGTTGCCGCAAGCACTCCTGTCACCATCCAGGCAATTCCACTTCCATAATACGCATTGTATGCACGGAAGGTACTGAATACATTGTAGCCAAGCATCAACACATACACAAGCGCCATCCATTTCATGCGGATTGGAATGATAAAATACAGCATGACCTGCATATCCGGGTACATCGCTGCAAATGCAAGGAAAATCGACATATTGATATAGGTCGTGCTGACAAATCCACCCATCAGGCTGCTGACCGTGTAGGCAACTGCTGCCCCGCCAAACAGATAGGTGATTCCGTAAATCAAAAGCGAACCGACAACGGTCACAAGAATTCCACCGATAATATAGACATTAAAGCGGAATGTTCCCCAAGTGCGTTCAAGCACGGTTCCAAGCTGATAGTAAAACAGCATCATAATCAGCAGGAAAATAATATTCGTGTCGGTCGGCTGAAAAATCCAGGTGATAATACGCCAGATTTGTCCATGTAAAATGTAGTAAGGCTGAAAGTTTAAGTAATTTAAGATGGAAGGACTTACCAGATTGATGACAAATCCAATACTGTATGCACCAATCAGCCAGATGACAAGATTTGGAATTGCATAGCGCCCCAGCTTGCGCTCTAATTTATTAAGCCAGTTCATAAATTGTATACCTCTCTTAGTAATTTTTACATCCATGTATTATTTTTTAAGTATATCCATACCGCAAACCTTTGTCAATGCGGGTACTTTTTCTTCATAAAAAGTTTATACATTTAAAAGAATTTGCACATTGTCTTTTGTAAATTACTGTCGTATAATGTAAACTGCTTGTTTTGTATCTATACACTATTAATATAGAAGAAACACCTTTTATCCTGGCAGAAGATGCCGATGATAAATGATTCATTTTAAAGGAGAAAGATTATGGAAAACAACACCTTACATAAGTTGGGAATCGACATTGGTTCCACCACAGTAAAAGTTGCTGTTTTAGATGAGCAGGACAACCTTCTTTTTTCTGATTATGAACGGCACTTTGCCAATATCCGTGAAACATTATCTGATTTAATAAAGAAGGCATACAATGCGTTGGGCGATTTTCAGGTTGCACCTATGATTACCGGTTCCGGCGGACTTACTCTTGCAAAACACCTTGATATCCCGTTTGTGCAGGAAGTTATCTCTGTCTCTACCGCATTACAGCACTATGCACCGCAGACCGACGTTGCCATCGAGCTTGGCGGAGAAGATGCCAAAATCATCTACTTCGAAGGCGGAAACGTAGAACAGCGTATGAACGGAATCTGTGCCGGCGGTACCGGCTCTTTTATTGACCAGATGGCATCCTTAATCCAGACCGATGCCACCGGTTTAAATGAATACGCAAAGAATTTCAAGGCAATTTATCCGATTGCGGCACGCTGTGGTGTATTCGCCAAAACTGATATCCAGCCGTTAATCAACGAAGGTGCCACCAGAGAAGACCTCTCCGCCTCTATTTTCCAGGCGGTTGTCAATCAGACCATCAGTGGTCTTGCCTGCGGAAAGCCAATCCGTGGCCACGTTGCATTCTTAGGCGGTCCTCTGCACTTCCTTTCCGAGCTTAAGGCTGCGTTTATCCGCACCTTAAACCTCGATGAGGAACATGCGATTACACCGGAAAACTCACACCTGTTTGCCGCTATCGGTTCCGCTTTAAATTATAAGGAAGAAAACACCACCACCTTAAAAGAAATTTTAGACAAGCTTTCCTCTGAAATTCATATGGAATTTGAGGTTGCGCGTATGGAGCCTTTATTCTCCGGTGAGGAGGAATATCAGGCTTTCCTTGCACGCCATAACGGACACAACGTTAAAACCGGAGACCTCGCTTCCTACCGTGGAAACTGCTACCTTGGAATCGATGCCGGTTCCACAACGACAAAAGTCGCTCTTGTAGGAGAAGACGGCTCTCTCCTGTATTCGTTCTACAGCAACAATAACGGAAGCCCGCTTTCTACTGCAATTCATGCGATTCAGGAGATTTATTCCCTGCTTCCAGAGGGTGCCACCATCGTCCACTCCTGCTCCACCGGTTACGGCGAAGCTCTGTTAAAGGCAGCGTTAATGCTCGACGACGGCGAAGTGGAAACCGTTGCACATTACTATGCCGCCGCATTTTTTGACCCTTCCGTCGACTGTATTCTCGATA
The DNA here is from genome assembly GCA_050874345.1 of Roseburia sp. Classification (GTDB taxonomy): domain Bacteria; phylum Bacillota; class Clostridia; order Lachnospirales; family Lachnospiraceae; genus Roseburia. The sequence continues at coordinate 44,166 of JBNMKM010000025.1, read as the reverse complement.
TCGGCGGTCAGGATATGAAATGTATCAAAATTAAAAACCAGACAGTCGACAGCGTACAGCTCAACGAGGCCTGCTCCTCCGGCTGTGGTTCCTTCATCGAGACCTTTGCAAAATCCTTAAACTACTCTGTTCAGGATTTCGCAAAAGAGGCTTTATTTGCCAAAAACCCGATTGACCTTGGAACCCGCTGTACCGTATTTATGAATTCCAAAGTAAAACAGGCGCAGAAGGAGGGTGCTTCCGTTGCAGATATCTCCGCCGGACTTGCCTACTCTGTCATCAAAAATGCGCTGTTTAAGGTTATCAAGCTCTCCGATGCCAGCCAGCTTGGAAAAAATATCGTTGTACAGGGCGGTACCTTCTACAACGATGCTGTTTTGCGAAGCTTTGAAAAAATTGCAGGCGTCCAGTGCGTCCGTCCGGATATCGCCGGTATCATGGGTGCTTTCGGTGCTGCACTTATCGCAAGGGAACGCCATGAAAACGGCTATGTTTCCTCGATGCTCTCCATCGATGCCATCAATGCTCTGACCTTTGACACCAAGCTCACGAGATGCCAGGGCTGTACCAATCACTGTATGCTGACCATCAACCGTTTCTCTGACAATCGTCAGTACATTACTGGTAACCGCTGTGAGCGCGGAATCGGTGGCGAAAAGAACAAAGAGAATATTCCAAACCTGTTTGAGTACAAGAACAAACGGCTGTTTGACTATAAACCGCTGACAACAGAAGAGGCAACCCGCGGCACGGTCGGTATCCCACGTGTCCTTAATATGTATGAAAATTACCCGTTCTGGGCTGTTTTCTTTACAAAGTTAGGCTTCCGGGTCGTGCTCTCCCCACAGTCAACCCGTAAAATTTATGAGATGGGTATCGAATCCATCCCAAGTGAATCCGAGTGTTATCCGGCAAAACTGGCACACGGCCATGTTTCCTGGCTGATTCACCAGAATGTAGACTTCATCTTCTACCCGTGTGTTCCTTACGAGCGCAATGAATTTCCGGATTCCAACAACCACTACAACTGCCCGATTGTCACCTCCTATGCGGAAAACATCAAAAACAACGTAGACGAAATTACTTCCGGTCAGGTGCGGTTCTTAAATCCATTTATGTCCTTTGCAAGCGAGGAAGCGTTATCTTCACAGCTCGTCAAGACCTTCAGCGGAAATGAATTCCACATTCCGGAATCTGAAATCCGTGATGCTGTTTCCGAAGGCTACAAGGAACTTGCCGTCTGCCGTATGGAAATGCAAAAAAAGGGCGAGGAAGTGTTAAAGTACCTCGAGGAGACCGGAAAACGCGGAATCGTGCTCGCAGGACGTCCGTATCACGTAGACCCGGAAATCAACCACGGTATCCCGGAGTTAATCAATTCCTACGGTATCGCCGTACTGACAGAGGATTCTGTCTCTCATTTAAAACAGGTAGAGCGTCCTTTGATTGTCATGGACCAGTGGATGTATCACTCCCGCCTTTATGCAGCCGCAAACTTTGTAAAAACACGCGATGACCTTGACCTCATCCAGTTGAACTCCTTCGGCTGCGGACTTGACGCTGTAACGACAGATGCCGTAAATGATATTTTAAGCAAGTCCGGCAAGATTTACACCTGCTTAAAAATCGACGAAGTCAATAACCTTGGCGCCGCACGTATCCGTATCCGCTCCCTGCTCTCCGCCATCCGTGTGCGGGAGAAAAAGCAGACAAAGCGCACGATTGTTCCGGCAAACTACAACCGCGTTGTTTTCACTGAGGAGATGCGCAAAAATTACACCATCCTCTGCCCGCAGATGTCACCGATTCATTTTGAACTGTTAGAGCCGGCATTCCAGACTGCAGGCTACAACCTGGTGGTTCCGGATGTGCCAAGCCGCACCTGCGTGGATGTCGGTTTAAAATATGTAAACAACGATGCATGTTATCCTTCGCTGATTGTAGTTGGTCAGCTGATGGCGGCCGTCATGTCCGGCGATTTTGACATGAAAAAGACCGCGATTCTGATTTCACAGACCGGCGGTGGCTGCCGTGCAAGCAACTATATCGGATTTATCCGCCGTGCGTTAGAAAAAGCCGGTTACCCGGATGTTCCGGTTATTTCCATCAACTTAAGCGGACTTGAAAAGAATCCTGGCTTTAAGCTGACGCTTCCGTTAATCCAGCACGGACTGTATGCACTGGAATTTGGTGATATTTTCCTGCGTTGTCTCTACCGCACCCGCCCATACGAGGCGGTACCGGGTTCTGCCAACGCCTTACATGAGAAATGGAAGAAAGAATGTATTGCATTTGTAAGCCAGAAGGGACTGCTCTCCCACAGCAAGTACAAAAAGATGTGCCGCGAGATTATCCGCGACTTTGACAATCTTCCAAGACTTGATATTCAAAAGCCGCGTGTCGGTGTCGTAGGAGAGATTCTTGTCAAATTCCATCCGGCGGCAAACAACTATCTGGTTGACTTATTAGAGTCAGAAGGCGCAGAGGCGGTTGTTCCGGATCTTACGGACTTCCTGCTCTACTGCTTCTACAATACCGGATTTAAGGCAGATAACCTTGGCATGAGCAAACGCTCCAAGAAAATTGGTCGCCTCGGCATCAACTTCTTTGAGTGGCTGCGCTCCGCCGCAAGAGATGAATTGGAAAAGAGTAAGCATTTCGATGCACCTGCCCATATTGATGACCTTGCAAAATATGCAAGAGATATCGTATCAGAAGGAAATCAGACCGGTGAGGGATGGTTTTTAACCGGAGAAATGTTAGAGTTAATCCATACGGGAACCCCGAACATCGTCTGCACGCAGCCGTTTGCCTGCCTGCCGAACCATGTCGTTGGAAAGGGCGTTATCAATGAGCTTCGCCACCGCTACCCGACTTCCAACATTGTCGCCATCGACTATGACCCGGGTGCCAGCGAGGTAAATCAGTTGAACCGTATCAAGCTGATGCTCTCCACCGCAAACAAGAACTTAAAGAAACAGAACCAGTAAGTAATTTTAGGCAAAAAAATGACGTGGAAATTAATCCACGTCATTTTTCTTTTCCATATTCGTCTTATCTATCAGATAAATCGGCCGGTTTTTGATTTCAAGATACATCTTCGCCATATACTGTCCCAGAATTCCCATAAAAAACAACAGGATTCCGCTCAAAAATGTGATAATGCACGCCAGAGAAGGCCAGCCCGGCACCGGGTCTCCCATCAGAAGTTTTCGCACCACAATAAAAAGCGTTGCAATAAAGGACAACAGGCATAAGAAAAAGCCTGCAAACGATGCCACCACAAGCGGGGTCGTGGTAAAGGCAACCATTCCCTCGATGCTGTACTTAAAGAGCTTCCAGAACGACCACTTTGTCTCCCCTGCCACGCGCTTGACATTTTCAAACTCAATCCATTTGGTCTTAAAACCGACCCAGCCAAACAGCCCTTTGGAAAAACGGTTGTATTCTTTTAATTCTAACAGCGCATTGACAAATTTGCGGTTCATAAAACGGAAATCCCTTGCTCCGTCCACAATGTCTACTTTGGACATCCGGTTAATCACCCGGTAAAACAGATGTGCAAAAAAGGAACGCACCGGCGGCTCCCCCTTGCGCGTCACCCTGCGCGTAGCGGCGGAATCGTACCCCTCCACTGCCACCGCATGGTAAAGCTCGGGTAAAAGCTCCGGCGGGTCCTGTAAGTCGGCATCCATCGTTGCAATATAGTCGCCACCTGCATATTGAAAGCCTGCGTACATCGCCGCTTCTTTTCCAAAATTACGGGAAAAGGACAGGTATTTCACCCGTCCATCCTGTTTTGCAAGCTGCTCTATCACCGCAAGTGTGCCGTCCTTCGAGCCGTCATCTACAAATATAATTTCAAATTCCTGCTCCCGCATTTCTTCCATTACCTGGGACACCTTTTCCCAGAATAATGGAAGCGCGCTTTCCTCATTGAAGCAGGGAACAATCAGTGATATCAGTTCTGCCATTGTGTCTTCCTCTGTCCTTGTCAAATCTTTCTTCATTTTACTTCAATCGGACAGAATACGCAAGTTCTGTTATTCACCGAGCATTTTTTTCAAATCTTCCTCTGGTGTGTGAATCGGTGAAATTCCAAAATTATCTACCAGATACTGTAACACATTCGGCGAAATAAATGCCGGAAGGGTCGGTCCAAGGTGAATATTCTTAATTCCAAGGTGAAGCAGGGTCAGTAAAATGCAGACTGCTTTCTGCTCGTACCAGGAAAGTACCATGGAAAGCGGAAGCTCATTGACGCCGCAGTCAAATGCCTCGGCGAGCGCAACCGCAACCTTAATTGCGCTGTAGGCATCATTACACTGTCCCATGTCCATCAGGCGCGGAAGGTTTCCAATCGTGCCAAGGTCTAAGTCATTGAACCGGTACTTTCCGCAGGCAAGTGTCAAAATCACGCTGTCCTTCGGAGTCTGCTTTACAAACTCGGTATAGTAGTTACGTCCCGCTCTCGCACCATCGCAGCCTCCGACAAGGAAGAAATGGCGGATTGCGCCGGTCTTTACGGCTTCTACTACCTGGTCTGCCACGGAAAGCACCGTATGGTGTCCAAATCCGGTCATCACCGTATCACCGCCGTTGATTCCGGTAAATCTGGTATCTTCTTTAAAACCACCAAGCTCTAATGCTTTTTCAATCACCGGTGTAAAATCCTTATCTGCTCCGATATGAACCATATCCGGATAAGATACTACTTCCGTGGTAAATACACGGTCTTTGTAGCTCTCCTTTACCGGCATCAGGCAGTTCGTGGTAAAAAGAACTGGTGCCGGAAGGTCTGCAAATTCTTTCTGCTGATTCTGCCATGCCGTTCCGTAATTTCCTTTTAAATGCGGATACTGTTTTAACAGCGGATAAGCATGCGCCGGAAGCATCTCCCCGTGTGTGTATACGTTGATTCCCTTATCCTTTGTCTGCTCTAAGAGCAGCTTTAAGTCATATAAATCATGTCCGGTAATGACAATAAACGGTCCTTTTTCCACGGTGAGCGGTACCGTCACAGGAGCCGGATTTCCGAACGTCTCCGTGTTTGCACGGTCAAGTAACGCCATACACTTAAGGTTCACCTCACCGACCTCAAGCACAACCGGCAGAAGCTGTTCCATATCCATATCGTAGCCTAAGATGGACAATGCCTTATAAAAGAAATCGTTTACCTCCTCGTCCTGATAGCCAAGCACTGCCGCATGATAAGCATATGCCGCCATTCCGCGGATTCCAAACAAAATCAGTGATTTTAAGGAACGGATATCCTCATTCGCATTCCATAACTCCTTCATCTCATAATCGGATGTATTTCCACATGGGGATGCACAGGTCGCACAGTTTGGGACGATACGCTGTTTTTCTGCCTGCACCTTTGCAATCATTTCTCGCAGCGTCTCATCATTAAAGTTTACATTCGTAATTGTTGTAAACAATCCCTCGATTAAAATTCCGGTCGTATCTTCTGTCTTTGGATTATTTCCACAGGATTTTGCAAGTCCGATTAATGCTCCAGTCAATTCATCCTGTAAAGCGGCAGTTGTACTGCTCTTTCCACATACGCCCGCAGCACCCGTGCACCCGCTGCACCCTGCTGTCTGTTCACACTGAAAACAAAACATCTGCTGTTCCATTTTTTATACACTCCTTTTCCTCTCGTTTCTGAACACATTTTACCCGGAATGGAGTTCTTTTTCTGTTGTTTTTCCAACATTTTTTAAGATTCTTCAAGAAGTTCACTCAACGGGTGGAAGGTATAGCCCATCTCCTCCCACTTACTCAGAAGTTCATCAAGAATCTGTGCGTTTGTGCTCGATGTGCTGTGCAAAAGCACAATTGCTCCCGGATGGATTCTCGTTAGAAGCTTTTCAAACGCCGCTTCCTTTGTCGGCTGGTCATCCACATTCCAGTCTACATAGGCAAGACTCCAGAAAAATGTGGAATATCCCAACTCCTTTGCCATCTTTAAATTTTCCGTGCTGTATTTTCCCTGCGGCGGTCTGTAGTACATTGCCATCTCACTTCCGGTAATCTCCGAAAACAGTGTCGAGACATCGTCCATCTCCTTTTTAAAGGAAGCAAGGTCGGAAATGGAGGACATATCGGGATGGTGATAGGTATGATTTCCGACCGTATGCCCGTCTTCCACCATACGCTTTGCAATCTCCGGTGCCGTCTCCAAAAAATGTCCCACCACAAAAAAAGTTGCCGGTGCGTTATGTTTCTTTAAGGCATCTAAAATTGTCTCCGTGTTTCCATTTTCATATCCGCAGTCAAACGTCAGATATAGTTTCTTTTCATCCCCGCTTCCGACAAAATAGGCATTGTACTGCTTTAATTCCTCTGCTGTGGCATTTCCAGTTGGTTTCGTGCCCTCTGTGCCAAATCCAAGCCCCCAGTTTTCTGCCTGCATCAAAACGGCAGAGGTACTGACCGTCTGCGCCTGTTCAACGCGCATCTGTGCAATCCCTCTGCCTAAAAAAAACATCATGGCAAAAACAGCAAGTACTCCGCATAATTTTTTAGTTTCAAACTTCAATGCGACTCCCCGATTCTACAGTCTTTTTACTAATATATCAGGGCTTCTTGTCTGTTATGTCTCATTCATTATTCTTAAATCCACACTTCGGGCAGACATCCCCACCCTGATACAGATAGCCGCACCGGAAGCAGCAGATTTTATCGTGCTTCTCCTTTGCAAGATAAGTCACCTGTCTTGACGGCGGTTTTTCCTGTAAATAATGGACAAACTCGTTGAGCGTTTCCGCTAACGCCGGAAGCTTTTTGGAATCAACCGCATACGGCACCTTTAGCTTATCGCCATTTTTCCGGTGCACATACAGACCGCGGTTTAAAAGTCCCGTCGATGCCGTAATCTCACGGATAGAGGAAACCGGAAATCCATACGAAGTCAGAAGCGTGCTGTAATAAAAATGCTCCGGTGTGAGGATAAATCCTTCCCCGCCACTGCGGTTTTTGGAGGTATCTGCAACCAGAATCGGATACTCAAACAGCCCACGCCCTGCTGCATAAGACGCCAGCGCATAGTCAATGACCTCTGTCTCTTCCGGCTCTGCCTGCTTTAAGACAACCTTTCTTGCCGGGTAAAAATGATGTCTTTCATTCTCTTCGATTCCTGCCTCCGCGAAATCCTCCTGCAATTTCTTTACCAGAAGCTCACATTCGTCTGCCTTAATCTTCGACAGACGCTTTTCAAGCATCTCCATCGCATTCGTCTTTAATTCCGGCAGGAAATCTCCATCCCTGATTTTCTCAAATGCCTCTGCTGCCTCGTTGAAATCCTTGTGCATCACATCGCCTGTAATTTCATCAATGGCTTCTTCATCAAGTTTTTTGACCTTTTCATCTAATTTTTCAAGATACGGCATGACAAGCTCCGGTAAAAAGTCCCCGTCCCGCAGCTTTTTGGCAAGCTCCACATAATCTCCGCGCTCCGTCTTTCGCGCCCGGCTCACAACATTTGCAATTTCCTGCTTTTCCGCCTCCCTGCGGCTCTCGGTCAGACGCGCCTCATACGGGGCCAGATCCACCCCTTCATAGCTGTGAATCTTATCTGCAAACACCTTGTATCTTGCGCGGTCCATGCGCGGCGGCATCTTCTCCATCAGCTTTTTCACTTCCGCCGTCCCCTGCGCTTTCATATCCTCCTGCAATTTCTTGCGAAGCGGTTCTGTTACCTCCTGCGGCAAATCTGCCCCTGCCACTTCGTCATAAACTCTCTTTAAAACGGTATAAGGCTTTCCCTGACAACTCTCCACGCGCTTACTAAGCTGCCCCGCCTTCTCTTTTACCACCGCATCTTCTACCCGTTTTAAATATGCCTGCCTGCGCTCCGGCATTAGATTTCTCTCCTGTTCAAGCTGGCGCTTTAATTCCCCTAACTGTCTCGGAGACAGACGGTCTAACATCTGAAATCTTGCTTCGTATCTGCGTTCCGTTTCCTGTCTGGCTGCCTCTTCCGGTGTCTGAAGTGACTCTTCCCCCGGTGTCTGTCTGGCTGACCCTTCCGGCGCCTGACTGGCTGCTCCTCCCTGCGTCTGGCTTCCTGCTTTCTCCGATGCGTATCCGCTATCATTTCTTTGTCCACTTTCCCCAGATGTCTGTTCATTCTGTCTGTGAACCGTTTCTTTCCGTTGCTCCCCGGATGCCCCATCCATCTGTTTTCCGGCGGTTCTATCTTTGGGCTGTGACTTTTCCCGCTCCCTTCGTATCGGATTCTGTCGCAGCTCTTTCTGTCTTTTTAAGACTCTCTCTCTTGCTCTTTCTGTCTCTTCTCCTTCCGGGAAAAATCCGTCTTCTAACTTCTCGGACAACTCAGCAACCTCGGCAGGATTCTCCCAGTCTGTCTTTAAAAGTGCCTCTGCAAGCGTCTCCGGGACATTTGAAGTTCCATCCGGCGTTCCCTGGCTCTCCCCTGCGTTTATCTCATCCGGATTATTGGCATTTTCTGGATTCTTTGCATCCTGCACACCCTCTTTTGGTCTTGGCGTCACGAAGCGATTGTAGTTTGGATTAGAGATTCGTTCACCATTTTTCCCGAGAAGTTCAAGATAATCAAGATATGCCTTTCCATCCCCCTCGAAATCCATGCAATAGATATCTCCATCCGCCAAAAGATGCTCCGGTCTTGGGGTGTAGAATTTTTTACAATTGTCGCACGTAAATGCACGGGCAAGTAATACTGCCCCCTCCTCCGTCTCAATCCGAAATTCCTTTCCAACCGGATAAACAACCATATGAAGCCCCGCACCACAGTCCGGACAGCCATAGCCCACCATATAAAAATTGTTTCCAAGCCGGTGTTTTTTCCGGTCTTCCGGCGTAATCTCCGATTCCGGGAAGCTGCACGTTCTCTTTTTCCACAAAAGCTTGTGCCAGAGTCCGCCTTCCTCCTCCGGCTGTTCTGCCGCTTCTTCCGGCTTTTCCTTCCACTCTAACGCATAGCTGACCACATCCTCGTAGGTGACGCGGATTCCTTCTTTATAAAAACGGAAATACTGGTAATTGTACTCCGGCTCCACTGCAATTTCCTGCATGACACCGCTGAAAAGCTGGTTTAACTGCTCATAGTTTTTTTCCACACGGATGCCGCGGAGCGTGCCCCATTTGCCGAATGCGTACAGAATCATATTGATGACATTTAACACATGGGTGTTGCCGGTGATATCCCGAATCTCGTCTTCCTTTAACTCAATATCAAAAATATTTGTGCCGACTTTGCGGTCATCAAAATGGAAAAAGAGGGAACGCACCTCTCCCTGCAAAATCAGATAGTTATCAATCACAAGAAAAATGCCGTTCCACTGCACCGGCGCTTTCATCGCATCAATCAGACGCTCAAATGTATATTTTAATTCCGGGGTCGCCCGAAGTAAAATCATGCCCCATTGCTCCCTTCCACTGCATTTTCCTCTATTATAGTACTTTTTGTCGAAATTGTCTTTCTTATTTCATGCCAGTTTATAAACTTTTAAGAAACACCACAAACCGCATGATTCCGGCAGTTTTCCATTCATTGTTAGCACTCGTCATAAAAGAGTGCTGATTTTCTATTGACTTTTGCAAAAGACAGTTATAATATTCTATTCATGAGGATTTTATAGTAAAGGAGTGTATTTCATATGGCAAACAAACAAGGAAGCCTTTCCATTGACAGTGAAAATCTTTTTCCGATTATTAAGAAATGGTTATATTCTGACCATGATATTTTTTACCGCGAATTAATCAGCAACGGCTGTGATGCTATCACCAAATTAAAGAAATTAGACATGATGGGAGAATATTCCCTTCCGGCAGATTTCAAGGCAAAAGTAGAGGTTATCGTAAACCCGGAAGAAAAGACCTTGAAGTTTATCGATAACGGTCTTGGTATGACCGCAGACGAGGTAGAGGAATACATCTGCCAGATTGCATTCTCCGGCGCTACGGATTTCATCCAGAAGTACAAAGACAAGTCCACAGACGACCAGATTATCGGTCATTTCGGTCTGGGATTCTACTCTGCATTCATGGTTGCAGACCAGGTAACCATCGATACTCTTTCTTATAAGGAAGGTGCCACCCCTGTACACTGGACCTGTGACGGCGGCACAGACTATGAGCTTTCCGATGGTAATAAAGATACCATTGGTACCGAAATTACCCTGTACTTAAATGAGGACTGCCTGGAATTTGCAAACGAATACCGTGCAAGAGAAGTCATCGAAAAATACTGCTCTTTCATGCCAACCCCGATTTTCTTAAGCCGTGCAAATGCCGAGACACAGTACGAAACCATCGACGCAGCGGACAAGCTTGACACCGATACAGTTGTTGAAACCATCCACGAAGAAGCAAAGATGGAAGAAAAAGAAAACGAGAAGGGCGAAAAAGAAATGGTGGAGGTATCTCCAGCCAAGGATAAGCTCAAAATCGTAAAGCGTCCGGTTCCGTTAAACGACACAACCCCACTTTGGATGAAAAACCCGAACGACTGCACCGATGAGGAATACAAGGCATTTTACCGCAAGGTATTTAACGACTACAAGGAGCCGCTGTTCTGGATTCACCTGAACATGGACTATCCGTTTAACCTGAAAGGAATCCTGTACTTCCCGAAAATCAACACCGAGTACGATTCCATCGAAGGAACAATTAAGCTCTACAATAACCAGGTATTTATCGCCGACAATATTAAGGAAATCATTCCGGAATTTTTAATGCTGTTAAAGGGTGTCATCGACTGCCCGGACCTTCCGTTAAATGTTTCCAGAAGTGCCTTACAGAATGATGGTTTTGTAAAGAAAATTTCCGAGCACATCACCAAGAAAGTTGCCGACAAATTAATCGGTATGTGCAAGACTGACAAGGAAACCTACGAAAAATACTGGGATGACATCAGTCCATTCATCAAATACGGCTGCTTAAAGGACACCAAATTCTGTGACAAGATGAATGATTACATTCTCTTTAAGAATCTTGATGACAAATATCTCACTCTTCCGGAATTATTAGTCAAAGAAGAAGAAAAGAAAGCTGAAAACGAGGCAGAGGTTGTCGACTCTGCGACCGGTGAATCCGTGGCTGAGGATGCCAAGGAAGAGGAAAAAGATGACCGCAAGGTAATCTACTATGTAACCGATAAGAAACAGCAGGGTCAGTATATCAACCTGTTCAAAGAACAGAACATGGACGCTGTTATCTTAGACCACAACATTGATACTTCCTTCATCTCCCAGTTAGAGCAGCGTAACGAGCACTACAAATTTATGCGTATCGATGCTGACCTGACCGACTCCTTAAAGGATGAGACAAGCGAGGACGAATTAAAGGCAGAAACCGAGACCTTAACCGACCTGTTCCGCAAGAATCTGCACAATGACAAACTTACCGTCAAGGTAGAGAAATTAAAGAACGAGAATGTTTCCTCCATCATCACCCTCTCCGAGGAAGGACGCAGAATGCAGGATATGATGCGGATGTATGCTGCAGGCGGTATGGGCGGCATGGACCTCGACATGTTCGGCGGAAACCAGACCTTAACCTTAAACGCAAACAATGCACTGGTAAAATATATTTTCGAGCACAAGGATTCTGAGCACGTTCCGATGTTCTGTGAACAGCTTTACGATCTGGCACTGCTCTCCAACCAGCCGCTCTCTGTAGATGCAATGACGAAATTTGTCGAGCGCAGCAACAAGATTATGATGCTGCTTGCAAAATAATCTGTCGAAAAACTTCTAATATACTCTTGTAACTTTCCTCCGGGAAGATTAAAATAGAAATGATATTTTTCTTTCCGGAGGTTCGTTCATGAATTCTTTTCAATTTATTTTCCAATACATCAAAAAGCACAAATTCCAATATCTTGCCGGAATTCTCACCTTATTTGTTGTTGATTTTGCAAACCTGTTCATCCCGCAGTTAACCGGAACCATCACAGACGGTCTCACCGCACATACAATGGACTGGAACGGTGTAAAATCCTGCCTGATTGCCATCTTCCTTCTCGGTTTAACCTTGACCATCGGAAGATTTCTCTGGCGTTACTTTCTCTTTGGTGCATCACGCTCCATCGAGCGCGAGCTGCGCGACACGATGTTTGCACACCTCGAAGAGATGGACGTGGAATATTATAATGAGCACAAAACCGGCGATTTGATGACACGCTTCACCAGCGACTTGAATTCCATCCGCATGGCAATCGGTCCTGCGATTATCTCCCTTTTTGACGGAACGGTCATGGCAGTTATGGTCATCTTCCAGATGATGATTTATGTCAACGTAAAACTTACACTTGTCGCATTGATTCCGATGTTTCTTATCTCCATCGGTGAAATTTTTTACGGAAAAATCATGCACCCGCGCTATCTCGCCCGTCAGGAAGCCGTTTCTGATTTGACCGATTTTGTCCAGGAAAGCTTCTCCGGCGTGCGCGTCATCAAGGCATTTGTAAGAGAGCGCAGTGAATGTGCCGCCTTTGCCAGACAAAACCTCAACACCATGAATAAAAACCTCAAGGTTGTGGGGCTTTTGTCCGTTGTCATGCCGCTCTTAGATGTGATTATCGGATTTTCGAGCCTCGCGGCACTCATCTACGGCGGTTATCTGGCACTTATCGGAGAAATCACGCTCGGACGCTTTGTCGCTTTTAACCAGTACATCAATATGCTTGTATGGCCGATGCTCGCCTGCGGAGACGCCATCAACATGTTTTCCCAGGGTGCCGCTTCCATCAAACGTGTGAAAGAAGTGTTTGATTCCAGACCGGAGGTTTCCGATGCAAAAGACGTTGCGCCTGTGGATGCGCTGAAGGGAGAAATCACGCTCTCCCACCTGACCTTTATCCATCACGGTCACACGGAACCAACCTTAAAGGATATCAGCTTAAACGTGCCGGCAGGCTCCACGCTCGCCATTATCGGGCGTACCGGAAATGGCAAGTCCACACTGGTCAACCTGCTATTACACCTTTATAACGCAAAGTCTGGCATGATTTTCTTTGACGGAAGGGACATCAACACCATTCCGCTTAAAACACTGCGTGAAAATATTGCGTATGTGCCGCAGGATAATTTTCTGTTTTCCGATACCTTAAAAGCCAATATTGCTTTCGGCGTGGAAGGGGAGGATATGGATGCGATTACCGAAGCAACCCAGACTGCCTGCATTCATGACAGTATCGCCCTGTTTCCTGCCGGATACGATACAATTGTAGGTGAACGTGGTGTCACACTCTCCGGCGGTCAGAAACAGCGAAGCTCCATTGCACGCGCGCTGATGAAGGATGCGCCGATTCTGATTTTAGACGATGCGCTCTCCGCTGTCGACACCGATACCGAAGAGCACATCCTGCGCAACCTGAAAAAGAACCGCGCCGGAAAAACCACGATTCTGATTGCACACCGCATTTCCACAATTCAGAATGCCGATATGATTTTGGTGTTGGATGACGGCATTGCAAAGGAACTCGGAACTCACGAGGAACTGATGAAATTAAATGGAATTTATAAGGATATGTTTGAAAAACAGCAGCTTGAAGCCGCTGTGGGTGAACAGACCGCACACTTACAGAAAGAAGGTGCCTGCTAAATGAAACGACTGCTTTCTTATTTAAAACCGCATAAATGGGTCATGACGATTGCCACCCTTTTAGTACTGCTTATCATCGTCGTTCAGCTTTACCGCCCGATTATCATCGGAAATGCCATCGACGACTATATCAACGGCTACTACAGCCCCTATACAGTCACGACAGAGGATGCCTCCGGCGCTGTCGCCTATCAGGACCTTTATCTGACCAGAGATTTCACCTCGGCAGAGGACGGCAGCTATTACCAGCTTTTTCTCTACAATGACCGCTATTACATGGCAGAAAACCTGACGAAAGAAGAGTGTTCTCTTTTACAGGAGGCGGACAACACACTGCTCTCTTCCTATGCAGCAGACCACACGCCGCTTACCAAAACGGAGTTAAAAGAGCTGCGCCGCTATGATTTTGCCGGTATCTTACAGGCAGCGCTCCTCTATCTTCTGGTGCTGCTCGCAGGCTTTGTCTTAAACACGGTCGACACCTGGATGTTACAGAAAATGGGACAGGAAATCATCTATCAGATGCGTGAAGAAGTCTTTGCCCATATCCACAGCCTCTCGCTTGGCTTTTTCAACACAACGCCCGTCGGAAAGCTCGTAACGCGTGTGTCAAATGATACCGAGGCGGTCAATGAACTGTTTTCTACGATTTTAGTAAAATTATTTAAAAATATTGTTTTAATTCTCGGCTATGCAGTTGTCATGGTGTCCATCAACCCGCGGATGGCAGGCTATTCCTTCCTGCTGCTTCCGGTTGTCACCGTGCTCACCTTCCTGTTCCGTTTTCTCTCAAGAAAGGCATACCAGCTGACACGTAACAAGATTACCGAGTTAAACACATTTCTCTCAGAGCATCTCTCCGGAATGAAGCTGATTCAGATTTTTGCCCGTGAGAAAGAAAAATATGAAGAATTTGAACAGAAATCCTTAGAGCTTTACCGTGCAAACTGGCGCGAGGTTATGACATTTGCCATCTTCCGCCCTTCCATTTACCTGGTTTCTGTCATCGCCATGATTATTGTCATTGGCACTGGAAGCTCCTTCGTCTTAAAAGGCACGCTTTCCCTTGGTACCCTGTTCGTATTTATCACCTACATCAGCTCCTTCTTTGAGCCGATTCAGGAACTTGCAGAGCAGTTTGGTACGTTGCAGTCCTCTCTTGCCTCCGCCGAAAAGATTTTCACCATTCTCGATGAGAAGCCGGAAATCGTTTCTCCGGCACACCCGGTTCCGGTGAATATCAAGGGTCGTATCGAGTTTCGTCATGTATGGTTTGCCTATGAAAAAGAGGATTATATTTTAAAAGATGTCAGCTTTGTCATTGAACCGGGACAGAAGGTGGCATTTGTAGGCGCTACCGGAGCCGGAAAATCTTCGATTTTAAATCTGATTGGACGCTATTTTGATATTCAAAAAGGGGAAATTTTAATTGACGGGGTCAACATCAAAGACATAGACACCGATGTGCTGCGCGGTGCCATCGGACAGGTACAGCAGGATGTCTTTATCTTTACCGGAGACATCAAGAGCAATATCACCTTAAATAATGAAAATATTTCTCTTGAAGATGCGAAACGTGCCGCAGAAATCGTAAATGCGGACTCCTTTATTGAAAAAATGCCGGGAAAATACGACGAACCGGTTACCGAACGCGGCAGCACGCTCTCTGCGGGACAAAGACAGCTTTTGTCCTTTGCCCGCACATTAGCATACAAGCCGGCAATTTTAGTGCTTGATGAGGCGACTGCAAACATTGATACGGAAACGGAAAGCCTGATTACGCAGGCACTCTCCCGCCTGATGGACGGACGCACAACTATCATGGTTGCACACCGTCTCTCTACCATCCAGCACGCCGATAAGATTATCGTGATGGACCATGGCGAAATGAAAGAATCCGGTACGCATCAGGAACTGTTACAGCAGAACGGACTTTATAAAAACCTCTACGATTTACAGCTCGTAGAGTAACTTATCTCTTACAGAAAGCTTCGATGGCATCTTTTGCCGCAAGCGCATCCTCTCTTCCCAGGTCATACTGTGCCTGGATGACCTTTGGATTGCTTTCCATACGGTCAATATCCACGGCACGGGAAGGACGGAGGATAAGCACCTCTCCTTTCTTCTCAAGCTCCTTTAAATATTCCTTTGTCTCGTTATACATCAGATAGCGCTCTTCACACGCCTTGATATACTCTGGAAAATTGCGGTATTTGCTGCGAATCATCGGCATCAGTTTTTCCGGCTTCTTCATATACGCATCCGGCTGTGTCAGCACGACAATGTTCTTCTCATATCCCATATTCTGAAACGCACGAATCGGAATGCTGTCCGCTGTGCCGCCATCTAAATACGGTTTTCCGTCAATTCCGACAATCTTTGAAACAACCGGCATGGATGCACTCGCGCGGATAATTCTTAAGGTACGCTTTTCATCCCTGTTTGCGTCTTTTCCGTTAAAATAAACTGCTTTTCCGGTCTCAAGGCTTGTTGCAGCCGCATAAAATTCAATATCACTGTCATAAAACGTCTGAAAATCAAACGGATCAAGTTCGTAAGGAAGTTCCTCGTAGCTGAACTGTTTTCCGACCAAGTCTCCTGTCAGGAAAAAGGAACGCCAGCTCATAAAATGCCAGTCCTTACAGTACTTTTTCATGTAGCGGATACTTCGTCCCTGCTGTCCTGCTATATACGTTGCTCCATGAATGGCTCCCGCAGAAACACCGACCACACCGTCCGGTTTTACCCCCATATCCATAAATGCATCTAACACGCCTGCCGTGTAAATTCCACGCATAGCGCCGCCTTCTAATACAAGTCCCAGTTTCATGATGATTTACACACTTCCTTTTTTCTTTGATTATACCCATTCTATAAAATCTTTGTCGTCCACTTTGAACAGTCCCATACCTCATTGACGATATCCTGATAAAATTCCGGTTCGTGGCAGATTAACAGGATACTTCCCCGGTATTCTTTGAGTGCACGCTTTAATTCTTCCTTGGCATCCACATCAAGATGGTTTGTCGGCTCGTCCAAAAGCAGGACGTTTGTCGACTTATTTAACAGCTTGCATAAGCGCACCTTTGCCTGCTCTCCTCCGCTTAACACACGCACCTGGCTCTCGATATGCTTTGAGGTCAGACCGCATTTTGCTAGCGCGGAACGCACCTCATACTGGTTGAGTGACGGGAACTCCTCCCAGATTTCCTCAATACAGGTATTTTTGTTTTCCCCTTTGATTTCCTGCTCAAAATAGCCGATTTCCAGGTTCTCGCCAAGTTCTACAGAGCCCTTTAACGACGGAATCAGTCCAAGGATACTCTTAAGCAATGTCGTCTTTCCGATTCCGTTGGCACCGATAAGTGCAATCTTATGACCACGCTCCATCGCCAGATCTAACGGCACGGACAGAGGTTCGTCATACCCAATCACCAGATTTTTGGTGTTAAAAATATAGCGTCCCGGTGTTCTTCCTAATTTAAATTCAAATTCCGGCTTCGGCTTTTCTGCCGCAAGCTCAATCACGTCCATCTTATCAAGCTTCTTCTGTCTTGACATCGCCATATTTCTGGTGGACACACGCGCTTTGTTGCGCGCCACGAAATCTTTCAGCTCGCTGATTTCCTGCTGCTGTTTGCGGTAAGCTGCCTCAAGCTGTGATTTCTTCACCGCATAGACCTCTTCAAATTTATCGTAATTTCCCACATAACGGTCAAGATGCTGGTTTTCCATATGGTAAATAATATTTACCACCTCATTTAAAAACGGAATGTCATGGGAGATTAAAATAAAGGCATTCTCATAATCTAATAGATACCGCTTCAACCACGCAATGTGCTCCGCATCAAGATAGTTTGTCGGCTCGTCCAAAAGTAAAATATCCGGCTTCTCCAAAAGCAGCTTGGCAAGCAGCACCTTCATTCGCTGTCCGCCGCTCAAATCTGACACATCATGGTCAAGCCCCAGTTCTAAAAGCCCAAGCGCCCTTGCAACCTCTTCCACCTTCGCATCAATCGTATAAAAATCGTGCATGGTGAGTGTGTCCTGAATCATGCCAAGCTCCTCCATCATGGCATCCATCGCCTCGGGGTCAGCCTCTCCTAACGTGTCGCAGAGCTCATTCATCCGCTCTTCCATCTCAAACAGCCAGGAAAACGCAGATTTTAAGACGCTCTCGATGGTCATGCCGCGCTCTAACGTGGAATGCTGGTCAAGATAGCCAACTCTCGCATTCTTCGCCCACTCCACTTTTCCCTCATCCGGCATCAGTTTTCCGGTGATAATGCTCATAAACGTGGATTTTCCTTCCCCGTTTGCCCCGACTAACCCGATATGTTCTCCCTTTAACAGCCGGAAGGACACATCATCAAAAATCGCGCGGTCTCCAAATCCGTGGGTTAAGTGTTCTACATTTAATATACTCATTTTTCTTTCTCTCTTTCTGTAAATCCGGGTCCTAAATTTCCCTCTCTCAAATGCTTCCTGCAAAGGGCAATATAGGAGTCGTTTCCTCCGAGCAGCACCTGTGCACCCTCTCTCACAATTCCATTCGCATTGTATCTGGCATTGCATTTTGCCGCGCGTCCGCACCAGCAGACTGTCTTAATTTCCTCGATTACATCCGCCCATGCCAAAAGCCACATACTGCCCGGAAAAAGCTGGTTCTGAAAATCTGCGCGCAGTCCATAACAGATGACCGGAATCTCAAGGTCGTCCACTAAATGCACAAAAAATTCAATCTGCTCTTTGCTGCAAAACTGTGCTTCATCGACAATGATACAGTCATAAGCGCAGATTTCCTCCTCCGGCATCAAAACAAGCTCCTCTGCCCAGATACATTCTTTCTCCAAACCCATACGGGAGCGGAGAATCCGCTCCCCGTCTCTGGTATCAATTGCTGATTTTACCAGAAGGGCACGTTTTCCCCGCTCCCTGTAATTGTATTCAACCATCAGTGCATTGGCAGTCTTAGAGCTGCCCATCGCACCATATCTGAAATATAATTTTGCCATTTTCTTCTCCTGTTTAACGAACCAGCCCAAAATATGCCAGCACTACAATTCCCAATACAATCCGGTACCAGCCGAACACCTTAAAGTCATGCTTGCGGATATAGCCGAGCAGAAACCGTATTACGACAATCGACACAAGGAAGGCGCTTATCATCCCCCCTGCGAGCACCATCCACTCATTTCCGGTAAGATGGAACCCAAAGTCCTTTAATTTCAAAAGACTTGCACCGAACATGACCGGAATCGCCAGAATAAACGTATACTCGCTCGCCGCCTTTCTCGAAACTCCGATTAAAAGGGCACCGATAATGGTTGCACCAGACCTTGAAGTTCCCGGAAATGCTGCTGCAAGTAACTGGAAAATTCCAATTAATGCTGCCATCTTCCAGGTGATTTCTAACATGGTTTCCGCTTTCACGGTAAGCGAGCGGTTCCGGTTCTCTACCAGAATAAATGCAACACCAAATACAATCAGTGCAATTGCAACGCAGACCGGATTATAAAACAGCTTATCGCAGACATCGTCAAGCCCCAGTACCACAAAAATCACTGCCGGAAGACATGATACTACGATTTTAAGCCAGTTGATGATAATCTCTTTTTTGATGCCAAGACTACCAACACTCCAAAGTGCCTCATCCGTTTCTCCCTTCCGGATACAAAACGGCCAGATTGCATTCCAGAACAACACGACAACCGCAAGGATTGCGCCAAGCTGAATGACAATTAAAAACATATCCCAGAATTCCTTGCTCACATTAAGCGTCAGGAACTCATTTAACAGAATCATATGTCCAGTGCTGCTGATTGGCAGCCACTCGGTGATTCCCTCTACAATACCAAAAATAATTGCTTTTAATAATTCTAACATATCCATTTTCCCCATTCTGGTCTATTAATTGCTTGCTAACATCCGCTTTGTCTTCTTGAATACGTGGAAATATGCCGGGAACAGGAAAATATCCGCAAAAATCCATGCAACCGGGCTTGCAAAGCACGCTGCCGTAAAACCGAACACCGGAACAAACACAAATCCGACCAGGGTTCTTGCCACCATCTCAAATACACCCGCAAGAATTGCAAACTTGCTGTATCCCATTCCCTGAATCAAAAACCGGACAATGTTTACAAATGCAAGTGGAATATAAAACGCACTATTGATAATCAAAAACAGATGCGCATTTGAAATCACTTCCGCAGATGCGTTGCTGACAAAGAACATTGCAAGGTATTCTCCGGTAAATAAAAGAACAATGAATGCAAGGATGGAATAACCGATTCCAAGAATCGAACAGGATTTCAGGCCTGCTGCAATTCGATCCATTTTGCCGGCTCCCACATTCTGTCCGCCATAGGTTGCCATGGTAGAGCCAAGCGCATCAAACGGGCAGCAGAAAAACATCGCAATCTTGCTCCCGGCGGTCATGGATGCAACTGCATCGGAACCAAGCGTATTAACTGCACTCTGCAAAATAACGCTTCCGATTGCTGTAATGGAATACTGCAGTCCCATCGGGATTCCCATTCCGCAAAGCGTTTTCATATATTCTCTGCTGACTTTGCGCTCCTCTTTCGTCGTGTGCAGAATATCAAATTTAAAATAACTGTAAATCACACATCCGACACCGGAAATTGCCTGGGAAATAACCGTGGCAAGCGCTGCACCTGCTACTCCCATCTGGATTACAATAATTAATACCAGATCGAGTATGATATTTAACACGGAAGCAAGTGTCAGAAAAACAAGCGGTGTCTTGCTGTCTCCCATGGAACGGATCACACCGGAAACCAGATTGTAAAGATAGGTTGCCGGAATTCCCGCAAAAATAATGACAATATAAATATATGCGTCATCAATAATATTCTCCGGCGTCTGCATCAACTGTAAGATGGGGCGGCAGAAAATCACTGTCAAAGCCGTCATCACAACTGCAAACGCAACGGAAAGATAAATGGCATTCATCATAAAGGCTCTCATTCCGCGGTAATCGCCCGCACCGAACTTATGTGCAAGCGGAATGGCAAAGCCGTTGCATACTCCCATGCAAAAGCCGATAATTAAAAAGTTGACGGAACCGGTAGAACCTACCGCTGCAAGTGCATCCACCCCCAGGTAACGTCCTACAATCAGCGTATCAACCAGGTTATAAAATTGCTGGAACAAAAAACCAAACAATAACGGAATGGAAAAGCCCAGAATCAGCCGCATTGGCGACCCATTTGTCATATCCTTTGTCATATTTTAATTCCTCCTGTTTTGAGAAGCAATTATATCTCACTGCAATATTTCTCAAATACTTCAAAAAAACTGTCTGTCTGTATCTCTTCCCCCGTGTTTAATTCTATCCCCTGCCATCCTTCCTCATCAATTCCGGATGAAAGTCCCGCTACGAACGCGTTATAGACATCATAGAATGCTTCTTTCTCACGCTTTTCTACGATATTTGACTTATTCGCCTCGGTCAGTTCTTCATCATACTTATTCAGACACTTGATAAAATAGTACCCGTTATCCGTCTCAATTGCATCTGATATCTCATCATTATCCAGATTAAATGCCACATCCTCTACTTTTTTGGACAAATCGTCCCTTGCGACCGTAATCTGGATGGAAGAAAGCTCGTTGTAGTTATTTGCTACTGTCGCAAAATCCTCGCCTGCTGCAAGCTTCTCCGAAACCTCATCTGCCTTTTCCTTGTCCGTAACGTAAATCTGCATAATCTCAATGACACGCGCTTCATCGTCACTGACTTCCCCGTTTACGCTATTTGTAAGTGAATTGTATAATTTCTGCGCAAGCGCATAGTGCTCATAGTACTCCTCTATATCTCCTCTGGTCACCCCGCCCATATAGGAAATCTCCGCCTCGGATAAGGAATTATAATACTCTTCCGATGCTCTCGCAACCTGTGCAAGCTCTTCCTCACTTAACGTCGTTCCCTGTGACTGCGCTAAAAGGTCCATGCAGATTACCTGGGCAAGTTCCTCGATGGTAATGTCTTTTACGTACTTTTCTAAAGAATCATCTCCGAAGTCATGCTGCCAGAGGTCTACACTGTAGGATGTACCATAAATATTCTGGTAGTTTGCCAGATAGACCATTGCTTCCTTGCGGCTGCAGGCTCTTCCGTCAATTTCAAAGACATTTTTGCTGCTGATGCTTCCGGACACGACAATATCATGTCTGCCAATCTGACATCCGGCAGTAAAAAGCAGCATCCCCGCCGTGCAAAGAATACAGCACATCCTGCCAAGCCGGCAGATTCCCATTCTTTTTCCTCTCATCATAGTTTCCATCCCGTTTATTTCGTGCCTATGACAATGTACTCAATATACTGCGTGCTACCGAAATACCGTTTGCCGATGCCTGCTGTAATCCTCTTGTAACAGAAGCACCGTCTCCGATTGCACGAAGTCCTTTCACGCTGGTTTCAAAGTCCTTGTCTACGACAACCTTATTGGAATAGAATTTTACCTCTACGCCGTAAAGCAGGGTCTCATCGCTCGCGATTCCCGGTGTTACCTTATCAAGCGCCATAATCATCTCCTCGATGTCCACCATGATACGATGCGGGAATACTAAGGAAAGGTCTCCCGGTACGGCATCCTTTAAGGTTGGAATCAGGTTGTTACGGCAGAGACGCTCCTCCGTTGTTCTTCTTCCCCTGCGGAAATCACCAAAGGTCTGCACCAAAATTCTTCCGTCACAGAGCATGTTGGAAAGCTGCGCAATCTGTTTTCCGTATTCAATCGGGGTCTTAAACGGCTTTGTAAAGTTTTTGGACACTAAAACTGCAAAGTTCGTGTTGTTGGTCTTTAACTCCTTGGATTTGTATGCATGACCGTTGACTACCGCAAGACCATTATCATAATACTCAGTTGCAACCTCTCCGGAAGGATTTGTACAGAAAGTACGTACTTTATCGTCAAATGTAGGTGTGTGATATACCAGTTTTGCTTCATAGAGGTTCTCGTTCAAAAATTCCATTACCTCATCGCGCACTTCCACACGGACACCGATATCTACAGTTCCTACCTGGGTCTCTACGTTGTGCTGGTTGCAGATATGGGAGAACCAGTCTGCGCCTTCACGTCCCACCGCAGAGATAATCTCTTTTGCAAGATATGTCTCATCTTTATCTGTAATAACACCTGTTGCGCGCTGTGTACCGTCTTCCTCCTCCACGATGATATCCTTTACCATCGTGTCAAATTCCATCTCAACACCTTCCTCTAACAGATGCTCCTGTAATCTGGAATAAATTTTGTATCCCTCTTCGGTTCCAAGGTGACGGATTGGGCACTCGATTAACTTTAAGTTGGCGGTAATTGCCTTTCTGCGGATTTCACGGATTTCCTTTGCTTTATCCACACCGTAAACTTTTGTATCTGCTCCGAATTTCAAATAGATATCATCAGATTCTTTTAACAACTCCACCGTCTTATCATATCCTAAAATCTCCGGCAGATTGCCGCCTACATCCGGGGAAAGGGACAGTTTTCCATCGGAAAATGCTCCAGCCCCTGCAAATCCGGTCGTGATAGAACATGGCTTACAGCCCACGCACACTTTAGTTTTACGCTTTGGGCACTGTCTGTTCTCAATACGTCTGCCCTTCTCAATCATTAAAATCTTTAAGTCTTTTCTTGCATGAATCAGCTCATATGCACAGAAAATTCCGGACGGTCCCGCCCCGATAATAATCACATCATAATTCTTCATTTTGCTTCCTCCTGAAAAGTTTTATCTTTCATGCTTCCACTACGAGAAATCTTCCATCTGGAAGCGCAAATACCTCGCTCGCCTCTTTTAATTCCTCAAGACTCATGCCTGCAATATCCGCGCCTTCCTCTTCAAAATAGGCGCGTACCTCTTTGATATTTTTACATACCACTGCCATACAGTCCTCTAAAAATTCTTCTGCTTCCTCCATCGTCTCCGCTACCGGCTCCCGAAGAATCTGCTCCTGATGCTCCAAAAAATATTTTACGCAAATCTCATCGTATTCCATTTTTTACTACTCCTTTTATTCATGACAGTATCTTTATTTTACCACAGATAAAGGTCAATTCCAAGTGCTTTACACTCTCTGTAAATTGCCGCCACCGGAAGTCCTACCACATTATTATAGTCTCCATCGATTTTGTCAATATAAATTGCACATTTTCCCTGAATTCCATAGGCACCCGCCTTGTCCATCGGTTCTCCCGTCGCAATATAACGTCTGATTTCTTCTTCCGACATCTGACGCATCGTCACCTTCGTGCACTCTGCAAACGTATGCTCGCCCACCCTGCCGTCTTCACTTATAAACACAAGCGTCACTCCGGTATACACCTCATGCACGCCTCCGGCAAGCATTGAGAGCATCCGGTAAGCATCCGCTTCATCGGACGGCTTTCCAAGGATTTTTCCCTCTGCCGCTACAACCGTATCCGCTCCGATGACCAGAATATCCTGCGGTGAAATTAGCTCCTCATGTTCCCTTCCGTAACTTTTTACCATGGAAGCCACCTCACGTGCCTTCTGCTTAGAAAGCTCTTTTACCACTTCCTCCGGTTTCGTACTGTTTATCTTCTCCTCTCCCTTTGCCGGGCAGATTTCAAACGACAGTCCAATCTGCTCTAACAGTTCCTTCCGCCGCGGAGATGCGGATGCAAGTAATATCTGTCCCATATCAGGTGCTCCTTTCGATTTTTTTTATATCTCTATAACCGTATCAAGGTTCCAAGCCGAAACGAATAAATCAGACGCTCTTTGACACGCATCTTCGGATTTTCCTTTCCGCCGTACACCCGCTCAAGCGCTTCCCCGTAAAGCTCCATCTGCGCCCGATAGCGGTCTATGAGTTCCTTCTCGCTGTCCACGTGGTCTGTCTTATAATCAAGCAGGACTATCCCGTCCTCCTCCATCCAGAAGGCATCAATGATTCCCTGAATTAACGTCAAATCCCCTTCCAGTCCGCCCATTTCGCCTTCAAATCCAAATGTTTTCATTTCGTCCTGTGTAAATCCCATCACAAACGGTTTTTCGCGGTAAAGTCTGCCCGCCTGCTCTGCACGCTTCATCCGTGCTCCCGCCTCTGAATTTACAAAACGCTCAATTAGTGCGGTCTTCACAAGGCTTTTCATTTCCGGAGTGATTTTTCCTTCCGAGAGCATTGCTTCTATCTGCTGTCCGGTACCCCTCTCAGATGCAAACTGGTAGCACTGCATCACCCGGTGCACCGCCGTTCCGCGCAATGCTCCCTGATTGACCTCTTCCTGTTCCTCCACCTTCTCGATTTTTCTCACAAAGGATGGCACATACGGAACAATCGGCGGTTCTTCAAAAACAGGAACTGCCTCTTCTTCCGCTTCAAACGCTTCCTGCATGGCATAATGCTTTAATTCGGAAACAGAATATTTATTTTTGCCCTGCACATTTAAACTATATGGATAGTTTGTCATAAACCGCTCGTCAAATTCTTTGACCAGTTCTTCTTTTGCACTCTCAATCTGCTCCATACAGGCAGCCTCGCCAAGTTCCTCCTCCATGCGCCCGGTAAGCTCTTTCTCCACCAGTTCTGCCACATCCGTCACCGTTATCTGGTATTTATCCCCATAGCTGCACAATGCCGGAAGAATCCAGTCCAGATAGGTTGCCGCCCGCTCCCTGTCAAGATAGCTTAACGGCTTTCCTTCCTTATTATCTGCCGCTGCCCTAAGCTGTTCTATTTTCTCTGCTGCATCCTTTACGCATCCGGTCAGAATCAGTTTTTCCTTCGCCCTTGTAAGTGCCACATATAAAACGCGCAGCTCCTCGCCAAGATTCTCAAGGTCAATCTGCTTTGCAATCGCACATTTTGCAATGGATGCTGATTTCACCCGGCGTTTTCCATCCATGTAATCCAGTCCGATGCCAAGCTCCGGGTGCAGCACCATATGACTTCTCACATCCTGCTTGTTAAAACTTTTTCCAAGACCGGACACGAAAACAACCGGAAATTCCAGTCCCTTACTCTTGTGGATACTCATAATCCGCACCACATCCTCATTCTCCCCGGTCAAATCCGCCTCGCCGAAATCCACGTCGTATTTTTGCAGTTCATCGATATAGCGCACAAAATGAAACAGTCCCTTATAGCTGGTATTCTCGTAGGCAATCGCCTTTTCCACAAGCATATCAAGATTTGCCCGTCTGCGGTTTCCCGCTGGCATCGCTGCCGCATAATCCCCATATCCGGTCTCAACTAACAGAATTTCAATCAGCTCGTGAATCGGCGTATCCGGCACAAGATTTCGGAGTTTAAGATACATTTTATAAAAATCAGACAATTTATGTTCCAATGTACCCCAGTCGTCCATCATTCCATCCTGTTGCTGTTTTAGTAGTGTCTCACACTCTTCTAACACGCAGGCATGAAAACTTTCTTCCCGGTGCTTTAACCGCAGGCACGCCAAGTCCTCCTCCGTAAGATTCGCCATTGGAGAACGCAGCACCGCCGCAAGCGGGATATCCTGTCTTGGATTATCGAGAATCCGAAGCATTGCAAGCACGGTCTGCACCTCTGTCGCCGAAAAATATCCGGTGGAAGAAAGCGTATGTGCCGGGATTCCACTGTCATTTAGCACCGAAGCAAACGCGTCCGCAAATCCACTTAAACTCCGCAGCAAAATCACAATGTCCGAATATCTGACCGCCCGAAGCTCCCCGGTCTGCTTATCCGTCACCTTCTGCTGCTTCATCAGCTTTTCAATCTGCACCGCCACAAGCTTTGCTTCAAGCAGTTTCTTATCCTGATAATCGGTGTCCTCTAAAAGTTCATCCGTGTGGTCTACTAATGCAACCTCCGCCGCAAACTGCAAAGGAGTTTCCGCCTTCGGATAGGAAGCGCCCGGATAAAGGGCTGCCGCCGCATCGTATTCCACATTGCCGAGATTTTGCTTCATAATCCGGAAGAAAATATCATTCGTACACGTAAGCACCTCGTCACGGCTTCTGAAATTCTTATGTAGGTCAATGCGCTGTTTCTCGCTCTCCTCAAGCGTATAGCTGCCATACTTTTCCATAAAAAGTTCCGGTCTTGCCAGACGAAACCGATAGATGCTCTGTTTTACATCCCCCACCATAAAAATATTGTTCTGACCGCGTCCTTCTCTTGACACTGCTCGAAGCAAGGTTTCCTGGACATAATTGCTGTCCTGGTACTCATCAATCATGATTTCCTCGAAATTCTCCTGAAACTCCTCGGCAGTCCGTTTCGGCAGTCCGCTCTCTTCGTCCACCAGAATCTCCAGGGCAAAATGCTCCAAATCATGAAAATCCACCAGATTCTTCCGGCGTTTTTCAGCTGCAAATGCCTCTGCAAATTCCCCTGCAAGGCGCACCAGCTCTTGTGCCATTCTCCCAGTGTCTTTTAACCTTGCAATCAGAATGTCCACCGGTGCAAAAAAGTACTGCCTGCACAGTTTTTTCACCGCATCTTTTCCCTGTTCCCTGAGTGCCTTCACCTGCTCTAAAAGCGCCGGGTCCCCTTCAAATCCACGACTGCTTGGCAGCCTGTCATACGTCAGATGTGACAGTTCTTCCGCCAGCTCCGAACAGCGCTCACATTTTTCAATTCTCTTATATTTTTCAAGGTCACTACGGATTGCCGGCTCATAGCAGTAAGGGCCTTCCGGCAGACTCACCAGTTCATAGGCATATTCCGATAATTCGGTCAGATTCTGCACCACCGCACGGATATGACGCACCAATGCCTGCATCCAGACTGTTTCTTCCAGTTCCGTTTCGTCTTTACTGTCATATCCTCTCACACAATCTGACAGCCACTGGTCTGGCCAGGGATAGCTTCTCGAGAACTCATACACCTGTAATATCATCCCGCGCACAGCATCATCACTCTTTGCGGATGCATAACCGTCCACAAATTCCAGAAACCGGTTGCCTTCCTCTGTCTCTTCCTGCGCCCTCGCATAATTTTCCCGCAGTACCTTGGAAAGCACGTCCTCCCGCAGAAGTTTTAACTCTCCCTCATCTCCAATTCGGAAGTTCGGCTCTAAATCTATCTCATGAAAATGATTGCGGATGACATACAGGCAAAAACTGTCAATCGTAGTAATCTGTGCATTATGAATCAATGTCATCTGCCGCTGTAAATGTGCATCCATCGGATTTTTCTCCAATGCCTTTTCAATTGCAGCCCCGATACGCTCCCGCATTTCTGCCGCCGCCGCATTTGTGAAGGTCACGATGAGAAGCTTATCGATATCAACCGGATGCTTTTCATCCGTCACAATTCCAATAATACGCTCTACGAGCACGGCTGTTTTTCCGGAGCCTGCTGCCGCCGACACTAAAATATTGCGCCCTCTTAAATCAATGACCTGTTGTTGTTCCTTCGTCCATGAAACGCTCATTTTTCATTCCTCTCTGCCTTCATCCGTTCAAGCACAGCCTCTGCATTGTCAAACTTATCCAACCGTCTGTAATCACAGCCCGGCATTCTCGTGTCAAATCCGCACACCATATGATACGGACAATAATCGCAGCCGCTCCTTCCATCCAGAAGATATGGTTTTACCGACACATCGCCGTCAAAAATCTGTCTGCCCGTCTTGGCAATGATATGATTTACATAATCTGACATCACCTGAAAATCAAAGCTGCTTGCCGTCTTTGAGGTTGCCTTTAAACTTCCGTCTGTTTTTAATGCCACCGGAATGACAGATGATGTTCCGGCAAAATCAGTGTCCATCGCCCGGTAAATCTCCGGGTCTTCATTCACAAGTCCGTTTAACTTCAACTGTTCTAACACCTCACGGCGGATTTTCTCCTCGGATTCCGTTCCATCTTCCTCCACCATCGGGTCACTCACATGATAATAGAAGATTCCCGCCGGAACCGCCTTTTTTCCCGGATGCTGTTTTTCCACAAGTTCGAGTGCCGCATTCAGGTAAAGGACAAGCTGAAGCTGCAGTCCATGATAAAGATTGACCAGTGAAAAGCTTGTGTTACCTGATTTGTAATCAATGATTTTCACATAGACGCTGTCGTCTGTCTCTAACAGGTCAATCCGGTCAATCCGCCCCTGAAGCTGCATTTTTTCTTCTTCACTTAAGGTAAAACGCACAGCATCAAGATGATTTGCACCCGAAAAGGATACCTCAAACTGTTCCGGCTCGAACTTCCCTTTCTGCACCTGTAATAGCAATGCCCACACGGTTCTGTGAAGCGTCACCTTCATCCGCTCTAACAGATAACGGTTTCTCGGGTCCTCGAAGCTGTCCGCCGCACGGCTCCTGCCGATTGCATACTCCATGCTCTCCTCAAGCCACTCCTCCTGCCGTTCCTTCGGGAGGTCAAACCAGGTATATTCTGATTTTTTTATACACATTGCAAAATGCTCGAGTGCATCGTGATAGATAGTTCCCATATCCACCCCTGCAAATTGCTGTAATTCCCGCTCCTTAAGCTGTAAGCCGTAGCTTAGGAAATGCGCATAGGCACAGGCTGCAAACCGTTCCAGCCTGGTCACACTGTTTTCAAGGGTTGTCCCATACAGTGCCCTTGTCACGGCACGGCTTACCGGTTCATCGCTGTGCACGCTCCACGCCGCATCCAAAAGACGTTTCGTCTCCTCCTGGTTTGCCTCATCAGAAAGATACCAGTTTGTCAGGGCATACCACATCTGTCTTCTGTCCGATTCCGCCGATTCTTCCCCCTGCCGGATACGCTGCAGCTCTTCCAAGAAAAATTTTCTTCCGCTCTTTGGCGTCAGTGCATCCTCTTCCCAGTCAAGCTCTTCGATTTCCTGCACCTGTAGTTTTGGAAACAGACGGCTCAATGTACCAATCAGATAGGACCGCCTCAGCGCTTTTCCGTCTGCATTGATTCTCGAAAAAGTGACATAGAGATGTTCCGACGGCTTTGTCAGGTTCAAATACAGGTAAAATTTCTGGATAAATACCCGCTCTCTTGCTCCCGGTGCCAGCTCTAACTTGTGTGCCGCCATCGTCTCCCGCTCAAACTGCGAGATAATGCCCCCTGCTTTTTCACTCTTTGGCACAATTCCATCATTTACGCCCACAAAAAACAATGCGCGGATGTGATTGAGACGTGTACGCTCGATATCGCCTACCGTGACCTTGTCATTGCCCGGCGGAATAATTCCGACCTTTGCCGCTGAAAATCCTGCATCAAGGATATCCGCATATTCCCGCACACTGATTTTTTCTTCCCCTAACAGTGCCGCAATTTTATCTAACAAGTCCATCACGATACGGTAAATCTGGGCATATTCCTTTGCACGCTCGGCATTTCCCTCTTCCTGATACCGCTTTTCCCGCTCCTTTAACTGCTCTTCCATGGAAAGCTCCCGTAACAGCCGGTAAATGGCATAGGTTTCCTCCCCCGCAGTGCCGTCTGAAAATGCCTCAAACAGCGGTTCAAAGAGTTCACTGATTCGCTGTCTGATGCGGTTCATCCGTGGATACTCCTCTTTGGTCCCATCCGGCAGAACAAGCGTCCACGGCGTTTTCCACCGCTTCCGCCCACGGATTCCCTTTGCAAGAATATAGTTTTCCATCCGGTCAATGTCTTCTCCACTTAACGGCTCTCCGTCCTCTGATGTCTCTTTTAAGATTCCGCCCGTCAGATTACACCGCAGGAACCGGAAGACGCTCGTATAGGAAAAATCCTGCTCCACGATTTCTAAAATTGCCCGCAGACACTCGGTAAACGGATGAAATAAGACATTTTTCGTCTGGTCGATAAAAAATGGAATCTCAAACTGCTCAAAAATCTCCGGCACATAGTTTGCATACTGCGCGACATCCCCGGTTACCACTGCGATTTCCTTATAACAGTATCCTTCCTTTCGCACCAGCTCCGTAATCTTACGCGCTACAAACCGCAGCTCTTCTCTTGGATTTTTTAACCCTGTAATGCTGATTTCGTTCGTCTTACAACTATAGTTTTTACTTCCGGGACGAAACAGGTTCTGTTCCATAAAATAAAGCGCCGGAGCATTTGCATAGCGCATCTGTTTCCCTCCGGATAGCACCACCGGATCCCTTATCTCCACATGCTGTTCTGTTGCAATCCGAAGAAGCGTCTGCACCGTCTTCTTACTCATCGCAAACAGCTCATGCACGCCTGTCATGTGATAAAAATCTTCCCTGCTATCCATCGTCACCGACACGACAACCTCTTTTGCCAGCTTCATGAAGCGCTCCATCAGCCGGTTTTGAATCGGTGTGAAGCCCGTAAACTCGTCAAAGACAATCACACAGTCCCGCAGTATCAAAGACTCCTCCGCCACATCGTAAAACAGTCCCAATACCTCCTCTGCCGTAATAAACCGTCCCTCTTTATATTTCTCAAACCCCCGGTAAAGGGCTGCGATATCTTCCAGTTTCAGGCGCAGAGTCTCCCCTAACGTCTCATCCTTCAAAAAATTATCCAGCACATCCGGCGAAACATTGTACTGCACCAGCTCCGAAATCAGGGACTTCACTTCATCCACATATCCCATCTTGTTCATATTGCCGCCAAGCACACGCAGATTTCCCTTCTGCTGTTCCGCCACCTTGCGAAGCATCAGGTTCTTTCCCGTCTCCTCCAACACCACAAGCTCCTGCTTTCCAAGCTCATCAAACACGCGGTAAGCAAGTCTTGCAAAGCTGAGCACATCTACATTCATAATTGCATGATTCCGCTGCATTCCCACCAGCTCCCGCTGTGTCTGCATGGTAAACTGCTCCGGCACCAGCACTAAAAAATTGCGTTCCGGCTCCCGCTCTGCCTGCTCTAGCACACTCCGGTACAGATACCCGGATTTCCCGCTTCCCGAATTTCCAAAAATAAACTGAAGTGCCATGTTCTATCCTGCCTTTCGTTCTCTTTTTTATGTAAATTCATCCGTCAACCTAAGAATTTGATAATCATTCTCTGGCAGACTCATTCAATTTTTCTCCTTTGGGAACAACAACTCGATTGAGTAAAAAGAAACGAGAGACTTCTCAGCCTCTCGTAATCAGCTTCATCACTCGGTCAATTTTTATTTTACCGTCCTGTCAGAACCGTCACAGGACTCATCGCTCGGTCAATTTTTATTTTACCGTCCTGTCGAAACCGTCACAGGACTCATCAAGATGAAGAAGAACATCTCTGCTCTTAACCATATTATACACACACACTAAAAAAATATCAATGCTTTTGTAATTATTTTTCGCCCCCTAAAATGTTCTTTTTGCAAGGCGAAAGTTTTATGCTATAATAACAAGGTGTACGCTTCTTGCGTAAAAATCTTATCATCAGAGGAATACATTATGGAAGAAAAGACAAATGTAATGCGAATTTTAGACCAGAAAAAAATCAAATACACTGCCCACAGCTATGCAGATACGGATGCCCTAAGCGGCATGGAAGTAGCCACTGCGCTCTCCCAGAATCCGGACGCCGTATTTAAGACATTAGTAACCACCGGAAAATCTGCAAATCACTATGTATTTTTGGTTCCGGTCAACCAGGAATTGGACCTAAAAAAAGCAGCCAAAAGCGTCGGGGAAAAAAGCATCGAAATGCTGAAATCCAAAGACCTTCTGCCCTTAACCGGCTACATCCACGGTGGATGTTCTCCTATCGGCATGAAGAAATTCTTTCGCACTGTCATTCACGAAAGTGCTGCTAGGCAGGAACACATCTTTTTCAGCGCCGGAAAAATCGGTTACCAGATTGAGACTTCTATTGACGAATTAAAGAAAGTCATCCGGTTTGAACTAGCTGATATTACCGTTTAAATACTCATATACGCGCTCTGTATCTGTCATGGTTGCACATTTTTCCGCAGCCGTGCAGATATGCGCAACTGTCTCTGGATTCTCCTCTAATTCTTCCGCAATCAGTTCCGCCGGTTTACCCTTTTGCAGCTTTCGTAAAACCATCTGTATCAAAAATTGTTTTTCTCCCTGTTCTCTGCCCTGTTGAATCCCCTGCTGTAATCCCTCTGCCCGTCCTTCTGCTAAGCCCTCTTCTCTGGCATCCTCCTGCCACATCTTGCGAACCCCTTCTTCATCATATTCAAAAATACTCATCGCTGTCACCTCCGCCTTATTCTGACGCAAAAACTCTGACAGAATTCCCTTCCTAATGCAGAAATCTATCGCCTGATTGACGGCATCCTGCAAAGGCATCTGTTCTGCCTTTTCCCTTACAAGATTCACATACTGCATATACTCGGAAAGCGTCTTACAATTTTTCATAAGCGTTTCATTCATTCCGGAATTGATATTAAAAAACTCCACCTTCAGTTCTAAGGATGGTTCCGCTTCCTTTGTCTCAAATGCCTGTGACAGGCACTCCGTCCAGTGCTCCGGCTGTTTCTCCTGCCCATTATAAAACACACAGAAACGCGGTGCCGGAATATGAGTTCTCCGGCTCCGGTAAAGCAGGTTCTGTTCTATGAACTTCTCGTATTCCCGCGCAACATATTGCAGGAATCGAAGCGGCATATTGGAATTCACCGTAGACTGGTGTTCGTACAAATACAGGTGAAAGTCTATCAAAAATGCCACATCATTCTTCATCCCAAGATAGACTGCATTTTCTAATGTCACAATCTCAAGCTCTTCTGGATTCTCATAAGCCGTCTGATTGACCGCATTGTAAAGCTCCAACAGATGCGCCTTATCCTGAAACAGCATCCGAAATACCGTATCCTTATAGTTTCTTACAACCTTTGTCGTTTTCTCCATGGTTCCTCCTTATCTGCGGATTTTCCATAGAAAACGGCCCTGTCTGTCCTATGGAAAATCCTATGCTTTGTGAATTGGTATGAAAAGCACAGATTTCCATATGGAATCAGACTGGCACAGACGCCAGAAGATACGAGTGGGGACAATTCCCGGAAGAACTGTCCTCACATCGTAATTAGGAATGTTTCCAAAGAATATATGCTTTACACTGATTATAGCAGAGTTTATTCTTTGGGAACAAGAAATTCTTATTTTTTTGTCCATTTTGCATAAAGAGTGACGTTTCCGGTACTGCCTTTTTTGACCTGCGTCACTTTCTTTGTGCATTTCTTGTCAGAATACCAGCCTTTAAAGGTATAACCCTTTCTGGTCGGATTCTTTAATTTAATTGTCTTTGTAGTAATGTTATAAGATGTCGGGTTATTTTTATTATTTTTTCCTTTGTTCAGGTTATAGGTAATCGTGTACTTTGTCTTCTTCCACTGCACATACAACGTTACTTTTCCGCCGGATTTGGAAGAAAGATTTTTTACTTCTGCCTTATTCTTATAACTCTTTCCACTGCCGTCCTTCTTCGTGTTCCAGCCATTAAAGGTATAGCCCGTTTTCTTAAAACCATTCTTTGTCAACGTATATTTCTTGCCATATTTACAGTTAGAAAGTTTCTTAGTGCTTCCACTGGTGCTTCCGTTGCCGTTAAAAGTAATGGTGTACTTATTTGCAGTCCACTGTGCATACAATGTTATCTCTGCACCGTTTGTCTCTATCAGTCTGGAAGCATCTGCTTTGTCGTCATAAGCTGTGCCGCTGCCATCCTTGCTTATATTCCAGCCTTTGAAACTATAACCTTTTTTCTTAAATTTATTTGCGCTCAGTGCTTTTCCGCTGGCATAGGTTATCTTCTGATTTTCCATGGAACCGCTGTTTGCCCCATTGCCATCAAACTTCACGGTATAAGTAACGGTCAGTTTCGCAATTGTTGTTCCACTGCTGATAAGGGTTCCACAGTCCACACAATAGGTATCTCCTGTGTAGCCTATCTCTGTACAGGTTGCGGATTTCGCATTGCGTACCTCTGTGTTCGTATGAGCACAGTTTAACTTCGCAATTGTTTCTGTGTAAGCATCTCCACAACGGGAACAGGTGTATGTTTTTACTCCCTCGCTTGTTACAGTCGGCTGCGTGGTGATGCTTTCGGTATAGAAATGTCCTAATGCTACAATTATTGTTCCGTTCGCAATTAATTCTCCGCAGTCGATACAATAAGTGTCTCCCGTATAACCTGTTTCTGTGCAGGTCGCGGATTTTGCATTGCGTATCTCTGTATTCGCATGGATGCAGGATGACGCATCCCATTCTTCTAACGATTTATAGGGAATATTATATTTAACAACGTATTGTCTTGCATAAGAGTCATCTGCACAGTAGATAGTCAAATTATTACAATCATCAAATGCAGAATAACTAATATACTCGACACTTAATGGAAGCAGTATCTTTGATAATGCTTCACAATACCTAAAAGCTTCTCTGCCTATTGTTCTTGTTTCACTCAACTGCAAATCAGTTTTCAAATTATAGTCATGCGCAAATGCATTGTCACCTATGCTAAAAACACTTCCCTGAATCTCAATATTTGTCAAGCCGCTACAATCGGAAAATGTACCTGCTTCTATACTTGTTATATTTTTCGGAATACAAATATCTATCAATCCATAACAATTGCTAAATGCATACTCTCCTATGCTTGTTACACTATCTGGAATATCAACATTAGTTAGACCACTGCAAAAACCAAATGCCCATTTGCCTATACTTGTGACTCCATCCGGAATTACAATATTACTCAAATTCTCACAAATATAAAAAGCATAATCCCCTATACTTGTCACTTCGTTTGGAATAATAGTATTTTGACATCCAACAATCAGTTTTTTACTTTCCTGTTCAATAATACAATTGTTATTTTCCCCACTTGTATAAACATCATTCTCTGTCTGCACTACAATTTCAGATATACTTATACACTTCCAAAATGCACCCTTTCCTATATATGCCACATTTTTAGGAATCGTAATTTCACATAGACCGGTGCACCATGCAAAAGCCTCTTCTTCTATATTTATTACACTTTCTGGTATTACTATTTTTGTTAAATTAGTACATCCTTCAAATGCAGATTTTCCTATGATTTTTACATCTTCTGGAATTACTGTGGTTTGACACCCAGCTATCAACGTACCACTTTGTGTCTCTACAATACAATTATTGTTTTCTCCGCTTGTATAATTACTATTTCCAGGCTTAACTACAATACTTATCAGCTTATCACAATCACCAAATACACATTTTCCTATGCTTGTGACTCCAAATGGGATTGTAATACTTGCCAGACTCTTGCATCCTTCAAATGCAAAATCCCCTATGTTCTTCAAACTTTCAGGTAATATAACATTTTGCAGTCTTTCACAATTAAAAAAAATGGAATCTCCTATACTCGTTACGCCATCTGGAATTTCTATACTCACCAAGCTACTGCACTCAGAAAATGCAGAATTTCCTATGCCAGTCACACTTTTTCCATCAATCTCATCCGGAATTACCACTTCCGTATCACTTCCAGTATACCCCGTAATGGTGACAGTACCATCTGCGTCTCCGTTATCATCCTCGTTTTCTTCGTATTCAAAGTATTCCGCCACATCTTCTGTTGTCTCCGTCATTAAATCAACTGACTCTGTAACCTCTTCCGTGTCTTCTGGTGTCTCAGGAAATTCTGCAGTTTCAACTAAATCCACGCCGTTTATTTTACCATCTGCAAACACTGCTTCTGCCGGTAATCCTACCAGCATTGCTACAGACAGTGAAACCGCCAGTACTTGTTTCCATAAGCTCTTTCTCCTCATATGTTTGTTTCTCCCTTTGTATTTTTATACTATGTCATTTTTAGTACGTTTTTATCATAATACTATTTTATAGTATTTGCAATACTATAAATACTAATTACTAGTATCATTAATTATTTTCGGACATACCATCTATATAATAACAGCAATAAATCTTTCATAAAATAAGGGGATATATTCTGATGACATTTGGCGAGAACTTACAAAATCTGTTAGAAGAACGAGATATTTCTCAAAAGGATTTTGCCTCTATGCTAAACATTGCAAAAACAACATTGAACGGCTATATAAAAAGTAACCATGAACCGGATTTTAAAACAGTAATGGCAATGGCAGATGCACTCCACGTGTCTACCGACTGCCTGTTAGGCTATACTTCAGCTTCCGCTCCCACTTCTAAAGAACTTCTGTTTCTTGAACGGCTGCGCCAGCTCCCGCCAGAACAGCGAAATATCATTTACGACCTTGTCATGGTAATTGAACGGCGTATCGGAAAAAAATAATATCCCCCTATCATATCTCTTTTCAGATTTATGATAGGAGGATAACAAATGTTCTACCCAGGCAGCAACATATCTAACATCAGATATACTTCTCCTCGAAGTCCTTCACGCACATTGGCTTTCCGAAGTAGAATCCCTGAATCATATGCACGCCGCAGCCCACGACTTTTTTGAGCTGCTCCTCTGTCTCCACGCCTTCCACGCAGATTTTTACATCAATCGCCTTGGCAAGTTCCGATACCATCTTTACAAAAGCATCCGAAAACTCATCCTTGTCAATGTCAATGATAAAGCAGCGGTCAATTTTTATGATATCAATCGGCAGTTCCCGGATGTGATTTAAGGACGAGTAGCCGGTTCCAAAGTCATCGAGCGCCACACGCACGCCAAGCTGGCGGATATCTGCAAGAATCCGCTTCATACGATTCATATCGTTGATAGCAAGGCTCTCGGTCACTTCCAGATTCAAGTGCTGCGGCATGATTCCCGTCTCCTTTAAAACCTGTGCAATCTTATCCACAATATCATTCTGTAAAAGCTGTACCACGGAAAGATTCACGTTCACCTTATAGTCCGGATGGCCATAATCATTCCAGTACTTGCAGCGGATGCACGCCTCACGAAGAATGTAGTCGCCGATAGGATTGATTAATCCCAAGTACTCTGCCATCGGGATGAAATCTACCGGTGAGATAAATCCAAGTTCCGGCGAGTTCCAGCGGATTAACGCTTCTGCCCCGATACACGGATAATCCGGCTTTGTCACATCCACAACCGGCTGATAGTAGACCTCAAATTCCTCAAAGGAATGTCTGGTCGCATTGCGCATATTTTTCTCTAAATCCAGACGCTTAAAGGATGTGGATTCCACATTGTCATCATAAAATTCCACACGGTTCTTTCCGGCACATTTTGCCTCATACAGCGCAATATCTGCCTTCTGAATCAGCTCTTCCACGGTCTTTCCATCGTTCGGGAAGCAGACAACACCCATACTGATGGTACAGTAATACTCCGTATCCTTTAACACCCACGGACGTGAAAAAATGGAACGCACTTCCCCGATAATATCGTGGAGCATCGAAAAATGATGATGCGGAATGATAATGATAAATTCATCTCCGCCCATGCGGTAACAACTGTTCTCGACACCCGGAATCTGCTGTAAGCTGGTCGAGATATTTTTCAGAAGGATGTCGCCGTGCTGATGCCCGAGTCCGTCATTGATATGTTTAAAATCATCCAGGTCAATGTAAAGCAGGGCACCCTCGCCGCCAAATTCCATCGCCTGTTTGATATGACGCTCCAAATCCTGCTCACAGCGCATTCTGTTATATAATCCAGTCAGAAAATCATTGTTCGCCTGGCGCTCAATCTTCTGCTGATACATCTTTTTGTCCGTCACATCATAAATGGTGCACAGCATGACCGTTCTTCCGTCCACCCAGTTAATCTGCGTGCTGTGGAAATCAAACCAGCGGTTTTCCTCTTCGTAGTAAATTTCCCGGAAGGAATGTTCTGCCTTAAGCCCCTGCTCCATGTAGCGGTCGAGCGCTCCCTTCTCAATACTCTTGCGGAAGGAATCCCGAAAACGCTGATTGGTATAAAGAATCGAATTGCTTGCAGGGTCTTTCACATAAATGCCGCAGCCCACATTTTCAAGAATTGCCTCAAGTGACGCATAAGAGCTTGCCAGAGAATTTTTGGCAATACGCTTTGTTAAAATGCTCTGGATAATGCGTTTTACATCATTGACAAACTTGATATCATTGACATCCCAGATGCGCTCCTTGTGACATTCCACAAAGCACAGATACATACTGTTTCTGCCGTTCACTTCAATTGGAAGAAATACGGCTGCCTTGATTCCCTCTTTTTCAAACAGACGGTGAAATTCATCCGGCATCATGGAATTGGCGGAAATCATATACGGCTTTCCGTTAAAAAACGGATAATCCGCCTTTTTGACCTGCTGTTTGCGTGCAATCAGCGTTTCTTTCTCCGGTGAAACATACTCAGCAATCATGTCCACATAGACAGGATTCACATTTTCCTGAATCAGGCTTGCTCTCGAAAGGTCAAGATATTCACAGACGTTCTTTAAAATGTCGTTTACAATCTGCACAAAACCATTTTCAGATTCCAACATTTTAACGATGGATGTCATTGCTTCGTTGCGGTGAAGCTCCGCTTCCATCTGCATTTCCGATTCCCGGCTCTTTAAAAATGCCTCCTGAGCAAGAAGCTCTTCCATTTTTACTGCAAAAAGCTGTTTTGACAACGTCTCTAAGAATTCAATCGACTTATAAAACCGTTCCGGCGAGGTGCGCATGACACATGAAGGTACGTCTTCCTTCGTATCTTCCATCACACCTACCACCACCCAGGTGGCAACGGTTTCCCCGCCTACACGGATAGAAACACCGCACATTTTAACCGCATCCGTACCACAGTCTTCCTCGATGACATTTTCAATCCGGCTGTCCACCATCTTATTCAAAAGCGATACGTGCATATCCATCGTCACAATGGAATGGACATACGCCAGCTCTTCCTTTGAGCCGTATGCCTTTGTAATCACCCCGCGCTTTCTGCTTAAGCACACCAGATATACATTATTTGCATCACAGAAACGGTCCTGAAGGCTCTGCATTAACAGCGCATCTAAAAGACCAAATTCTGATTTTGCCTGCCTGTCTTCTCTTTTTTTGATTGCGAATGCCATAGTACTTACCCCTTAATTCCGATGATATACAGATAGAATCCATCCTTCTCGCGAATACAAAACTCCTGCAGCAGACGATAATTATCCCGAAGTCTCAGCTGTTTTTTTACAAATCCCTGCTCATTGGAATACATAATGATAATTCCATCTCCGCTTAAGATGCTCTGCGATTTTTCAAAGAATCTTGCATAAAACGCATCCTGTTCCTCTCTTGTTTTCTTTCCACGCATCGGCATATTGGTGATAATTTCATCGAACAGATAGGCGTGTTTAAAATCAAAGTAATCCCTGTGAATAAAATTAATCTTCTCTCCCGCAAGCGCCGCATTCTCACGTGCCATCACAATGGCATCCCCAAAGGTGTCAATGCCGTATTTCTCGCGTGCCGGGACGCAGTAATCACGCTCGATAAGCATCGTTCCCACTCCGCAAAACGGGTCTAAAATCTGCGCATCCTCTTTCAAATAAGGCTTTGCGAGATTCATAAGCACCGCTGCATTTGCCGGATGGATAGACGCTGCAATGGCATTTTTCCGGTAAGAAAAGCGCTTCATCGGGATTGTATACAATTTCAGAAACGCAAGAAATGTTCCCTCTTTCGTCTCTGCAAGACGAATTTCAATCTCGTAATTTTTTGTTGAATTAATGAGCTTCCGTCCCGTTAAATTCTCAAGTTCCGCCGCAAATTTCTTGGCAAAATCCGTTTTCTTGTCAAGTTCCATACGGCTCTTTAATTCCAGGCGAAAATAAAATGGTGTCTCTTCCTTATGGCATGAGAAAAGAAACGGTACAATCCCGGCTTTTTCAACGGCTGCTGCCGCCTCCCTCGGATTAGAAGATACCTTTGCTTTCAGCGGAAACAGAAGTTCTCTGTAGGTGCGCAAATGTAAAAACTGTGAAAGCTGTCTGCTCTGCACCAGTACGCCAAGTGGATGCTCGCTCACCCGGTAAGAAATCTCTGAAGAAAGCGCCTTTACTTCGGCAAGTGTGACGTTTCTCAGTTCTCTTGAAGTCGTAAGCAAAAAATTCTGTGGTTCAGAGAAGCCACGGAAGGTATGCTTTTTGACACCCTCAATTCCAACGAGAAGCTTTTCCAACTCCCGCATTTCCTCGCGATGATGCTTCTTCTCGTTCTCCTCTGGAACTTTCTTAGAAAGCTCCTTCTGACGCTCCTTTAACTTTCCTGCGTACTCCTTCGCATCCAGTTTCCCCATTGCGGTAAGATAAGAACTTTTCACAAAACGTGTTTCTTCCACACAGTATGCCTCATAAAGCCCCGGAAGCGCCTGCTGCACTTTTAAGTCTCCAAGCAAAAGTGCTGCATTTTTGCGCACCTTCGGTTCGTCTGATGAAAGCATCTTAATCAGCCATGCTCCGTCTCCAATAAGCTCCTGTGCCTCTTTTTGCTTCCCGGGGTCTTTGATTTC
This sequence comes from Roseburia sp., assembly GCA_050874345.1. Taxonomy (GTDB): domain Bacteria; phylum Bacillota; class Clostridia; order Lachnospirales; family Lachnospiraceae; genus Roseburia. The sequence continues at coordinate 3,255 of JBNMKM010000025.1, read as the reverse complement.
ACTGCGCAACGCGCTCAGTGCCTCTTTTATTTTTTCTTTTTCCATCCGGTTTCCGGCTAAATCTTCAATTATTTTCTTACACATACCGTTTCCTTCGTCTCTCTACTAACAGTTATTCTACTTGATTTCTCCTGTTTTGGCAATACCGCCGCTGTCAATATCTTTCATCTTTTCCCATGCTCCGTTTCCTTATCCGTTTCTTTACTTTTAGTAAAATTGTACAATTTAAAATACAATTTTTTGGTTGATTTTCCGATATTGCAGTGGTATACTCGTATCGAACCTGAGAAATTCGAAGAATTTTTTTCGAAGAATCTTTATTCAGGAAATCTATGAAGAAAGAAGGTGTGCATATGTCTTATGCAATCGATCCTGCAATGTCTTTTGCGGAAGTCATTCTCTTTTATGAGAAATACATTGACGAAACAAGAGCCAAAGGCAAAACTCCAGTCTCTTTCCTGCATTTTCTGACAGGAAAGCGCTAATAGCCGGTTGACAAGCCATCCGCTGGTCGCCCGGCTATTTTTTATTTGCGAATAAAATTCGTCGCAATCTTTTTCTCACCCACCGGGAAGGTAATTCCCTCTTTTTTTCCAAGTTCGATACACTTTAACAGCCACGCCATGTTATTTCCGAGCGTCCGCATCGTCTGCATTCCCTCTTCATCCTGCCGTACTTCCTCCGGTGTTGTTCCATGCACCTGATTCCAGTACTGGGAAGATACCACCGGCATACTGCTAATCGTAAAATATTTATTGAGCTGGTCAAAGGCTGCCGATGCACCGCCTCTTCTGCAGCTTACAATAGAAGCTCCCGGCTTTCCTGCAAAAACACTTCCCTTTCCGTAAAATGCCCGATCCAGAAAAGATGTGATTGCTCCGGATGCAGCCGCGTAATGCACCGGAGAGCCGAACACAAAACCGTCTGCTTCCTTTGCTTTTTCCACAAATTCATTGACCGTATCGTCCATAAAACATTTTCCGGTCTTTAAGCATGCACCGCAGCCCATGCAGCCGGCTAACGGTTTATTTCCCACATGAAAAATCTCCGTCTCAATTCCGTTTTTTTCCAGTGCTCCTGCAACCTCCGTCAATGCCGTATAGGTGCAGCCATTTTTCTTTGGACTTCCATTTACCAGTATTACTTTCATTTTTGTGCCCTCTTTCTATTTTCTATATGTATTATAGTTCAAAACCAGCGTTCTAAGCCTGTCCCCTGCAAAAATCTCTTCAAACCAGATATCTTCCATCAAAAGGTCGACATTCTCCTCGGAGTGCTCCACTTCCTTTGCATAAAGCGCCGCCATTTCAATCCGGTCTTTTAAGGAAAAGGTTCCCCCGTTGCGGTTCGCGCACCACACATCCAAATCGAGAATTGCAAGGACGGAAAGCACTGCAAACTGCACTTTTCCAAACAGATTATCGTCGTAGACCGCACGCATAAAATAGCGGAACAGAAAATACACCATCATTTTCTCGTAAGTGTACTCCCACGCCCCATTTTTGCTCCAGTATTCCTGGTGCAGCCTGTCATAAACCTCCGCAGAGGAAAAGGTCTGTTTCATCTGTGAAAGCACCGTTTCCCACTGTGCTCCAAACGGCTCTAACTCTTCAAACAGGCGTATCCGCTCAAGGAAATGTTCATACGGTGTCTGTGTTTCTGCTTCTTCTGTTTCCGCTGCACCTCCGCCAAACAAAGTTTCCTGTGCCTCTTTACAATAGGAAAGGACCTCCGCCATCCGTGTAAAAATGCTTTTTTCTCTGTTCTCCAGAATTTTTACTGCTTCATTTCTGACATATTCAAGTTTGGCGCCAAGCTCTATTTCTCGCTCCACGTCCTCTTCTTCCTGCCAAGCATCTGCAATCTCATATTCCTCAAATGTCACTTTTTCTTCGCCTGAAAATACCAGCCGTCCCACTTCTTCACAGGAAAGACATAAGCATTTTTCCCGCACGTTTCCGTACTCCATCGTAAAACGTGGATATTCCGTGCAGACCTCGCTCAATGCTTCCTCACCGAGCGTAATGCAGATTTCGCACAGTTTTTTTTCATTTAAAAACGGACACCAGCCATTTTCGCGCAGTTTAAAGCCTACCACGCCCTCTTCATCCGTTTCCAGTGCATCCCGCAGGCGTTTTCCAAATGCCCCTTCGATTCCGGAATAATAATCTCTTGTGTCCTCGTCAATATCGATGCCCCATCCAATGCAGCAGCTGTTTTTACATTTATCCGCAATACAGCGGAACTCTTTATAATAAGAAGGTACTCTTAAAATCATACGGTATCTGAATCCTCATTTAAAAAGGACCCTGCTTGCGCAGGGTTCTTTACTACATTACTCGTTTTCTTTAAAATGATTGCCCAGTATATATCCCACACACCAGACTCCGCCAGCCAGCGACAGATAGAGGAATCCCTGAATCACCGCAATAAGCAGCTTCCAGAGCGAAAGATTTCCTGCCAGATGCGCCAGAATCAATCCTTTTACCGGTCTGGTTAAAATCATCCATCCTCCGATATAAAGCCAGCCAAGAATCCCAAGTGCATAAAATGCCACTGCGACAACCGCTCTCCAGTTCACTTTCATTTCTATTCTCCCTTTGTGACAAAACGCTACTATTTTATTATAGCATTTTTTTCACTCCATGGCAATCACGACATCCCCGCAGGCACGGGTCTTTGGAACATCAATGATGCGCTGGTTTGCAGACCCGCGAAACAGCAGGGAAATATCCTTCTGCTCTAAGATAAACGGCCCGTCTACCAGAATATCAATCAGTCCTAAGTACTCCTCCGTCACCTCACAGTAAGCTTTGCCTCCCGGCAGAAAATCCTCGTAAAGATATCCGCTGTACGCCCAGACTGTCTTACTTGGAAGTTCCTTTCGGATTCTTTGAAGCAACGGAAGCAGCGCTCTCTGGTTCTCCGGCTCCGTCGGATCTCCACCAAGCAATGTCAGCCCCGCAATATAATCCGGTGCAAGCTGTTCTAACAGCAGTGCTTCCGTTTCTTCGGTATAAGGTTTTCCGTAATTAAAATCCCATGTTTCCGCATTAAAGCACTCTTTACAGTGATGTCTGCATCCGGAAACAAACAAAGAAACTCTCACTCCGGTTCCATTTTCAATTGAACATGGTTTTATTTCTGCGTAGTTCATACGATTCCTTTTTACAAGTGTAATACTCGTTCTTTAATTTCCTGGGTTCTTCCCTGATTCCAGAACTGGGTTCCGATATAACCACAGGTACGTCTTGC
>JBNMKM010000024.1:0-56405 GCA_050874345.1 Roseburia sp. | reverse complement strand
GGATTGGTGATGTTTTGTTCCGTAGTTTCTTCTATGTATTTTAGCATATCGCGAAGTTCTTTGCCAGGGTTTCCTTCGGTGCCCTTTGTGTAAAGAAAGATTTTGACGGCACCGTCATCGTATGGAAGTTCCGGTACTTCCACACAGCAGTTTTTTATGGTATAGACCATGCGGTTCTGCTCGAAGGGGTCATAGGGAAGGATTGTGATGATAAAGACAGAAGGAAGTGTGTCATAAGTTTTGCCGCTGTCTAAAAGATGGCTGTCAATAAGACCGTGATAATAGCGCATCCGCTTAGGCAGCATTGCCTTTTCGGAGGTTTTGTTTGTTAGAAAATAGAATTGAAATAAAGATGATATTGTTTGATTGAAATACTATAAATGAAGAATAATAAAAAGGCAAGTGATGCGCATAAAATTTGGTAATTCTGCCGATAAGACTTGTCAGAATGGAGAAGCCGGTGTTATGTTAAAGGGGAAAAAGAGAGAGATAGTGCGGAATGTGGCATTGTCATAACAGGAAAACATATCATTTGAAGGTTGGGAGAACATCGTATGAAAAACAGGCATAGAAAGTATGTGCGATTGCTGCCAGTGCTGCTGACATTGGGACTGCTTGCGGCGTGCAGTTCTGCATCCCAGAATACAGATTCTGGAGCGGAGAGCGGCACAGAACGCGAAGGAACAGTGATAACCGACACAGAGCCAGCAAGTGAGCAGCCGACAGAGCCAGAAATAGAAAGTGAAGCAGAGAACGCGCTACAGACAGAGTCAGAAAGTGAAGCAGCAAGTGAACAGCCGATAGAAGTGGAGAACGAACGCGAGGCAGAGGAAGAAATGCAGGCAGTGACAGAGAACAAAGCGGAGCCGGAGAGCCAAACAGAGAGCGAACCGCCGACAGAGACAGAGAGTACGCCGGTGACAGAAACCGAGGCAGGCCAGACAGGTGAGACGCAGGAGCGGGAGCAAAACGGTTATATCGTGGCAATTGATGCAGGACACCAGGCAAAGGGAAACAGCGAGCAGGAACCGGTTGGTCCCGGTGCCACGGAGACAAAGGCAAAGGTTGCAGGTGGAACAACAGGCACTACGACAGGGTTGAAAGAGTATGAACTGACATTTGAAGTTTCGTTGAAATTGCAGACGGAGTTGGAAAAGCGTGGATACCAGGTCGTGATGGTGCGGACCACCAACGATGTAAATATCAGTAATGCAGAGCGGGCGGAAATTGCAAATGAGGCGGGTGCCAATGCGTTTTTGCGGATTCATGCGGATGGTTCGGACAACACGTCAGCGAGCGGAGCAATGACGATTTGTCAGACTGCAAATAATCCGTATAACGGGGCACTTTACAGTGCAAGCCGGGCACTTTCAGATAATGTGCTATCGGAGCTTTCTGCGGCAACAGGATGTGCGACGCGTAATGTCTGGGAAACAGACAGCATGAGCGGTATCAATTGGTGCCAGGTGCCGGTCACAATCGTGGAACTTGGTTTTATGACCAACCCGACAGAGGACGCGCTGATGGCATCGGATGACTATCAGGATAAAATGGTGCAGGGACTTGCCAACGGATTGGATAAGTACTTTGGATTATAGGATGACACCACAAGGGAGGGAGAGGAATGAAACAGAAAAAAACGGTTCTGGCAGTTCTGGCAATTGGATTGCTTGCGGTATGTCCGCAGACTGTGAAGGGCGGACAGGATGTGGAAAAAACGGTCAGCCTGTTTCAACAGGGGGAGATACCGCAGGAGGAAGAGGCAAAACAGGCAGACGAATGTGCGGTGGAATATGCGGATGCAGCAGAGGCAATCCGTGCCGATATTTTGCAGATGAATACGCAGACAGATTTGTCTTCCTATGATATGACGGCGGACGATGTGGCAGCGGTCTATCAGTCGGTGGTCAATCACGACAGCGGACTTTTTTATGCTTCCGAAAATCTTACCGTAAGCTGTGACGAGAATGGAATCGCAGAAGTGATTTCCTATACTTATACAGCGGATACAGCGGAACTCGAAACGCAAAAGGCAGAGTATTATCAGGCGCTTAACCGGATTGTGGCACAGGTGGACAAGAACTGGACGGATGTGCAGAAAGCGTTGTTTGTCAATGATTATTTAACTTCAACTGTAATTTATGACCATACGTTGCTGCACCATGATGCGTATTCCCTGTTAGTGAACCAGACGGGAGTCTGTGAAGCGTATGCGTTAGCGTATCGGGCTGTCATGGAAGAACTCGGAATTCCGGCAATTATGGTGTCGAGTGCGCAGATGAACCATGCGTGGAATGAGATATATGTGAATGACCACTGGTATCATGTAGATGTGACCTGGAATGATCCGGATTCCGATGTGTATGGAAGGGCTGACCATTACTTTTTCCTGTTAAGCGATGCTGCGATGGAAAAAGGGGGCAGGTTAGGTTTATGTGACGAGCATACCGGATGGTATAAGTCGATTGAATGTAATGACACGACATTCGACGATTATTTCTGGGAGGATATCGAAAACCCGATTGTTTTCTGCAATGGAGGCTGGTATACCTTAAAAAGCAGTAAGATTTTGCAGATTGACTGGCAGACGGGCACCACAGAAGAGATTGCATCCTATACGGATACGGGGGAATCTTTGCGTACCGGATTGATTTCCTATAACGGATTACTGTATGTGACAACCGCAGATAAATTACTTTCTTTTGACACGGAAACAAAAACATTTTCGGTTGTTTTTTCCATGCCGGATGTGTGGGGAATTGCAAATGATGCAGGAGTCATTCGTGGCTGCAGTTTATCTGGGAACTATACGGATTCGGAACTGACAGATTTGTTGACGCTCTACACGTTAGGGACGGTTACGGATGCACAGGGATTTGGCTATATTCCGGGCGTATGGAAACAGGCAGTGCTTGTGTCTGGCAGTGACCAGGCGGCAGTTTCGGTTCCACAGACGGTTTCACTTACTCCGGCAGAAGGGGAGGCAGCAGACTATGCAGTTGTACAAATCGGAGCAGGGGCTTTTTATGGAAACAAAAGTCTTTCTTCGATTGAATTGCCGGAAACCGTGACAGGAATTGGAGCGGGAGCTTTTTATGGGGCAGAAAATCTTACAACTGTAGATGTACGGGCTTCGCACATTTCCGTTGGAGACAATGCCTTTTATGGGTGCAAAAATCTGAATACATTTGCGGGAAATGGCGTGCGGATTGATTCTGTCGGGGAAAATGCCTTTTACGGGTGTGAAAGGATACAGACAATAGATACCACAAGTCTGAAAGCAGTTCCTGCACGGGCTTTTTATGGATGCAGCAGTCTTAATGAATTACAGCTTTCAGCGGCTGACCTGCTTGAAACGGCTGCATTACAGAATTGCACAGGTTTGACACGGGTTTCCCTTAAAGCATCGGTCCGGGTGATTCCGACCGAATGTTTTTCCGGTTGTACGTCGCTTGAGGAAATCATTTTACCGGAACAGTTACAGGCAATCGAAGAACATGCATTTTATCAGTGCAGCAAAATTACATCGATGGTGGTTCCGGCTACAGTTACAGAGATTGGAGAAGGGGCATGGCAGGAATGTGAAAACTTGCAGTCGGTAAATTTTCCGTCCGGAATAACGGAAATCCCGGCGTATTCATTTTCGGGCTGCAGTGCACTGCCTTCGTTTGAATTTCCAGAGGGAGTAACGGCAATTGGAGACCATGCATTTGCAGGATGCACTTCCATACAGGGGCTTGACCTGCCACAGACATTGACGGAAATAGATATCTGTGCGTTTATGGGCAGCGGTCTTACAGAGGTGGTTGTGCCGGAAGGCGTTACCACATTAAATAACGGTGTTTTTGCAGAATGTGTGGCATTAAAGAGTGTTACATTGCCGGAGACGATAGAGACAATGGGAAATACCTTTCGCGAGTGTACGGCATTAGAAGAAATTACAATCCCGGCGAAAATCACAAAGATTCCAGTGCAGGCATTTTATCAGTGCAGTAGTTTGAAAAAGATTGAAATCCCCTCTGCAGCGACGGCAATTGGGGAGTATGCGTTTTATCAGTGCAGTGCGTTAGAGGAAATTTCGTTACCGGATGGAATAACGGAGATTGGAAAATACGCCTTTTCGGGTTGCAGTGCACTTTCGGTGCTCAGACTGCCAAAGGCAGTGACGACAGTGGGAAAGGGTTTGGCAGATGGCTGTACATCCTTAAAGGAAATACAGCTGGATGAAGAAAATACAAATTTTTCCGTGTATCAGGGTGTTTTGTATAATAAGGAAAAAACAGAACTGATTGCCTGCCCGGGGACGGTCAGACATTTGTATCTGCCGGAAGAATACGCATCTATCGGAGAAGATTTTTACCAGTCCATGCCATTTTTAAAGAGTCTTACTGTTCCGAATCCATCCTGTGAAATAGCGGATTCACAAAAGACACTTAAGAATCTGGCACTTTATGGCGAACCTGGTTCAACGCTGGCAGCCTATGCGGCAAAGTACGGAAATCCATTTAATGTAGAAACGATAACAGAACCGGGGGAATACCAGCAGACATTAGCGGCGGACGGAAGCATTAGCTGGCAGTTTGCACCAGAAGAAGCGGGAACCTATTTTGTCCTGTTTTACTGTGACGCACAGCAGGAGGTTAGTATTTCCTATGGCAAGGGCAATAATGGTGGTGCAGGGGTTGTGTACCTGACAGAGACGTTACAGGAAAATGAAACAGATACATTTATAGTAAAACCAAGCTGCTGGCAGGATGATACACATCTGGAAAGCTGGCCGGACGGTGTGGCACGGACGGTCACAGTGCGTATTTACAGACAGGTGGAAAAACAGGCAGTTTACAGTGCACCAGGAAATTATACAATTTCTTTGGAACCCTATACGGTCTGCCTGTTAAATGTAAAGGCGGACGGAGCATCCGAATGTAAATTCCGGCTGGAAAATGCCAAAGGTCTGTATTGGAATGAATATCAGCAGAGTGATATTGGCTGGGAGTATGTTCTGCCCAATGATAAAGCGGTGCAAAATGGAACTGTGGCGTCATTGGAGCTTACCAATGGAACTGCTACACTGCGAATCAATCCATATATGGGAAAAAACTGGAATCCTGCGCAGGACGATACAAAGGCACAGAGTGTGACTTTATATCTGGGAAGCGAAGCAGAGAAAACACCAGATTCAGAGGAAACAGAGGAGACGGAAGAAAGCGAAGAAAGCGAGCACACGCATACGGTTGTGAAAGATAAAGCGATTGCAGCAACCTGTACACAATCTGGTCTGACAGAGGGAAGCCACTGTTCCACTTGTAACCAGGTACTTGTGGCACAGAAGAAAATTCCGGCAACCGGACATTCCTGGGATTCCGGTACAGTGACAAAGAAAGCAACGGTAACAGAGGCGGGAGTAAAAACTTACAAATGCAGTAAGTGCGGGACGACAAAGACGGAATCTATTGCAAAACTTATTGTGAAATATACGATTGTCTTTAACGGAAATGGTTCGACCGATGGAACGATGAACAGCCAGAAGGTAACTTACGGAAACGGTGCAACGCTTACGGCAAATGCGTTTACAAGAAAAGGATATTCGTTTACGGGCTGGAATACAAAGACAGACGGGAGCGGAACCGCTTACAAAAATCAGGCAGATGGTTCGACGCTGACAAAGACGGATGGAAGTACCGTTACCTTGTATGCCCAGTGGAAGGTAAATAAATACACAGTCAAGTTTAACGGAAATGGAGCAGCTTCCGGCAGCGTGAAGGCGTTAAAGGACTGTAAATATGGAAAGAGTTATAAACTTACAGCAAACAGTTTCAAACGGAAAGGCTATACATTTACAGGCTGGAACACAAAGAAAAATGGTTCCGGAAAAACTTATAAGAATAAAGCACAGATAAAGAATCTGACAACAAAATCAGGTGGGACGGTAACGCTTTATGCTCAGTGGAAGGCAAATAAATACACGGTTAAATTTAACGGAAACGGGGCAGCTTCCGGCAGCATGAAGACATTAAAGAACTGTCAGTATGGTAAGAGCTATAAGTTAAAGTCAAATCCTTATAAGAAAAAAGGCTATACATTTGCGGGCTGGAATACAAAGAAAAATGGTTCCGGAAAAACTTATAAGAATAAAGCACAGATAAAGAATCTGACAACAAAATCAGGCGGAACGGTAACACTTTATGCACAGTGGAAAAAGAAAAAGTAAACTGCCTTGAATAAAACAGTGTATAAGATTATAATGAAGCATATTACACAAACATGGAGGAGTGAAGTATGAAAAACGGAATGGTAAAACGTGTGTTGTGCCTGTTACTTTCTGCCACAGTATTATTTGGCGGTGTGACAGAGTGCAGCGCAGCAGCACTTGGTGAGACGGTGGAAACGGAAGTGACCGAGACAGCCGAAACCGAAACAATCGAGACAGAAACACCTGTAGTTGAGACGGAAACAGCCGAGACGGAAGAAACCGAAGTAATCGAAACAGAAACGGCAGAAATCGAGGCAACGGAGACTGTTGAAACCGAGGAAACCGAAGTAATCGAAACAGAAACAGTCGAGACCGAGGAAACCGAAGTAATCGAAACAGAAACAGCTGAGACAGAAGAAACCGAAGTAATCGAAACAGAGGAGACCGAGGTTTCTGTGGAAGCAGAAGAGACATTTGCTTCCTTAAGTGATGTAGAAAAAAATGCGACAGTGCTGACATTTGGGAAAACTGTTACAGACAAGCTCACAAGCTGCAAGGCTGAGAACTGGTATAAATTTACAAGCCAGGCAAACGGATACTTCCAGATTAGTTTGTCCAAAAATGCAGCAGCAAATGTGGATGATATTGACAGAGGATGGGATGTTTATCTGTACAGTGATTCGAATCTGACAGACTGTATTAAATCTTATAGTGGGATTACAGACAAGCAGCTTTCTGCCTATCTGCCGCTTGGTAACAGAACCTGTTATATTAAGGTGTGCGCAAATTTTAACTACAGTGATGGCTATGCACCGACAAACTGCCCTTATGATCTGACGGTTTCTTTTACCGGAAGCGATGCATGGGAGACAGAATACAATGACACAAGTGCAACCGCAAATACGATTTCTGTCAATAAAGATTATTCCGCAACCCTTTATCAGGCAAAAGATGTGGACTGGTATAAGGTGGACATCACAGAGCGTGGTTATTTTAAATTTAATTTTATCATGAATGCGACCTCCGATGAGACAAAATATGGCTGGGATGTTTCTGTTTATGATTCATCTCTCAATGAGCTTAAAACCTACAGCGCATTGAAATCATCCTTTACCAGTCAGGCGTTTCCATTTGCCAAGGGAACCTATTATGTGAAGGTATGTGCAAATTTTAATTACAGCGATGGTTATGCACCGACAGATTGCGTGTATAAGCTTAATGTTTCTTTTACAGGAACGGATGCGTGGGAAAATGAGTACAATGATACGAATGCAGCCGCAAACACCATTTCTGCTAATAAAAATTATTCCGGAACTCTGTATAAATCGACAGATGTAGACTGGTATAAGGTAAAGATTAAGGATCAGGGTTATTTTAAAATTAAATTTACCGTAGATGATTCGGTAAATGTGGATAACATTCACTATGGCTGGGATGTGAGCGTTTATGATTCCTCCCTCAACGAGATAAAAACTTACAGCAAGATTACAAGTTCCGTGACGGAGCCGGTATTGCCATATGCACCGGGAACCTATTATGTAAAGGTGTGTGCAAATTTTGATTACAGTGACGGATATGCACCGACCGACTGCATTTACAAATTAAATGTGGTTACCAAGGCAAGTTCTACTTGGGAGTCAGAGAAAAATGATACACAAAAGACCGCAACTTCCATGTCATTGAACAAAAAGTACAGCGGAATCTTTACAAACTCAAGTGACGTAGACTGGTATAAGATTAATATAAAGAATCCGGGTGTTGTCAAGATTGCACTGGCAAAGGACAAGAGTGTCAGCGTGGATGACGTTAAGGATGGCTGGAATGTCTATGTTTATAACAAAGCGGGCGATAAGGTACTGGATAAGATGGAGGGAGTAAAAAGCTCTTCGTCTGTCAAACTGACACTGAAAAAGGGAACCTATTATATTAAGGTATGTGCAGCCACCAGTTACAGTGCTTCCAATATCCCGACACAGTGCATTTATAAGCTGTCTGCAATGTATAGCAAGACCCCGGCTCAGGTAACAATTAAGAGTGTAAAGGGTGGCAAAAAGCAGGAGACTATTACCTGGAAGGAGGCATCCGGAGCAACCGGATATTATGTATACCGGAGCACTTCCAAAAAAGGAAAATACACAAAGATTGCGACCATCAAGAAAGCATCAAAGGTCAGCTACAAGGATAAGGAGTCATTAAAGAGCAAAAAGACGTATTATTATAAAGTTGTGGCGTATCGCACAGAAAATGGTGTAACTGCAACTGGTAAGGCTTCAGCAGTCAAGTCTGCAAAGACGAAATAAGAGCTTTACAGGGAAAACAGAAAGCCGGGGAAAGCACTTGACTTTCCCCGGCTTCCGTGCTAATCTTGGAAATGCAAAACAGAAAAACACTGAGAAAAAGAGAGTACATTTGCGGGAACTTTACAGAGAGATTCTTAAATCCTGTGTGATTACGAAGCATTGACGCTGGATTTGCTGCGAGAGAATGGGGAAAGGCAGATGGAATATGGCTTTGGAGTGGCAGGGATGAACTGTTCTTTGTGACGGATGTGAAAAGCATTGCCGGAGGGACAGATAAGGCCTGACAGGACCGCCTGTTACAGCGGGGGATATTGAAACAGCGTATAAGAATATAAGCGCAGTGAGATGTCCACAGAGGCTTAAGAGACACCTTTAAATGCAGGGCAGTGGCAACACTTAGTGCAGTGAAAATGGCGTATTTTAAGCGAATAGAAGTGGTACCACGGGATAATACCTCGTCTTCTTTAGAAGACGGGGTTTTTTTATTTTTCGGGAAAATCATAGAATTTTCCCGAAAAATAAAAGCCCTTCGGGCAATATGCGCACCTCGCGGAGGCGAATTTATAGCTGTGCTATCCGCTCGGGCGCACAGAATCCTGCAAGCAGGATTCTATTCATTTTGAAAGGAGCAGACAACATGAGTAACAAAGGGAAATTTTATATGACAACTGCCATCGCTTACACTTCCGGTAAGCCACATATTGGAAACACCTATGAAATCGTACTGGCAGATGCGATTGCAAGATTCCGCAGACAGGAAGGATATGATGTATACTTCCAGACCGGAACGGATGAGCATGGACAGAAGATTCAGGAGAAGGCAGAGAAGGCAGGCATCACACCGAAGGAGTATGTAGATAAGGTTGCAGGAGAGGTAAAGGAAATCTGGGATATGATGAACACCTCTTATGATAATTTTGTTCGTACTACGGATGCAGACCATGAGAAACAGGTACAGAAGATTTTTAAAAAGCTGTATGACAAGGGCGATATTTATAAGGGTGCCTACGAGGGACTTTACTGTACCCCGTGTGAGTCTTTCTGGACAGAATCCCAGCTTGTAGACGGCAAATGCCCGGACTGCGGAAGAGAAGTAAAGCCGGCGAAGGAAGAGGCATATTTCTTTAAAATGAGCAAGTATGCAGACCGCCTGATTGAGTATATCAACACACATCCGGAATTTATCCAGCCGGTTGCCCGCAAGAATGAGATGATGAACAATTTCTTACTTCCGGGCTTACAGGACCTCTGTGTGTCAAGAACCTCCTTTAGCTGGGGAATTCCGGTGGATTTTGACCCGAAGCATGTCGTATATGTATGGCTGGATGCACTTACCAACTACATCACCAAAATCGGTTATGATGCGGACGGCAACTCAAGCGACCTCTTCAATAAAAACTGGCCGGCAGATTTGCACCTCATTGGAAAAGATATTATCCGTTTCCATACCATTTACTGGCCGATTTTCTTAATGGCACTGGATTTACCACTTCCAAAGCAGGTATTTGGACATCCGTGGCTGTTACAGGGCGGCGAAAAGATGAGTAAATCCAAGGGAAATGTGATTTACGCAGACGATATGGTCAACCTGTTTGGCGTGGATGCAACCCGTTATTTTGTTCTTCATGAGATGCCGTTTGACAACGACGGAATCATCACCTGGGAGCTTGTCGTAGAGCGCTTAAATTCAGACCTTGCAAACGTCCTTGGAAATCTGGTCAACCGTACCATTTCCATGACAAACAAGTATTTTGGCGGCGTTGTGACCAAAACAGGCGTTACCGAGGCAGTCGATGATGACTTAAAGGCAGTTGTGACAGGAACAAGAGCTGCCGTAGAAAAGAAAATGGCAGATTTGCGCGTTGCTGATGCAATCACCGAGGTATTTGCATTATTCAAACGCTGCAACAAATATATTGACGAGACAGCACCATGGGTACTTGCAAAGGATGAGGCGAAAAAAGACCGCTTAAGCGAAGTGCTTTATAACCTGACCGAGTCTATCGTCATCGGTGCAAGCCTGCTCGAAAGCTTCCTGCCGGAGACCGCAGAAAAAATTGTGGCACAGCTTGGAACAACCATCCGTGCGTACGACAGTCTTGACCAGTTCGGGCTTTATGAGAGTGGCAGCAAGGTAACCGACGCACCGGAAATCTTATTTGCACGTCTGGATGTAAAAGAAATCATGCCAAAGGTAGATGCAATCCGGGAACGCCAGAAAGCAGAATTTATCGCAGAGCAGAAGGCACTCGGCGAGGAAGTGGCAGAAGAGTCGGAAAAGGCAGAAGAGGCTGGAATTGATATCGAGGCAAAACCGGAGATTGCATACGATGATTTCATGAAAATGCAGTTCCAGGTAGGTGAGATAATTGCCTGTGAAGCAGTCGAGAAATCGAAAAAACTGCTCTGCTCCCAGGTAAAAATCGGAAGCCAGGTAAAACAGATTGTTTCCGGAATCCGCAAATACTACAGCCCGGAAGAGATGGTCGGCAAAAAGGTAATGGTTTTAGTGAACTTAAAACCGGCAAAATTAGCAGGCGTTCTCTCTGAGGGTATGCTATTATGCGCAGAGGACGCAGAGGGCAATTTAGCACTGATGACACCGGAAAAGACAATGCCTTCAGGGGCTGAAATCTGCTAGTCAGATGCGGAAGAAAAGGAGAAGGAAGGCAGTCAGATGAATAAAAGCAAAATAGCTGCATTCGTGCTTGCACTTGGCGTATCCGGTTTTGGGGGCATTGCCGGATGCGGCAGTGCGGCATCGGATGGACAGCAGACGCAGGACACGATAGAAACCGAGACAGCTATAGAAGACCCTACAAATGAAGAAGAACAGAAAACCACGGAAGCCGGAGCGGTAATGGCACCGCTTACCAATTATCTGACAGATGAGCAGTTTGCACTTGCAGACCAGTGGAATTCCTGTGATGACACGGCGCTTGCGGCAGTCATGCGCAAGGCGGCAGCCGGGGAAAAGGTGACAGTTGCCTGCGTCGGCGGTTCCATCACGCAGGGAACGATTTCGAGCGGAAGCATGGATGATGAGGTAGGCTTTAAAAAGTGTTATGCAGATCTGTTTTTTGAATGGTGGAGTGATACGTTTCCGGACACGGAGTTTGATTTTATCAATGCAGGAATTGGCGGCACCGACTCGTACCTTGGGGTGCACCGGGTGCAGAAGGATGTGCTCGATTACGAACCGGATTTGGTGTTAGTGGAATTTTCCGTCAACGATGGAGATACCCCTTCCTACAAAAAGTCATATGACAACCTTGTGCGGAAAATTTTAAAATCGGACAGTAAACCGGCGGTCATGCTTTTATTTATGGGGCAGACAAACGGAACGACAGCGCAGAACAGTCATGTTCTGGTTGGATTTAACTACAAACTTCCAATGCTAAGTTACCATAATGTGTGCAAGAATCTGATAGAAACCGGGACATATACCGCAGGGGAGCTTTCCGGGGATGAGGTGCATCCGTCAGCATTCGGGCATGCCATCACGGGAGAAATTCTCTGGAAGTACTTAAACCAGGTGTATGCACAGAAGGATACCTATGGAGAACCGGAGGAGTTTACGGCGGATGCGGTGACCTATGATACTTATCTGGACGCACAGATTTTAGATGCCACAAACGTAACCCCCGATGCGCTTGGAACCTTTGAGGAAAAGAGTGTCTGTCAGCAGTTCCCAAATGGCTGGGTCTGCGAGAACGGCGAGGGAGAACTTACGGTTACGGCGACATTCCGCAACCTGGGAATTCTTTATTATGCAACGGTGGACGGCAAGAGTGGTCAGTTTGAAATCTATGTGGACGGGGAAGCAGTTCGCACGATTGATGCAGATTTTTCCGGTGGATGGGGAAATGCCATCAAGGGAATGGAGGTTTATACCTCCGATGAGGCGGCAGAGCACACCGTTACGATCAAAAAAGTAGCGGACTCTGCCGGAGATGTATTTGATTTGCTGGGATTTTTGATATCCTAACGTTTAAATGTCAATCTGACGGAAACTTAAATAACCATCGCGGTACGCCTGCGGGGTAAGCCCGGTAAGGGACTTGAACAGATTGATAAAGTGGGTGGTGTTGTCGATTCCCACAGCGGAACCGACTTCATGAACCCGCAGATTTGTGGACTCAAGCAGGCTTTTTGCATGGGAAAGCCGCACCTCGTTTAAATAGCGGACCGGCGGCTTCCCAAAATATTTGGAAAATTCCCGGCACAGTCTGTAACGGCTGATATGGTATTTTTCCGCAAGAATTTCTACAGAGTAATCTCTCTGATAAAAATTGTCAAAATCATGTTTAATTTCTTTTAAGTAGACGGGAAGCGGTTTCTCGTCTAATTCTCCAATGTGCATTCCAAGTAAAATATCCGTTAAAATGTCCGTTAAAAGCCGGTTTTGCAGTATTGCATGGTGCGGCGAAGTTTCCGTGCCCATGGTAAGAAGCCGTTTTAAGCAGGATAAAACCGGTGAATCGGAAGGAAGTTTCACGACGGGAAACGAGAGCTTACAGATTTCTTCATAGTAAGCGGCGGCTGCATTTCCGTCAAAGAAAAAAAGTTCAACATTCCACGGAGAGCGGATTGCCTTTAGGGTAATGCGGTCACGGCAGTCCCAGAATAAAAGGGTGCCCGGAGAGAGTGTGGATGTTTCCCCCTCGGTCTCCGCTTCGCCTCGTCCGGATTCCGTATATAATAGAAGAAACCCATTCACATCCTGAAAGGAAAAGGAATCCGGCTGCTTTAGAGTGCGCTGTCCGCCGGCACACAGATACAGCAGATGTTCCTGCAAATCAGGAAGTGAGGTGTGCGAATCCGGCAGAAAATCCGAAAGCTCCCCTCTTGAATACTCCTGTAAAGCACGTTCTAACCCGGACGTAAAAAACTCCGTAATCTGCATGAAACCCCCTCCATTTACTTTAGAATCTACTTTATGAACTATAAGGTAACTTAACATATTCGAAGGGAAGCTGTCAAACCAAAGGTTCGACAGCTTAATTTTTTAAGGGAAAAATGACTGTTAATCATTAGATATTTAAAAATATTAATTGTATAATTGCACAAAAATGACATTTTCTTTTTGTATAAATGGACGAACTGCACAACGCGAGCACAAATGAATGATTAAATGCAATAATAAATGATGAAATGGAAGATTAAGTGGGCTATACTTTAGTTACTTAAAATTACTTAACAAAACTGATAACCAAAACGGAGCGAAAATTCTGTTACTTATGTGGGGACATAAAAACAGAAATGTTTGGTTCATTAGGGGGAATTATGATGAAGAGATGGAAAGGCGCTGCGGGAGTTCTTGCAGTAGCTGCGGTGGGATTAACCGCCTGTGCAGGCAATACAGGCACCGCAGATAGCAGCACGGAGAAAGAAGCATTTGTTCCGGAAGTAGTCGGGACTTATGAGGCGGAGGATGCGGAGTTTTCCGGCAATGTGCATGCGGAATCCGAGGTTTCCGGTTACAGCGGAAGCGGCTATGCTGCAGGATTTGCAGAAGATGAAGACAGTTGTACATTTCAGGTTGAAATTACAGAAGACGGGTTTTACGACTTGGACTTCATCAGTGCAAGCAGCGGCGATTACAAAGAAAATTATGTGAGCGTGGATGGTGAAAGCCTTGGAACCATAAGTGTTTCCGAGCAGACCTTCACCGATTCCGTGGTAAACCGGGTATATCTCACAAGCGGACAGCATGCGGTTTCCGTTTCCAAGTACTGGGGCTGGGTATACATCGATAAACTGATTGTGCAGACGGCAGAACCGATTGACACTTCGATTTACGAGGTTTCCGCAGAACTGTGCAACAAGAATGCGACCGACAGTGCAAAGCGCCTGATGAGCTACCTCGCAGATACCTATGGAAGCAATATTCTTTCCGGACAGTATTGTGATACTGGACAGTTTGGAAAGGAAATGACGGTTATCAATAAGGAAACCGGAAAGTATCCGGCAGTGTTAGGACTTGACTTTATCGAATACACACCGTCCCGGGTGGAACATGGCAGCAGTTCCAAGGCAACGGACTACGCCATCAACTTCTGGGAGAACGGAGGAATCGTTACTTTCTGCTGGCACTGGAACGCACCGACAAAATATCTTACCGGAGAGTGGTACAGCGGATTCCGGACGGAGGCAACCAACATTGACCTGGCAAAGATTATGAACGGAGAAGACCAGGAAGGATATGACCTCTTAATGCAGGACATCGATGCGATTGCCAAACAGCTTCAGATTTTACAGGAGGCAGATGTACCGGTTCTCTGGAGACCACTTCATGAGGCAAGCGGCGGCTGGTTCTGGTGGGGTGCAAGCGGTCCGGAAGCTTACAAACAGTTATACATTCTTCTTTATGACAAACTTACCAATGAGTACGGACTCAATAACCTCATCTGGCTGTGGAACGGTCAGGACAAAGACTGGTATCCGGGAGATGAATACGTAGACATCATCGGAGAAGACATTTATCCGGGAGAACAGGTTTACACCTCTCAGGTAAATAAATATCTGGAAGCAGTCGGGTATACGGACGCCAAAAAAATGGTAGTTCTTTCAGAAAACGGATGTGTGTTTGATCCGGATCTTGCAGTACGGGACGGAGCGATGTGGGGCTTCTTCTGTACCTGGGGCGGTGAATTTGTGGCAAAGAGCAGTGCAATCTATTCTTACAGCGAACAGTATACCGACACTGAGATGCTGAAAAAAGCATATGACAGCGATGTTGTCATCACGTTGGATGAACTGCCGGATTTGAAGACATATCCGATTCGTGACTGATGACAGAAAGGGTGATGAACGTGAAAGAATGGTTTTCCTATGAGGGACGGCTGATACAGTTTCTCCAGAAAACTGGAGAACTGATTCTGCTAAATATTGCATTTATTCTCTGCTGTATTCCGGTTGTAACCATCGGACCGGCGCTGACATCATTTTATTATGCAGTTGTAAAAAGTATCCGGCACGAGAGAGGCAACCCGTTAGAAGAGTTCTTTGGCTCCATGAAACGGACACTTGGAAGAGGATGTCTTCTGACGATTGAGATTCTGCTTGGCGCGGCAATCCTGTATCTTGGGAAAAATACAGCACAGGCGGCAGGAAACAGACATCTGATGGCGGTTTATCTGGGACTTTTCGTGATAGGCGCCTGCGTTATCGTGTATGTGTTTCCGGTGTTGTCACGATTTGAAATGAAATTATCCGGAATCTGGAAGCTGTCTTTTGTAATGGCAATTCGGTTTCTTCCAATAACAGTGGCAATGATTGCCGGAACGGCAGTTGTAGTGTGGATGCTATTTTTCATTTTACCGATGCCCTGTGTGGTAATTGTTCCCGGAGTGTTCTGTTTTCTGGCAACATTCCTGATGGAACGGGCTCTTCTGGCGTATATGCCAAAGACAGAGGGAGACGAGGATGCATGGTACTATGAAAAGAGAGAACGAAAACAGCAGAAAAATGAAAGGAAAGAGGTAAGGCATGAAGGCTTATAATGGATTAAAGAGAGCAGCTTCGGCGCTTTTAATCGTTGGGATGGTTTTTACAATGCTGCCCCAGGCAGTGACCAACACCTACGCCATGACGGACCTGACAATGGACGAATACGATGACATCGTAAGTACCTATTCAGTTAATGATTCCGTGCCAGACTACAAGGACTATGTGAATCAGTTTGATGCGGTATATCCGTCCGAACCTGTCACAATCGGCGCAGAGGACTGCGTCCGTTATGATGAGAGCGATGTTTCGACAGAACCGGTCGTTTACACGGACTATGAGGGAATGTCCGGCGACAGTATTTATACCAGCGAGGATTCACTGGTAGAGTACGAGGTAGAGGTAAAAGAAGAAGGATTTTACAATCTTTCGTTGGAATATTATCCGATTGAGGGTAAGAACTCTGATATTGAACGAAGCATTTTCGTGGACGGAGAACTTCCTTACGGAGAGTTATCCTTGATTACATTCCACCGCGTATGGAAATACGAGGCAGAGCAGGGAGAGAATACAAACGGTTCTGTTTCCTATGTCTGGGAAAAGGATAACCAGGGAAACGACTGCAAGCCGGGTATGGAAGAAGCACCGGAATGGATGACCAGTTTTGTATATGACAGCGATGGTTATATTACCTCTCCATTGTCAGTGTATCTGACAAAAGGAACCCATACCATTTCACTTCTTTCCCTTCGTGAGCCAATGTTAATCCATTCGATTACATTGAGCAATGCGACAGAGACAGAAGATTATGCAACGGTTAAAGCAGCAAATGATGCGGCTGGTGCAACAGACACCACCGGTCAGAAGATTGTAATTGAAGGTGAAAATCCGACAAAGACATCTTCCCAGATGCTTTACCCGATTCAGGACCAGTCTTCTCCGGCAGTATCTCCGGCAAGTGCCAAGGAACTGCTTAATAACACCATCGGAGGAAACTCCTGGAGACTTGTAGGACAGTGGATTGAATGGGATTTCGATGTTGCAGAGACGGGATATTACAATATTTCTCTTTATGATTGTCAGAACTATGTCCGCGGTACTTACGTTTCCCGCCGAATCATGATTGACGGGGAGGTTCCTTTCAAGGAAATGGAAGCTTATGGTTTTAACTATGACCAGAGCTGGAGAGAGGATGTTCTTTCAGATGATTCCGGAACGCCGTATTCATTTTACCTGGAAGAAGGACATCACACCATCCGCATGGAAGTGGTACTTGGTGATTTCTCTACAATTGTAAGTGAAGTAGAAGACTGTGTACAGCAGTTAAACAGCATTTACAGAGAAATTATTAAGATTACCGGTGTATCTCCGGATACCTACCGTGACTATCAGATTGAAAGCACCCTGCCGGGACTTCATGATGAACTTGTAGCAGTAAGAAATCAGCTTGATGCAGCAATCACAAGCTTACAGAACTTAACCGGAAAGAAATCAGATAAAGAGACCGTGCTCATCACGATGAGAGACCAGCTCGATGATTTGATTGACGATGCGGAATATTTTGTAAGAACCATCGGTGCTTATAAGATTAACGCCCGTGCCTGCGGAAACTGGATTACCCAGGTAATCGACCAGCCGCTTGCAATCGACCGCATCAATATTTACTCCGCAGACCAGACAATTTCTTATGACAATACTTCTTTCCTTGCAAAAGCAGGTTACGAGTGCAAGAGATTGTTCTACTCCTTCATTATTGATTACAACCAGATTGGTAACGTTGCAGAATCCGATGACGGAACAGACGAAACCATCACACTCTGGATTGGTTCCGGACGTGACCAGGCAAACGTTATCAAGGCGATGATTGATGAAACCTTCACAAACGAAACCGGCGTGAACGTCAACGTACAGCTCGTAGATATGTCAACACTGCTTCGTGCAGAGTTGGCGGGCGAAGGACCGGATGTGGCAATTCAGGTAGCAAATACCAACGGAATTGCAGGAGCGGTATTAAATACCGGAAATGATACACCAGTCAACTACGGTATTCGTAATGCGGTATTGGATTTGACACAGTTTGACGATTTAGACGAAGTGACATCCCGCTTCTCCGATGCAGCGATGACAGCATTCTCCTTTGACGGTGCGGTATACGCGCTTCCGGAGACCATTACCTTCCCGGTAATGTTCTACCGCAAGGATATCCTTGCAGAGCTTGGAATGGAAGTTCCACAGACCTGGGATGAGGTTAAGGTGGCAATGACAATCCTCTCCAAGAACCAGATGGAATTCGGTATGCTGCCGAGTGAACAGATTTTTGCAATGCTGCTCTACCAGAACGGTGGACAGTATTACTCAGAAGATGGCTCACGTTCCATGTTAGATTCAGACGTAGCAGTCAACACCTTCAAAGAATATTGTGAGTTCTACACAGATTACAAGCTGGATAAAGCAACAAGTGCTGAGGAGCGTTTCCGTACCGGTGAATGTCCGATTATCATCGCAGACTACACCACCTACAATAACCTGGTTGTATCCGCACCGGATATCGCAGGACTTTGGGATTTTGCTCCGGTTCCGGGAACTGTACAGGAAGATGGCACCATTGACCGAAGCGTAGGCTGTACCGGACTTGCCAGCATCATCATGGCAGACACCGAATATCCGGATGCCTGCTGGGAGTTCTTAAAATGGTGGACTTCCGCAGACGTACAGACACAGTACGGACGAGAGATGGAAAGTCTTATGGGTTCCGCAGCCCGTGTACCGACCGCAAACTTAGAGGCATTCAGCAATATGCCGTGGCCGGTGGATGACTACGAAGCACTTGAGGATGCGTTCCAGTGGGTAAAAGGAATCCCACAGGTACCTGGAGGATATTACTCCTGGCGTAACGTAAACAACGCATTCTACACCGTAACAACCGAAACAGACACTGCGTCCCCGCGAGAGGAACTGATGGATAAGGTTATCTACATCAACGCAGAGATTGATTACAAGCGGCAGGAGTTAGGTCTCCCGTTAGCAGGAAATTAGAAAGGAGGAAATATCGATGGCACAACAGACGACACCAACGACAGGAACCGTCTCACAGGAAGCATTGGAAATTGCAGCAAAACAGAAGACATTGCGCTACCGTATCAAAAAAAGCCGTGTCTCTTATGCAATGATGGCACCGTATTTCATCCTGTTTTTCCTGTTTACAGTACTTCCGGTTGTCATTTCAATCGTACTGAGCTTTACCTATTTTAATATGCTCGAGTGGCCGACCTTCACCGGATGGTCCAACTATATCAAGCTGTTTCTTGAGGATGATATTTTCCTCATTGCGTTAAAGAACACATTGCTGTTTGCAGTAATCACCGGACCAATCAGTTACATCCTCTGCTTACTGTTTGCATGGATTATCAATGAGTTTTCCGGAAAGCTTCGTTCTTTCTTAACCTTAATCTTCTATGCACCAAGTATTTGTGGTAACGCATACATGGTATGGAACTTAATCCTTACTGGTGACCGTTACGGATACTTAAACGGTATTTTACTGAAACTTGGAATTATCGATGAAGCAATCCTCTGGATGCAGACCGAGAAATACGTTCTTCCAGTACTTATCGTAGTTCAGTTATGGTTATCACTTGGTACCGGATTCCTTTCCTTTATCGCAGGTCTCCAGACCGTAGATAAGAGTCTGTATGAAGCCGCTGCGTTAGACGGTATCAAGAACCGCTGGCAGGAATTATGGTATGTAACGCTTCCGGCAATGAAGCCGCAGTTGATGTTCGGTGCGGTTATGCAGATTACACAGTCCTTTGCAGTAGCAGATATTTCCATCCAGTTAGCCGGAAACCCATCTGTCAACTATGCAGGTGCAACCGTTGTAACCCACCTTCTGGATTACGGCTCCACCCGATTTGATATGGGTTATGCATCCGCCATTGCAACCGTACTGTTCTTGCTCATGGTAGGAACCAATAAACTGGTACAGAAACTGTTAAGGAGGGTTGGAGAATAATGAAAAAGAAAAATCAGACACCTTCTGGCAGAAAAAGACGGTTCTTTAAGCCAAGAGAGAAAAAATTAAACCGCTCCATGGCGGGAAATACAATATTGTTCGTCATCATGTTTATCTGTGGTGTGTTCATGGCGTTACCGCTTGTCATGATTATCAACAATGCGTTGAAACCACTTGACGAAATCTTCCAGTTCCCACCGAAGATTTTCGTAAGAAACCCCACACTGGAAAACTTCTCCGACCTGTTCGTATTAATGAACAACTCCTGGGTACCGTTTTCCAGATACATATTAAACACCATCCTGATTACCGGAGGCGGTATGGTAGGACACGTTATCTGTGCTTCCCTTGCAGCCTACCCGCTTGCAAAGCATAAATTTCCGGGAAAAGATATTTTATTCAGCATGGTAGTATTGTCCATGATGTTTTCCTGGACCGTTACACAGATTCCGCAGTACTTAATCATCAGCTGGCTGCACATCAACAACACTTATGCAGCATTAATCCTTCCGGCGTTTTCCTTTGGTATGGGTCTTTACCTGATGAAACAGTTCATGGAGCAGCTCCCGGATTCCCTGATGGAGTCGGCGAGACTTGACGGTGCTTCCGAGTGGAAAATTTTCTGGTCCATCGTAATGCCAAACGTAAAACCGGCATGGCTGACACTGGCAATTTTCCAGTTCCAGCAGATGTGGGGAAATACAGGAAGCCTTTTCTTAAGAAATGAGGAGTTAAAGCCTTTACAGTATGCCTTACAGCAGATTACGGCAGGTGGTACGGCAAGAGCAGGTGCGGCAGCAGCGGTAACTTTTATCATCGCAGCAGTGCCGATTACGTTCTTCTTAATCTGCCAGAACAACGTATTGGAAACCATGACCACATCCGGTATGAAGGATTGACGGGAGGAGCAGAATGAAAAAACAGAAAATGTTTACAAAGATTGCTGCCTTCTTCGCCGCAGTCGTGATGGTGGTTACCTCACCCTGTATGGCAGCACTTGCGGAAGAGTTACCATATGATACTTACAATTATGATTATCGTGAAAATATCGTTTTAACACCGGCGGCTTACGTGCCAAACGGCAGAGTAACAGGGCTTTCGGCAGGAACGACAGATTTCAAGGAGCCGCAGGATTTATGTGTGGCACCGGATGGTCTGGTATATGTGGCAGATACCGGAAATAACCGGATTGTGGTTCTCGATGAATCTTTAAACAAAGTAGTCCGTGTGATTGATTCTTTCAAGAGAGACGGCGCAGACGATACCTTCAATGCACCATACGGTGTATGTGTATCAGAAAAGAATGAACTTTATGTTGCAGATTCCAACAATAAGCGAATCGTAGTGTTGACACCGGAAGGTGAATTTGTAAAGATTGTGGATAACCCACAGTCAGAGATTCTTGAAGAGGGATTCGACTTTGTACCGTTAAAGGTAACCGTTGACTATGCGGATCGTGTATATGTCATCGCAAAGAACGCATTTGAAGGAATCCTGGTATTTGAGAGTAATGGCGATTTCACCGGATACTTCGGAACCATCGAGGTTAAGATTACCATGTGGGAGAAGTTCTGGAGAAGACTCGCAAGTAAGGAAGAGCGCTCCAAACAGCAGCTCTACATCCCGACCGAGTTTACCGGAATCGACATCGACAGTGACGGTTTCGTATACGCATCCAACATTGATGCGGACGGTGTACAGGGTGTCAGACGTCTGAATCCAAGAGGTGAGGACGTAATCCAGAAAGGTGAGAATGAGAATCTTGGCGGAGATATCGTAACAGGAACTTACGGAACTTACAGCGGAGCCTCAGAGTTTACCGATGTAGTATACAGAGGACACGGAATTTACTCCCTGTTAGACCGCAAGCGCGGACGAATCTTTACCTATGATAAGGAAGGAAATCTTCTCTATATCTTCGGTGGACTTGGAAGCCAGGAGGGAACCTTCAATACTCCGGTTGCCATTGAGAGCGTTGGAGACCAGATTATCGTACTGGATGCCTACTATGGAGCAATCTTAAAGTTCGGGGAAACCCGTTACGGTTCCCTGATTAACGATGCCGTAGCACTTCGTTATGACGGTGATGAGACACAGGCAATCGATAAGTGGCAGGAAGTATTAAAGCTCAATGAAAACAATGAGCTGGCAAATACCGGTATCGGAAAAGCATATCTGACTGCCGGAGACAACAAGGAGGCGATGAAGTACTTAAAGCTCGGTATGAACCGCAAGTATTATTCTATCGCATGGAAGCGTTACCGTAACGAGGTTTTAACTGACAGCCTTGGGGCAATCATGAGTACCGTAATTGTTCTGATTGTGGTACTGGTAGTGTACAATAAGTTTTTCAAAGAAAAATTAAAGAAAAAACGGGCGCTTAAGAGAGCAAACGGGAAAGGAGGGCTTGCTTAAATGAAGGAGTTATTTTCAAAGGAAAAATGGAAATATGCTTTTTATACGGTGAGTCATCCGATGGATGCCTATTATGAAATCCGTCACCGCGACAGAGGAAGCGTTCCAATCGCCATTGTGCTGGTCATCCTGTTTTCCTTCAGTTTTTCCATTAACCGTATGTCGGCAAGCTTCGTTGTCAATGACACCGACCCGCTGACTGTCAATGCGGCGACAGAGCTTATTGCAGTATTGTTACTGTACCTGCTCTTCTGCGTGGGAAACTGGTCGATTACCTGCCTGATGGAAGGCGAGGGAAGACTCAAAGATATTGCAATTGCCATTGGCTATGCAATGACACCGATGATTGTCTGCTTTAACATTGCAACCATTTTCAGCCAGTATGTATCACAGGAGGAAGGCGCGTTCTACGGAATTATCATGGGACTTGGAATTGCCTACAGCCTTCTCATGATGCTGATGGGAATTATGGAGGTGCACAATTACACGCTGGGAAAAACACTTCTCACAATCATTTTAACCTTTGTTGCAATGTTTATTATCATATTTGTAGTTTTGTTATTTGTAGACTTAATTAACCAGGTATACAGTTTCTTCCATAGTATTTATCAGGAACTGATATTCCGAGTATAGGAGGAGGATGAAATGCGTAAAAGTAAAAAGATTTTAATCGCCATTGTAAGCCTCATCCTGGCAGTTATTGTTATTTATTTTGCACACTGGATGATCCGCTATTTTTTCTATAATGAATATCAGAAAGACCTCTCTTCCTACAGCTACGAGGAGGGCAAGGAGTTTACTCCGATTAAGGAATCTTCCTCAGATGTAAAAGGAATGGAGCTTGCAGCGGAAAACGATACGTTAAAACTTTACGTGAATACGGAGACCGGAGAAGTGGCAGTGGAAGATAAGAGAAACGGTCAGATTACCTACTCCAATCCGCAGAACGCAGATGACGATGCAGTTGCAAACGGCACAAACAAAAGTTACCTGAAGTCACAGCTGATTGTGGATTACTTCAATGAATCAAGAACACAGGGAACTTTTGATTCCTATACGTACAGTACTTCCATCGGACAGTTGGAAACACAGTCGATTGAAAACGGAATCCGGTTCATCTACACGATGGGAGACCTCTCAAGCGCAACCGGTATTGTACCGCAGTACATCAGTGAGGAAACGTTAAATAACGTAATGGCAGCTCTTTCTGAGGAAGATGCAAAACAGGTTGCAAAGAAGTACATCCAGAGCGATGTCGCAGATGGTTACCTGGAGCTGTTAGAATCCGCAGTAAAGGGAGCATCCCAGATTCGTAAGTTAAACAAATACTTCGAGGCAGCCGGATTTACCGAGGAAGATTACATCCGTGAGATGGAAAATTCCGGGGTAGATGGAGCAGTACCGATTTCCTTCATCATTCCACTTGAGTACCGTTTGAACGGAGATGCAGTGGATGTATCCGTTCCGATGAGCGGAGTAGAAGAAAACGGTGGCGGAAGTATTTTCCGTATCCAGCTTTTAAGATACTTTGGAGCAGCAGGAACTGATGAAGACGGTTATATGTTAGTTCCAAACGGTTCCGGTTCCCTGATTTACTTCAACAATGGAAAAACAACCGTTGAGAATTACTCCGAATATGTATACGGAATCGACCCGTTAGCAGCCGAGTATACGGTTCGTGAGAATACAGAAAACGTAAAGATGGCGCTTTTCGGAATCTTCCGCGAAGACAGCAGCGTTTTTGCAACGATTGAAGATGGTGCATCCTTTGCATATCTGTCCGCCGGTGTATCCGGCAAGATTAATGAGTACAATTACGTATATCCTACATTTGTACTCCGCGGAAACGACAAGCTGTCCATGTTTGGTACAACCGGAAACGAAGCAGATATTCCTATCGTAGAGACAAACTTCTACGATGCAAACCTTACCGTAAAATACACCATGCTGACCGATGAAAATGCAGGTTATGCAGGTGCCGCAAATTATTACAGAAACCGCCTGGTAAATGAAGGCGTTCTTACCGCAAAAGAATCGGACAGCGAGGACAT
This sequence comes from Roseburia sp., assembly GCA_050874345.1. Lineage (GTDB taxonomy): Bacteria > Bacillota > Clostridia > Lachnospirales > Lachnospiraceae > Roseburia. The sequence continues at coordinate 31,985 of JBNMKM010000024.1, read as the reverse complement.
CAAGTTCTACTACGACATCTTAGGCGGCGTGGAAATGACCGAGTTTATTCTGGGAAGCCAGTATCAGGGAATGTACGCAATGACAACCTTTGACGAGGCAGAGGAAATTTCATCCGACCTGGCAGCACAGGGAATCACCAATCAGGTAATGAACTATCAGGGCTGGATGAACGGTGGATATTATCACGACGTTGTGGATAAGATTAAGGTTCCACATAAGCTCGGTGGAAAATCAGGACTGGAAGATTTGAGCGAGACAGTGACCGCAAATGGCGGAACCTTCTATGCGGATGTAGCTTTCCAGCAGGTAACCTCCATCAGCAAGCGTTACTCCGAAGGAAATGAAACCTCCCGTTATTATGGGGCCGGATATGTGGCAGAGCTTGGACTTGTAAATCCGGCAACCCTTCGTAAGACTTCAGGACTTGGATATGACGAGAACCACTACTATCTGGTATCTCCGAAATTCCTGGTAAGATATACCGATAAGTTTTCTTCCAAGATAACGAAGTATGATATTTCCGGAATCTCCTTAAGAGACCTGGGAAGTGAGCTTCACTCTGATAAGAAGAGAACAAACATCATTAACCGCGAAGAAGCACTCGACGTTGTAAACGCATCGTTAGCACAGATGGAAGAGACCAACAAAAACATCATGATTAACAGCGGAAACGATTACTCTTTTGCATATGCGGATGACATGATTAATGTTCCACTGACGGACAATGATTACTACATTGTGGATGAGACAGTACCGTTTTATGAGATGCTGCTCCACGGATATATTGATTATTCCGGAAGCGTGATTAACCTAAGTGATACTTATGATAAGACAGATATCGTATTGAATCTGGTGGAAGCCGGAGCGTCTCCGCACTTCATGTTCTCCTATGAGAACTCCAGTGAGATTAAGAATACCGGATTAAACCGGTTCTACTCCACCACATATGCGAACTGGAAAGACGATGCAGCAGCAATTTATGCGCAGGTAAATGAAGCATTGAAGAATGTAAATGGTGCTTATATCACAAACCATCAAATCTTAGACGACAATCTGCGGGCTGTCACATACAGCAATGGAGTTACGATTTACATCAACAGCGGAACTGAGGATCAGACCGTTGACGGAGTAAAGGTTCCTGCGAGAAACTTTGGAATAGGGGGAGCGAGATAATGGAAAAACAGAAAAAAAAGAAAAAAATGTCGCTTTCAACGAAACGAAGTATTACAGGATTAATATTCATCCTTCCATGGCTGATTGGATTTATCTGTTTTTACTTAAGAAGTTTGATTATGACCGTCGAGTTTTCACTGTCAGAGCTGACCGTGAATCCCGGCGGGGGCTATAGCCTCAAGTTTGTAGGACTCGACAATTTTATTTATGCGTTCCGTGCACATGCGACCTACAAACAGATTCTTACCACATCCATTGGCAATATGCTAATCGATGTACCGCTCATTACCTTTTTCAGTTTGTTTATGGCAATGCTGTTAAACAGAAAGTTTAAGGGAAGAACGTTGGTAAGAGCCATCTTCTTTTTACCGGTTATCCTCAATTCAGGAGCAATCATGGATGCGATGGATCTGGCAAGAAGTATGATGAGCGGCGGAATTTCAAACGCCAGTGCAGAAATGGCAGCAGCAGCGGCAGGAAGCGGCGTAAGCATCGAGTATTATATTCAGATGTTTAGTGCACTGGGACTTCCGGAGAGCATTATCCAGTACATATCAGGAGCGGTTGGTCGAATCAGCGACATCATCAATGCTTCCGGTGTACAGATTATCATTTTCATCGCGGCATTGCAGTCCATTCCGGGCTCCATGTACGAGGTTGCCAAGATTGAAGGCGCAACCGCTTATGAGACATTCTGGAAGGTTACTTTCCCGATGGTAATGCCTCACATTATCACGAACGTTGTTTATACCGTTGTAGACAGCTTTACGGAATCCGATGTAGTAGAGCTTGCTTACAACACTGCGTTTAAGGAAATGAATTATGGATTAAGTTCCGTATTCAGTCTGGTTTCGACCGTAATCACCTGTTTGATTCTGGTTCTTGTATGCAGGTTCATTCAGAAGCGAACGTTCTACTATAATTAGGAAAGGAGAAAAAAGATGGAAAAGGCAAAGAAAAAATTTTCGCTGGATTCCTTAAAGGGCGGATTAAAAGACTGGAAAGAAGATTCACAGTTTGCCAATGACAGAGTGCGCTGGGCAACAAGCGGAAAAGCGTTTTTACTTGGATTCTTCCGGTTAGTACTCATCGTTGGAATCTGCTATGTTATCTTAGGCCCGGTGATTGGTATCATCAGCAGTTCTTTTTTCTCCGATGCGGATAACTACAACCCGATGGTTTACCTGATTCCGCAGGAGCCGACACTGGAGCGTTACAAGATAGCAATTCAGTACCTTGACTACGGCAGAACCGTAACGGCATCTCTTCTGTATTCACTGACACTGATGCTGATTCAGGTTTTGGTATGTTCCATGGTCGGATACGGATTTGCAAGATATGATTTCCCATTTAAGAAGTTATTGTTTGGTTGTGTGGTTGTAATGATTGTAATTCCGACCCACACCATCATGCTTCCACTTTACATGACATTTGCAAAGTTTGATGTATTTGGAATCCTGAAGCTTACAACGGGTTCTGCAGTAAACCTTCTGTCCACCCCGATACCGATGTATATCATGACCTTATTTGGATGTGGTTTACGTTCCGGTCTTTACATTTACATTTTCAATCAGTTCTTCCGCGGACTTCCGAAGGAAATTGAGGAAGCGGCGTTTGTGGACGGAGCCGGAACATGGTATACTTATTTCAGGATTATGTTAGTAAACGCACTTCCGTCTGTTGTAACCGTAGCAATCTTTTCTATGGTATGGCAGTACAATGATACGTTTTACGCAAACCTGTTTTTGATTAGCGACAACATCGTAATCAGTAAGAAAATTTCTACAATTGAGGCGACGATTTCAAACGTAGAGAAAATCTTAGACCCGAATATTCTGGAATTGTTCCTGGATGCCGGTATTGTGCTGATTATGATTCCAATTATCATTATTTACATAGCATTACAAAAGCAGTTTATTGAGGGCGTTGAGAGAAGCGGTATCGTCGGGTAAGAGGCGATGCACTTATCTTATAAAAAACAACTATTTTAAAGGAGGAGAAAGAGTTGAAAGCAAGAAAAATCATGGCATTATCGTTGACAGCAGCAATGACTTTGAGCATGGCTGCCTGTGGTGACAACAGTGCGCAGACAAACGGCGGAGATACCGCAGGAGCCGGCACAGAAGTTACCAGCGAACAGGGTGGGGCAACAGAAGCCACAGAACAGGCATCAGATGCCGGCACAGCCGACAATGGTGCAGCAGACGCAGGTGAGGTTAGTATCGATTTTGAAGATGGGGTGTACGGATTTGTCGGAGTTGACAAAACTGTAAATTCCGCAGGCGATGATTCCGCACTTTCTGTAGAAGATTTTGCAGGTTCTAAGGCATTAAAAGTAACTGCAGCTTCCAGCAAAGCAAAATACGTAGGTATTCAGGTAGATGCACTTCTTGGGGACAGTGCTTCTTCCGTGAAGACAGTTGAGATGTCCATCGGTACTTCCCGTTCCGACGGAACATTCGCAGCAACTTCCGGTAATATCTATGCGTTCCTTGGCGAAGACAATGCAAAGAATGCACAGGAGTGGTCCGTATATCTTGAGACCGCAAATCCAAAGACCGTTACCTATACGGTTCCGGACGGACAGTCCTTCGTAGCAGGAAACTACATGGTAGTTTCTCTTGAGACAGATGCTGGTGAGACACCGGCAGATTTCTACATTGACAACATCGTATTCAAAGATGCATCCGGAAATGTCTTAGCAGCTGATACCTCTGCTGAATATGCAGCAGCAGATACCGGTGTTGACAGATCCAACCTTTGCAGCTTAAAGAATGCAGTAGAGTTTGAAGGATTTGCAACCAGCGGAGATGGCTGGTCACAGAACGGCTATGATATGCCACAGGAAATCATTGATGCATTAGTTCCAGGTTCTGTTGTAGAAATTTCTTACAGCAGCGAGAACGGTGATATGTGGCTTGTAATGCCGGGCGCAGCAGCAGGCTGGATGAGAGTTGGTCAGGGCAATGCAGACGGAAGCGAAAGCGATGCAGCAGTCATCAACGGCTCTAAGAACATTGCTCAGATTACCTATGAACAGATTGCAGCAGTATGCGGCGATGATGTATCTACCTGGGGAACCACAATGCAGTGTGAAGCATCCGGTGCATGGGAAGTTTACAGCGTAAAAGTTGGAACAAAGGCTCCGAATTACTCTATTACAGATGCAGTAGAGTTTGAAGGATTTGCAACCAGCGGAGATGGTTGGGCACAGAACGGCTACGATATGCCGCAGGAAATCATCGATGCATTAGTTCCGGGCTCTATTGTAGAGATTACCTACAGCAGTGATAACGGAGATATGTGGCTTGTAATGCCAGGTGCAGAAGCAGGCTGGATGAGAGTTGGTCAGGGTAATGCAGATGGAAGCGGAAGCGACTCTGCAGTATTCGACGGAAGCAAGTGCTACATCACCTATGAGCAGATTGCAGCAGTATGTGGTGACGATGTATCAAAATGGGGAACCACAATGCAGTGTGAAGCATCCGGTGCATGGGAAGTTTACGGCGTTAAGGTTGGAAAAGCAGCAGAGTTTGCAATGGTTAAGAATCCGGTAGAATTTGAAGGATTTGCAACCAGCGGAGACGGCTGGGCACAGAACGGTTTCGATATGCCGCAGGAAATCATTGACGCATTAGTTCCGGGTTCTGTAATTACCATTAATTACACTAGTGAAAACGGAGATATGTGGCTTGTAATGCCAGGCGCAACAGTAGGCTGGATGAGAGTTGGTCAGGGTAACGCTGATGGAAGCGGAAGCGATTCTGCAGTATTCAACGGAAAGACCTGCCAGATTACATACGAGCAGATCGCAGCAGTATGCGGCGATGATGTATCTGCATGGGGAACCACAATGCAGTGTGAAGCATCCGGCGCATGGGAGGTTTACAGCGTATCCGTAGGAACCGCTGTAGAATAATAAATTGAAAATCGGAGTCTGTCGGGGCAACTTGCCTTGCCCCGCAGTTCCTTAGGTGAAGGTAAAAAAGGAGGAATTAAAACATGAAAAATTATAAGAGAGTATTAGCTCTTGGACTCAGCACAGTAATGCTTGTAGGAGCAGCTGCATGCGGTAACACAAATGCAGGAGCTGGAAGCAGCAACGGCGGCAGCGACAATAACAGCGCAGCAGCAGGCACAGAGAGCAATACAAATGAGGCAAGTGACAACGGTTCATCCGCAGATGACAGCTCAACCGTTCGCAACGATGGTGAGACAAGAACCATCAAGATTGGTACCTGGTATGATCATTACTATGACAGTACCGATACTGATATCCATGATGACCCGAGCGTTTCTGATGAGGAACTTGCACAGAAACATTTCGATGTTGTAAAAGAAGTAGAAGACAAATACAACGTAAAGATTGAGTTCGTAAATCTTACTTATGCAGGTACACAGGAGTCCATCAATACTTCTATTCTTGCAGGTACACCGGACTGTGATATCTACGAAGTAGACTTAAGCTTTGGTATTCCGGCAGCATTGAACGGATTCGCTACAAACCTTGAGGACATTCTTCCGGCTGATTCTGATATCTTTAACGACCAGATGGTATTCTCTCAGGTAGATATTGGAACTGACGATGGCGTATATCTGTTCCAGTCCAACAGTGCAGAGATGCTTCTTGCAGGTACTTATATGCTTGCATACAATAAGCAGATGTTAGACGAAGCAGGTCTTGAGGATCCGAACGCTTTATATGAAAGAGGCGAGTGGACCTGGGATAAGTGGAGAGAGTATATGCTTGCTCTGACCCAGGATACCGACGGAGACGGTGTGACAGATGTATATGGTTATGGTTCCAGATGGGATTTCCTTGTATACAACCTCTTAATGAGCAACGGTACTGGTATTGCAATGAGCGATACAGAGAACCTTTCCAGCCCGGAAGTTGCTGAAGTACTTGACTTCATCTACAATATGTACAATGTAGACCACGTAGCAAATCCGTGGAATGCAGAGGACTTTGATTACAACCAGAACTGCTACATGGACGGAAGAGTTGCTTTCTGGATTGACGCAGCTTGGATTTCTTCTGCAAACCAGGATGCAAACCTTGGATTCGATGTTGTATGGTGCCCATGGCCAATCGGACCAAGCGGTGACGAAGCTACCAACAAGTTCAAGAACGTATCTTCCGGTAACGCTTGGATGATTCCGGCAGGTGTTGAGGATCCGGAACTTGTATACAACGTATTCTATGATTGGCAGAACTGGTACCATGGTGATACCGATCTTCGTGACGGTGACTTAACATGGTGGGAAGACTGTGCTATCACAGAAGAGAACTACAAAGTTATGGAGTACATGGGAGCAAGAGGTGCATTCGATCTGTGGAACTCTTTAGGTCTTGAGTGGGATTGGTCACAGTTATTAGATGGCGAGATGACCGCAGCTCAGTTCCAGGAGTCCTATAAACAGAACGTACAGGATGCTTTGGACGGCTTCTACAAATAAGGATTAAGTTTGGTGGATGTACGGACGGGAACCGATTTCGGTTCCCACCGTGCAAAAGCCATAAAACAGCAGTAGCAGGAAATGAGGGATTTTATGTTTCGCAGCGATGGTCCGTTTGCCAGATTTATGAATATGTTAGGTGATATCCTTTTCACCGGAATCCTGTGGATTCTTTTTTCTCTGCCGGTGATTACCGCAGGGGCATCCATGACGGCAGCTTACTATACCATGGCAAAATGTGTGAAGCATAGAACCGGTTACATTGGAAAAGAGTTTTTAAGTTCTTTTAAGCGCAATTTAAAACAGACACTGCCAATGACCTGTATCTTTCTGATTGCGACGGCAGTTCTGATTGTAGATATCGTTTATCTGTGGAAAAATGACAGTACACTCAACAGCGCACTGTTTATGGTATTGATTTTTGTGACATTTCTGGTCTGGGGACTGGCATTTTATATTTATCCCCTGTTGTCCAGATTTGATAAGAAGAGTTTAGAGTTGATTAAAATAGCATCGGTAGTTTTATTTAAGTATCTGCCGGTGACAGTAGCAGGAATATTGCTTTTTGCAATTGCCTGCGTAGGAGTATATCTGATGCCCTGGGCGATACTTGTAATCCCGGGAGTGTATTTATATCTTCTGTCCTATCCGATGGAACGTATTCTGAGGAAACTGATGCCTCCGGTTGAAGAAGACAGTGAAGAGGCTCAAAAATGGTATTACCAATAGAAACGGCAGGAATGTTTTATGGCAAAAAGCGTTACGATGAGAGACATTGCGGAAAAAGTAGGCGTCAGCACGGTTACGATTTCAAAAGCGCTGACAGATAAAGAAGGCGTAGGAAGCGAGCTTCGTGCGCTCATTAAGCAGACAGCGGAAGAGATGGGATACCACTATAGCATCGGAACGAAAACGTTTCGAGAAGGAAAGAGTTACAATGTGGGTGTCCTTGTGGAGGAGCATTATGTAGAGAATGCTGCCACTGCGTTTCCGTTCTACATGAAGATGTATCACAGCGTCATCATGCAGCTTACGCAGTTTCACTATTCTGCGATAATGGAAGTTGTGACACCGGTTATGATGGACGAAATCATCATGCCAAACATTGTTGTTGGGCAGAAAGTAGATGGAATTATCGTACTTGGGCAGATTAAATCGGGATACTTAAACAAAGTCAGGGAGTCCGGCATACCGATTGTGTATCTGGATTTTTATGACAGACATATGGAAGTGCCGAGTATCATTACGGATAATGTATACGGTTCGTATATGTTATCGAACTATCTGGTAAGCAAAGGGCATACGAAGATGGCGTTTATCGGAAGCATTGATGCCACACCGAGTATCTTAGACCGTTATCTGGGATATTATCGTTCCCTTTTGGTCAATCACATTCCGTTCCGTGAGGATTACATTATACCGGACCGCGGAGAAGACGGACTGTTTATCGAGTTAAAGCTTCCGGAAAAAGATATGCCGACGGCATTTGTATGTAACTGTGATGAGATAGCATATATTCTGATGGAACGTTTGGGCAGGATGGGTTACCGCGTGCCGGAGGACATCTCAGTTGTTGGATTTGATAATTATGCGTTTGCAACTTACACGGCACCAAGACTTACAACTGTGGAAGTCAATATTGAAGAGATGACGAAAAACGCAGTGGAAATTCTGATACGCCTGATGAAGGGCGAAGAGGAAGTTCATGGCAGAAAGGTCATCAGTGGTAAATTAATTATTCGTGATTCTGTTGCAGAAGCAAAAAAATAAAAGAGAATATGAAAAATTTGGAGGTAGCTATGAGCGAAGTAAAAATGATTGCGCCAGTGGTAAAAAATGTTCCATGGCAGGAAAAACCAGAAGGATTAAAGGGAGCACCGGTATGGAGATATTCCGAAAACCCGATTATCGACCGTAACCCGGTAGAGGGCGTTGCACGTATCTTCAACAGTGCCGTAATGCCATACGGAGACGAGTTCATCGGTGTATTCCGCGGTGAGCAGACAAATGGTATTCCTTACATTTACCTTGGACACAGCAAGGATGCAATCCATTGGGATTTCGAGAAGGACAAGATTCCATTCAAAGATGAAAACGGAAACGATTTCATGCCGATTTACGCATATGACCCGCGTCTGGTAAAAGTAGAAGACACCTATTATATCATCTGGTGCCAGGATTTCTACGGAGCAGCAATTGGAATGGCAAAGACAACAGATTTCAAGACCTTCACACGTCTGGAGAATCCGTTCCTTCCATTTAACCGTAACGCAGTATTATTCCCGCGTAAAATCAACGGAAACTACATGCTGTTAAGCCGCCCGTCTGATTCTGGTCATACACCGTTTGGTGATATTTTCATCAGCGAGAGCCCGGATTTAGTATACTGGGGCAAGCACAGACATGTGATGAGCCGCGGAAATGAGTGGTGGGAGTCCTTAAAGATTGGCGGAGGCGCAGCACCGATTGAGACAACAGAGGGATGGCTTCTGTTCTATCACGGCGTAAGCGGAACCTGCAACGGATATGTATATTCCATCGGTGGAGCAATTCTCGACCTTGAGAATCCATCCAAGGTATTATACCGTTGCGAGAACTTCCTTTTGACACCGGAACAGTGGTATGAGGAGCGTGGATTTGTACCAAACGTAACATTCCCATGCGCAACCATTCATGATTCTGAGTCCGGCAAGATTGCAATCTATTACGGCTGTGCAGACAGCTATGTAGGTCTTGCATTCACTAAGCTCGATGAAGTTGTAGCTTATATTAAAGAGCATAGCGTAACAAATGATACAGACCGTGAAATCGGAATGAGATAAGATGTACATACGGCTGCTGCAGAAGGACGATTGAGTTGTACTGTGGCAGCCGTTTTTGAAAAGTAGAAAATTTTTTGGAAGAAAAAATTTTTTAGGAGGAAAAAAATTGAAAAAAAGAGGTTTGGGTTTACTGCTTGCAGGAATGCTTTTTGTGACAGGACTTGCAGGATGCGGAAATGCCGGAGAAAATCAGGCATCAGAGAGTCAGACATCGGAGAGCCAGACGGCGGAGCAGTCATCTGAGGCGGCAGGCGGTCAGGAGAGTGAAGCAGGCACAGAAGCAGAGAATGGAGCACAGGTGGCAGAGGAGACAGAAGCGCCTGTCGAGAAGGCACCGAATATAAATGTAGACATGGAGGATATGAATGCGATGGATGTAGTAAGCAATATGAGAATTGGCTGGAATATTGGAAACACACTTGATTCCACCAGCGACAGGCTGACCAGAGTGGATATGGCGTTTAAATTTGAGACTGCCTGGGGAAATCCGAAGGTCACACAGGAACTTATCGATACCGTGCTTGATGCCGGATTTAATGTGATTCGAGTACCGGTTTCATGGACAAATCATATGGCGGGCGAACCGGATTACCAGATTACAGAAAGCTGGATGGATCGTGTGCAGGAGGTTGTCGACTATGCGTATAACAAAGGCGCTTATGTCATCTTAAATCTTCACCATGAAGACTGGAACTATCCGTATTATGATAATGAGGAAGCTGCCTGCGCACGAATGAAAGCTGTCTGGAGCCAGATTGCAGAGCGTTTTCAGGATTATGATGAGCACCTTATTTTTGAGGGACAGAACGAGCCGAGAAAGATTGGTACATCCGTAGAGTGGACCGGAGGAGACCAGGAAGGCTGGGATGTTGTAAATGCAACAAACAAGGCATTTGTGGAAGCAATCCGTAACGCCGGAGGCTCCAATCCATACCGTATTCTCATGATTCCGGGCTACGGTGCAAACAGCACAGTGGGAATCAAGCATATTGAGTTGCCGGAAAACGATGACCGCATTGTGGTATCCGTACATGCATACGAGCCGTATGATTTTGCATTAAATACCGCAGGAAGAAGCGAGTGGAATGAAGATACCGCTGCAATTGATACTCTGATGAAAAATCTCAAAGAGTTATACATTGATAAGGGAACACCGGTCATTATCGGTGAGTTTGGTGCAATGAATAAGGACAATGAATCAGACCGTGCTGCCTGGGCAGAATATTATGTGAAGGCTGCAGCCGAGATTGGTGTACCGTGTGTATGGTGGGACAATGGATTGTTTGAAGGTGAAGGAGAACGATTTGGATTGTTTGACCGCCACACCTATGAGTGCAAATATCCACAGTTAATTGAAGCGTTAATGCGCGGAACAGATGTAACGAATTAGTTATTATTAAATCCCCTGTTTTTGCCGATGAAGAATGTAGAGATGGAATGGATGCTATCGAAATGTTTTTCACGGAGGAACAGGGGATTATGAGTATTATGGTAAACAGTGCGGGGGCAAACAGCACTTCTGCGATGATATCAGGAACACTGACGATCAAGAACCAGAATGATAAAAAAGCCGTTGCTTCCAGCATGAGTATGACGAAGAGTCAGACGAAAAAGAAAACGACAAAACAGCTTAACTACAATCACAAAGAAATTTCCAGCCAGATTATGCGCGCCAAGAAGACACAGAGTGCAAATGCAGCATTGGTGAAGGCAAAAAGCAGAGTATCTATGCTAAAACGCTGTGCGGCAAGCGGTGAGTATGATAGCCGCGAGGTGGCGGTTGCGCTTGCACATGCAAAGCGGATGGTACGCTGTGCGCAGATGAAAGCAAATAATATTAAGCAGGAAGAGCAGGAGCGAAGACAGCACGAGAGGGAGAATGCGACAGAAGAGCGCCAGCAGAAAAACGAGGTAAAACGCCGTGCCGGACAGAAGGAGCAGCAATTAAAGCAGAAGATGGCTGCAAAGGAAATCGGAAAAGTCCAGCAGGAAAAGCGAATCCGCCAGCAGATGATACAGAAACGCCGTCAGCACCGCAATCAGGAGCAGGCGAAGATAAACGAAGCGGATTTTAAATATTTAAAATCGTGGGCGGATGAGCATTACGGAAATAACTCAAATTACTACGACGACAATTCGGGCGTTATCGTAGAGCTGAGTGCGCAGATGGAGCAGGAGATTGAAGCAGAGGTAGAAGCCGAAATTTCTGCGGAGATGGCATCCGGTGCAGATATGGGCACAGGGGATGTCTCGATGGGTACGTCGATGCCATCTTCCACTACAGCGGCAGTCAGTACGTCGTCTGTAGATATTTCGCTGTAGCTGAGGCGGACAGAAAGGAAACAGGTACAATGATATTTGAAACACACGCACATTACGATGACGAGCGGTTTGCAGAGGACAGGGATACATTACTGGCATCCATGCCGGAGCGTGGGATAGGAAGGATTATAAATGTAGGTTCCACACTTGCCTCTACAAAGGAAACACTCGCGATTGCACAGCGATATCCTTATGTTTACGCTGCGGTCGGAGTTCATCCAAGCGAAATCGGGGACTTGAACGAAGAGACATTTGCCTGGTTAAAAGAGCAGACCAGGCAGGAAAAGACAGTGGCGGTAGGAGAAATTGGTCTGGATTATTACTGGGATAAAGAGCCGGAGGTACAAAAAGCACAGCGCTACTGGTTTAGAAGACAGATGGAACTGGCGCGTGAGGAGAGCCTTCCGGTCATTATTCATTCCAGAGATGCGGCGGAGGATACGATGCGTCTGATGCAGGAAATCCACGCGGAGGAAATACCGGGTGTGATACACTGCTATTCCTATTCCAAAGAGATGGCGCTTGAATTTGTTAAAATGGGCTATCGGATTGGAGTGGGCGGTGTCGTGACCTTTAAAAACGCCAGAAAGTTAAAGGAGACCGTCGAGGCAGTTCCGATGGAAGCCATTCTGTTAGAAACAGACTGCCCTTATATGGCACCGGAACCACACCGTGGAACGCGCAATGATTCTTCAAACATTCCGTATGTCGTAAATACCATTGCGCAGATAAAGGGAATCAGTGCCGAAGAGGTCGAGCAGGTTACCTGGGAGAACGCCATGCGGCTCTTTTCGCGGGTGAGATGACTCTGGTACGGGGAAGAAACATCTGGCACGGGCGTGGGCACATGTGCCGCAGGAAGCATTGTATCTTATGAGAGCGCACGGGATAATTCCGGGGTGTCCTTCCAGTAGCGCTTTGGAATCAACTGCATCTGTAATTCGGGATTGGTGCGCGCCTTGATGGCGATGCTGTCAAAAAAGGCAAGCCAGAGCTTCTGGTATTCCGCTTCATTTGCAGAACAGCGTGTCAGCCTGTCGCGGTCAAGGTCGGTGGCATCGGTCAGCAGATAGCCCTTTCCGGCGCGATGGATGGCAACAGTATTTCTGGTCTCATCAAAAATCATAAAGTTCTCCGGGGAAAGCCGGTCGGTAAAATGTTCTGCCAGATATGGCAGAACATTATTTTTGGGGTGAATGGTGGCAAACAAAACGCCATTTTCAAGTTCCTTAAAGCGCAGAAAACCAAGCAGATGGGATGCCTCACGATTTGTGGCGCGGCAGAGTTCGAAGACACGCATGACGCATGGTTCACCGAGCGCGAGAAGGACGCGGTTTCCATCATTGCAGGAGAGTGCAAGGAGAATTGTGCGGTAGATGGCATCTGCCTTGTCCATGGTGGGTTTGCAGGAGGCACCCGGTTTATCGGAGGATTCCCTTGCCATGGCAGCCTGATAGATGGCTTCGTAAAACTCTCTGCCAAAGCGCTCATTTAATGTCCGCACGACTTTGGCGGTCTTTTCCACAGAAGGCGTGACGGTTCGATATTCAGAAAAAAGTTCGTAGTTTTCCGGCCCTCCGGTAGTGAGCCGGATATTTTTGTGCCCAAGTCTGCTGGCGCAGGCATCATAGACACCGGTAAAAATCCCTTCCGGGCTGTCTTCACATATAAAAACGTACATGGCAGGAAACCATCCTTTCTTAAGGGTAAGAATACTTCGTGTAATAGGTGCACATTGTTGGTTCGTGTCTGGAAAAACTGTCCGTATAAACACTCTGGCGCTCAGGAGACGGCTTCACTTTGGATGACGGTTGTCTGCGGAATGGCAAGGTCACAAAGCGTATCCGTATCAAACAGGGAGAGCTGTTTGTAACCACAGTTTCTAAGGTCTTTGGGAATCTGCGTGCGGTCAGCCATCAGATTGGCGCAGATATAATCTTCGTCGAGTTTGGTGCGGTACATCATTCTGCCCGAGCAGGTGATAAAATAAAGGGCACGCTTTAAGACGACGCCGATGCGCTTTAAATCCGGGAAATCCAACCGGTTCTGCCGTCTTGCCGCGACAATGCGCTGGGCGGACTTGTAGCCGATGCCCGGAACCCGTAAAAGGGTCTGGTAGGGTGCGGAGTTAATCTCCACCGGAAACTGTTCCAGGTGGCGTAGTGCCCAGTCACATTTCGGGTCCAAATAAATGTTAAAATCCGGGCGCTCCTCAGACAACAGTTCATCTACCTTAAAGTGATAGTAGCGTAACAGCCAGTCTGCCTGATAGAGCCGGTGTTCCCGCAGCAGAGGCGGACCGCCCGGAAGCATGGGGAGGTTGGAGTTGTGGTTTACATTCACAAAGGCAGAATAGAACACGCGCTTGAGCGAAAAATGGTCGTAAAGCCCTTCTGCGACGCGCATAATCTGGTAATCGCTTTCCGGGGTTGCACCGATAATCATCTGCGTGCTCTGCCCGGCGGGCACAAAGGACGGAGCTTTGCGGTAGGGAATCAGTTCATTCTGATTTGCGGTGATACCGTTTTGAATCAGGCGCATCGGCTTTAAAATCGTATTGCGCGATTTGCACGGGGCAAGCTTCTTTAGACCGTCCGCCGTGGGAAGTTCCAAGTTGATGCTCATGCGGTCTGCCAGACAGCCGGTCTTTTCGATGAGCACCGGGTCAGCGCCAGGAATCGCCTTCACATGAATGTAGCCGTTGAAATGGTATTCGTTGCGAAGCTTGAATAATGTCTGGTAAATTAAATCCATCGTGTAGTTCGGACTAATCATAATGCCAGAGCTTAAAAAAAGCCCTTCAATGTAGTTCCTGCGGTAAAATTCCATGGTCAGTGTGCAGACCTCCTCCGGCGTAAATGCTGCACGGGGGACGTCGGAGTTGCAGTTATTCTGGCAGTAGGCGCAGTTAAAAATGCACTCATTGGTATAGAGAATCTTGAGCAGGGAGATACAGCGCCCGTCTGCCGCAAAACTGTGACAGATACCGGCGGCGACGGAATTGCCGATGCCGTCTTTCTTCCCCTTGCGGTCAACGCCGCTGGAAGTACAGGCAACGTCATATTTGGCGGCATCTGCTAAGATAGAAAGCTTCTCCATCAGAGACATATTTTGCTGGATATTCATTATGCTACCTCCCATTGTCAGGATGATTCGAGGCAATCGACTGCTGGTAAAACAGGCATCCCGTACCACTAAAAAGAACGAATGTTCGATAAGAAGACTATAACACAGCCGGGTAAAAATTACAAGAGAAAATCGAACGCTTGTTTGAAAAATTTTTGTAAAATGATGCAGCGTTTTCTTGAAACTGACAGAAAATATGGTATGATAGAACTATAGCAACGGTATCGTTTTTGCTGCGTACAAATGAATAGGGAAGATGGGGGAGAAAGTATGAAATCGATTAAAACCAAAATTATAGCAGCCGTGATTTTTTGTTCATTGATTTCAGCCGGAATCTGCGGTGCAATCAGTATTGCGAATGCATCGAAGAACTATGAGGCGGATTCCAAACAGGAGATGCTTCTTACGGCGCAGAATCAGGCGCTTGAGCTTGATGCGAGCATGCAGCAGGTAGAGCAGTCGGTAGACACATTATACGATGTGGCACTCGGAAGACTTGATGATGTGAACAAATTCAAGACAAGCAGTGAGTATGTGGATTCCTACACCGAGGGGATTAAGGATGTGATGGTTCAGACCGCAACGCACACCAAGGGTGCGCTGACGGCATATATCCGCTACAATCCGGAATTTACGGAACCGACCAGCGGAATTTTCATGACAAGAGATGATAGCAGCAGTGCGTTTTCTATCGTGACACCGACGGACTTCTCGATGTATGACCCGTCCGATATTGAGCATGTTGGCTGGTATTACATTCCGGTAGAGAATAAACAGGCGACCTGGATGTCTCCGTATTTAAATTCCAACATCAATGTTTACATGGTTTCCTACGTTGTTCCGATTTACGTGGACGGAGAGTCCATCGGAATTGTCGGCATGGATATTGACTTTAGCGTATTCACCGACATGGTGGATGAATCAGATATCTTTACCACCGGGTATGCGTTCTTAGCAGATGCGGACGGAAACATCGTTTACCATGAAGGACTTGACAATGGAACTGCAATCAGCGCAGCGGGAGACGGTTTGCAGACAGTTGCATCTGCACTTTCGGATTCTTCCAAAGAAAATCAGTTCATTAATTACAGCTATCAGGGAAAAGACAAGGTGCTCTGTTATGAGACCCTTGAGAATGGCATGAAATTTGTGCTGACGGCACCGAAATCAGAGCTTCGTGCAGAAGCAAGCAAAAATACAAATATGATATTTGCAGGTGCAATTTTTGCCGTTATTATCACAACAGTTATCGGATTCCTGCTTGCGGTTACGCTGACAAAACCAATTCGCCAGATTGATACGATTGTAACGAGCACGGCGGAACTGGATTTTTCCCACAATGCAGCAAACGAGCAGCTTTACAAGAGAAAAGACGAGACGGCACATATGGCAAAGTCGCTCCATGTCATGCGTAAGAATCTGCGGGGAATGGTAGCGGATATCCGCACGACCTATGACAACCTGAAAGAAAGTATGGAACAGCTTGCGCAGACGACCGAGCAGGTAAGCTCCATGAGCAATAAGAACTCTGACACCACGCAGCAGCTTGCAGCAGCGATGGAAGAGACTGCGGCAACGATGGAGGATGTCAATGATAATATTACAGATGTAAGAAAACGTGCTGATGCCATCGAAGAACGTTCCAGAAATGGAAAAGAGGCGGCTGTTGAAGTGCGTGGCAGAGCAGACCAGTTGCGGAAGACGACGGATGAGGCAAGCGCTAAGACGACAGAGATGTACGAGAGTGTACAGCAGAAGACCGTGGAGGCAATTGAGCGTGCGAAGGCAGTGGAGAAGATTAATCAGCTTACGCAGGCAATTCTTGAGATTTCAAGCCAGACCAATCTCCTGGCATTAAACGCATCCATTGAGGCGGCAAGAGCCGGAGATGCAGGAAGAGGATTTGCTGTTGTCGCAGAAGAAATTGGACAGCTTGCAACCCAGACCTCTCAGACCGTAGGCGATATTAACAATATCATTGATGAAGTAAACGGTGCCGTAAAGAATATGGCAGACTGCCTCAAGGAGAGCACCGATTTCTTAGAGTCAGCAGTATTAAAGGACTACGGCAGTTTCAGCCAGGTTGCAGAGGAGTATACGAAGGATGCGGCGACCTTTGAAAATGATATGAATGATATCAGCAGGGAGGTGGACACATTGCTTGCGGCAATTGTCAATATCTCCGATGCTGCGGATTCCGTCAGCCGTACGGTAAATGATGCTGCAAATGGTGTGACCGATATCGCACAGAAGACGCAGGATGTGGCAGATATGGTGGAGACCAATACCGGTCTTGTAGAGAGCAATCAGGGAAATATGGAACGTCTGCGTCACATTATTGCAATGTTTAAAAATGAATAAAAAGGAGCAACAGACCAAATGACTATTTTTGAGCAGTTCCCGGACAGGGAAACATTTGACAGATACTGGAATGAGAATTATGTTCCGGTGACTTACGAAGATGTACGGGAGGCGTTTGAGGACTTTGTGTCCGCAGCAGACGGACATATCTATCTCTCCGATTACGAGGAAAACGGATGTATTTCCAAGGCGGATTTTAAGGACAATCTGAGCGAAGAAGCACAGTTTTCGTTTCAGGACGGACTCACGGAAGCATTTTATGACAAGAATCCGGAAGTATACGAGAACGCATTTGCCCTGTTTGAGGAAGCGCAGATGTCCGGCAATGGAAAGCTGGATGTGGCACAGACCTTTCACGAGATTTTTAACAGTCTGTATGCGGAATTTTTAGACCGCCTGTTTGACGAGAAATTATCAGACTGACCAGGCAGGAACGACAACAAGACAGGGAGGATACATGGCAACACTTGGAATTCCGCAGAACACCATTGCGGTGCTGCAAAAATATAACTTTAATTTTCAGAAGAAATTTGGACAGAATTTCCTGATAGATACACATGTACTCGAGCGCATTATAAAGGAGGCAGGCATCACGAAGGATGATTTCGTGTTGGAGATTGGACCGGGAATCGGAACCATGACCCAGTACCTGTGTGAGAGTGCGAGAGAAGTCGTAGCGGTGGAAATCGACAAGAATCTGATTCCGATTCTTGCGGACACCCTGCAGGACTATCAGAATGTAACCGTTTTGAACGAAGACATTCTCAAGGTGGATATCAATGCGCTTGCGCAGGAAAAAAACGGGGGTGCACCCATTAAGGTGGTGGCAAATCTTCCTTATTATATTACAACACCGATTATCATGGGGCTTTTTGAAAGCCACGTGCCGATTGAGAGCATTACGGTCATGGTGCAGAAGGAAGTTGCAGACCGGATGCAGGTAGGACCGGGCACGAAGGATTACGGCGCGCTGTCGCTTGCAGTGCAGTACTATGCGAAGCCTGAAATTGTTGCAAACGTGCCGCCAAACTGTTTTATGCCAAGACCGAATGTCGGCAGTGCAGTGATTCGCCTGACCTGCCATGAAAAACCGCCGGTTCAGGTGGACGATGAAAAGCTGATGTTTTCACTGATTCGTGCGTCTTTTAACCAGCGCAGAAAAACACTTGCAAATGGGCTTAACAATGCACCGGATATCCATCTTTCCAAGGAAGCGATACAGGAGAGCATCGCAGAGCTTGGCGTTCCGGCTGGAATCCGTGGGGAGGCGCTGACGCTTGAGCAGTTTGCCACACTCAGCAATATCATTGCAAAGAAATGAATGAGAAATCTCTCTGTTTCATATAGTAAGTATATGGACAGGGAGATTTTTTTATGAAAAAAAGGAGAAAACAGCAGAACAGCTATCTTTTGTCAATTTTTTTGCTTTTAGTGCTTCTCTTTCTGCTTGCGGTGGTTATTTTGCAGCAGATGAAGTTAGATGAGCTGCTAGCGGGAGCAGAGACAGAGATGCAGCAGAATATCACGGATGAAGAATTAGAAAAAAAGGTGCTGCTCATTACCGCAAAAGAAATTTCCATGACGGCAGAACCAGAGGCGCTCCGGGCGCAGTGCGTGATTGCACGGACGAATCTCATAGCGGCAATGAAGGAGGGCGAAAGCGAACCGCAGGCATTTACATTGGAAGAGCTGCAGGAAATGTGGGGCGGGCAGTTTAAAAGCTATTACGAAAAACTCGGGGAGGCGGCAGATAGCACGAGGGGACAGTATCTTGCCTATCATGGAAACTGTATTTATGCTGCGTACCATGCCGTCAGTGCCGGGAAGACCCGGGCGATGGCAGAGCTTTATCCAGAGGTACAGATGCCATATCTTACCAATATTGAGTGTCACGGGGATGCCTTGGCAAAAGATTATGTGTCGGTGTTTACCTGGACCAGGGAAGAATTTATGACACTGTGTAAGGAGGCGTATCCCGACAGCGGGTTAAAGGAGCCGGAAGGCTGCAGCGTCCAGAGCAGAGACTCTGCGGATTATGTACTTACAATTGCAGTTGGAAAACTGCGCCTTACCGGGGAAGAATTTCGGACAGCGTTAAAGCTTCCGTCTGCGTGTTTTTCGATTACGGTGGATGAAGAGAAGGTGCGGATTGTCACAAAAGGATGCGGGCATGGGCTTGGACTCAGCCAGTATGCGGCGGAACAGATGGCAAAGGAAGGTGACACCTGGCAGGAAATTCTGACACAGTTTTATCCGGGATGCGAACTTTTCACGTATAAACCATGAGAATCCGGCAACACTATGATTAATAGTCGACAGGCTAAATAATCATATGGATGGTGAAGAGGATGAGGAAACAGAAAGGATGGATTGGTTTTTTACGTGGAAAACAGTATGTCATTGCAGGGACACTGGTTATTTTAGCTGCAATTGCAACGACTGTGATTTATAATGACCATCAGGAAAAAGAGCGTGCCCAGATGGAGGCAGAGCTTGCAGAGGAAATGAATGACATTGCGGAAAACAATCAGGTGGCGGAATTTTCGGAGAAGACGGAAGAAGAAAGAGAGCAGCCGTCTGCATATACTTCTGCTGTGATTCCACCGGAGACTGTGGCAGAGGAAGAGACTAATGCGGAAGGCGCAGAAGTGGCAGCAATCGAATATGATGAGGAAGGTGTTGAGGTCGAAGAACAAGTGCAGGAGACAACATCTTCAAATGTAGAAACATTACATTTTGCGGCAGAAGATGGAATCCTCTGGCCGACAGAAGGAAATGTGATTTTAAATTACAGCATGGATTCCACGGTCTATTTTGCGACGCTTGACCAGTATAAATATAATCCGGCGGTGATTATTTCCGGTGAGGTGAACCAGAAGGTGTATTCGGTGGCGCAGGGGCGCATCAGTGCGATTGAAAACGATGAGGTGACCGGATGCACGGTGACGGTAGACCTTGGTGACGGCTATCAGGCGGTGTACGGGCAGCTCAAGGAACTGAATTTTGGCGTGGGGGACTATGTGGAGTCCGGGCATGTATTGGGCTACATCAGTGAGCCGACAAAATATTTTTCCGTAGAGGGAAGCAACCTGTATTTTGAACTGTTAAAGGATGGTTCTCCGATAGATCCGGTAGAGTATTTTCAGTAAAATTCATAAGGACGGCACTTTCTCTTCTTGAAAAGCACACATTTCCTGTTTATAATAAGATAGAGTAAATGTTGGAGTACACAAGTAGAGGAGGCTGCCGTCGTGGATTTTGCCGAATACAGGGAGCCGGTACATTCGTGGATTGAACAAATCCAGAAATACCGTGGTGAAGATGCGGAAAAAACGCTTCTTTACAGTCAGAAGTTAGAAGACTATGCCGTAGAGCATGACGATATCAAGCTGCTTGGAATGGCAAGCTATTATTTTGGAGAAACATATTATGTTCTCAATGACGGAGAACATTTTTTTAAATACATTGCCCGGGCGATTTCGTATCTTGACGAGGCGAAGCAGTGGGATTTGGTGGCGCGTGCGTGCAATTTTATGGCAATTACGTCGATGAACCGTGGAAATGCTCCGATTGCGATGGATTACTATCTTCGTGGGCTTAATTACTGCAAAAAATATGATATGAAGTACGAGGAGCGGATTTTAACGCTCAACCTTGGAAGCCTTTATCTGGCGAATAAGCAGTACCAGGAGGCGCAGAAGCGTTTTGAGTATGTGCTTGGAATACTGGGAACCGATGAAGAGGAGCCGAACTATTACAGCGTATTAAACTGTGTCTATACCAGCATGGGAAGATGCTATATGCTCAGGGATATGCCGGAGAAGGCGCAGGAGTATATCGACCGGCTCGATAACGAGTGCTGGGAAAAACTCGATAAACTTGACAGACTCTACACGCTGTGTTTTAAGGCAGAGTATTATAACAGAACCGGACGCGCCGCACTGCGGGATGAGTGTATCCAGATTGTACATGATAATACAAATGTCGATATGCCGGTTATGGATATTTTCGAGGATTATGACAATTTCTGCGAGATGCTGCTTAAGATAGGGAAGGACGATGTATTCTGGGATATCATGAAGGTGCTCGAAGAACTGACAGATTCTGCAAGAATCATAAATCTGAAACACCGGGTTCTTTCACTGAAAATTGAGTACTACCGGATGCATGGCGAGGAACAGAATTATCTGCGTGCAGCAGGAATGTACTATGAGATGTCCAAAGTGTTAGAGCAGGAAAACAGCAACATGGTTGCCAATATGTTAAGAGTGCGTAATTCCCTTGAGGAGGTCAAGGCAAAGCGAAGAGAGCTTCTTGAGGAGAATGAAGAGCTGCAGAAGAAGTCAGAGACGGATGCGCTTACAAAACTTCCAAACCGTTTCCGGCTCAATACGTACTCGGAGGAAGCATTTGAACGTGCCATGAGCGACCGTTCCCCACTTGCGGTGGAAATCCTTGATATTGATTATTTCAAGGAATACAACGATAATTACGGACATCAGGCGGGAGACAGATGTATTGCCTCGATTGCAAAAGAATTGCAGAAAATGCAGAATGACCGGATTTTCGTTGCGCGCTACGGCGGCGATGAGTTTATTATTATTTATGAAAACATGACCGAGCAGGCGGTACGGGACAAAGCGGAGGACTTAAAGAAGCGTATCATGGATTTAAAGATTACGCATGAGTACTCGAAGAGCCTGCCGATTGTAACGGTTTCACAGGGAATCTGCTATGATATTCCAAGGGGAGAAAACCGGAACTGGGATTTTCTCTCATGTGCGGATAACAGACTTTATCGTGCGAAGAAGGCAAACCGGAATAACATTTCCATGGGTTATATGAACGGAACTTCCGAAAAGTAATGGAAACATTTGCGGAGAGCCGCATAAGATATGAAGAAGGAAAATCCGCAATCGAAGGTTCACAGTTCCACGAAAGAACGATGATGAAAACAGGAATACCCCCAGGTAAAATACTTTCTTTTCGATTGCTTTTTATAGCATCTCCTGTCTGATAGGGGCAGGGGGTACATAGGAGCATAAGGCATTGCGCAAAAAGGCGCGACTGGCAGCCGCATTGCGCAGGGAAAAGGCTTGACAAATGGGGATTGCAATGTTATCATCCTAATTGTTTTGCAGAAGAGACCGATGTGTGGAAGGGCGCATTTCATGCGCCCTTTCTGTGCGTTTCCGTGGAGAAAACCAGATTTTTCCGGGGGAATGCTTCTTTTATAAATAGAAAGGATTTTGAATGGAAACAGTAAGATTTGACGAACTTAATTTATACCCGCAGGTGCTTCGCGCAATCGCCGAGATGGGATTTGAAGAGGCAACACCGATTCAGAGCCAGGCGATTCCGGTTGTCATGTCCGGCGTTGACGTCATCGGACAGGCACAGACTGGAACCGGAAAGACGGCTTCTTTCGGTATTCCGATGCTGCAGAAGGTAGACACTGCGAACCATAAAACACAGATTATCATTCTCTCTCCGACCAGAGAGCTTGCCATCCAGGTGGCAGATGAGATGCGCAAACTGGCAAAATATATGCACGGCGTGAAGATTCTTCCGGTGTACGGCGGACAGGAAATCGGACGCCAGATTAAGGCATTAAAGGGCGGTGCGCAGATTATTATCGGAACACCGGGACGTGTCATGGACCATCTGCGCAGAAAGACCATCCGTTGTGAAGCGGTTAACACCATCGTGCTTGATGAGGCAGACGAGATGTTAAATATGGGATTCCGCGAGGATATCGAAACCATCCTCCAGTATATTCCGGAAGAGGGAAGACAGACGGTACTGTTTTCTGCAACGATGCCAAAGCCGATTCTCGATATCACCAAGAAGTATCAGCATGATGCCGTGACGATTAAGGTGGTAAAAAAAGAGCTGACCGTTCCGAGCATTGAGCAGTATTACTATGATGTAAAGCGTCATGACAAAGTGGATGTGCTGACAAGATTACTCGATTACTATAATCCGAAGCTGTCTTTGGTATTCTGTAACACCAAGCGCATGGTAGATGAGCTGACAAGCGAGCTGCAGGGCAGAGGTTATTTTGCAGAAGGACTCCACGGCGATATGAAGCAGGCACAGAGAGACCGTGTCATGAAGGGATTCCGCAATGGAAAGACAGAGATTTTGATTGCGACAGATGTAGCTGCAAGAGGAATTGACGTGGATGACGTGGAGGCGGTATTTAACTTTGATATTCCGCAGGACGACGAGTATTATGTACACCGCATCGGTCGTACCGGACGTGCCGGACGCACCGGACGTGCATTTACCTTTGTAAAGGGCAAGGAAGTCTACAAGTTAAAGGATATCATGCGTTACTGCAAGACCAAGATTATTGCCATGCCGATTCCGTCCACCGATGATGTGGCACAGATTAAGGCAGAGAAGGTCATGGACGAGATTGGAAGAATCATTGATGAGGAAAATCTCAAAGATATGATTGAAATTATCGAGAAGCAGGTCAACAGCTCCGACTATACTGCAATGGATATTGCGGCAGCCTTCTTAAAGCAGGCGCTCGGTCAGGTGAAGCTCGATAAGGATTCTGACGATGAGGCAGATTTTGATAATACCGGGGCAGAGGAAGGAATGGTGCGCCTGTTTGTCAATATCGGTAAAAAAGACCGCGTAAAACCGGGCGATATCTTAGGTGCCATCGCAGGCGAATCCGGTATGCCGGGCAAGCTTGTGGGAGCCATTGATATGTATGATAAATACACGTTTGTGGAAGTGCCAAGAGAGTACGGCAGAGAAGTATTAGATGCCATGAAAAATGCAAAAATTAAGGGCAGGGCTGTCAATATGGAGCCTGCCAATTCCAAATAGACTGCACGTTTTGCAGACGTGTCTGTAACAACAAAAAGGTACTGTGGAAAAAATTCACAGTGCCTTTTTTGATATATTCATCAAATCTTAATCTTTTAACTCATTGGAAATTCATAAACGTTTCGTTACAATAGAAGCATGATGATCATAGAAAACGCAAAGGAGCGGACAAATGTATAACATACTGGTATGTGATGATGAAAAGGATATTGTTTCTGCATTAAAAATCTATCTGACAGCGGACGGCTATCAGGTTTATGAGGCATATAACGGAAAACAGGCAATCGAGGTGTTAAGGGAGCAGCAAATTCACCTGGTACTCATGGATATTATGATGCCGGAGATGGATGGTATCACAGCGATGGTAAAAATCCGTGAGACGAGCAACGTACCGGTCATTCTTCTGACGGCAAAGAGTGAGGACATGGATAAGGTCTTAGGGCTTACCGTGGGAGCGGATGACTATATCACAAAGCCGTTTAACCCGGTAGAGTTACAGGCGAGAGTCAAGTCGCAGCTTAGACGCTATATGCAGCTTGGGGGCGGGGAAATCCGCAAGGATGTGCTTACCATCGGCGGAATTGAGCTTGATGATCGCACCAAGGAAGTGACGCTTGACGGGGAAAAAATATCGCTCACACGCACCGAGTATGACATTTTAAAGCTGTTGATGGAGCATCCGGGAAAAGTATATTCCCCGAATGAAATCTATGAGCAGGTGTGGAAGGACAATCCTTACGGAACCGAGAACACGGTTGCCGTACATATCCGCCATTTGCGTGAGAAAGTGGAATATAACCCGGCGGAACCCCGCTATCTGAAAGTGGTGTGGGGAAGAGGCTACAAAATGGAACAATGAGAGAAAGGTGGATAAGGAATGATAAAATATAAGGACCGTATATGGTATAAAGCGGTTTTATGGATATTATTGATACTTTCCGGAATTTCGCTTGGCATAAATATCGCATTTGTGGCACTTGCGCATGACTGGGGTGTCTATGAGCGGGAGCAGGAAGAAACTTATCAGGATAAAATAGGGGATGCAAACCGAAGCTATTCTGTGCGGGCACTCTATGACTATTTAAACCAGACGGAGGAAGAATTACCGGATAGTTTCCAGTATGGAATTTTAAAATGTGATGAAAAAGATTTAAGCAAGGTGGACTTGAAGGATACCTCAAACTATCTCGTATCGCATTTTACGACGGATTCCTGGGATGAAAAAGAACTGACCTGGTTTAATTATCCGGTTTCGGTGACGACTTCTTTCTCGTTTTATCAGAATGCACTGTGGATGGAAAATTATGTCTATTCCAACACACAGTATCAGAGTTTCATTGAGAAAATCTACTATTGTAAGAAGAATGACACGTATTACTATAAGATGGCGGATGGCGCGTGGCTGATTCCGGTTCTTACCGTGGAAGAGGGCGAAGACGGAACGGTTCTTCTGGATGGAAACGCATATAAAAGCGGCGCAATTGAGACGATAAGCGCAAAGGAAGTAGAGACGGCGAAAACAAATGAAAAGCTGGTGGAAAGCACTTATCAGTACCTCGACGACGGTGAGCTTTTTATGAATACGGATAATGGGCAGGGCATTGTTGGAAACTTCTGGGTGGTATCGTATTATCTGCCGGATACGACGGTGGATGTGGCTTCGCTGTGGGGAGACGGAAACCGCTACGAGAAGATAACAATATTAAACGAAATTTTTTACAATTATGCGTACGGTGCAATTGTGGCAGGCGTCATTTCCTTTGGCATTGCGCTTTTATGTGTGATTTTATTGTGCGCGAGTGCCGGATACAGAAAAGGGAGGGAGGGCATTTACACAAACCTTCTACAGAGACTGCCGCTTGAAGCGGAGTGGCTCCTGTTTGGAATTCTGGTAATTGGCTGTTTGTTTTCAATGGCGCTTACACTGGATGCGTTCAGCTCCTATTATAATGGACAGAGCTTTTTTGCGATGATTTCCATGCTTGCAGCAGAAGGCGTTGTCATAGGATGCCTTCTGGTATGCGTGCTTGTCAACTTTGCTGCCCGCATCAAGGCAGGGGACTGGTGGAAAAATACATTTTGTTACCGTATTCTTGCAGCAGTAAAACGGTTTGTAAAGCGGATATTCGGCGGTATCGAGCGGAATCTGTCTCTGTTTGTGAAAACGGTAATCGTGTTTGCAGGAATTTCATTTGTGGAGTTTGTTGTGATTGTTGCAACGGATAACAGCACGGATACGGAAATGCTGTTCTGGCTTTTGGAAAAGGCATTGCTGTTTGCCGGATGTATCTTTGTACTGCTTCAGCTTAAAAAGTTGCAGGAGGGCAGCAGGGACATTGCAGAAGGAAATTTAACGCACCAGATTGACACCAGTAAAATGCTGTGGGAATTTAAGCAGCACGGCGAAAATCTAAACAGCATCAGCTCCGGGATGTCCCGCGCGGTTGAGGAGCGGATGAAGAGCGAGCGGTTTAAAACAGAATTGATTACAAATGTCTCACATGATATCAAGACACCGCTCACATCCATCATCAATTACGTTGACCTTCTGGAAAAGGAAAAACTGGATAATCCAAAGGCAGAGGAATACCTGGAAGTACTGGAACGGCAGTCCGCGCGGCTAAAAAAACTCATTGAGGATTTAATGGAGGCGTCGAAGGCGTCTACCGGAAATCTTGCGGTTCATTTGGAGCGGCTGGAAGCGGGTGTATTTCTGGTACAGACAGTCGGTGAATTTGAGGAGAAGACGGCAGCTTCTAATCTGGAACTTCTCATTCAAAAGCCTGAGAATCCGGTCTATATCATGGCAGACGGCAGACATTTCTGGCGCGTCATTGACAACCTGATGAACAACATCTGCAAGTATGCACAGCCGGGAACCCGCGTCTACATCAATCTTGAATTATCCGGGGAGGAAGTGCTTATGACCTTCCGCAACACCTCCCGCTATGCGCTTAATATCTCAAGTGAAGAGCTGATGGAACGGTTTGTCCGCGGAGACAGCTCACGCAACACGGAAGGAAGTGGACTCGGGCTTTCCATCGCACAAAGCCTCATGGAGCTGATGAACGGAAAGTTGGAGTTATATGTGGACGGTGACCTCTTTAAGGTGATACTGCATTTTTCACGCCTTACAGATGCTACGGAATAAGTCTGTGAATGTCTCTCGGGAAGAGAGCAGCGTGCCGTACATTTTCAAAACCGAGAAGTCTGGCGGTAAAACGCTCTAAGCCGATGCCAAGTCCGCCGTGTGGCGGCAGCCCGTATTTATGTGCCATCAGGTAGCTTTCAAACAGTTCCGGGTGCATACCAAGGCGCTCCATCTTGGCAAGCTGCATCTGATAGTCGTGGATGCGCTGTCCGCCGGTTGTGACCTCAAGACCGCGGAATAAAAGGTCAAAGCTTAAAGTCTCCGCAGGGTTCTCGGGATTCTCCATTGCGTAAAATGGACGCTTGGAAGAAGGATAATGTGTGACAAACACAAAGTCCGAACCGGTCTTCTTTTTGATAATCTCACATAACAGCTTTTCTTCCTCCGGTTCAAAGTCCTCATGGTCTGTGATTGGACGGTGGTAGGTGGAAGAGATTAGTTCCTTCGCTTCGTGAAAAGGAATCGAAGGAATCTCTTTCACTTCCGGGAGGATGGCATGCAGGATAGAAAGCTCCGCTTCATAGTTCTTGGAGAGGTAAGAAAGTGCAAAACGAATCATTGCAGTTTCCATTTCCATAATCTCTGTAAAGTCTTTAATATATCCCATTTCAAAGTCAACACTGGTATATTCGTTCAAGTGTCTTGAAGTGTCATGCTTTTCAGCGCGGAAAACAGGGGCAATTTCATAGACGCGCTCGAATACGCCGACCATGGTCTGCTTGTAAAACTGTGGGCTCTGGGCGAGAAATGCATCTTTTCCGAAGTATTCCAGATGAAAAATATTGGCACCGCCCTCGGCTCCGGTGGCAACCACCTTTGGCGTATGGATTTCGGTGAACCCTTCGGTGGCGAGGAAGCGGCGGAAGCCCTCACATAAGCCTGCCTGAATCTTAAAGATGGCACGCTCGGATTCATTGCGCAGCGTGACGGGACGGTAGTCTAAGAGGTTCTCAATCGAGGTCTCCACCTGCTTGTTGTGGATGACGATTGGTGACGGCTCGGCTGGTGTGGATAACACCTCCGCGGTCAGAAGACGAAGCTCAAACCCGCTTTTGGAGCGCGGCTCTTCCACCACGAGAGCGGAGAGTGACACACACGCTTCCTCCTTTAAGAGGGAGAGCGGAAATTTTGAAAATTCTTCGCCGTAAACACACTGGATAATTTCTTCTCTGGTGCGAAGCAGTACAAAGGCGAAGCCGCTCATACGGCGGATTTTGTGGATACTGCCGTGGATTTGCACGGTATTACCGATGTTTTCAAGTAAAAATTCTTTCATGGGATAGTCCTCCTTTTTCTGGGAAATGGAATTACAAAAAGACCACGCAGGTATGATATGTACCTGTGTGGTCTTAAAAAATGGGAGACTTCTCTGTCAGATTCTGACAGGACGCCTGCGTTATCTTTTTCCGACACCGTACAGGTACAACACAAAGAGCGCTTGTACCTGCGCGGTGCAGTCACAGCTTAAAGTCTGTCACTGTCCGGCACGTACAAACGCTGCCGATCGTCGTCCCTGTTTACTTTACGGAACAAATTAGATAACATCATGGCGTAAATCCCTTTCCTGTTTTGTTTTTCGTATCTTAGCACTATTGTGAGGACTTGTCAAGCATCCGATGTTTGTTTTCCAATGCGCAGATTCCGATGGCGTAAAAAATGCGCCCTATGTGAAACACATAAGGCGCATGGCTTTTGTTATAAACTGTATTTGCTTTATTTTTCAGGTAAGATGAATTTGCTGATTAATTCGTCTAAGGAAACGGCCTGAGCGGATAACTCCTCGCTGGTAGCGGAAGATTCTTGAGCGGTAGCAGAGTTTGCCTGAACAACTTCGGAAATCTGGTTGACACCCTGTTCAGCCTGATCCATGGCAGTTGCCTGGTCTTTGGATACAACACTGATATTTCTGGATGCCTCTGCAATCTTCTCGATTCCGTCAACAACGGTTTCAATAGATGCTGCTGCGTTCTCGGCAGCCTTGTTACCTTCGTTAATCTCCTGTAAGGAACCTTCAATCAGCTCTCTGGTATCAACAGCAGATTTGGTACTCTGTTCCGCTAACTGACGAATCTGGTCAGCAACGACTGCGAAACCACGTCCTGCTTCTCCGGCTCTTGCAGCCTCGATAGATGCGTTCAGAGAGAGAAGGTTGGTCTGGGAAGCGATATCTTCGATTTCGGAAATAATGTTTTCAATCTTCTTGGATGTATCATTGATGCGTGCCATTGCGTCAACCATGGCTTTCATCTGGGCACGGCTGTTATCTGCCTCATCAGCGTATTTCTTAGCCTGTAAGTAAGAATCATGTGCCTGCTCACTTGCTTTGTCGATGTTCTCGGTAATGCTTGTGATGGTTGCCTGGAGCTCTTCAACAGCACCAGCCTGCTCGGTAGCACCTTCTGCAAGACTCTGGGAAGCCTCTGCAAGGTTTGTGGAACCAGCGGATACCTGGCTGGAAGCATCTTCAATTGCATTTAAGGTATCAATCATGCGGTCTCTTAAATCACACATGGCAACGATAAGTCCCTGAAATTCACCGGCGTAGAGAGAAACATCTCTGGACTTGATATCGTAATTGCCATTTGCCATCTCGCCAAGGAGCTCAGAACAGTCTTCAATTACAAGTCCTAAGGCTTCCTTCATCTCGTTTGCGGTCTGGGTCATCTCTGCAATCTCGTCCTGGCTGTCAACGGTCGGGAACGGGTCTTTTAAGTTACCTTTGGCAAATGTCTTGAAACGTGCAGCAAGTGCAGTAATCGGGTCTGCAATTCCTTTTGCAATGGAATCACCCATACGCATGGACAGTACCAGGGAAACAACTACAAGTCCAATGATGACAAGTAACAGGACAATACTTAAAATGGAAAGTCTGGTTGCAAGAGCGTTTCCTTCGTCTACGTTCTCGTTCATCAGGGCTACCATATCATCGTAAACTTCCTGATATGCAGGAGCAACTTCATCCTGCATCATCTGCTGTGCCTTTTTGCTCTGCTCGGAATCGGTAGTGGCACCCATATCGACAACCGCCTGGTCAAGATCCCAGTACTTATTGAGAGCAGTATTGATGGTCTCGTAGAGTTCTTTCTCGGCTCCGGATACACAGGTGCTTGCTACGGTTGCCCAATAATCTTCAAAGGACTGCTTCTTTGAATCGTGTGTTTCAACGAGAGAATTAATAAGGTCTTCGTCTTCATAACCGATAATACCGCGTGTTGCGCTTCGGATATCGGTAAATACAGTCAGGGCTTTTCCGATATCACCCTGTGAAAATCCGTAGTTGGTTAATGCACTCTTGTACTGGCTGGTGGTTAAAAGCAGCATCAGTGCTCCCACAATACCTGCAACAGATGCAATCAGTGCAATCATGGTGAATGACTTTTTCAGTCGTTCTTTGATTCCTAAGTTTGTGAACATAACATTCTCCTCCTATGTTGATAAAAAATTGATAGTTAATGAGTCTTTTTAGAACTATCTTCGACGAGCTGCGCGACTTCCTGCTGTGTTGACTGCGGTACGAGATTGGCGACATCCAAGAGTACAATCAGTTCTTTGTTGTACGATGCGACATCAGGAAAACAGTGCTGCGCCTCATTTACGATGGAAGGCATGGGAACGAGCTGCTGTTCGTTTACATCGATAATTTCCCGGACACTCGCAACTTCAAGACCAATTTTTGTCCCATTCATATTCGTGACGATAATATTCCGTATCTCCTGTTTGGGATAGCCAAAGCAGCCTGCAAGATTGAGGATAGGAATAATACCGCCGTGCAGATGGATAATTCCCTCAAAATGTGCCGGAGCGTTTGGAACGCCAACAACGTCCATCCGGTTCTCAATGGATTCCACATCTTCAATGGGTACGCCAAAACGGATGTCGTTTAGCATAAACGTCAGCAATTGCATGATTTCCGCCTCCTTCTTATTGATATAGTTCTTTCACAAATCGAAAGACGTCCTAGTTCTATTGTACTATTATGAGAAAATATGTAAAGTGTTTTTTCGTATTTTTTTGCAAACACTTTATGAAAAATTAAGAATTTGACGGATTATGGCAAAAAGCTGCTTTTCTGCAATTTTAAAGTATGTTAAAATGACTCCGCATTAAAAAACAAAGTTCAAAACGAACGTAGTTCGTTACAGGTTATGTGAGAAAGGCATGGTTATTTTTATGACACAGGAAAGAGAAAATCCCATCGGTGTACTGCCGGTAAAGAAGCTGCTTGGCAAGTTTGCCATTCCAAGCATCATCGCAATGCTGGTGGGAGCATTATACAATATTGTAGACCAGTTTTTTATCGGACAGAGTGTCGGAGAGCTTGGAAACGCGGCGACAAACATTGCGTTTCCACTGTCCACGGCGTGCCTGTCGTTAGCATTATTATTCGGAATCGGCGGCGCATCAGCGTTTAACCTCTCGATGGGAAGCGGAGAGAAGGACAAGGCGGCACATTTTCTTGGCAATTCAGCATCCATGCTTGTCATTTGCGGTCTGGTACTTCTTATCGTGACACAGATTTTTCTGGAGCCGCTTTTGCGATTATTTGGCTCGCCGGAAAATGTATTGGAATATGCAAAAACCTACACGAGAATTACATCGCTTGGTTTTCCGTTTTTCCTGCTGTCCACCGGTGGCGGACACCTGGTGCGTGCGGACGGCAGCCCCAAAATGACAATGGTCTGCAATTTGACCGGAGCTGTTATCAATACGGTGCTGGATGCGG
>JBNMKM010000023.1:0-57207 GCA_050874345.1 Roseburia sp. | reverse complement strand
CTATGCTTATATGCATAAAAACAGAATCCGATAAGCTTATTATAGCTCTATTTTTGTTACTCGTAAATTAAAATAAAGTGAATTAAGTCTTATAAAATCAAGTCTTGTTATAAATCAAGAATTTACTTTGAAATTTAACGTCAGGGGGTGCCGCAGAAATTTTATTTTAGGAAAGAGTCTTAAGAAACGCAGCTTTACTGTTTCTTAATTGGATATATGCTATGATTGAAAGCACATAAAACCCAAAACGACAATTATGGAGGAAAAATAAGCATGGACATGGGAAACGGCGACCCCGCCACGGGTAACGCCATTATGGGCAGTTCGATTGTAACATTATTATTCATTCAGGTTCTTTTAATTGCGTTAAATGCAGTGTTTGCCAGCGCGGAGTTAGCGGTACTTTCCGTAAATGAGACGAAAATGGAACGGCTTGCCGAACAGGGGAATAAGAGAGCGAAGCGTTTGTATAAACTGACGCAGGAGCCGGCGAAGTTTTTATCTACAATACAGATAGCGATTACACTATCCGGATTTCTTGGCAGTGCTTTTGCAGCCGATGGTTTTTCCGACCCGCTCGTGGAATGGGCATTGGGCCTGGGGACGACGCTTTCCAGACAGACATTAGACACGATAGCTGTCATTTTTATTACGTTAATTTTATCTTATTTTACCCTGATTTTCGGAGAATTGGTTCCAAAGCGGATTGCGATGAAAAAATCGGAGGAACTGGCACTGAGGATATCTGGCATTGTCAGCGGCATTTCGGTTTTATTTAAGCCGGTTGTGTGGCTTCTTTCTGTTTCCACCAATGCCATTTTACGGCTGATTGGAATTGACCCGGATGAAAATGTTGACCATGTCGGAGAGGAAGAAATTCGTATGATGGTTGAAGCAGGCGCAATTGATAAAGAGGAGCAGGATTTTATTCAGAATGTGTTTGAGTTCGATGATTTGACTGCGGGGGAGATTCTTACCCATCGTACAGAGGTGACGATTCTCTGGATGGAGGATACGGATGCCGTTTGGGAGGAAACGGTCTGCAGCAGTCGTTTTTCTTACTATCCGGTCTGTGATGGCTTGCCGGATCATGTGATTGGAATCTTAAATGCGAAGGACTATTTGAGGTTGAAGGAACGTAGCCGGGAAATTGTTATGAAAAAAGCATTGGAGCCGGCTTATTTTGTGCCGGAGACCATCAAGGCGGATGTCTTATTTCGCAATATGAAAAAAATACATAAGGGAATTGCTGTTGTGCTGGATGAATACGGTGGAATGGCGGGTATCGTGACGCTGAACGATTTGATTGAAGAACTCGTAGGAGAGCTTCAGGAGAGCTCTGCAGGAGAGGGCGTGGAACAGCCGCCGATTGAGCTGATAGAGGAAAATACCTGGCGGATAAGCGGAAATGCCAGTCTTGATGAGATTGAAAAGGAGCTTGATATCAAGTTTGGTGCAGATAACATTTATACTTTTACCGGATTTGTGTTTGATAAGCTAAATGGCATACCGGGAGACGGAGAGCCTGATATAAAATTGGAATGTGACGGGATTTCAATTCTGATAAAGCGGATTAAGGATCACCAGATTGCACTTGCGGAAATAAGAAAAAACAGGGATTTAAATGGGGTATAATTTATCGGGTTATACCCCATTTAAATTGCAAAAAAACAGATGCTATATTATGATAAGCATAGAAAACAAGGTGAAATTTGTGGAGAAGAGAATTTTATGCGTAAATTTTTACCAGATAAAGAAGTAAACTGTATGAAAATCAAGATACCGCGGCGGGATGGAAAAACAATTCCGGCACTTGTGGTATCCCCAAAAACTCCACACCAGGATGCACCCGGAATCCTCTGGATTCATGGCGGTGGATATATGTCGGGAATGAAGGAAATGGTTCATATGTCGCGGGCGGTTGACCTGGTGAAAAAGTATGGTGCTACAGTGATTTCCCCTGGCTACCGGCTTTCTTTTATGGCGCCCTACCCTGCGGCAATAGAAGACTGTTACGACGCCCTTTTATATTTAAAAAATTGTGCTGACGATTTCAAGATAAACAGAAATCAGATAATGGTGGGAGGAGAAAGTGCGGGCGGCGGCTTGTGTGCCGCACTGTGCATGATGGCGCGGGATAAAGGAGACGTTCACGTTGCCTATCAGATGCCGCTTTATCCAATGATTGATAACCTTGATACGGAATCCTCCGCGAACAATCATGGAAAAGTATGGAATACCAGGAAAAATCATATTGCATGGCGGATTTATCTGAGAAAAGATGCAAAAAAGGTGGTTTCCCCGTATGCCGCACCTGCAAGACAAACAGATTATTCCGGACTTCCACCAGCATATACGTTTGTAGGAAATGGAGAGCCGTTCTATTCGGAGACCTGTACTTATATTAAAAATCTGAAAAATGCCGGGATAGAGGCAAAATTAGATATCTACGAATCGAACATGCACGCATTTGATATGATGAAGCCGGATGCGCCGCTTAGCAAAGAGGCAGCAGCAAAATTTAACGAACAGTTTGCGTATGCCCTGGAACATTATTTTGCAGAGAATGAAGAGAAGCAAGACGAAGGAAGCGGAAAAGTGTATGGCATGGTGAGATAAAAAGGACGGCAGGAATACGGTAAAAAAGCTTGGGGTTTGCGCCACAATGGAGAATTGAATGATAGACAGCTAATATGTAAAGGAGATTGAAATATGACTGAATGGGAAAAAGCTCAAAATGGATATTTATATGATGCAAATTATGATGACGAAATTGTAGAATCGAGGACACGTTGTGCCGACTTATGTTATGATTTCAATAATTGCAAACCATAATGTCACCATACTTGACGGCGCAAAAGTTACTTTTGGAGATAATGTATTTATTGCACCTAATTGTGTGTTTTCTACAGCTGGTCATGCGATAGACAGCGAGCAAAGAAGTCAGGGATTGGAAATTGCTTTGCCAATTACAGTAGGAGATAATGTCTGGATTGGAACGAACGTATCGGTATTGCCAGGAGTATCGATTGGGAGTAATACGATTATTGGCGCGGGAAGTGTTGTAAATAAAGATATTCCGGATGGTGTGATTGCAGCTGGCAATCCTTGTAAGGTGATTCGTAAAATAACAGATTCTGACAAGAAAAAATACCCTATTTTTGAAGATTCTGATGCCATCAATAAAAGGGTTTCGCAATTTTCAATCTGATTTTTATGTAATGAATTTGCCCGAAGAACAAAGGTATCCCGTACTACATTAGATGAGATAATGAAAAGAGGCAGTGCCAGAAACGATGTATATGAGAAAATCTATTCATATGCGTATGAAAGAAGATATCGTATAAATTCAGTTAAGGAAGAACTAATTAAGGAAAAATATCAAACAGTGTTGTTTCACGGCTCCAAAAATGGACTTTCTGCTATTACGGAAACTGGTTCAAGAATTGAACGGAGTTTTGAAATTGATACAAAGTTGAAACTTACAAAAAGGGAATTTAAAACAGGCTTATATATTGAGGAAATATTAAAATGAGAAGATTTGATCACAATGGATTGCTGTTAGCTGAATTTTAAGGGAAAATATTTGAAAAATCGGAAGAAATGAAGCGATTCAAAGTATTTTGGAACAATTTGGAGATACAAGTTAGTATTTATGATATAAATAGGGAGTTCATCAATTTGGTTAATCGAAAGTTGTGGAGGCGATGATTTTGAAAATTGAAACATATAGCGGAAAATTTGACGATGAAATTATCGCGCTTATTCTGTCTATCCAGAATGATGAAGCAAAAATTGGGCTGTCACTTCAAGAACAGCCGGATTTGCTCGATATACATCACAGCTATCAGGAGCCTGGTGGTGAATTTTGGATTGCCTTATCCGATGGCAGGGTAATTGGTACGATTGGACTGATGTTAAAAGAGAAACATTGTGCTGTTTTGAAAAAATTCTTTGTAAAAAAGGAATTTCGTTCGCAGAAAATCGGGCTTGCCTTATATAACGAACTTTTAAAATATGCTATCAGCAAAGATGTTCACAACATTATATTAGATACGCCTGCGGTTGCGCATGCATCTCATAGATTTTATGAGAAAGCAGGTTTTTACAGAATCAGTACCGCAGAACTGCCAGTGCCGTATTTTTATCCCGACAGGGAGAGCATCCTCTATCTGTTGAAGCTGTAAAGTTCGGCTTTTGGAGAAACAGATGTAGTGTCAAAAGGATATCCATGAAAAATAGGATTTTATACACATAAGAATGGAGATTAATATGGAACAGAAAGAACGTATGGCGAAGGGATTAATCTATAATCCCAATGCACCAGAGATTACAGAAGAACAGAGCGTTTATATGGAAAAGCTATGGGAGTTTAATCAATTGCGTCCTTCAGAATGGGAACAAAAGCAAGAGTATATGAAGCAGACGTTTGCGGAATGTGGCGAGGAATGTTATATTGAGCTGCCATTTCATGCAAACTGGGGTGGAAAGAATCTGCATTTTGGAAATAAGGTATATGCCAATTTTGGGCTCACTGTCGTAGATGATGGTGACATCTTTGTTGGTGACAAAGTGATGATTGGTCCAAATGTTACGATAGCAACTGCCAATCATCCGATTGAACCATCACTTCGTGAAGATGCGATGCAGTATAACAAGGCAGTCCATATTGGTGAAAATGTCTGGATTGGCGCAGGGACGGTTATTGTTCCGGGAGTTACCATTGGCAAAAATTCAGTCATTGGTGCCGGAAGTGTTGTTGTGAAGGATATTCCGGAGAATGTTGTTGCGGTGGGAAATCCATGTCGTGTGCTGCGTGAAATTGGGGAACATGATCATGAATTTTTCTATCGAAATGAAAAAATTGACTGGGAGAATCTGTAAAGCCATGAAAAGTATGAAATAAATGCAAGTGTAGGATGTCCACAGAATATTCGGTTAATGGAGGTACATTATGGAAATCAGAGAGTATAAAGAAAATGATATTGAAGCAATGATTCGTATTTGGAATGAAGTTGTAGAGGATGGTGTTGCTTTTCCACAGGAAGACTACCTTGATGAAGAAAGTGGAAAGAAGTTTTTCGCAGAACAAAGTTACTGTGCTGTTGCAGTAGATGAGGGAAAAGTGGTTGGCTTATATATTCTTCATCCGAATTATTCCGGTCGATTGGGACATATTTCAAATGCAAGCTATGCGGTAAGTTCTGAATGTCGTGGTAAGCATATTGGAGAAAAATTGGTTTTGGATTGTCTTGCGCAGGCAAAGAAACTCGGGTTTAGTATCTTGCAGTTCAATGCTGTTGTTGAGTGTAATGTTCATGCGAGACATCTTTATGAAAGATTGGGCTTTATACAGATTGGAACAGTTCCCAAGGGCTTTTGCATGAAGGATGGTTCTTTTGAGAATATCTGTTTATATTATCATGAACTTTAATGCAACTATATGATAACAGGATTTTGACAGCAATTCCTTTTGCAATTGCTATTGTAGTATGTATTGTAATTGAGCTGTATTTCAAAAAGCATAGTTCCTTTCGTGCGAATTATTAGCATGAAAGGAATATTTAATCTGCAAATGGCACTGGCAGACAAATGAGGAGAAGCACATTATGAATATAAAATATGCAACAACGGAAGATATTGCTGCGATTGCCGCAGTTGAGGCAGAATGTTTTCCGCCTGCGGAAGCAGCAACGGAAGAGGAATTTGTTGAAAGAGTGAAACATTATGGAAATCATTTCTGGTTAATGTATGAAGCCGGAAAACTGATTGCGTTCGTGGATGGTTTTGTAACAGACGAGCCGGACTTAACAGATGAAATGTATGAAAATGCAGCCATGCACAACGAAAATGGTGCATGGCAGATGATTTTCGGTGTCAATACCCTTCCGGATTACCGCAGACATGGATATGCTGGAGAATTACTTTGCCGTGCGATTGACGATGCAAAGCTGCAGGGGCGCAAGGGACTTGTGCTGACCTGCAAGGAAAAGCTCATCACATATTATGCGAAGTTTGGCTTTTCCGATGAAGGTGTGTCTGATAAATCCACACATGGAAATGTTGCGTGGCATCAGATGCGGCTGTCTTTTTAATAAAGGAAAGAAAAATATTTGCAGATGGGCAGGGGAATGGTTATCTTAATTCATATCCCTGCAATAATGAGTAAAACCGAAAACAGCATATACCCTACACCAAGTGCGCCGATAATCTTAACACCGCATTTCTTTGATATAAAAGAGGCTTCATGCAAAAAACAACATGACATAAAAGCCCGGTATAACATCCGATAAAGGTATTGATTTTCAGCGCAAGCGCCAACGCTTCATTTCCCTGTGAAATCAGGTCTGCAAGGAGCCACATGGTAATATAGCTTCCCGGCTGCCCCAGAAAAGAAAGCCAGAAGGATATTTTAAAACGCTTCGAGGTTACATCTGCCCACCATGGGTTGACGCCATTTAGGGAAATTCCTTCGTTTGATTTTGTTTTTCCAGGTTTAACAAGTGGTACATCTGCCCAGGCGGCTGCAAAATTGCTGATAATTCCAAATATTCCAAAAGCAACATATGTATTCAAATCAAATTCCTCCTTTTTCTATATCAGAAACAGCCATGCCAGCAGAATTTTTAAAACCGTCAGATTCATAACATTCCCCCCTGTAGAAAAATATTTATTTGTTAAATACAGATTAGTTTAAACTAACTAGCTTGTCAAGAGGAGACACTATATCAGTGGAAGAAAGGGGAATTAGGGAACTTTTGCGATAAAATGAATGCGAAAAGTTTCTTGAAAGAGTTATGGTATAAATTGACAAACGATGTTATCCTAATTATTAGAGGATATATTTATGCTGGATGAAAATCTGGCATGGCACGATAAGGAGAGATATTTTATGAACATCAACATACGACCGATAAAACCGCAGGATTATGACAGAGTTTCCTATATTATGGACCAGGTTCAACAGCTTCATGTTGATTGGAGACCGGATGTATACAGGCAGGTAAGCCCCTTGATTACAAGAGAAATGTATGAGGAAATTTTAAAAGAGAACAACTGGTACGTGGCGGAAGCGGATGGAAGGGTTGCAGGGGTTCTTGAATTGATGAAACGTCATGTAGAAAGTCCGGCACAGGTGACAAAGGATATTCTTTATATAAGTACGATGGCAGTTGATGAAGAATATCGCGGGAAAGGGATTGGGCACAATTTTTTTGAAAAGGTAAGAAAAATCAAAGAAGAAAATGGTTATGATACGATTGAACTGCAAGTAAATGCCAGAAATGCGAAAGCCTACGAAATGTATAAAAACTATGGTTTTACTGAAAAATCAATCAATATGGAATTGAAGGAGCGGGAATGATTCATTTAGAGGAAATTACGGAGTTCAATTGGAGAGAGAATTTGTCCGTGTCGGAAGAACAGAAAAAATATGTTTCAGATTCCATGAGGTTACTGGCAAGAGCGTATGCTTTCCGAAAGAAAGGCAGTTTTGCATGTGTCATATATGAAAATGAAGAGCCGGTTGGAATGGCATTATATTATGACTGTCCGGAGCTGGAAGCATATGATTTCAGTCAATTGTTTATTGATGAAAGATATCAGGGGCGGGGATATGGGAAAGCTGCTGCAAAGCTGATTCTTGAACGAATGGAACAGGAAAGAAAATTTGACAAAGTGATTCTTTGCTATATAGAAGGGAATGATGCGGCAAAAGCGTTGTATGAAAGCCTGGGATTTTATCACACGGGAGAAGTAGATGAAGATGAAATAATAATGGAAATGAAATTTTCTGCATCAAAAACAGCCATGCCAACAGAATTTTTAAAACCGTCAGACGCAAAACATTCCCCCCTGTAGAAAAATATTTATTTGTTAAATATAGATTAGTTTAAACTAACTCACTTGCCAAGAGGATGCAGATTAGCAATGGAAGAAAGGGGAATTAGGGAACTTTTTAATTAGATACTATGTGTAAAAGTTCCCTAAAGGAGTCATATTTATGAATAATTTTGATGAAATTCAATCTCTCTTACAAGAAAAAGCAGATATTCAGGCAAGGGTTAATCTTATTCCTTATGATGGAAGTCCGGAAATAAAAGAAAATGCAAAGGAACTTAGAGAACTAAGAAGAAATTTAAGAAAAATTGAAAAAAAATTAGCGGGGTTTGGATATAAAACCTCTGAGTTAGATATAAGAGTTACTCAAAATTTGGATTTTGCCAGGGCAAATATGAAGGCAAATATATATGACCAGGCTGTATTGGAGGGAGTGGCAACTTCATACCCGCAGACGGAGGATATCATAGATAATGGTACAGTAAATGGTATGACAGCAAATGACATTCAAAAAATATTAAATCTAAAGCATGCCTGGGAATTTATTTTGGATGAAGACGTTATACAGGCGCAGACAGACTACTATTTGTTATGCCATATTGCAAAAGTGGTGAATGAAGGTTTTTTTACAGATGGAGGAGGTTCGTATAAATCACCAATACCAATTGAAACAATTGTGAAGGAGAAAATACAGGAAATTCTTGCATCAGAAAAAGATATCATTGACATTGCAATAGAACTTTGTATGTATAGCATGAAAACGCAGATATTTATTGACGGTAACAAACGGGCTTCGGTTATATTTGCAAATCATTATCTTATTGCACATGGGCAAGGTTTTTTAGTAATTCCGGAAAAATATGTTCCAGAGTTTAAAAGAAAATTGGTTGCATATTATGAGGGAGAAGATCTGAAGGTTATAAGTGCGTTTTTAAAAGAAAAATGTTGGAAAAATTTTTAATATAAAGCGATAGAAACAGCACGATGGCAGTTGATGACAATTTGTTAGCCTTGACAGATAGCGTCTGTCGGAATAAAATAAACGTGTTTATTGATAAACATGTTTATTTTATTGCTCAAGGAGACGACTATGCCAGCAAAAAAACAGATTACAAGGGATATGATTTTGGACGCAGCCTTAAAACTTCTGAAAGAACGTGGTTTTGAGGCGGTTAATGTAAAGGAACTTGCCAAAGAGTTAAAGTGTTCTACGCAGCCGGTTTATTTATCTTTTTCCGGGATGGATGAACTGCGAAGTGCCTTGATTCCGTTAGCTGTAAAAGAATTTGAAGACATTATGAAAACGGACAGCCCAAATGGTGTGATTCGGCTTTATGACATGGAATATATCCATTTTGCAAAGAAGGAACCAAGGCTTTTCTGTTTTTTATTTATGCGAGCCAATGCATTTGCAGAAACAAAACGGACGCTGCTTTCGATTATTGAACAATCTATTACAGAACTGATGGACACCTATCATATCAGCCACGAAGAAGCGGATTACCTGCATGACCATCTGTGGATGCACACACATGGGATTGCATCTATGATTGCTACGGATTTCTGTGACTGGGATATGGCAAAAGTAAATCGTATGCTTTTGGAATGTAAGAAGGCATTTACGAAGAAATACGAGGTGTAAGATGTTCACCAATAAAGATTTGAGAAACCTGATTGTTCCTCTTTTTGTGGAACAATTTCTACTGATGTTTGTAGGAATTGCAGATACATTTGTTGTCAGTTTTTCCAGTGAAGCGGATGTGTCTGGAGTTTCGCTGGTAACATCCTTTAATACGGTGTTAATATTCCTGTTTACGGCGCTCTCGTCAGGTGGAGCTGTTATTATCAGCCAGTACATTGGTAAGCGGGATGAGAAGGCTGCATCGCAATCCGCCAGTCAGCTTTTGCTGATTTCTTCCTTAATATCAGTGCTTTTAGCGGTACTCATTCTGGTATTTCGTCATCCCCTTTTAAAACTGTTGTTTGGAAAAATTGAGCCGGATGTAATGAGTGC
The DNA here is from genome assembly GCA_050874345.1 of Roseburia sp. Lineage (GTDB taxonomy): Bacteria > Bacillota > Clostridia > Lachnospirales > Lachnospiraceae > Roseburia. The sequence continues at coordinate 47,354 of JBNMKM010000023.1, read as the reverse complement.
CTGTGAGAGTTACCTGGTAATAACGACGTTTTCCTTACCGGCACTTGCCATTTACGATGCAGGAGCCGCTTTATGCAGAAGCATAGAAAAGACAAATATAACCATGTATATTTCTGCCGTCACCAATATTATGAATGTCATTGGAAACATAATCGGAGTTTTTGTACTTCACTTAGGAGCGGCGGGTGTTGCGTATCCATCTCTGATTACAAGAATACTTTCCGCAGGTGCTGTCACAATTTACTGTTTTAACCCAAAACTTTCTGTGAGCTATCAGCTATCGGATATTTTTAAATGGGATAGTTCTCTTCAGAAAAAGATTATGGGAATTGCGTTACCGAATGGTATTGAAAATGGAGTGCATCAGCTCGTAAAAGTTGCACTTTCCAGCATGGTTGCCCTGTTTGGGACTTATCAGATTGCGGCGAACGGCATGGCACAGAGCATCTGGTCACTGGCATCGATTATGGGGCTTGCCATGGCACCCGTCTATACTACAGTAATCGGACAATGTATGGGGGCGCGGGACATTGATGCGGCAAACTATTATTTTAAGAAACTAAACCGGATTACCCTTGTTTTGTCCATACTGTGGAATGTGTTTGTTTTTGCAATCACACCGTTGATTATCCGGTATTCTGCGATTTCGCCGGAAGCAAAATCTCTTGTTATCTGGCTCGTTTTGATTAATAATATTTTTAACGGACTGGCTTATCCGTTTGCCGGTTCTCTTGGCAATGGTCTGCGTGCTGCCGGGGATGTAAAATTCACGATGATTACGTCCATTACACTGACAATCGGTGCAAGACTTCTTTTTTCAGCGCTATTCGGACTGGTATTTGGCTGGGGTGTAATTGGAATTGCCCTTGGTATGAGTATGGATCTCGTGTTCCGTGGCATTATTTTTATTCAAAGATATCGTTCACAGAAGTGGACAAAGTTCCAGTTGATTTAAAACGTATTCGATTGAGAACTGCAAAAACTTGACGTGCGTCATGTTTTTGCAGTTCTTTTCTGTTATACTGGGGGATGAAGGTGAGGCGATAATGTGAATAAATTAAACAGATGGATGAAGCGGCTTTCCCTGCCGTTTTTGTGGGGCGCCGGAATTTTGATTGTCCTTGCAATGATATTTTCACGCATTGCAAATCTCGAAGTTCTTAGCAAAGTATGTTATATAATTGCGTTTATCTTGTCCGGTGTGCCGATTCTGGTCCGGGCGATACAGGCGCTTCGATTTAAAACCGTCAGCATTGAACTGCTGGTGTCCATTGCGTCCATTGGAGCGTGCGTGATTGGAGAATTCAACGAATCAGCAATCGTTACGTTTTTGTTTCAATTCGGGTCATTTCTGGAGCAGAAGACGATGAAGAAAACCCGGTCTGCGATTAAGGCATTGACGGAGATGGCACCGTCCACTGCATGGAGAATTACAAATGCCGGAGAAGATAGCGCTTTTGAGACAGAAGAGATTGATGCAGATGAGGTAGAAATCGGAGATACTCTTCTGGTCAAAGCCGGAAGCCAGATTGCATCCGATGGCATTGTGACAAAAGGCGAGGGATATGTAGTCGAAGCGAGTATTACCGGTGAACCGCTGGCAAAGCACAAGCGGATGGGAGACGTAGTCTATGCAGGAACCATTTTAGACAGTGGAACGATACAGATGCAGGCAACCAAGGTGGGAGAAGATACAACTTTTGCAAAAATCATTGCGCTTGTGGAAGAGGCGCAGGATGCAAAATCTCCGGTGGAACAGTTTATTGACCGATTTGCAAAATACTATACCCCGGCAGTCATTGTGATTGCGGCAGTCGTATTTCTCTTTACCCGGAATATTGATACCGCAATTACAGTGCTGGTGCTTGCCTGCCCGGGAGCCTTGGTGATTGGAGCACCGATTGCCAATGTGGCGGGAATTGGACGTGGAGCGCAGAATGGGATTCTGTTAAAAGGTGGTGACAGCATCCACACATTTTCCAGGACGGATACGGTTGTTTTTGACAAGACCGGAACACTGACGGCAGGAGTTCCGGAGGTCTGTGTCCAGAAGAATTATTCGGATATGTCGGAGCAGGTATTGGCGTTTGCGGCTGGTGCAGAGCGGGCATCGGACCATCCGCTTGCACAGGCGGTCATCCGGTATGCAAAAGACCTTCCATCTTATGAGGCGGAGGCAGCGCAGACCATAAAGGGATGCGGTATGGAAGCGACCGTTTGTGGTCATAAGGTGTTCATTGGGAATCAAAAACTGATGGAGCAAAACGGGATGGAACTGTCAGAGCAGGTACGGCAGGATTTAAGAGAAGTTCAACATAACGGTGCTTCCACAGCCCTGATTGCGGTAGACGGCAAACTGCAGATGCTTCTTGGAATTTCGGATAAGCTGAAATCAGATGCAAAAGACAGTATCCGCGGCTTGAAGGCACTTGGAATAGGCAATCTTATCATGCTGACGGGAGACAACGCCAGCACGGCTGCCGCGATTGCGGGGCAGCTTGGGATTACAGATTATCGCGCAGAACTGCTTCCGGAGGACAAACTGAAGGTGATTCAGGAATTGCATGCTTCCGGGAAAATAGTTACATTTGTAGGCGATGGAATCAATGACAGCCCTGCACTTGCGGCAGCAGATACAGGGATAGCCATGGGCACCGGAACAGATGTGGCAATCGACAATTCGGATGTGGTTTTGATAAAGTCCGATTTAGAAAGTCTGGTGCAGTCCCTTCGGCTGTCGAGAAGAACGGTCTGGATTTTGTATGAAAATATTGCCATTGCGGTAGGAACGGTTTTATTATTACTCATAGGACTGTTTGCAGGATATATTCATATGTCGCTTGGTATGCTGATTCATGAAGCAAGTATTTTGGTGGTAATCTTTAACGCGATGCGTCTTTTGATTCCATCCAGAGAGAAAAAGGAGAGTAGAACATGAAAAAAACAATTCAAATGGAAGAACTTGTCTGCCCGATGTGTGCGCAGAAAATTGAGACAGCGCTGAAAAAAGTTCCGGGCGTGGAAAGCGCATCGGTATTATATAATGCGAGCAAGGCAAAGGTCGAGTTTGACGAAACCAAAACAAATACGGACGAGCTGATTCGGGTGATTACCGGTCTCGGCTATGTCGTTATCAAATAAAAGATGAGGAGAGAAAAGACAATGAATACAGAAATAATGGAAACCCTGAACAAAATTTTACCGGTAGTTGAGCGCGTACACAGTGAGCATCATCCGGAGCTGCATCAGGTAGCGGAGCTTTACAATGAACTGAAAAAGGAGCCTTCTGTGGAAACATTTGAGAAGCTGCGGGAAGTCACCGGAAATTATGCCGTTCCGGAAGATGCCTGCCCTACTTATGAGAAAACGTACCAGTTATTGGAAGCGTTGGATAAGGAGTTCGCATGATGAGCTGTTGCTGTTGTGGTTCTGTGGAGCCATGCGCCGCACAAATTTCTATTTTTAAACATTTAGACAGTGCCAGCTTGGAGGAGATTAGCAACATTGCCATCCATCGCACCATCAAAAAAGGGGAAATGTTGTTTACCCCTAACGATAACCACGGGTTATATCTGATTTCAAAAGGGCGTATCAAAGTTTATGAGATTACGCCCTCCGGCAAAGAGTATCTGCTGCGGGTTCTTTATCAGGGGGACTTTGTGGGAGAAGAGGCGCTGTTTAGCACAGAGGAAACGTATACGTATGGGGAAGCACTGTCCGATGTGCGCGTGTGCATTATTGACCGGAAGGATTTTTTGGAGCTGCTCACAAAGCATCCCTCCATCAGCCTGAAGCTTTTGGAGGAATTCAGCCGGAGAATGTGTCAGAGTGCCCACCAGACGGCAACCAATGCGGAGCCTGTCCGGGCGCGCTTAGCGGAATACCTTCTCAATCTCTCTGCGGCACAGGACAGCGATACGATTGAGATTCCGCTGCAGCTAAAAGAATTGTCTTCCTATTTAAATACAACACCGGAGACGATTTCCAGATGTCTGCGGGAATTAGAGCAGCAGGAGATTATCCGGCGGGAACGCAGAACCATCACCATTCTGCAAAAAGAGAAATTGATGTAGCGAAGAAATGTACAAAAACGCTGAATGCAATCTTGAAGAAAGGCACATTTTTAAATTAAATCCCTCCGTTACATCGTCTCTTTCATAATACGCGCATCTTCACTCTGAATTTCATTTGTAGTTTTTACTCGCTTTGGTTTGAGAAACAATGTCCTAAATATCAGTCTGGCGAGAGGACCCACGATAATAAGCTGGAGCGGGAAAGCCATAATGAAATTTTTGCGAGCACCGTGTTATATAAGGTCATGACATAGACCATCATCCATGCGGTGATAGCGGTAAAAAAGATAGATTCTCCTCTTGCCTTAGGCATTGTTTTTAGTTCCATCCTTTCTGACAATAAAAAAGACAACAAATGTGCCCGTCCGTCTGACATTGGACAGGTGACATTTATTGTCTTATTCGTGTCGTTCATATTCAATTTATTTTGATAGCTTCTATAGTTTAGCAGAAAAAGAAAATGACAGTCAAGTAAAAAATTCGGAACTTTTAGCGGGCTGGCTTGTCAGAAGAGAACATTTTATTTATAATAGGATATGTTTCAGGGATAAAAATTGTAAGTTGTAAAACAACAGTTGGGGAGGTAATGATATGTGGATAGTATGTGGGATAATCAGTGTGGTTTTTTGTGTGATAGCCTGGATAATGACGATGAATAAAAACAAAAAAGCAAATTTGGCTTCTATGTGTTCCTTGTCATTTGTGGCAATTACGCTTCTTATGGAATATGGAATGGTTGTAAATTGGGTAAACAAAGAAGATTGGAGCGCAATGCTTGACGTCGTTCCGTCTATGTTTCCGATTTTATGTGGTTATGTCGTTCTTCTGCTTATAGCAAATATCGCAGCACTTGTAAAAAATAAATGATAGTTTCAAATGATAACAGTGCATAAATTTCCAGTTTACATCTCTTTTCCGGGGTGTTATAATGCATGGCGACAGAATTTAAAAATAAAGGAGGCGAAGCATATGGACAGTTGTGATAGTCGAAGTCGAAGTACATACAACGGTGGAACAGACTTGGAAGCTATTTCAGGTGTCTGTAGCTTGTGATTCCTTTTTATAAAATAGTTTAAGCCTTATCCACCGTTTGGGGAAATGTCACAACCGTATGTGTTTGTGCCGCATTTTTACTGCGGTGGATTTTTTATGCCCTTTTTCGGGCAGGAATGGAGGCTTAAAGTGGAAAAAGAAGTATTAAAAGAAAAAACATTTGCCAGAGAAATTGTTGCAATTATCAGAAGCGGACTGAAAAAAGAGGAGTTACGGGAGAGACTTGGCGATTACCATGAGAATGATATCGCGCAGAGCCTTGAATATTTGACAAAGGATGAGCGCATCGCGCTATATAACAATCTCGGCGCAGAGTGGATGTCCGATATTTTTTCCTATGTGGAAGAGCCGGATCAGTATATTAAAGAGCTGGGGATTGATAAATTGGCAGCCGTTATCAATGAGATGGACTCGGATGATGCGGTTGATTTGCTTGAGGACATTGACGAGAACGTAAAGGAACAGTTGAATCCGATTCTGGATGAGGATGTGAAGGCGGATATCCGTCTGATCAATTCCTATGATGAGGATGAAATCGGAAGCCTGATTACAACAAACTATATTTGTATATCTAAAAATCTGACGATTCGCCAGGCAATGCATGAGCTGGTAAAGCAGGCGGGAGAGAATGACAATATTTCCACTCTCTATGTTGTGGATGAAAATGAGAAGTATTGCGGTGTCATCGACCTGAAGGATTTAATCATTGCAAGAGAAAATGATGCATTAGACGACATCATCAGCTATTCTTACCCGTATTTGCTGGACCATGAAAGCATTTCTGAAAACATAGAAAAAATAAAAGATTACGCAGAAGATTCACTCCCGGTATTAAATAAGGAAAAGAAAATCATCGGTATTCTGACGGCACAGGATGTGATTGAGGCAGTCGATGATGAGATGGGAGAAGATTATGCAAAGCTGGCTGGTTTGACGGCGGAAGAAGATTTAAAGGAAACCACCGGAGAGAGTATGAAAAAACGTCTGCCATGGCTCATTGTGCTGTTGTTTTTGGGAATGGGTGTATCGACGGTTGTCGGTGCATTTGAAGATGTCGTTGCAGTGCTGCCGATTATCATATGCTTCCAGTCATTAATCCTTGATATGGCGGGAAATGTAGGAACCCAGTCACTAGCTGTGACAATCCGTGTCCTTATGGACGAGGAGTTGAGTGGAAAAGACAAGCTTGCGTTAGTTATGAAAGAAATGAAGGTTGGATTCGGGAACGGACTGCTTCTTGGAATCTTATCCCTGCTTTTCTTAGGACTGTATATTCGATTCTTTAAGGGCTACTCGCTCACTGCCGCATTTATGATAGCTGGATGCGTTGGCATCTCGTTACTGGTGGCGATGATGATTTCAAGCCTCGTGGGAACGTTAGTGCCGCTGTTTTTCCACAAAGTAAAAGTAGACCCGGCTGTCGCATCGGGCCCACTTATTACAACTGTAAATGATTTAGTGGCAGTAGTGACCTACTATGGATTGTCCTGGATACTGTTAATCCAGTGTGCACACTTAGCGTAGTGCGCGCAGTCTGTGCAGCTTGTGCAGCCGCAGTCTAGTAAATGAATAACTGGCTCCAGTAATTGACGCCGGAGGCGTTCTGATAGAAGCCAACGCCGATTTCCGTATAGGAAGCGTTTAAGATATTCGCACGGTGTCCGGCGCTGTTCATCCAGCCTTCCATTACCTGTTCCGGGGTTTTCTGTCCCCAGGCGATATTCTCACCGCAGCCGCGGTAGCTTACGCCGGCATCCTTTAAAGCGGTGGCAAAGCTCGTGCCATCCGGTCTGGTGTGGGAAAAGGAAACAGCGGATTCCTTTGCGCGCACCTGGGCAGCAGTTGTTACGTTGGTATTTAAGGTGACCGGATTTAACCCGGCGCTCTTACGCTCTTTATTTACAAGCTCTACTACTTTAAGAACATAAGGATGAACATCCGCCTCGTCCTCTGAGGAGCCTGGAACATCCGGTGTTGTCGGAGCGTCCGGGGTCGTCGGAATGTCCGGAGTGGACGGAACATCCGGTGTAGTCGGAATATCCGGAGCGTCCGGGGTCTCCGGGAGCTGCCCGTTACAGAGGCGCTCAAGGAAGGCTTTCAAATCTTCGGCGGAGCAGATGGACTTCCAGTCAGAATTAGAAAAAATAACGGTATTTTTGCAAGGAACCGTCTGTGTCTGTAACGGTGCTGCAAAAACGGTTGTTCCGGTAAAAAGTACAGCAGCCATTGTCGCTGCAAAATAAGTTGCTTTCTTCATAAAAATAAGTTCTCCTTTTCTTTTTACAATTCACTTTACATTTCCGTTGAAATATTTCAAAAACATTTCACGAATATTACAAATTTGTTACAAATAAATCTTAACACGGGGTAGCAGAAAGAAGCTAGTGGAAACGGTTTCCAGAAATGGAAACCGTTTTTACTTTTATTTTACAAAACTTGTGTTATGCATTTTACATTCGCCCGCTAAGATAGTCCTTGTCAACAGGAAAGAAAACAATGTGAAAAAAGTAAGATTTCACGCAAAACAAGGAGGCAAATCCTCTGCTCCTGCAAGGGCAGTCGCATTTTGCTTCGCAAAACAAGGAGGATTATCATGAAAAAGAAAGTAATGAGTATGTTATTGACAGGTATGTTAGCAGTTTCAATGCTGGCAGGATGCGGAAGCAATGGTGCAGCAGACAACGGAACAACAGGCGATGCAGGCAGCAGCAATCAGGTAGCAGCAGATAACAATGACGCCGGCAATGCAGAGAATACACAGGCAGCAAGTGAAGCAGAAACCACACAGGCAGCTTCTGAGGCAGCAGGCGATTTTGATGCAGATGAGTTTATCAGTGTTATTTCCAGAGAAGATGGTTCCGGTACAAGAGGTGCTTTTATTGAACTGTTCGGAGTAGAGCAGAAGGATGCAGACGGAAACAAGGTAGATAACACAACAGAAGAAGCAATCATCACCAACAATACCGAAGTAATGCTTACAACCGTAGCTGGAAGCGAATACGCAATCGGTTATGTATCCCTTGGTTCTTTAAATGACAGTGTAAAAGCAGTTTCCATCGATGGAGTACAGCCTTCCGTAGAGGGAATCAAAGACGGCTCCTACACAATCGCAAGACCATTTAACATCGCAACCAAGGATGGCTTAAGCGATGTGGCACAGGATTTCGTAAACTTCATCATGAGCGCAGATGGACAGTCCATCATCGAAGGAAAAGGTTATATTCCGGTAAATGATGCAGCAGAAGCATTTGAGAGCAACGGCGCAGAAGGAAAAGTAGTAGTAGCCGGTTCTTCTTCCGTAACACCGGTTATGGAGAAATTACAGGAAGCTTACCTTGCAATTAACCCGAATGCAAACATTGAGATTCAGCAGAGTGATTCCAGTACCGGTATGACCGCAGCAGCAGACGGCACCTGCGATATCGGAATGGCATCCAGAGAGTTAAAAGATTCTGAGTTAGAGGCTGGTCTTACCCCGACTGTTATCGCAATGGACGGAATCGCAGTTATCGTAAATCAGGACAATCCGACAGAGAACCTTACCTCTGAGCAGGTAATGAACATCTACACCGGAGAAGTTACCACCTGGAGCGAAGTACAGTAAACCGCAGATTGAATCTGTCAAATGATTGGAATACCCGCTGTGCAGCAGCCGGAACAACCGGAAGCTGTAAGGCGGGTAAAGCCATAGGGAAAAGAGGATTTTCATGAACAGAATAAAAGAAAAGATAATGGAATATGTATTTCTGCTCACTGCGGTCGTCTCCATTCTGGCAGTTGCCCTGATTTGTGTATTCCTGTTTGCAAACGGAATTCCGGCAATCAAAGAAATCGGTGTGCTGGAGTTTCTGACAGGAAGAAAATGGAAGCCGGGAAATGACCTTTACGGCATCTTTCCGATGATACTCGGAAGCATTTACGTAACGGCGGGTGCACTTGTCATCGGGGTTCCGATTGGAATTTTCATGGCAGTTTTCATGGCAAGATTTTGTCCGAAGAAGCTGCATCGTATCTTAAAACCGGTCGTTGATCTGCTTGCGGGAATTCCATCCATCATCTATGGATTTTTCGGACTGGTGGTTTTGGTTCCGTTTGTGCGTGAGCACTTTAAGGGGGATGGAAACAGTATTCTTACCGCATCCATTCTGCTTGGAATCATGATTTTACCATCCATTATCAGCGTATCGGAGACATCTCTCCGGGCGGTGGAAAATCAGTATTATGAGGGTGCACTGGCACTCGGGGCAACGCATGAGCGAAGCGTTTTTACCGTTATCGTTCCGGCAGCAAAGTCAGGAATCACAGCGGCAATCATTCTCGGTGTAGGGCGTGCCATCGGCGAGACGATGGCGGTGATGATGGTCGTCGGAAACCAGGCGAGGGTTCCGGTCAGCATCTACAAAGGGGTGCGGACACTGACGACAAACATCGTTCTTGAGATGGGATATGCGACAGATTTGCACCGCGAAGCTTTGATTGCAACCGGAGTGGTACTGTTTGTATTTATTCTGCTGATTAATGTCTGCTTTTCCATTTTAAAGCGCAGAGGAAAGGAGGGTGCATAACATGGATGGCAAAAAAGAAGCAATCAACCGCCAGACAATGAAAGACCGGATGAATTCGTACCGGAAGCACCCGGGTTCCCTCGTGCTTGCACTGCTTACCGTGGTGGCAGCAGTTATCACGGTCTGTGTGCTGTTATTTCTGGTGGTATATATTCTGGTAAAAGGAATTCCGTATCTGACGCCAAGCCTTTTTGCCTGGAAATATACCTCAGACAACGTGTCAATGCTTCCGGCGATTATCAATACACTGGAAATGACGGCGTTAGCACTGGTATTTGCCGTACCGTTTGGAATCGGTGCCGCCATTTACCTTGTGGAATATGCCAAAAAAGGGAATAAAATTGTGGGGCTTGTGCGTGTGACCGCAGAGACCCTGCAGGGAATTCCTTCTATTATATATGGATTGTTCGGATTACTGTTTTTTAACAATCTGCTGTGGGGCTACTCCATTTTATCCGGAGCCGCAACGCTTGCAATCATGGTATTGCCGGTCATCATGCGGACCACGGAGGAAGCACTTCTCACCGTTCCGGATTCCTTCCGCGAGGGAAGTTTTGGATTAGGTGCCGGAAAACTCAGAACAATTTTTAAGATTGTTCTGCCAACTGCAATTCCGGGAATCCTCGCAGGAATCATTCTTGCGGTCGGACGTATCGTCGGAGAGACGGCGGCATTAATCTATACATCTGGAACGATTGCACAGGTGGCAGGCAATGTCTTAAACTCCGGTCGTACACTTGCGGTTCATATGTATGCGCTCTCGCAGGAGGGCTTCCATACCAACGAGGCATACGCTACGGCTGTAGTATTGCTTGTAGTAGTCCTGTTAATTAACAGCTTGTCGTCTCTGATTGCAAAGCGGTTTGAGGCGCCGAAACAATAAACGTTTTAAAACGTTTGGAAAGGATACATATCAGATGCAGGAAAAATTTAAGATAGAACACTTGGATTTATATTATGGTGATTTTCATGCACTAAAGGATGTCAGCATGAACATTAAAGCCAATGAGATTACCGCATTTATCGGCCCTTCCGGGTGCGGCAAATCCACTTTTTTAAAAAGTTTAAACCGGATGAATGACCTCGTGGAGGGCTGCCGGATTACGGGAAATGTATTGTTAGACGGCGAGGACATTTATCAGGGAATGGATGTCAACCTGTTAAGAAAGCGCGTCGGAATGGTATTTCAGAAGCCAAATCCGTTTCCGATGACCATTTACGATAACATTGCCTACGGACCAAGAACACACGGCATCCGCTCCAAGGCAAAGCTCGATGAAATCGTAGAGCGTTCCCTGCGCAATGCGGCAATCTGGGACGAGGTAAAAGACCGCCTGAAAAAGAGCGCGCTTGGACTCTCCGGTGGACAGCAGCAGCGTCTGTGCATTGCAAGGGCACTGGCAGTAGAGCCGGAAGTCATCTTAATGGATGAGCCGACCTCCGCATTGGACCCGATTTCAACGTCCAAGATTGAGGATCTTGTCATCGAGTTAAAAAATCAGTACACGATTGTCATGGTAACGCATAATATGCAGCAGGCGGTTCGTGTTTCCGATAAAACCGTATTTTTCCTGTTAGGGGAAGTCATTGAGAGCGGCGAGACCGAGAAACTGTTTTCCGTGCCGCAGGATAAGCGCACCGAGGATTACATTACCGGAAGATTCGGTTAAAGGAGGATGGGAAAATGAGAAATCGTTTTGACAGACAGTTGCAGCAGTTGAATAATGAGCTGATCGAAATGGGAAGCCTGATTGAGCGGGCAATCGAAATGGCAATTTCCGCTCTGGTGAAACAGGATGTGGAAAAGGCAAAGCAGGCAATCGCCTTTGATGTGGAGGTTGACCAGCAGGAGCGGAACATCGAGTCACTGTGCATGAAGCTTTTACTTCAGCAGCAGCCGGTGGCAAAGGACTTGCGCCTGATTTCCGCCGCACTGAAAATGATTACCGATATGGAACGAATCGGAGACCATGCGGGTGACATTTCTGAAATGACGATTTTAATGGCTGGCTCGGAATATGCCGGGGATGTCATTGACATCGAGCTTGTCAAGGGAATGGCAAAAGAGACTACAAACATGGTAATAAAAAGTGTCGATGCCTTCGTCAACAAGGACCTGGAGCTGGCACATTATGTTATTAAAAGAGATGACATCGTCGATGACCAGTTTGACCAGTTTAAAAAACAGCTCATCCAGAAGATAAATGAAAATGTCAAAAATGGAGAGCAGGCGACCGATATGTTAATGGTTGCAAAGTATTTTGAACGAATTGGAGACCATGCGACAAACATCGCAGAATGGGTAATTTACTCGATTACAGGTGAGCACGAAGACTGAGAAAAACAGGACAGAAATGCGAATGTAAAATCTATGTAAAATCTGCACGAAATCATCGTAAAATCTTTGTAGAGCGATTGTAAACCACAGAAAAATATGTTATGAAAGTAAAGAGTAGATGTTGCTTTTGTAAAAAATTTGCCGGTAGGAAGACCGGTGTGGTTTGAAGAAGAGGAGAAAATTACGATGGATATTTTCGGATTATTGACGCTAATTGGCGGACTCGCATTATTCCTGTATGGAATGAATGTAATGGGAGCAGGGCTTGAGAAGATGTCGGGCGGAAAGCTCGAGCACATTCTTGAGACGCTGACTTCCAACCCGATTAAGGCAGTACTGCTTGGTGCAGGTGTGACCGCAGTGATACAGTCGTCGTCTGCAACGACGGTTATGGTAGTCGGCTTTGTAAATTCCGGTATCATGAAGCTCTCCCAGGCAGTCGGCATTATCATGGGAGCCAATGTCGGAACGACATTTACCGCATGGATTTTAAGTCTGACCGGTATCCAGGGCGACAGTATTCTGATTAAGTTGTTGAAGCCATCGTCTTTTTCGCCGATTCTCGCACTTATCGGTATCATTTTATATACGATGGCAAAGAGCGATAAGAAAAAAGATGTGGGCGAAATCATGCTTGGTTTTGCAGTCCTGATGTTCGGAATGGAATCCATGAGCGGTGCGGTAGAGCCGCTTGCGGATGTGCCGGAATTTACCAACATTCTGACGATGTTCCACAATCCAATCCTCGGTGTGCTCGCCGGTGCCATTCTTACGGCTGTAATTCAGAGCTCTTCCGCATCCGTGGGAATTCTGCAGGCACTTTCTGTGACGGGAGCTTTTACATTTGGTTCTGCAATCCCGATTATCATGGGTCAGAATATCGGAACCTGTGTGACGGCGATGATTTCTTCCGTGGGCGGAAACCGTGGTGCAAAACGTACCGCATTCGTGCATTTGTATTTTAATATTATTGGAACGATTGTGTTTATGGTATTATTTTATCTGGGAAATGCAATCTTCCGTTTCGAGTTTACAAACGACGTTGTGGATGCGGCGGGAATCGCGCTTGTCCATACGACATTTAATATCTTTGCAACCCTGGTACTGCTTCCGTTTGCCAAGCAGTTAGAGCGTTTAGCTTACCTGACCATTCCGGAGACGGAGGAGGAGAAGCAGGCAAAGGTGGACGTGTTTGGAATCTTAGACGAGCGTTTCTTAAACAGCCCGACATTTGCAATTGAGCAGTGCCGCTCGCTGACCGCAAAGATGGCAGAACTTTCAAAGGAAAGCTTTTTAGAAGCAATGGAGATATTAGACGATTATTCCGAAGAAAAAGCGTCGGATGTCGTTGCAAAAGAAAACCTGATTGATACGTATGATGATAAAATCAGTGCTTACCTGACCAGATTAAACAGCGGAGACCTCTCTTACGGCGACAGCTTAAAAGTGACCTCACTGTTACACTGTCTGACTGACTTTGAGCGAATTTCCGACCATGCCTGCAACGTAGTGGAAAATGCACAGCAGATGCAAAAAGACGGTGCACAGTTTTCCAAAAAGGGAAAAGAAGAAATGGACATTTATAAAAATGCCATTGAGGATATCTTAACCCGCACAACACAGGCGTTTGTTGAGAGTGACGAACAGCTTGCGCGCACCGTAGAGCCGCTTGAGGAAGTCATAGATGAAATCAACAAGGATGTGAAAAAGCACCATATGAAACGTCTGCGCAAAGGAAAATGTACGATTGAACTAGGACTGGTGCTCTCAGACCTTGCCATGAACTATGAGCGTGTGGCAGACCACTGCTCCAACATTGCAGTCTATATGATGCAGCTTAAGGACACCCAGCTTGAGGAGCACAGTTTCACCGAGCAGATGGATGAGGAGGAGAGCGCTCAGTTTAACAAAAATCTGGAAAACTTCCAGAAGAAATATGCGCTTAAGGAAGCGAAGTAAACATCCATCGGCGCAGACAAAACTTGTTATGCGCACAGTATGGCGCAGGAATGGAGAATACGATGGCTGTAGTTTTTGTAGTAGAAGATGACACGAATATCCGGGAAATTGAGCGCTATGCGTTAAAAAACAGCGGCTATGAGGTGGAAGCATTTGAGAGCGGAGCAGAATTGTTTCAAAGACTGGGAGAAGAAATACCATCGCTCATTCTTCTTGATATCATGCTTCCGGGAGAGAGCGGATTAGACATCCTTGCCAAAATCCGTGGCAATGCAGAGACCGCACGGATTCCGATTATTATGGTGACGGCAAAAACCAGCGAGTTAGATAAGGTAAAAGGGCTTGATTTAGGAGCCGATGATTATATCAGTAAACCGTTTGGCGTGATGGAACTTGTTTCAAGGGTGAAAGCGCTTTTACGCCGTGCCAATCCGGTACAGGAGGAGCAGCAGCTTACCCTCGGGGAAATCTCTATCGACAACGACAGACATGCTGTTACGATTGCCGGAAAACCTTGTGAACTGACCTTTAAAGAGTTTGAACTTTTAAAATATCTTATTATTAACAAGGGAATCGTCCTTTCGAGAGACAAGCTGATGAACCAGGTATGGGGGTTTGAATACGAAGGCGAGAGCCGGACCGTGGATATGCACATCAAAACCCTGCGCCAGAAATTGGGCGATGCCGGACATTACATCAAGACCGTCCGCAATGTCGGTTATATGATTGAAGAGCAGGTGGCATCATGAAAAAGAAAATCAATGCACAGTTTTTACTGATTGCGGCAATCGCTATTGTGGCGACTGCCGTTTGTTCTATTTTTTTATCCTATCGGATTTTAAAACAACAGATTTTTGATGATTTGCGGGCTGTGGCGGATGTTGTTTCCATGATGGAGGTTACGAAGCTGCCGGAAGTACCGGAAAAAGAAAGTGCATCCGGGGAACTTCTGGGAAACCTCGAAAACGATGGACTTCGCATTACCTGGATTGCAGAGGACGGAAGCGTCCGTTATGACAGCATGGAAGACGCAAAGACGATGGAGAATCACAGCGGCAGACCGGAGGTTTCGGAGGCATTTGCGTCTGGGGAAGGAAAAGATATCCGCAAGTCTGCGACATCTTCAAAGCATACCTTTTATTATGCGGCATTGCAGAGCGATGGAAGCGTGCTTCGAATTGCAAAGGAAAGTGCGGGCATCTATCACCTTCTCTACAATATCATATTTACAACGATTGCCATCGGCGGAGTCATTTTTGTCATATGTGCGGTGTTCTCACGAAGACTGACCAGACGTCTGATGACCCCGGTAGAGCGGCTGGCGGACAATCTGACGATGGTAGAGGAAGAGTCCGTGTATGAGGAAATGCGGCCGTTTGTGGCAACAATCAAGCAGCAGCATATGGATATCTTAGACCATGCGAAAATGCGGCAGGAGTTCACGGCAAATGTATCCCATGAGCTTAAAACACCACTTACGGCAATCTCCGGCTATGCAGAGTTAATTTCAAGCGGGATGACGGATGAGGCGGATACCAGACATTTTGCAGATGAAATTCACAGCAATGCAGAGCGCCTGCAGACGTTAATTAACGATATTATCCAGCTCTCCGAGTTAGACAACGACCATTTAAAACTGGAATTTGAGACGGTGGATTTGCAAGAGCTGGCGAAAAATGCCGCTTCCATGTTACAGGTGACAGCAGAAAAAAATGAGGTTTCCGTAGAAGTGAAGGGCGAAAGCGTGAAGCTAAGCGGAAGCAAAACCCTGCTGGAGGAGCTTGTATACAATCTTTGTAGCAATGCGGTGCGCTACAACAAACGGGGCGGCAGTGTCACCATCACGACAGCAGAGGAGGACGGAAGACCAATGCTTGTGGTGGAAGATACCGGAATCGGAATTCCCAAAGAGCAGCAGGATCGTGTATTTGAGCGGTTTTACAGGGTAGACAAAAGTCGTTCAAAACAGACCGGCGGAACGGGATTAGGGCTTGCCATTGTCAAACACATTGTAGCTCAGCACAATGCAAAGATTACGCTTGAAAGCGAGGAGGGCATTGGAACAAAAATTACCGTGCTGTTTTAACGCATCCGGCAAACAAACACCTGGTTGTAGAGTATAAAAGAATGTGTGAAAAGCACATTCTTTTTTTCTTTTCCAAGAGAGAAAAATGTGATAGAATGGAAAGATACTAGACGAGAAGGAGCCGGTAACATGTTTTCCATATCTGATATTAAAGAAGAATCCTATCCTGCTACGTACCGCAGGGGAAAAGAAATTTATGAAACGCAGGGAGTGCGTGACTTTCGGTACGAAATTTATGCGGTGGACGGAATGCCGATGGCGGATATTTCTGCCCGTGTCAGAGGAAATACAAAGAGCAGCTATCAGGTGAGTGCCACCGTGGACGAAGAGTATGCAGATGTGGCAAACTGCAACTGTGAATGTGAAGCATTTAACAATTATGAAGGAATGTGCAAGCACTGCGTGGCACTGCTTCTTGCATATGTGGGCAGACGGCAGCCGGGGGAAATCCTTAAGGCAAAGCACGGAGACAATGCAGAGGAGATACAGGAAGCCGAGCAGACAGGCTCATTTCGTCCGATGAAGACGGAACTTGGATTAAAACGGCTTTTAGCGCAGTATTCGCTTCGTGCCGGAGCAGCATATTTTGTTCCGGAGGAAATCTACGGGAAGGTGGAGCTTACCCCGTTTTTAAAATTAAATTATGGATTTGCCCAGGTGGAATTTAAGATTGGAGCGGAGCAGAAATATGTGCTCAAAAACATTTCCGCCTTTTTACAGTCCCTGCGCGAGAACGAGAAGGTGCGCTATGGAAAGAAGTTGGAATTCTATCATCACATTGATGCGTTCACGGAGCGCACGAAGGAAATCATTCATTTCCTGCAGATTCAGGAGGAGGACAGACGCCGCCAGACCCAGCCGCACGCGTACTATGTGTTCAGCGGAAGCTATGAGCGCGAGATGGAGCTTGACGGCGTGGGAATTGACCGCTTTTTTGCAGCAATGGGAAATGATGAATTTTCCATGGAGGCGGGTTATCTGCCGGAGGGAAATTACCGGATAGCGGAAAATACCTACCGCCCGAAGCTGTTTTTAAAAGGGGGCAGCAGCGGTGCATTTTTAAAGACCGAGACATTAGAGATGATAACGGGAAACAGCTATTATTATTTCTACGGAAGCTCGGAGAATATTTACCGCAGCGAGGAAGATTTCAAGCAGAAGGTCGGCGAAATTTTTGTGTATCTGAAACGGCAGGGAGAGGCGGGCGCTTATCTTGCGGCGGAAGAACTTCCGGTATTCTGCAGGGATTTGCTGCCGCTGCTTCGGGAATACTTTGACCTTGAGGAAGAAGGGTTTGACGAGAGCCTTTATGTGCCGCCGAAGCCGGAATTTGAGCTGTTTTTGGACAGACAGGACGGCGACCGCGTAGGCGCCAAGCTGATGGCGGTTTACGGGGATACCAAGTGCAATGTTATGGAAAAGATTCAGCCCGGCGAGGTGCGGGATGTGCAGGAAGAAGCCCGTATCAGAAGCCTTGTGCAGCCATACTTTAATGAATATAATGAGAAAATTCATATTCTTGTGCTTGAGAACAACGATGATTTGCTGCATCAGCTTTTGACGGGAGGACTCGCCAGATTGTCCGAATATATGAGCATCTATTCCACGGAAAATTTCCGGGGACTTAAGGTTGTTGCGGCACCGGCAGTAACGGTGGGCGTCTCGTTAAAGAGTGATTTGTTGCAGCTTGAGATACGTTCCCAGGAAATGTCTGCGGAGGAACTTGCGTATCTGCTGTCGCGCTATGACCGCAAGAAGAAATACATCCGTCTGAAAAACGGAGATTTTTTAGACATTCAGGACGATGGAATCGGAACACTTGCAGAAATTCGGGAAGATTTGCATCTGACCGAAAAAGAGCTGAAAAAAGGCGATGTAATTGTACCAAAATACCGCGCAATGTATCTTGACGCGGCACTTCACAGCAACAAATTACTCTCTGTGGAAAAAAATAAAGAGTTCAAGGCGATTGTCCGCAACATGAAGACCATCGAGGACAGCGATTTCGAGGTGCCGGAATCCTTAAAGGATATCATGCGCGGCTATCAGAAGACCGGATTTTTGTGGTTGAAGACCCTGCGCGAAAATGGATTCGGCGGAATTCTTGCGGATGACATGGGACTTGGAAAGACCCTGCAGGTCATCAGCCTTTTAGTGGCAGAGCAGCAGGAGTATGAGAACGGCTTGAAAGAAAAGAGACGCTCCATGATTGTGTGCCCGGCATCTTTGGTCTACAACTGGCAGAAGGAGATTGCACGGTTTGCACCGGAGCTTTCAGTTGTGGTCATTACCGGACTTGCCGCAGAGCGCAAGGAAATGATTTTAAACACCAAGGAAGGGCAGGTTATCATCACCTCCTATGATTTGTTAAAGCGTGATGCAGATGTATACAAGGAGCAGGTATTTGCCATCCAGGTCATCGATGAAGCGCAGTATATCAAAAATCCGGGAACGCAGGCGGCAAAGGGCGTAAAGAAAATCACAGCCGCATTTAAGTTAGCGCTGACCGGAACGCCGATTGAGAACAGGCTCAGCGAGCTCTGGAGTATTTTTGACTACCTGATGCCGGGATTTTTATACACCTATCAGAAATTCCGGGAAGAGATTGAGATACCGATTGCGATGAATCAGGATGAAAACAAGATGGAGCGTCTGCAAAAGATGATTCGTCCGTTTATTTTACGCCGTCTCAAAGGCGACGTGCTGACCGATTTGCCGGAGAAGCTCGAAGAAAATGTATTTGCCAGAATGGAAGGCGAGCAGAGAGAACTCTACGATGCGCATGTGCTTCGCATGAGACAGATGCTTGACGGCAAGACAGAGCAGGAGTTTAAGAAGGATAAGATTCAGATTCTTGCGGAACTCACGAGACTGCGCCAGCTCTGCTGTGACCCGTCGCTGTTGTTAGACAGCTATCAGGGAAGCTCTGCTAAGACGGATATGTGCATCCAGTTGATTGAAAATGCGGTCAACGGCGGACACAAGGTGCTGTTATTTTCCCAGTTCACCTCCATGTTGGACCGCCTCGCAGACCGTCTGCGCGAAGCGGGCATCCCTTACTATATGCTCACCGGCTCTGTCAATAAGGAGAAACGTATGCAGATGGTCGAGAGCTTTAACGAGGATGAGGTTCCGGTATTCTGTATCTCCTTAAAGGCAGGTGGAACCGGCTTAAACCTTACGGCGGCGGATATCGTCATCCACTATGATCCATGGTGGAATGTTGCCGTCCAGAACCAGGCGACTGACCGTGCGCACCGCATCGGACAGAAGAATGTCGTTACGGTATACAAGTTAGTCGCAGAGGACAGCATCGAGGAGAAGATTATTGCCATTCAGGAGCGGAAAAAAGAGCTTGCAAAACAGATTTTAGAGGGCGAAGGCATGGATTCCGTAACCTTTACGAAGGAAGAACTGATGGAGCTTCTTGGTTAGGGGAACTACAGAAAAACTTAAGAATTATATTAGTAGAAAAGACTTGTAATCAGACAATCATAGTGACAGAATAAAAGCAGATGACAAAATAAAGGGAGAAGGATTGTCTGGGGGAAGTCTATGGGGAAAAAGGAGAGTTATGAGGACTTCCTTTTGTCGGAAAAGAGTTTTTGCGGGTTTTTAATCCGGCAGAGGGAGGAGAAGAGGGTTACGTTAGACCGGCTGGCAGAGGGGCTTTGTGAAGCCAGCCATCTTGCGCGGATTGAAAAGGGGGAGCGTCCGGCAGAAAAAATGCTGCGGGACAGACTTTTAGGACGGTTAGGCACCACAACAGAACGTTACGAAAATATGCTCAGTGCAGCAGAATATGAGGAATGGGAATGTCAGAAGCATATTTTAAAGCGGCTTGAAACAGGGGACACAGAGGATGCAAAGCGGCTGTTAGAGGATTACAGTGCGTGTGTCTGCGAAAATGACAGGCTCAGGATGCAGTTCATTCTCACGGTACAGGCACGAATTATGAAGCGCCAGAGGGCAGGTGCGTGCTGCGTGGGGGCGCTTTCGCCGCATGAAGAAGAACTCGGCGAGGTGTACGGACAGGCATTAAAACTCACTGTGCCGGCGGCGGACTGCGGTGAAATCCAGAGGATGTGCCTTTCTATTCAGGAGTTAAGTCTGATGCTTGAGTACAAACGGTATCACTGCGCGGATACCGTTTGTGGATGTTATCGGAGTATAATAAACTACATAGATAATTCAAATGCGGATGATAAGGAAAAAGCCAGGATTTATCCGAAGGCAGTCTATTATTATCTCCGGCAGGAGTTTTTGCAGGGATCTTTGTGCGCCGGGGAGGATAACAGTGGATATCTTGACGTCTGCAATGAAGCGGTAAGACTTTTAAAACGGACAGGGAAAACTTATTATTTATGGGAATTATTGGAGATAAAGGACCGCATCTTAGCGAATACCGCCGCGTTCTGGCGAAAGCTTGGAAAGAAGAATGAGGCGGCAAAATGGATGCAGCTTCGCACTGGAAACCGCAGATGGGTGCGTATTTTTGAAAAATTATACGATTTGTGCGGCGTTTCCAGGGAAATGACGGATAGTACTTATCTGTACCGTCAGATGCAGGTTTCTTTTATCGGAGATGTACTCAAAAATCGCAGAGAAATGCTTGGACTTACTCAAAATCAATTGTGTGACGGAATCTGTTCGGTGAAATCGCTTTGCCGGACAGAAAACCGAAAGGCGAATATGCAGTCGGCATCCCTTGGAGCGTTGATGAAAAGGCTTGGTGTTTCCTGCGATTTTGAGCGGGCAGACGTGGTGACGCATGAACGGGAGGTGCTTGTCTGGGCAGAACAGACGGAAGCGTGTATCAGACAGCACAGGTGGGAAACGGCACATGGTCTCATTCAGAAGATAAAAAGCAGGATTTCACTGGAAAATCCGTACAACCGGCAATATCTGGAGCTGGCGGAGAGCAGGATTTTTTTCGGGGAAGAAAAAATTGACGTGCAGGAGTATATAAAGAGGCAAAAACAGGCGCTTTCTTACACGCTTCCCTACGAAACTATTTTCAGGGAAGGAAAGCGGTATATGGCTTCTGCGGAGTTAAACTGTGTACAGAATCTCGCAGAGGTGTTAGAGGGCGAGGAGCGGAACCGCCATCTAAAGGTGCTATGGGAGACATACCAGGAATACGAGGAAAGAGGCGAAATCCCACGTTGCATCGGCACCTATCAGTCTGTGATGAGCGCGGTTGCAGAAGAGCTTGCAAAACAAAACCGTTTTGCCGAAGCGGATGCCATAAACAGGAAGATGATGAGAGAAAGCCTGACTCAGAGGCGGTTAGACGGCGTCGCAGAGGCATTGTATGCACTTTGGAACAGAGAGCAACAGCAGGAGCGGGAAACTGGCAGAACCTGTCAGCAGAGTGAAAAAAGCCGCAGAGAAACACTAGAGATGTGCATCGCATTGAGTGAGTGGCTTGGGGATACCTACAGTAGGACGTTATATAAGAAGAAAAAGCATGAGTGGGAGGGTGAGATATTGGCGGAGCAAAAATTTCTGGACAATTCTGTCCCTTGTCTACGTCAAAAGTAAGCGATACGATTTCTGTGGAACAAAATACATTTTTAGGAGAAACGGGGAGGTATTATGCACTACAGAAAATGGAAAAAAAGAGCGGTGGCTATTGTATTGGCAACAATGCTTCTGGCTGGAAATGCCGGAAATGTAATGGGTTCTGAAGGAACAGAATTACCGCAGCCGGAGACAGAGGAGAGCACGGAAGAAGTAACAGAGGAAACAAGTGAGGAGGTAACAGAGGAAGTAACGGAAGCGGAGACAGAGGAGCCGACGGAAGAAGCAACAGAGGAGGAAACAGAGGAGCCAACAGAAGAAACAGAAGAAGTCGAAGAGACGGAAGAAGCAACGGAGGAGCCGACGGAAGAAACAACAGAAGTCGAAGAGACGGAGGAAGTAACCGAAGAGGAGACGGAGACGAACGAGGAAGCAGAAGAATCGGCGGGAATCTGGTATTGCGGCAATGAAATTACAAATATTTTGTATGGTAGAGATATTCTGGTAGATGGCATCCGATATTATGGTAATGACAAAGGATTATTTTATCTGGATGATTCCGGTGAGAAGTGTGTAGAAGTCAAGCTGCTTGATGACTGTGCAGAAAATCTTAATTACTGGAATGGACATTTGTACTACACGGTTTTTGAGAATGGAGAGACCAGGCTGATTCAGACCAATCTGAAAACACTTGAGAGAACTATTAAAAAAGTTTGGGAAAACCAAAAGATTGGACAATTATATCTTATCAATGATGGAGAATTTCTCTATTCATCCGGAGACACAATATTTAGTCTTGATTCGGATACCCTGGAAGAGGCGACAGAGTGGGAAATTTCGGGGCTTGAACTGTTTGCACCAACAGAATACGGGTATGTATACAGTGTACGAAATGGTGAGGGCTATTCGGTTTATCTGAATCAGGTTTTATTGGCGGAACAGTGTGAACATTTTAATGTGGTGGAGTTAGACCGTTTGTATGTATCCTGTACAATTGATGAAGACCATCTCTATTATTGTCTGGAAGAAATTCCACAGTACGATGTGGCAGTTTTATGCAGCAATGGTGAAACGGCAGCAGTGGAAACAGATGAAATAGAAGCATATACATCTGCAGATTTGGGTCTCGAGATAGAGCTTGAAAAGTTGTTTGAACTGCTTCGTACAAATGAGGGTGGCAGTGACGAGAATCCACCAGGCAAGTATGGTATAGAAGCAACGGTGGAGGATTTGAAAGCTGCCTCAAATGGAGAAACACTGACTTCAAATCAGAAAAATATTATAAAACGGGCACGTCAGATGATGGAAATTGAGTGGATTCCGCTATGTAATATTAAAGCTTTTGCAGATGGAAAAACATTTCCAGCCGGACAGACAATAAAAGGGCTTTTGTATGGACAATGTATAGATAACGGTAAGTATGTACCATGGGGATGTAGTTTTTCAAAGTTTTTGTCTGAAACAAAAGATAAAAATAGCAAGTTATATACAGATAGAGGCAGTTATGAGGAAAAGAAATGTCCGTATTACGCGTGTGACTGTAGTTCGTTTGTATCATATGCGTGGGATTTAGATGGACGTATGACTACATATGGGTTGAGGGATATATCTGTTAAAAGAAAGGGATCCGAAGAAGTGCAGGTGGGGGATATTCTATTAAGACTGGATAGTCCGGCAGGCTCTAATCATGTGATTCTTGTGGTTGGTGTTAAACATGATGCAAATAATAAGATTAGCCAAGTAATTACAAATGAATCGAAAACTGATGGGGTTTATATGACCTACCAACATAAGTATACAAAAGATGAGTATGAAAGAAAGCTGAGTGTTCAAGATTATTCTGTGTACTATTGTTCCGATACAAAGAGGGTTGTTTCTTATACGCATAGTTGTGCGGTTCCGATTGATAGTGATTATTGTAATAAATGCGTTCCATTTACTATCAGTTCTTCAAAGTTTAATCTTTATAAGGGAGACAGTAAACAGGTGACCACTAATCAGGAAGCTACCTGGAAATCAAGTAACACGTCGGTAGCAACTGTAGATGGAAGCGGACTTGTAACAGCGGTTAAAGCGGGGACTGCCACAATTACGGCAACGTGGAAGGGGTTCAAAAGAAGCTGTGAGGTAACAGTAAAGGAAAAGAAACTGACGTTAAAAGAGACGGCAACCGTATACACAGGAAAAACATGCAGATTGGAAGCATTAACGGAGCCAACGGCAAAGGTTACGTGGAAATCCAGCAATACCTCTGTGGCGACAGTGGAAAAGGGAACGGTAACAGGTATCAAGGCGGGAACTGCCACGATTACAGCAAAGGCTAACGGGATTACCAGGAAGTGTAAAATAACGGTAAAAAACCCGTCACTTGAAATTAGTAAGACAGAACTTACAGTTTATACTGTAAAATCGGAAACACTGGCAGCAACGGCAAAACCAGCGGAGACTGTAACATGGAAATCCAGTAACACAGCAATTGCCAAGGTAAGCAAAAATGGGGAAGTGACCGGAGTGAAAGAAGGAAAGGCAATTATCCGGGCGACTGCAAATGGACTTACAAAAGAATGTAAAGTAACAGTCAAAAAGCCGACGCTTAGCCTGAATAAAGAAACGATGGAGCTCTATACGGGGAAAACAGGTACGGTTACGGCGACTGTGACACCGAGTACAACAGTTTCCTGGAAATCCAGTAATACAGCTATTGCAACGGTGAGCAGCAGTGGAGAGGTAAAAGGAATTGCAGCCGGAAAGGTGGACATTACGGCATCTGCGCATGGAATCTCCCGAACCTGTACAGTTACTGTCAAAAAACCGACGATAAAAATCAGTCGGTCGACGGCAGCACTATATAAGGGGCAGACTTTACAGTTGACAGCACAAACCGCGCCAAGCACTACCATAAAGTGGACATCTGCCAATGAAAGCCGCGCAACGGTAAGCAGTAATGGACTTGTAACAGCAAAAACGGCAGGAACAGTTGCAATTGTGGCAAGCGCAAATGGATTGTCCGCGGGATGTGTTGTGACAATCAAAAATTGTACGCTGACGCTTTCAAGTGAGACGGCGACCATAGCAAGGGGAAAAACACTTACATTGCGGGCAACCGCGACGCCTGCCGCAACAGTGACATGGAGGTCTGGTAATACTTCTGTTGCGACAGTCTCAAACGGTGTTGTTAGGGGTGTAAAGGCAGGAACAGTGAATATTATGGCAACGGCAAATGGAATAACAAAGATATGCAGGGTAACAGTAAAATAATATCAATACGATGGGGGAATTTTATGAGAAAAAAATACATATTAACAGTCCTTCTGCTGACAGCGCTTGCGCTGTCAGCAGGTTGTGGAAAAGAAACCGGAGCAAAATCAGAGACAGAAACCTTACAAAGTGAAGCGGCAGAAACAGAAATGGTGGCGGATGCTGCCAGTGAGGAGGAAACTTTGGAAACAGAGACCGAAGACATTGAAGAAGAGTTTCCTTACTATGGCTTGAATGACAAAGAATTCGTGTCAAAGGCGAGTATGCGTTTGGATAGAAAAATAGAGGTAGCAAATGAAATTTCAATTAGTCCCGACGAGGGGGCGCTGTATATCGACGGAGAAAAATACCTTTTATCCGAAAATGCGTGCAGTGAATCAGATGTGTTTTTTCTGGAGGACATTGATATGCTGGATTCCACAGTAGAAATTTTTGTGCCAGAAAAAATCTCTGAATGGATTACGCCTGTAATGGGAATTTATCGTTTTGAGAATAAGGAACTAAAGTATCTTGGAAATTTGGTTGGTAACAGATGGGGAGATAATTTACACTTTGATGGGATGAATCATATTTATGTGGATGACTTTCGGATTTACATCCCAAATCAGCGTGAGATTATTGCGGAATTTACAATTAATGAAAATGAAGAGCTTGAGCTGATGAACCCGGAGGAAGGATTTCCATATAAAAGTGCAAATGAAGAATATTATAAATATATATTGCAGCAGGATTTACCGGTCTATGCCGACAGGGATCTTTCACTTGAATCATATGATATTAAGCCACAGAAAGTTTCGATTGTAAGAACGGATGCAAGAAACTGGATACAGGTAATTGGAGAAGAAGATGGAACCAGTGGCTGGCTGTATGTGGAAAAAACAGTGCCGGAAGAGACAAATGAATATGCGACAAGGGAATGGCTTTACTGGGAACAAGATTCACGACCAAGCTGCTATGTACCGGAAGTTGATAAGATTGCAGAGGATATTTTTGAAGGAATGTGGGAAAATCAACCATAATTAGTTGACAATAAGCAAATTTTAGTGGGGAATTTTTATGAGAAAAAAATACATATTAACAGTCCTTCTGCTGACAGCGCTTGCGCTGTCAGCAGGTTGTGGAAAAGAAACAGGAGCAAAAGCAGAGACAGAAACCTTACAAAGTGAAGCGGCAGAAACAGAAGTGGTGGCAGATATTACCAGTGAGTCGGAAACTTTGGAAACAGAGATGGAAGATAATGAAGACCTATGGGATGGGGGAGAATGTGATACGCAAGAGGAAACAGACGAAGAGTTTCCAGCGTATGGGTTAAATAATGATAAAAAACTGGTGTCAAAAGCTAGCAAACATTTGAACTATGAGACAGAGGAAGCAAACAAAATTTCAATTAGCGCAGAGGAGGGGGCATTGTATATTGACGGAGAAAAATACCCTTTATCTGAAAATGCGTGCAGTGAATCAGATGTGTTTTTTCTGGAGGACGTTGACATATCGGATTCTACAGTGGAAATTTTTGTGCCAGAAACAATTTCTGGATGGATTACACCTGTAATAGGGATTTATCGTTTTGAAAATAAAGAGTTAAAATATCTTGGAAATTTGAATGAGAGCAGAGATGGAGGGGATTTGTATTTCGATGGAATGAATCATATTTACTTGGTGGATTTTCGTGTTCATATCCCTACTGAAGATTTTGTTATTGCGGAATTTACAATTAATGAAAATGAAGAGCTTGAGTTGATGAATCCTGAGGAGGGATTTCCATATCGATATATAGATACAGGTAATTTTGATTTTACATTAACGGATGATTTGCCGGTGCATGCCAGCAGAGACCGCTCATCGGAGACATATGATATCAAAAAGCAAAGGGTATCTATTACAAGAACAGATGGAAGAAATTGGATGGAGGTAGTAGCAGAAGACGGAACCAGTGGCTGGATATATGTTGAACTGATATTACCGGAAGAAACAAAAGAGTATGCAACAAGAGAATGGCTTTTCTGGCAGGATACCAGGATTCGGGGCAATGTACCGGATGTTGGAAAGGACGTACTCGAAATATTTGACGGATTGTCTTATGAATAAAGTGTAATAAGTGGAAATTGGGTAGATACATGGGGGAAGTTTTATGAGAAGAAAATACATATCAGCAGTCCTTCTGCTGACAGCATTTGCGTTGTCAGCAGGTTGTGGAAAAAAAACCGGAGCAAAATCAGAGACAGAAACCTTACAAAGTGAAGCGGCAGAAACAGAAATGGTGGCGGATGTTGCCAGCGAGCAGGAAAACTTGGAAACAGAAACCGAAATTCCGGGAGAAGAGACAGAGAATACAGAAGAGGCTGTACTGTATGGAACAAGTCCTCTTCAGACGACCCGCAAAGCGGAGGTCTCTTTGGATGATATGGATGAAAAACATATCATAGAAGTTCACTCCAAAGAGCAGACACTTTGCATTGATGAAAAAGAATATCCGTTAGATGAAACATGGGAGTGCTGGACGGATGATTTTTTAATTCTTGATATTAATGTCTATGATGACCTGCAGGAAATAGGAGTTCTTGAAAAAGAATCTCTTGGGGGCTTTAAAAGATTGGGAATTTATCGCTATAAAGAGGGAATGCTTAAATATATTGGAAGTATATCAGCGGGATTTCTGGAGGCGGAGGAAATCCTTTTTGATGGAAGAAATCACATCTATGTACCGGCGTGGCAGGTGGATGTGGAGCAGAGCAATCTGATTGTGCTGGAATATACAATTACAGAGGATGAAGAGTTGGAAATTGTAGAGCCGGAAGAGGGTTATTGGTATATGTACAGGAAACAGCATCAATTGCTGGAAAATTTGCCAGTATATGCCGAAAGAGACCATTCGCTGGAACCCTATTATATCGCACCGCAGGAAGTGACGTTTTTAAGAACAGATAGGAAGAACTGGGTAGAAGTACTTGCAGAGGACGGAACGAAGGGATGGCTATACATAGAACAGGCTTACAAGATTCCGGATTTGGGAAAAGAAACCGATGAAGTCTTTGAAGGACTTGCGTTCTGTAATTAGGTTCTGTAATTAATACACAAAATCCATTGACAACCGTCCGAAGATATGCTACGGTAATAAAACGCAATGACGAAAACAGAAGACTTCGTGAGGGAGTAATTCGCGCGAAAGCGTGATTTGTCAACACACCGGTGGAGGCACCTGGCAAATCTTAAAGAGTGAGACTCATGTATAACAGGAAGAGGGAAAATCCCTGTTTCTCTGTTATACATTGGGTCTTTTTGTTTTATCGGAAATTCCTACGGAATTTCCGATAAAACAAAAGCAAGCAAGCTTGCAAAGATGCGCAGCTCGCGGAGAAGAAAATAGCTGCTATGCAGCACCACTCGCGCGCAGAACAAAAGCTGTGCTATTAATAGAACTGGAGCGCGGGAGTGTGTGAAGCACACTTTTGTTCTTGATATCATCATATGCGTGGCTGCAAAAATATATGGAAAACTGTGCGGGCACACAGAAATTCCGGGCATACTTAAGAAGCGGAGGGCTTATGGAACTATTTATTGAATTTTTATTGATTGGAATCGGACTTTCCATGGACGCATTTGCAGTGTCCATCTGCAAAGGACTTGCAATGCGAAAGGTCAACAAGAAGCAGGCACTGGTAATCGGGTTATTTTTCGGTGGATTTCAGGCATTGATGCCGTTTGTCGGATGGGCACTTGGAATGCAGTTCCAGAGCTACATTACCAATATCGACCACTGGATTGCGTTTGTACTGCTTGTCTTCATCGGCGGAAAAATGATTGTGGAAGCGGTCAAGCCGGAGGAAGAAGAGGCGGTAGAAGTGATGGACCCGCCACTTGATATTAAGCAGATGTTTTTGCTTGCCATCGCAACCAGTATTGATGCACTGGCAGTAGGAGTCACATTTGCATTTCTGGATTACCCGATTGTGGAAGCAATTTCTATTATTGGTATAACCACATTTGTCATCAGCATTGGCGGCGTTTATGTCGGCAACTTCTTCGGAAGCCGCTATAAGAACAAGGCGGAGCTGGCAGGAGGACTCATTCTTGTGCTGCTCGGTGTAAAAATATTGCTGGAGCATCTTGGTATCATTTCATTCTAAAGAAAGCGGGGAAATACGATGAAAGAAATATTGATTGCAATTGTACTGCTTGTAGTGGGATTTGTGCTTTTAATCAAAGGAGCAGATTTTTTCGTGGAGGGAAGTTCTTCCGTGGCAAAACGACTGCGCGTTCCTTCTATTATTATTGGACTTACAATCGTTGCGATGGGGACGAGCCTGCCGGAGCTTGCCGTCAGCGTTACCGCATCCATGTCAGGAAACAATGGGCTTGCAGTCAGCAATGCGGTTGGTTCTAACATTTTTAACCTGATGGTGGTTTGTGGAGCGTGCGCACTGTTTACGCCGCTTGCTGTGGATAAGGGAACGTTAAAAAGAGAATTTCCATTTTCCATTCTTTGTGCCATCCTGCTTTGCGTGCTTGGTTATATCGGAATGACACTTGGACGTGTGGACGGCATCATTTTCTGCGTCCTGTTTGTAGGATTCCTTGCCTATATGATTCGCAACGCATTAAAGGCACGCGAGGGCGGAGAGAAAATCCTTGAGGAAGAGGCAGAGGAAATCAAAGTCCTTCCGGTTTGGAAATGCGTGGTATATATTCTCGGCGGAATCATCGCCATCAAATTTGGCGGAGACTTTGTCGTAGACGGAGCATCCACGATTGCGGCAGGATTTGGACTCAGCCAGAACTTAATCGGGCTTACAATTGTAGCACTTGGAACGAGCCTGCCGGAGCTTGTCACCTCAATTGTGGCAGCGAAGAAGGACGAGGTGGATATGGCACTTGGAAATGTCATTGGTTCAAACATCTTTAACATCCTTCTGATTCTCGGTGTGGCAGCCGTGATAAGTCCGGTTGCACTCATTATGGAAAACCTGATTGATGTGATTTTATTGATTGCGATGAGCGTTCTGGTGTGGATTTTTGCATGGAGCAAGCAGGAAATCCGCCGTATGGAAGGAGCCATCATGCTTGTGATTTATGCTGTTTATCTGGTGTATATCTGTATAAGATAACGGTATGAAGACGAATAGTTAAAACTTTACAATCCTCCTGTTTTCATGTAAAATATATGTAAAATATATCCAAAAAAACATGAAAACAGGGGGTATTTTTATGCAGAAAAACGGATTTCGAGGGAAACTCGCGGGAGTATTATCAATGGTGCTCACCGGAGCGGTTCTTGTCGGAGCAATGTGCTTCCCGGGGAAAAGTGCATATGCTGCGTCAGGTGCCAAAGAATTAAGCGTGATGTTTACGCATGACACACATTCCCATCTGGAGAGCTTCCGGACGGTCGTGGACGATGCGGAGCAGGAAGTCGGCGGTTTTGCAAGGATTCGCACGCTGATTGAGGAGCAGAAGGAAAAAGACCCGGAGACACTTGTCGTGGATGCGGGAGATTTTTCCATGGGAACGCTTGTCCAGACAATCTATGAGACGGATGCGGCGGAGCTTCGGATGCTTGGAGCGTTGGACAGTGAGGTGACAACGCTTGGAAACCATGAGTTTGACTATCGTTCCGGCGGACTTGCAAGGATGTTGGAGGCGGCTGCAGCAAGCGGAGAACAGGTGCCGCAGATGGTATTGTGTAACGTTGACTGGGAGACGATGGAAGCAGAGGGGCTGACAGAGGGACAGCAGCAGATAAAGGATGCGTTTGAAACCTATGGCGTCAAGGATTACATTATGCTGCAAAAAGGGGATGTGAAGATTGCCGTTATCGGTGTTTTCGGTAAGGATTCCCTTGCCTGTGCACCCACCTGTGAACTGTTATTTAAAGAGCCGGTGGATGCGGTGCGCGATACGGTGAAGGAGATTGAACAGAACGAAGATGCGGATATGATTCTTTGTGTTTCCCACAGCGGAACCTGGGAGGATGAGAGCAAATCCGAGGACGAGATTCTTGCAAAAGCGGTGCCGGAGCTGGATCTGATTATCAGCGGACACACGCATACCAGGTTAGATACGCCGATTGTTCATGGCAATACCTACATTGTGTCTGCCGGAGAGTACGGCAAATATCTCGGATCGTTACATATGGTGCAAAAAGACGACGGAAGATGGAGCATGGAGTCTTATGAGCTGCTTCCAGTGACAGATGCGGTTACGGAAAATGCGACGGTTGCGGAGCGGATTGCAGAATTTATGGCATCGGTAAATGAGGGTTATCTGTCACAGTTTGGCTATACACGCGACCAGGTGCTTGCAGAAAATACCATCGAATTTGACAAACAGAAGGACTTGGAGGCAGAGCATACCGAGCACAACCTTGGAAATATTCTTTCGGATGCCTATGTTTACGCTGTGACAAATGCTACGGATTATGACGGTGTGCCGGTAGATATGGCAGTTGTGCCGAGTGGAACCGTGCGCGATACCTACACGACAGGAGACATCACGGTGGAGGATGTGTTTAATTCCTTCTCCCTTGGAATCGGGCGCGATGGCGTGCCGGGATACCCGCTCGTGAGCGTCTATCTCACCGGAAAAGAATTAAAAACTGCCGCAGAAATCGATGCGTCCATATCGGATTACATGACAACTGCAAGACTTTATACGAGCGGACTTTGCTTTTCCTATAACCCGCACCGGATGATTTTAAACAAGGTGACGGATGTCTGGCTGCGGGCGGCAGATGGAAGCCGCAAGGAGCTTGAGGACGACAAACTTTACCGCGTGGTGGCAGATCTCTACAGCGCACAGATGCTTGGAGCCGTCACGGATATGTCCTACGGACTGCTTTCCCTTCAGCCAAAGTGGGCGGATGGAACCGTCATCGAAGACCTCGAGGATGCGATTGTGCTCGAAAATGGAAAAGAGTTAAAGGCGTGGGCGGCAATTGCCGAGTATATGGAATCCTTTGAAGATACGGACGGAGATGGAATTGCAGATGTGCCGGAGTCGTATCGGAATCCGGACGGAAGAAAAGTGGTAGACGACAGCAAAAATCTGGGCGATTTATTAAAAAATCCGAGCGGATATGCGATTGCAATTGTAATAATCTTTATCGTTTTGCTTTTAATAGTTGTGCTCATAGTAGTGTTAGTGGTAAAATTGATAAAACATATCAGAAAAAAGAGAACGAGAAAGCATTAACAGGAGAGAGATAATGAGCGCGCAGGACAAGACAGAGCAGGTAGTACGTGAGCTTCTTCTTTTGTTTGCCAAAAGCGAAGTGTATGACGCGGAAACAAACCGTATTATTGTGGATAAAAAAAAGGTGCTTGAGCTTTTGAACCGTCTGACACACTGCATCTATGAGATTATGGATGAGCATGAGCTTACAAAACAGAGCCGGGACAAAGCGGAGCGGGAAGCGAGAAAACGTGGCGAGGAAATCGTCTGGGATGCAAGCAGGAAAGCAGAAGATGTCTATGCGGCATCTGTCATGTATACGAACGAAGCCCTGCAGCGCGTTCAGCAGATTATGCAGAAGGCGACGGATTCCGTCCATGAAGTCTATGAAAAAATGGACGAAGAACTCAAAAAACAGCAGGAGTATGTCAGAAGCGACCAGTTCGATTTGAAGGGACATTTAGAGGATCTTGTCGACACCGACAAATACTTAAAGCTGATTGAGGAGCGCAACAAGCAGATTAAAAAAGAGCAGGAAAAAGAAAAGCATGCGGAAGAGGCGTCCCCTTATGCTGCAGTGAAGCCGGAAATTCGTGTGAATGCAGAATATTTTGAGAAGGCAGGCATTCCGATGGAAGAGGCTGCCGAAGAGCAGGAAGAGCCGGAAGGACAGGAACCGAAGGAGACTGTGCAGGCTGAGGTGAATGTCAACCTGGATGCGGAATATTTTAAGTGGAAAGAAGGAGAGACAGAGAAAACAGAGAAGAAACCGGAGAAAAATTCTGGATTTTTAAGAAAATTCTTTGAATAATTGAAAAATGTAGTTGTAATAAAAAATTGCCCGTGTTAGAATACTACAATAACAAATGTAGTATATCGCTTGACAGGGGGCCAATATGAAACGAAAAAACAGGGAACAAAAGCGCATTGGATGCAGAGAACGCCTTCGAAGAATCTGGAGATACTTGTTGAGAGAATGGGAAATCCACAGATGGGATTATCTTAACCGGAAAGTAACAGATCACGACTGGCTGTTTGTGTATACAGGAACGGAGACAGATATTATGTCATATGTCTCCGTACTGCTTTTGAACCCTGGTTTTATTTTTTATGGAATCATTTTTGTGACCGGAAGGGTCTACAATGTGATACTGCTTTACATTATCATTGACGGAATTACCATCATCGGCTGGGTGATTGCGGCGCTGTATCAGAAGAAACAGCAGGAAGAATGGTATCTGATGACACCATATGAGAGGAAAGATTATATCCGCAAGCTGATAGATTCACTCGATGAACCGGAGGATGCAAAGAAGAAGTCCCAGAAGTAATTATTTTAAAAATAAATTAAGAAATACCCACTATGACTGTTCAGATTTTCCTGCTAAAATACACTGTAATAGACGAATTAGTACAGTGAGGCGGAACCCGCCGGATGGGAGGATGAGATAGATGCAGACCATATTAGTATGCGATGATGACAAGGAAATCGTAGAGGCGATTGACATCTATTTACAACAGGAGGGATTTCATGTGTTAAAGGCATATGACGGGGAAGAAGCGATTGAGATTTTAAAGAATGAGGAAGTACATCTTTTAATTATGGATGTGATGATGCCGCGGCTTGACGGAATCCGTGCGACGCTCAAAATCCGCGAGGAGAGCAGTATTCCGATTATCATTTTATCTGCAAAGACTGAGGATTCCGATAAGATTCTTGGACTTAACATCGGGGCGGACGACTACGTGGAGAAACCGTTTAACCCGTTAGAACTTGTGGCGCGCGTGAAGTCCCAGCTCAGACGTTATACGCAGCTTGGCAATGTGGCAGAGGGAAATGATGCGGTTTATACGGTTGGTGGTCTTTCCATCAACGATGATTTGAAGGAAGTCACCGTGGATGGGGAGCAGGTCAAGCTGACACCGATTGAATACAATATTCTGTTACTTCTGGTAAAGAATCAGGGAAAGGTATATTCTATCAATCAGATTTATGAGAGTATCTGGAACGAGGATGCCATCGGAGCGGACAATACAGTTGCCGTGCATATCCGTCACATCCGTGAGAAGATTGAGATTAACCCGAAGGAACCGCGCTATCTGAAGGTCGTATGGGGCGTTGGTTACAAAGTAGAAAAAAGCGAGAGATAACATATGGAAAAAAATTCTTACACGTATGCAGCAAAACTGACCGGAATGTTACTGCATCAGTTTTTTACCATAGTTCTCACAGTCAGCGTATTCCTTTTGACAGCACTGATAGACCGGAATATTCTGGAATTTACAGACATTGGGACAAATGAATTCGTAAATTCCGGGTATTACACGAAGTGTATGGAACAGAAATGCCGTGACTTAAGCGAATATCTTCATCTGATGCAAAAGGGCAGCAGACGCAGTGCGGAAGAGGAAAAAATATACCTGCAATATAACAACGAATTTAACCAGCAGGAGACGAATTTCTGTTACTGGTATAAGTTAGACGGTGTGTGGTACACCAACCAGCCGGACAGAGAGGATTATCAGGATTTTGATACCCAGTCCGTCACGTATGAGGCAAGAAACATGGGGGATTACCTCATCTATGACATGGAAGAAAAAACCTTTTCCACCAACATTTCCGGGCTGGCGGACAGTTTTTTCGGAAGCTATAATAATCAGATGTACTGGCCGCTTGAGAATGTGGTTCTGGTCATTGGTGTTGATACCGATTTTACGGCGCGGGATGATTTATACGATGCGAGCAATGAGTACGTGAAACTGCATCCATGGATAAAAATCAGTGTTGTGGGCGCGTTCATCAGTTTGATTGGCTGGATTCTGACACTGGTGTATCTGACAATTGCGGCCGGACACCGGGAAGGCGAGGACAGCATCCATCTAAGCTGGATTGATAAGGTAAAGACGGAAATTGTCATTGCAGCCTTTTTACTGATTGCGGTGGAACTTGTGTTATTAGTTGGTCATGTCAACAACCGGACGTGGAACGTATCGGGACTCCTGGTCGCATACGGCACGGTCAGCTTTGTGTTAGATACGGCATTTCTTATTTTTTATCTGAGCATGGTACGCCGCATGAAAGCCGAAGTGATGTGGGAAAACAGCCTTACCTGCTGGCTCTGCCGTGGAATCGGCAAGACATTTCGAGAGCGGACGGTTACGGTACGGGTTTTAGTGTTGTTTGGAATTCACATGGTGATTTGTTTTGTGCTGGCGATGGGGGCGTTTTACTACAGAAAAGTGGCAGCACTGGTGCTTTTATTAGTGTTCTGCGGCGTGGAAGCCTATCTGATTTTGCGGGAAGCGGTCGAGCAGTATCGTATTTTAAGTGGTGTTGAGCATATCAGAGAGGGAGCGCTCACAGAGAAAATTGATTTGGACGAACTGCACGGAGAAAACCGCAGGCTTGCGGAGTCGATTAACGATATCGGAGCCGGGCTTTTGCGGGTGGTCGATGACAACACGAAAAATGAGCGGATGAAGGCAGATTTAATTACAAATGTCTCACATGACATCAAGACACCGCTGACATCAATTATTAATTATGTCAACCTGCTTCGGATGGAGGACATTGAAAACGAGCGCGCACGCGGCTATATCGAAATTATAGATGAAAAGTCACAGCGCCTTAAGCAGCTTACGATGGATCTTGTGGAGGCATCGCGCATCAGCTCGGGCAATATCAAGCTGGATATGCAAAAGATTGATATTGTGGAGTTGGTGTACCAGACCGGAGGAGAATTTAACGAGAAGTTTGAGACGAAGGAGCTTACCATTGTGACAAAGCTTCCGAAGTCGGCAGTATTTATTCTTGCAGACGGCAGACAGCTTTACCGCGTGGTAGAGAACCTCTATAACAATGTGGCAAAATATGCGCTTGAAAAAACGCGGGTTTATGTGGAAGTGATGGCGAAGGATGGACAGGCGGTATTTTCCATCCGGAATGTGTCCGAACGCTCCCTGGCGCAGGAAAACAGCAATGCAGGGGATTTGACAGAGCGTTTTACCAGAGGGGATTCTTCACGCACGACCGAGGGCAGCGGCCTTGGACTTTCCATTGCCAAGAACCTGACCGGACTTATGGGGGGCGAATTTCAGATTACGGTTGATGGGGATTTGTTTATCGCAACGATGGTATTTCCGCTTTATACGGAATCATAAAGGAGATGGTATGTATGGTCAAAGCAGTGATTTTTGACATGGACGGGGTTTTGATTGACACAGAAAAATGGCTGAATAAGTACTGGCGGCAGGCGGCAGCAGAAGCCGGCTTTGAGATGACAAATGAGCAGGCACTCTCGATTCGCAGCCTGGCTGGGAAATACGCAGCACCTTACTTACAGGGAATATTTGGGGATAAATTTGCCTATTGGAGCATCAGGGAGCGGCGAAAAGAACTCATGCGTGAGCACATTAAGGCACATGGAATCGACAAGAAACCAGGTGTGGATGAAATTCTTGATTATCTTCACGGCAGAAAGATTAAGGCGGCAGTTGCAACTGCCACAGATCCGGTGCGTGCAGAGGACTATCTGACGCAGATTGGAGTGTATGACCGGTTTGACAAGGTAATCTGTGCAACGATGGTTGAAAACGGCAAGCCAAAGCCGGATATTTATCTGTATGCATGCGAACAGATTGGGGAGGCACCGAAGGACTGCCTTGCAATTGAAGATTCTCCAAATGGAGTCCGCTCTGCGGTGAGTGCCGGAATTAAGACGGTTATGGTGCCGGATTTGACACAGCCGGATGAAGAGACCGCCGGGATGATTGTGGCGAAGGCGGATACGCTCTACGATGTTATTATGGAAATGGAAGACGGCGTTATCCGATAAAAAGATTTTTACAAGGTATCAGTTTAGCGTGTAAAAGTGCTTGATTTTTAGAGCGGCTGCTTATATAATTCTATTGCGAGGCAGTAAGCATTGCGGGCAATGATTGACAGATTGGAGGAAAACTATGAAATTATACGACGGTGGAGTGTATCTGGTAAATGGAACAGAGCTCATCGAAGACGGTGCGGGGGCAGCGGAAGCGATTGCAGCGAAGACCGGACTTCATATCACAAAAGAGCAGGCAGCGGAGCAGACCATTGCCTATGGAATTTTAAATAAGCATAATACTTCCGGAGATATGAAACATCTCCAGATTAAATTTGATAAACTGACATCTCATGACATTACATTCGTAGGAATCATTCAGACGGCGCGTGCGTCAGGACTTGAAAAATTCCCGATTCCTTATGTTCTTACGAACTGCCACAACAGTCTTTGCGCAGTTGGCGGAACGATTAACGAGGATGACCACATGTTTGGACTTACCTGTGCAAAGAAATACGGTGGTATGTACGTACCGCCTCATCAGGCAGTCATCCATCAGTTCGCAAGAGAAATGCTTGCCTGCGGCGGCAGCATGATTCTCGGTTCTGATTCCCACACACGTTATGGTGCGCTTGGTACGATGGCAGTGGGCGAAGGCGGACCGGAGCTTGTAAAGCAGCTTTTAAATAAGACTTACGATATTGATATGCCGGGTGTGGTAGGTGTATACCTGACCGGAACACCGCAGAAGGGTGTCGGCCCTCAGGACGTGGCACTTGCAATTATCGGAGAGGTATTTGACCGCGGTTATGTGAAGAATAAGGTAATGGAATTTGTCGGCCCTGGTGTTTCAAACTTGAGCGCAGATTTCAGAATCGGTGTGGATGTCATGACGACAGAGACCACCTGTCTGTCTTCTATCTGGAAAACAGATGATACGATTAAGGAATTTTATGAGATTCACGGAAGAAGTGGTGATTACAAAGAGCTGAATCCGGGAACGGTTGCATACTATGACGGCATGATTGAGATTGACTTAAGCAAGATTAAACCAATGATTGCAATGCCGTTCCATCCGAGCAATACCTATACGATTGAGGAACTTAACCAGAACCTGTTTGACATTCTCGATGACTGCGAGAAGCGTGCGAATGTCAGCTTCGACGGCGCAGTGAAGTTGGATTTAAAGAGCAAGGTGCGAAATGGCAGACTTTACGTAGACCAGGGAATCATCGCAGGCTGTGCCGGCGGTGGATTTGAAAATATCTGTGATGCAGCCGATATTCTGCGCGGTGCAAGCATCGGACCGGATGAGTTTACATTAAGCGTATATCCGGCAAGTACACCGGTTTACATGGAACTCGTGAAAAACGGTGCAGTTGCAACACTGATGGAGACAGGTGCGATTGTAAAGACCGCATTCTGTGGACCGTGCTTTGGCGCAGGTGATACCCCGGCAAACAATGCGTTCTCTATCCGTCATTCCACCAGAAACTTCCCGAACCGTGAAGGTTCCAAGGTGCAGAAAGGACAGGTGGCATCGGTGGCACTGATGGATGCCCGTTCCATTGCAGCAACAGCAGCAAACAAGGGATATCTGACAGCAGCTACAGATGTAGACGTAGAGTATAGCAAGCCAAAATATTTCTTTGACAAGCGTATTTATGAAAACCGTGTATTTGACAGCAAGGGAGTTGCAGATCCATCTGTAGAAATCCATTTTGGACCAAACATCAAGGACTGGCCGGCAATGAGCAAGCTTCCGGAAAACATGGTATTAAAGGTTGTTTCCGAGATTCACGACCCGGTAACCACAACAGACGAGCTGATTCCGTCCGGAGAGACATCTTCCTTCCGTTCCAATCCGCTTGGACTTGCCGAGTTTACACTTTCCAGAAAAGACCCGCTTTACGTGGAGCGTGCAAAAGAAATCCAGAAGGCGCAGAAGGCAGTCGAAGCCGGAGAAGACCCGGTAGAAAAGACCGCAGAGTTAAAAGAAGTACTTTCTGCAATCAAAGCTGCGTTCCCGGAACTGGATTTTGCAGGATATGATTCAGAGAAGATTGGCTTTGGAAGCACGATTTTTGCAGTGAAACCAGGAGACGGTTCTGCGCGTGAGCAGGCAGCATCCTGCCAGAAGGTATTAGGAGGCTGGGCGAATATTGCAAATGAGTATGCAACCAAGCGTTACCGCTCAAATCTTATCAACTGGGGTATGCTTCCATTTTTGATTCCGGAAGGCGAGCTTCCGTTTAAGAACCTTGACTATCTGTTCCTGCCGGAGATTCGTAAGGCAGTGGAAGAAAAGCAGAGTGAAATCAAAGCATATGCAGTTACGGGAGACGGACTGAAGGAATTTACGTTACAGTTAGGCGCATTGACAGACGATGAGCGTGAAATCATTTTAAAGGGATGCCTGATTAATTATTACAGAGATTAAGATAAAATAAAGAATCTATTAAAAGGATGGAAAAGAGAACTCTTTTCCATCCTTTTATCTTTCCAAACGCTGCGTAAAGAGGTATAATAATGCTATGAAAACGGCAGAACAGGGGGACATATTTTTGAACGGAAAGAACTATAATGAACCAGGCAGGGAGAAGGACAAACAGGGTGGTTTTGGCTTAAAACAGTATGTAATTGTGGCACTTGTGGTGTTTATTACGTTCTGTTGCTGTACCCTGTTTTTTTTCATGATATACCGCTATAACGGATTTGCAGATTTCTGGAAGCATCTGGGCGTTATTTTACAGCCGATTACCATCGGTGTGGTGTTAGCGTATCTGCTGAATCCTGTGATGATGTTTGTAGAAAGAAACTGCAATAAGCTATTTTTGCCGAGAATGAAGAATAAGCGCCGCGCGGAGAAACTTTCCCGTGCAATCGGAATTGTGGGAGCGCTGGTT
Source organism: Roseburia sp. (assembly GCA_050874345.1). Classification (GTDB taxonomy): domain Bacteria; phylum Bacillota; class Clostridia; order Lachnospirales; family Lachnospiraceae; genus Roseburia. Next base: position 7,606 of record JBNMKM010000023.1, on the reverse strand, counting down.
TTTCTGATTGGAATTATTGTTCTTCTTCTTGCTGCAATCATTCCGTCAGTCATCAATAGTATCCAGAGTGTGGTTACCAACTTCCAGTCGGAGGCAAACCAGCTGATGGAGTGGGTAGATGAATTTATGAAGGGGGATTCGGAGATTGCGACGATTGTTTCAAATGCAATGGAGAGTGCCAGCGAAGCAATTCAGAAGTTCTTAAAGAATGACATTATGACAACCGCACAGACCTATATTGCCTCTATTACGAGCGGTGTCTACTACGGGGTAAAGCTTGCCATCAATATGTTAGTCGGCGTTATTGTATCTGTGTATGTACTTGCAAGCAAGGAGAAGTTTGCAGGTCAGGCGAAGAAGATACTTTATGCAACCTTTAAGCCGGTGCGTGCGAACGTGATTCTTGAGACCATCCGCAAGAGCAATGAGATTTTTGGCGGATTTATCAGCGGAAAAATTCTTGATTCCGCCATCATCGGTGTACTTGCTTACATTGTGTTGAGCATTATGAAGATGCCGGATACCATACTCGTGGCAGTGATTATCGGTGTTACGAACATCATTCCGTTTTTCGGACCGTTTATCGGAGCGGTTCCATCGTTTTTGATTATTGTGCTGCAGAACCCGATTCAGGGATTGTATTTCCTGATATTTGTATTTATTTTGCAGCAGATTGATGGAAATATTATCGGCCCAAAGATTTTAGGAGACTCTACCGGACTTTCTTCCTTCTGGGTTGTGTTTGCCATCATGATATTCGGCGGACTGTGGGGATTTGTCGGAATGCTTCTCGGTGTGCCGATTATGGCAGTTATCTACTATGTGGCACAGCGCACGGTTTCTTATTTCCTGCGCAAGCGGGGGCTGACCGATGTGACAGACGATTATATCGAGCTGGAGCGCGTAGATAAAACTACAAACAAAATGATATACCCGAAACCGCCGGAAAAGGACGAAGAAGAGACGCCGGAGGACAGCCGGTAGATTTTGACATCTATCAGTGCGTATGATAAACTAAAACGGAATAAAAGCAACGTGCACATTTGAGGTGGCAGAATTGGATAAATATGAGTATAAACTAAAACTTGATCAGATGAAATCACTCACTTCGGAGAAAAAATACGACGAGGCAGCAGAGATTGCAGATACGATCAACTGGCATAAAATAAAAAATGTAAATGCACTGATAAAAGCGGGAGAAATTTACGAAGCGGTCGGCAGATATGAGGAGAGCAGGGAGATTCTGCTTGCGGCATATGACCGGTCACCGATTGGACGAATGATTATCTATCGTCTGGCGGAAGTTGCAATCAAGATGAAGGATTTTGAGGAAGCGAAAGACTATTATCAGGAGTTCGTGGAGATTGCGCCGCATGATAATCTGAAATATGTGCTGAAGTATAAAATCTGCAAGGCACAGGGAGCAGATTTAAATACACTGATTGCGATTCTTGAGGAACTCAAAGAGCAGGAATATTCCGAAGAATGGGCATATCAGCTTGCTTACCTGTACCATAAGGCAGGTATGAGTGAAAAATGTGTAGATGCCTGCGATGAACTGATTTTGTGGTTCGGTGACGGTCCGTATGTGGAACGTGCACTCGAATTAAAGATGCTTTACCAGCCACTCTCAAAACAGCAGGAGGACAAGTACCGCCGTTTCAGACAGCAGAAGGAAGGAATTGTAGAAGTACGGCCGGAGGACACACTCGAATCCGGTGAAGTAGTGCGGGAGACCGTTCAGATTCCGGATGTACAGCTTTCGCCGGAACGGTTTAACACACAGAACCTTCAGGAAGAACTGCAAAAGAGCATGCAGCAGATTATGGATGCCACCAAAAAAGAAACGGTACAGGATGGCATGGACAATATCAAAAAGCTCGTGGAGGATATTCCTTATCTTCAGATTCCGAAGGAAGAGCCGCTGCAGGCGGAAACAGGACAGGAGATTGATGATTCGCTAAAGATTAATTTTAAGAATCTGTTAGCGGAAGAACATGACGGTCAAATCAGTATGTGTGTGCCGGATAGTGCACTTGAGCATCAGATTACCGGACAGATGAGCATCGAGGAGATTCTTGCTGAGTGGGAGCGCACCAGACATGCAGCGGAAGTTGCTTTACAGGAAGCAGAACAGCAGAAACTCGAGTCGGCTAAGGCTAAGGCACTGCAGGAGGCGGGAGACATTATGGGACGTCTTGCAGACGTGATGCCGAAGTTAGACCCGGATTTTGCGCAGAAGGGATTGTTAGAGGAACCAAATATCGCCGGCAATCCGATTGAAGAAGATAAAGCAGCCCAGATGGTTGCCAACATGAACCAGTTGTTACAGCAGGAAATTGACAGACTTTCCAGTGAAAATGCACGGATGGATGAAAAGCTTGCCGCAGCGGCACAGGCAGGAACTGCTTATCAGGAACAGCCGGAAACGTTTGCAGTACCGGGTGTGATGGAATTGACGCCGGAAACGGCAGAGGAGCCGGAGGATGTGCTGACGCAGAAGACGAAGGAACTTCCAAAGATTTCACTGCCGGACGAATTTGAACCACTCGAGGAAGACCTTGTGGCAGAAGAACCGGAGAGCCTTGCGCCTGAAGAGGAAGACCTTGTGACAGAAGAACCGGAGAATCCTGTATCGAATGAGGAAGAACCTGTACTGGAGGAACCGGAAGAAATTATTGAAGAGGAAGCCTTTGAGGAGGAAGAAGTTCCACCGGTATTTGCAGAGGAAGAAGACTTACCGGAAATTGAACTGCCGGAGGAAGAGGCTGCATTTATGCAGCGAAGTTTCACAAAGAAGGCAGTGTTCGAGAAGACGGTACCGCTTCCTGAAATAGAGGAGCCGGATGAGGATGACATCCGCAATCATTCGGTACATTCGCTGACCGGAGAACTGCGAGAGATTTTTACATATTTTGTATCCATTAAGGGAATGGAAGAGCAGATTTGTCAGGTATTGACCGGAGCAGGAAACCATCTCGCAAACGGCAGAACGGCATCCACTGGAAACCTTGTGATTCAGGGAGCTGAGGGCAGTGGAAAAACAATGCTTGCGACGGATATTGTAAAAGCGCTTCAGAAGGAAGTCGGAAAGCCAAACGGAAAAGTTGGAAAGATTGAGGCGAAAGCCTTGAATCAGAAAGATATTGCAGAGCTTTTGAAAAAAGTGGCAGGGGGATGTCTCATTATTGAAAAAGCGGGAAATCTTTCCAAGGAGACTGCGGTAAAACTGGGACTTTTACTTGCAAGTGATACAAACGGCACATTTGTCATCATGGAAGATACGCACAAGGGCATTGCGAGTGCGCTTGCAAAGGATGAAGGTTTTGCAGCGAGATTTTCCGAGAAAATCCAGATTCCGATTTTTACGAGTGATGAGCTGGTTGCCTTTGCAAAATCATATGCAAATGAGTTGGGCTATACAATTGACGAAATGGGTATTCTTGCACTTTATAACAGCATCAGCAATATCCAGAAGTTAGATAAAGCGACCACGTTAATTGAGATAAAAGACATTGTGGACCATGCGATTGAGAAATCAGAGAAGGGGGCATTGAAGAAGGCATTTCATATTCTCACCGCCAGAAGGTATGATGAGAATGATTATATCATACTTTATGAGAAGGATTTCGGATTTTAGAAATAAAAAGAATGAGGGGTAAAGGGTATGGCAAATTTTACAGAATTAGACCGTTACCTGTTTGGACAGGCGACTCACTACGACATTTATAAGAAATTGGGAGCTCATGTTGCGGAGCGCAAAGGGAAAAAAGGTGTCTGTTTTGATGTATGGGCACCGAATGCGGCAAGAGTCTGGGTAATCGGAACTTTTAACAACTGGAGCGAGACAGAGCATGAGATGGAGTGTCTCGAGCCGGAATCAATGGGAATTTTTGAACTTTTTATCCCGAAGGTCAAACAGGGGGACTTATATAAGTACCTCATCGAGACAAAGGATGGAAGACGTCTTTATAAGGCAGACCCATATGCAAATTATGCGGAGTTAAGACCGGGAACGGCGTCAGCAGTTTTTGATATTACCAAATTAAAATGGACGGATGAAAAATGGATGGAAGCGCGTCGCAGCGTGCAGGATGTGTATGCACAGCCGATGGCAATCTATGAGGTGCACCCTGGTTCCTGGAAACGTCATCCGGGCAGAGAAGACGATGGCTTCTACAGCTATCGTCAGCTGGCGGAGAATCTCATCCCTTATGTGGTAGAGATGGGATATACGCATATCGAGCTGATGGGAATTTCAGAATATCCGTTTGACGGCTCCTGGGGCTATCAGGTGACCGGATATTATGCACCGACGTCGAGATACGGAACACCGGAGGACTTTGCGTACTTTGTGAACGAGTGTCACAAGCATAAAATCGGTGTGATTCTCGACTGGGTACCGGCACATTTTCCAAAAGATGCGCATGGACTGGCAGAATTTGACGGAACCTGCCTCTACGAGTATGCAGACCCGCGCAAGGGCGAACACCCTGATTGGGGAACAAAGATTTTTGACTACGGCAAGAACGAAGTCAAGAATTTCCTGATTGGAAGTGCACTCATGTGGGTGGAGCACTACCACATTGACGGACTGCGCGTGGATGCAGTGGCATCCATGCTGTATCTGGATTATGGCAAGAAAGCGGGACAGTGGATTCCAAATAAGTATGGCGATAACAAGAATCTGGAAGCAATTGAATTTTTCAAGCATATCAACACACTGATTCTCGGACGCAATCCGGGAGCTGTGATGATTGCGGAGGAATCGACTGCATGGCCGAAAGTGACAGGCCCTGTCGAGGAGGATGGACTGAATTTCAGCTACAAGTGGAATATGGGATGGATGCATGATTTCCTCGACTATATGAAGCTGGACCCAATCTTCCGCAAGGGCAGCCACAATAAGATGACATTTGCCATGACCTACAATGAGAGTGAAAAATATATTCTGGTACTTTCTCATGATGAGGTGGTGCATTTAAAATGCTCCATGATTAACAAGATGCCGGGACTTGGCGTGGATAAGTTCCGCAATCTGATGGTTGGATATGCGTTTATGATGGGGCATCCGGGCAAAAAGCTTCTGTTTATGGGGCAGGATTTTGCCCAGCTTCAGGAGTGGAGCGAGGCGAGAGAGCTTGACTGGTATCTGCTTGAGAATCCGGATCATCTCCATGTGCAGAACTTTGTGAAGGAACTGTTACATATTTACAAGAAAAATCCGGCGCTGTATGAACTTGACAGCAGTTGGAATGGATTTGAATGGATAAATGCCAACGATGCGGACCGCAGTATTTTCAGCTTTGTACGAAAGAGCAAGGATGGAAAGAACAACCTGCTGTTTGTCTGCAACTTTACTCCGGTTGCAAGAGACGATTACCGGGTTGGTGTGCCAAAGAAAAAATCGTATAAGCTGCTGTTAAACAGCGATGATGAAAAATTTGACGGTTCTGGAAAAATGCGTCCGGTAAGTTATAAGGCAGAGGCGATGCCTTGTGATGGAAGAGAATTTTCCTTTGCATACCCGCTTCCGGCATATGGAGTGGCAGTTTTTAAATATTAATAATTGAGCTGATTTGACCGATATAATAATCAGCTATGGATGGCGCACCTATTTCGATGGAACGAAAGAATGCGCCATCTTTGTGTCCAGATGAGGAAAGGTACGGTTTATTTGATGATGAGAGTGGAACAGCAGCAGAATCCAATCTTAGAGATGTTACAGCAGGCAGGCGTCCAGGAGAAGGATGCGGTTGCGGGATTTGGGCAGGAGATTGTCGCAAAACGCAGCAGTGCGACAGGAAATCAGACAGTCAATATGAAGGATGCGACGTATTTAAAACCCGGGAAAGAGGGAAAAGATACGGTTGCCGATGAAATAGAGAAAAATGAAACATTAGATGCGACAGACCGCAAAAATCAGATGGTGGTTCTTGCTGGAACTACGTCTGAAGAAGACTACCGGAAAATGCAGGAAGATGGATTTTCACTGGATTCCACGACCGGAAATACAATTGTGACGGTAACGGATAAAATCAAAGCCCAGCTTGCAAAAGCAGGGGTTGATATTTCCTGTTTCGGAGACGAACTGAGCATGGAACAGTTACAGGCGATTACGGGAAATCCTGGGCTTGCCATGCAGCTTGCCGAAAGTATGCAGCAGGCGGATTTGCCGGTAAGCGAGGATTCTGTCAGCGATGCGATGGATGCGCTTGAACAGGCACAGGGAATTCAGAAGTTAGATGATGGTGCTATTAAGTATCTGCTCGATAATGAACTTGATCCTACGATTGAGAATCTTTATCTGGCGGAGTTTTGTGGCGGTTATCAGGCGTCAGAGACGCTAGATGTGTCCTCTTTCAAAGACCAGATTGAAAAAGTAATTGCCGGTGCGGGACTTGAAGTAAATGAAACAACCATGGCAGACAGTAAGTGGCTGTTAGAAAACGAGATTCCGCTTACCGCAGAGAATCTGCAATATATGGAGGCTTTAAAAAATCTGCAATTTCCGTTAGATGAGGAAACCGTGATAGATGGAATTACAGAGGCGGTTGCAGAGGGAAAAAGTGCGCGCGATGCGCTTTTAATTCCAGAGTTTCGACTGATGGAGCAGGCAAAACAGACGGCTGATGTTGTAAATAATGCAACAGAAGCGGATGTAGACTATTTGGTAGACAATAATATGGAAGTCACCGTTGCAAACCTTGCAAAGGCAGCATCCAAAGAGGAGCAGGCGGATGAGGCAGCGTCCGAAGAGACACAGGATGCAGACATGGTCTATGACGAAAGTGGTCTTGATAAGCTGACTGCGAGACGCCAGCTTGAGGAAATCCGTCTTGCAATGACGGTGGAAGCAAACTATACGCTTCTGCGAAAAGGAATTTCAATTGATACAGAGCCGATTGCAGAATTGATTGATCAGTTGAAATCCATGGAAGAAGATTATTATGTAAACCTGTTAAAGGCACAGGGCGCAGACAATGCCGAGGAAAAGGCATCTCTGTTATTAGAGACCACAGAGAAGATTGCGGGAATCAAGACTGTTCCGGCGTATGTGCTCGGTTACCGACAGGCAGATGTATCTACAATTGAGGGAATCCACAGAGAAGGTACCGCATTAAAGGATACCTTTGAGCGTGCAAACAGAAGCTATGAGACAATGATGACAACGCCGAATGAAGAACTTGGGGATTCCATTCAGAAGGCATTTGGCAATGTAGATGAAATTTTAAAGGATACAAATTTGGAGCTCACTGATGCGAACCGGCGTGCAGTGCGGATTCTTGCGTATAATCAGACTCCGATTACGCAGGAGAATGTAGCGGCAGTCAAGGCGGCGGACGAAGAAGTACAGCGTGCATTCAAGAATCTGACGCCAGCGGTAGTGACCCGTATGATTAAAGATGGAATTAATCCACTTGAAATGAATATTTCAGAAGTCAATGAGACCGCAGAGCAGATTGCTTCTGAGATTGGGGATCAGGATAAGAACCGGTTTAGTGAGTATTTGTGGAAATTAGAGCAGAATCACCAGATTAGTGAGGAAGAGCGGAGCGCATATATTGGAATTTACCGCTTGATCCGCCAGGTGGATAATACAGAT
>JBNMKM010000022.1:0-60923 GCA_050874345.1 Roseburia sp. | reverse complement strand
CCGGATGGATATTTAAAGGGAAATTTATCGGATACACAAGATGTGGATTATTACAAATTCAATATTACAGAGTACCGGGCATTAAGTTTCGCGAAGGATACCTATAATAAGGATATTACGATCACTTTAGATCATATACCGGAAGGCTGTGATTATGAGATGGTTTTGTATGATGAGGAAGGCAGTCAGGTTGGCATTGGGAAAGAGAATGGAAATGGAGGTCTGAGTATTACCATACCGAACTGGAATTCGGACAACCGGGGTTATACCGTAAAAGTACAGGCAAAGGACGGTTCAATGGTAAACCCGGATGCCGAATATCATCTTTCCTTCCAGACAACACAGGCGGATAAAAGTCATGGAGCTTATCAGGAAATGGCAGAGGTTCAGAAGTATGAAGGGACAGTCAGGAAGCAGATGCAGGAAGGCTTAACCGATACGGAGGAAATGCGTGCAATTAAGGAAATCCGGCAGAAGTACAAAGCCTATTATACAGAGCAGATGGAGAAACTGCATCAGGAACAGGCAGAAGAGGTCATGCAGGGTGGGGCAGTGCCGGACGATGAGCAGATTCACAATTTACTGGAAAAGAAGGCAGCAGGCAAAGAACTGACCGAGCAGGAAAATGCACTTTTAAATATCTTCTGTACCGCAGCAGAGCTGGATAGTGCGAATGCAAGTGCAAAAATGAATACCACAGTAAAAGATAAGATATTTGCTGATTTGCAGGAAGCGGGAATGGATAGTTCCGATTCCACGTTTTCCATAAAAATTGGGGCGGATGGTCAGGTAAGTGTGGATGGTATCAATGATCATGTAATGAAACAGAAGATAGAGGATGTTCTGTCAAAGCATTCGGAGGAGCTGATGGATATTTATTTTTCTATGGATTCGGAAATACAGGCATTGTCTGAGAAAGAAAAGTATCTGTTAAAAGCTGCGACGGATGTGGAAAAATTTTTACATAAGGCAACCGGTGGCAGTGTATCGCTTGGAGACCTTTCCGTGGAAAATGCAACGATACATGGTCTGCCGAAAACACTGGATGACCTGTTAAATAATCCGGGCGGGAACCTGACCTATCAGGATTACGCAAGCGATATCCGGGAAATTTTAGCATATAATCGGACACAGCACAAAGATATTATGTCTGAGTTAAACGTACAGTTTTTCATGGCAGACGGTACAATTCAGATAAAAAAATAAAGCAAAGGTAATTAAATGAATAATCAATTTATACAAGGAGTAACATTCGATTGGGATAGAATTGATAACGATAGTTATTTAAAGAGAATTGAGGCTTTTTTGGGTGTTAAAAAACTTGATTTCAACAAACCGGTTACTTTTTTTGTCGGAGAAAATGGCAGTGGCAAATCCACTTTATTGGAGGCACTTGCCGTAGCACATGGTTTTAATCCTGAGGGTGGAACAAAGAATTATGTTTTTTCTACGCATGATACACATTCAGAATTATGTGATGCGATAAGAATTTCAAAAGGCTATCGGAAGGAAAAATGGGGATATTTTCTTAGAGCCGAAAGTTTTTATAATGTTGCAACGCAGGAAGAAGAATATGCAGATTTTGCGCATCCTTCTGTTAAATATCATGAAAAGTCACATGGAGAGAGTTTTCTCGCGTTAGCGCAGAACAATTTGCAGCCAAATGGTCTGTATCTTTTTGATGAACCAGAAGCTGCATTATCACCTCAGAGACAGCTTACATTGTTAATACAAATATATAGATGTGCAAAAGAGGGAGCACAATTTTTTATAGTTACACATTCACCTATTTTATTAGGCATACCAGATGCAGATATCTATTGTTTTGATAATGGAAGCATACATTTATGTGAATATGAAGAAACAGAGAGTTATCAAGTGACAGAAATGTTTATTAATAATAGGCAGATGTTGCTGGATAAATTGTTGACAGAGTAAAGAAACAATGTGTTAGGGCACAAATATGATAAAAACAAAAAATATTTCAGAAATGTTGACTTCTTTAATTGAGGAGTATCGTTTTAATAAAAATACTCTTTCAAAATATTTAGAAATAACTGAAGAAACAATAGATGGAGTAGTAATGGGCAATGTGGAATGTTTGCCAGATGATCCTACATTGCGTCTTAAAATACTTAGTAAAGCAGGATTTCTGTATTTTGGAGCGATTGAAGATAAGGATAGGCAACTAAGCGGTTTTTTGGAAGTGCTTGTTTCCTATCACGGCATATCCAAGCTTACGATAGCAAAGATGGCTGGTGTTGAGGAACAGGATATTGACAGGCTTTTAACCAATCCACTAGAAAAAGTTGAAATCGAAGTAAAATATAAAATTGCTGTGACTGTTATGGAACTGCGATTTTGGCTAAAAGATTGTGAGTTGCCAATATAATCATGTGGTGCTTGGGAAACTGGTGGAATAGCAGGAAATGTAATTAGAATAAAGAAAGATAGAAGGCGAGTAGCAGATTGGTGTCTGCTGCTCACTTTTCGTTTATGGAGATATGTCGCAATACGACTTTTGAAGTGTTGTGTTGCAATCTGTTTTCAGGTATTTCTCGTTGGTATCATTACCATAAAAGCGAGGTGAATTCCATGAAAGCAGAGAAGAAGGAAATCAATATACAGATCGGAAAAAGGTTGCAAACCGCCAGAGAAAACAGTGGATATACGCAGGAAGTTTTTGCAGAGACGCTGGATGTAGGGGTAGAGCATTATCGAAAAATCGAAAGCGGTGTCTATGGCTTACAGCCGGAGAAAATGCTGATCTTGTATGAGAAGTACAGGATTGAGCCGACTTATCTGGTTACGGGGGATACAAATCATAAGGTTGATATTGAACTGTTCCTTGCAAACTGTAGCAGGGAGGAACGGGATGCATTTATAGACCGTATGCTTGCGTATATGAGAAAGCTGATGACAGGCCGTTAATGCAGCACAGTCTCCGGGATGTATATTTGATAAATATATTGAGAAGGAGACGATGTATGAGGGTAGCAATCTGCGATGATAATCAGCAGGACATTGAAAGGATCAGACGCTATACACTGCGTATGATCGATTATGCGGTGGAGTATGCGTTTTATACCAGACCGGAAGAATTATTGAGGGAATGTGCAGATGCGGAGCAAAAGCCGGATATGTACATTCTTGATATTGAGATGCCTGGAATGGACGGACTGGCGGTGGCAAAACAGATCCGTGAGACAGATCCCAAGGCATTGCTGGTGTTTCTTACCAGCTATACCAAATACATGCCAAGTGTATTTGAAGTTGTCACATTTGATTTTATTCCAAAACCAATCTCAGAAGAAAGGCTCCGCGTGCTGTTTGAGAAGGCAGGAACCTATCTGAATCTGACAAATCAGAGTTTCTCATTTTGTTACCGCAGGGTGCGGTACAGTCTGAAATTTGACGAAATCCTGTATCTGGAAAAGCGGGGGCGTCAGGCGATCATCCACACAAAGAAAATGAAATATCAGTCCAACATGAACCTGAATGAAATATGGGAGAAACTGGACGAGCGCATGTTTGCTGCCGTACATGGCTCTTTTATCGTTAATTTGAAACATGTTCATTCCGTATCCAGCGGCATGGTCATGCTTACGGACGGCACAGAGCTGGGAGTGACAAGAGGATACCGGAAGGAGCTGACGGAAAAGCACATCGCATTTGTGCAGGGAGGAATGTGACATGGCATTGTATGGGGTGAGGCTTGTCATAAATCTTTTTGACCTCTGCATTTACCGCAGGTATTTAGAGAAGTTCATCGGAAACAGAAAAACTTCCATGGAGTTTTCGGTTCTTCTGTTGATAGTGTGCGAGCTGATTGGAAGTGCGGTGAACCAGATGGGGATAAGCTGGCTGAATTTTGTGACGATGGTGGCGATTCTCTGTGTATATGTCTGCCAGTATGAGGCAGGAATTGTAAGCAGGATGATTGCGGTTCTGCTGTATATGGGGATTATGGGTATTAGTGAACCGGCAGGTTATCTGTTTAGCAAAGTATTTATGGAGCAGATAGTAGAGGATGATGTTGTTATCTACTATTTTTCTGCATTCCTGGTGGTGATATTCCGGCTTGTCATTGTGGAAGTCTTTTGCAGGCTGAAAGCTGGAAAGAATGTAAGGCTGTCGAGTATGCCGAAGGAAACCAGTTATACACTGGCACTTATTCCACTATGTAGCCTGATCAGTTGCTTTTTATTGATAGAGGTTGCAAAAGAACTGATTTCGGCACAGATGGTCGTGCTGTGCATGTGTATCATTTTTGTCATTATCATCACAAACTACATCATTTTTCTGATGATTGAAAAGTACACGACAGTGGAGGAAAAGCAGCACGAAGAGGAAATGATCCAGAGGGAAATCTTATACCGGAACGAATACTATCAGGACATGGAACGGTATCAGGAACAGATACAGGACATCCGGCATGATATGAAGAACCGGCTGACGGGACTGCTTGCAGCGGCAGAACAGGGAAGTGTGGAACTGATTAGGGACAGACTGCAGGAAGTATTGGGAGATATCCGGCTGGCAGAAGAGATCATTTATTCTGCAAATCCGGTGGTGAATGCCATACTAAAGGTAAAAGGCGTAAAGGCAAAAGAAAAGGAAATACCGATGCAGGTTACAACTCTGCTCCCCCAGAGAGTATCCGTGGACATCGGGGATATGGGTGTTCTGTATGGGAATCTTCTGGATAATGCGATAGAGGCAGCGATGGCAGTGGAACAGGAAAAACGGTATGTCCATGTGGAATCAAAGTTTCAGGAGGGCAGACTGCTTTTATCCATTAAGAACAGCAAGCCATCCGGGGCAGGTTCCTATCGGCAGACAAGCAAAAAAGATAAAATAAAACACGGCAGGGGAATCCGTTCAGTACGAAAAGTGGCAGAAAAATATGGCGGGGAGCTTCTGTTAAAAGATCAGGGGGAACATTTTGAGGCAGTCCTTCTGCTCAACGGAATCGCAAAACTGGAGTGAGACTGCAACTTATTACAGCAAACCTGCAACTTATTACAGATAGATTGATTTTTTTATGGGAACTGGTAGAGTGAAAACATCAAAAAAAGGAGGGTTTTACTAAAAATGAAGAAAAGAAACTGGATGTACCGACTGAGCAGCAAATCCATGAGCGTGATGGCAGCACTGGCACTTATGGTGACAACCATGGCAACCAACCGTTCCTGCATGTGGTATTTCGGACAGGACAAGATGCCGGAAGATTCAAAAAAACTCAGAAGGTTTTAATCTATGACGAAATGGCTCAGCCACCGTATGGTTGAGCGGGGAATCATAAAAGAGGAGGAGCAGGAATTATACCAGTTTGGAATACGCAATGGTATGATCCTGCTTCTAAACGTTGTGACGGCACTGGTCATCGGCCTGCTCACAGAGCAACTGGCAGTTGTGGCAGTGTTTACCCTGTCTTTTATGGTTCTTCGCAGCTATACCGGTGGATATCACTCAGACAGCAGGATTTTCTGTTATCTTGGTTCCAATCTGGTGCTGCTGGTTCCGGTTTATACACAGGCTGTGTTTTACAAGACATCGCTGGCATGGCTGTTGGCAGTATTGCTAGTGTCCGCAGGGATTATTTTTTTACTCAGTCCCATGCACAGCAAGAACCGAAAACTGGATAAAGAGGAACAAAAGCATTTTGGCAGAAAAGCAAGGCTGATTGCAGCTTTGGAACTGGCTGTGCTTGGCACTCTGTGGCATGCAGGCCAGATACCGTATGCTTACGCTGTTTATACGGGAATCTGCATCACGGCACTGTTCATGCTCATAGGAAAAGCACAGCTATGGATACAATCACATACCGAAAATAGATAGTCCCTTCCGAACATGCGGAGGGGATTTTTTTCTGGAAAACAGGAGGGATGACAATCCAAGACGGTAACTTATTACAGGTACCGTAAGACTTATTACACTTATATTGAAGCGCACTTTCTTTCCAAGTATAGTACCGCCAAAAGGCTTAGGAGAAGAAAGGCGTGGCATGTTTTGGGGAATTCATGCCGCACCGGATTGCAGTGGGCGGCAGAAAGGGAAAAGTTCATAAGGATAACATCCGGGTGCAGTTTTGCATGCTTTATTTTGCATGGGAACAGCACCTTTTTTTATTGTCTTTTTCCAGTAAAGCAGAACCCAGAGGCCCTCCAGATGTCCTTCATTTCAAAAAAATTACGAAATGGAGGACATTTGAATGTCAGAATGGATCAGGATCAGAGTAAAGGATTTTTATAAAGATGCGGTTGGAGAGCTGGAATATACCTATGTGACCAGAGAAGTCTACGAGGCACTTGCCGATACGTTCCGCAAAGAAGCACACGCACAGGAAATGCGGGATATCAGACATACGACCAAGGACGGATATACGGAAGGAGAAACGGAAGATCTGGTGGAGCTGACCGGGGAATCAGTAGAGGATACGGTCATCCGGCAGATGGAAATAGAAACCCTGCAGAAAGCAATGCAGTCACTCACCCCAGTGCAGAGAGAGCGGCTGCATTTTTATTTTTTTGAGGGCATGACATACCGGCAGATCGCAGCGAAAGAAGGGGTTGGAGAAAAGAACATCCGGGAGAGCATAAACGGTGCGGTAAAGAAAATAAAAAAATATTTTGATTAATACCCCCTCAAAACGTGTTTTTCTGTGAGTACCTTATGAGAGGAACTTTTTCCGGACAGATGGTCTCTTCCGGGAATCCTCTCATGTCTCGTGTGTGGATACGACACAGGCAGACAAAACGCACATTGAAAAATGCCGGAGAGGAATGCAGGGCTCCGAGCGCAGGATGGAATCACGCCATATCCTGCCAGCCATATCCAGCAGTTCAGATACGTTAGCCGTTTCATGAGCCGTAACCGGGGCGCAGTGACACTCCTGCAGCAATCGGGCAGATGTTCTTTCTGCCAGCCATGCTGTGAAAAAGATCGCATCTAAGGAGCCGAGCGGGAAAGCCGGGGTACAGCCTGTCTGTGGTGGACAGGCGCGAAGAGGGGAATGGCCTATAATGATACACCTTGAGATTAGCCAGCACGCAGTGGTGGAGGTGAGATACCTGTGATGTCTGCCTGTCCGAGTGGCAGGGACCAAAGACAGTCTGGACTGACTGCCCATGAAATGCCGCTTTGGGATTTTTTCTTCTCTGTTTTGGCGGCATTTCGTTCCGGGGAGTAGTGACGAATAGGGACAGACACTTTTTATTTATGAAGTGAAGGATTATGGCAGTAAGACTTAATTACAGAAACCATGCGGCGGAGGGGAACTTCCGCCGTATTCTTGTGGAGTTAAGAAAAGCTGAAAAATGGGGAATGGAGGAAAACAGGAAATGAAGAAAGAAGATACCGAAATGATGTTAAGGATTTTTGAAACGGAGAGGGCGGGATATGCCTATCTTTATCCGAGTGATGGAGGGGAGCGGAAAGAGGATTATATCTCGACCACGGCAGAAAATATCGCAAATTATATCGGCAGCCATATGTTTGAGGCTGAAAAGATTGTAATCACAGATATGTGTGACAGGCTGATATTAGATACCTGCGGCTATTTTATCAATAGCTGTCCCAATCAGGAATTCTGCAAGGAAATCCATCCGTTCTTAATCCCAATCCAGATGGGAGAAAAGGACGCAGGAGAGGTGCTTTCAGTCAGCAGGGATGTATCGGAACAGTATTTCCGGGAAGAAGATGAGGCTGCAACCATGGCTGAAATCGGGATGATGTAAAGGTGTTTCTTCTGGGCGGAAGTGTTTTTCTTGGGAGAATGAATTTAACTTACTTAAATTGTGGAAGGAAAAAAGGGGAGAGATGATGGAAGGCGGAGCGAATGAGGTGCGGTATAAGATTGCTGAATTTCTTTTAAAAAGGATGCATGAGGATAAGCTGTTAACCGAGGAAGAATGGGAAAAAATCCGGGTTTTGAATGTCAAGACCTTTTCCCCGGAACTGGCAAAAGTATATCTGTAATAACACTGGATATATATGAAACTATGTGGTAGTGTATGTTGCTGACAGGGAGTGAAAACCCTTGAAAATACTGGGAAAGGAGAAAAAAGCATGGCAAAAAAAGTGACTGTCATAAAGGCAGCAAAAGAGCAGAAACATACACAGGAAGAACGCAGGCTGAAAGTGTGCGGGTATGCCAGAGTCAGTACCGGCAGTCAGGCACAGGCAACTTCCTATACTGCACAGGTCGAGTACTATACGGAAAAAATCGAGAGCAACCCCCTGTGGGAGTTTGCCGGGGTGTATGCGGATGAAGGAATCAGCGGAACAAACGTAAAGCACAGGGATGAGTTCCAGATGATGATTTCAGACTGTGAGGATGGGAACATCGACCTGATCCTTACGAAATCCATCACAAGATTTGCAAGAAATACGGTGGAATGCATCCAGACCATCCGAAAGCTGAAGGAGATTGGGGTTGGAATCTACTTTGAGAAAGAGAACATCAACACGCTGTCAGAAAAAAGCGAGCTGTTCATTACCATCCTGGCATCGGTGGCACAGGGGGAATCAGAAAACATCTCAAGCAACAACCGCTGGGCGATACAGAAACGCTTTCAGGATGGAACCTATATCATATCCACACCAGCGTATGGCTATGGAAAAGATGAGGATGGAAATTTAGTCATCATAGAATCCGAGGCAGAAACTGTAAGGTGGATTTATGAATCCTACCTAAACGGCATGGGAGTGTATGTGATAGCAAAGGCACTGAACCAGAAAGGCATTCCGACGATCCGGGGTGCAGAAAAGTGGCAGGACGGGGTGATACAGGACATTCTGAAAAATCCGATTTATGAAGGGGATATGCTTCAGCAGAGGACATATACAGAAACAAGGTTCCCGTTTGTCCGCAGGGTAAACAACGGACAGAGAAACCAGTATCTCATCAAAGACAGCCATCCGCCAATCGTCACACATGAGGAGGCAGAAGCGGTGCGGAACCTGATGGCATACCGGGTGGACGTACTGCACATGAACAAGAGTGACTACACCAAAAGATACCTGTTTTCCGGCAGAATCATCTGCGGGGAGTGCGGAAAAACCTTCCGGCGGCAGAAAATCTACATCGGAAAACCTTATGAAAAAATCATCTGGACGTGCAGCGGACATGTGGAGGATAAAGAGAGCTGCTGCATGAAAGCCATCCGGGAGGATGTGCTGCACCGGGCTTTTACAGACATGTGGAACAAGCTGTACACCAATCAGGGAACGATATTAGAGCCGCTGTTAAAAGAACTGACGGAACTTGTGGCAGCAAGGCAGGACAGTGAGGAAATCCGACAACTGGATAAGGAAATCAAAAATATAAGCGAGCAGAGCCAGATCCTAAACCAAGTCATGAGGAAGGGATATATGGACTCTGCTCTTTTTATGGAAAGCAGCAGCAAGCTTGGCTGGCAACTGACGGAATGCAGGAGAAAAAAGACACTTCTGACCAGAAAGCTGAGAAGGACAAAAGAAATCGTGCGGACCGAACAGCTTATCCAACTGATCGCAGAACAGGACGGATTAAGGGAGGAGTTCGATGAGCAACTGTTTAAAATGACAGCAGAGAAGATCGTGGTCTCCAAGGAACACAACATCACCTTCTGCCTGCACAACGGACTGAAACTGACAGAGAGGGGAGGCGGACAGGATGCAGTGGCACATGCCAATCGGCTATAAGGTTGTGGATGGAAAAATCACCATCTGCGAAGAGCAGAGAAAGATTGTGGAACAGATATTTACAGACTATGCCAGCGGAGTGGCGGCAGGCAGGATTGCCCAGAACCTGAAAGGGAGAAACGTATGCAATGCAAAAGGAAAAGTATCCTGGACCCATGCATCCATCGGCAGGATACTGGAAAACCCAAGCTACCTTGGCACAGAATACTATCCGCAGCTCATAGGAGAGGAACTGTTTGAGAGAGTCCAGCGCAGGCGGGAAAAGGTGAGGGCAGAGCTTGGAAGGGCAGACCACCGGCCCGGCAGGGACGAGAGAATCCTCTTCGGGGGTGTCATCTGGTGTGCAGAATGCGGGGCGGCATGCAGCCATATCCAGCTGCGGAATAAGGACAGGGGCGGTGCCGCAAGATGGAGATGTAAAAACTATACGACTGGCAGAGCAAAAAGCTGCAGGAACAGTTTTATTACAGACGGGCAGGCGATGCAGGTGTGTGTGGAAGCCATCAATGCAGTGATACAAAACAAAGACCTGCTCCGGGTACAAAGGCAGGAGGAAAAGGTCAGCCCGCAGTACCGGGTTCTGGAGCGGAACCTGCAGCACATGAAAGAAGAGCAGGAAAGCACAGAAGCAGACCGGATGAAACTGCTCTATGAAAGGGCAGAGGAACGCTACCGGACACTGGAGGTCAGGGATGGGGAGTTCCGGACAGGGGAGATTAAAAACATCCTTGCAGGAAAAAAGGAACTGGAAACATTTGATGAAAATTTATATAGAAAAATAATCGCACGCATCTGGGTGCATGGCGGAAACATGGCAGAAGTGGAGTTTATCAATGGAAGCCGTGTCACAGCCGGATATAAGGATTAGGAGGGAGAGCAGATGGCAGAAACAGCGAAAAAGATCAGCATGATACCTGCCAAGGTGCAGTATGACCGGAATGTGAAACTGTCAGAGAAGAAAATGAAGGTCGCTGCCTACTGCCGTGTCAGTACGGAACTGGAAGAGCAGGACAGCAGCTATGAAGCACAGGTGGAGTATTATACCAATAAAATATCCGAAAACGAAAACTGGAAAAATGCCGGCATCTATGCGGATGACGGAAAGAGTGGAACAAACACCAAAAAGAGGGCAGACTTTAATGCCATGATACAGGATGCCCTTGCCGGAAAGATTGACATGATCCTTACAAAGTCGGTCAGCAGGTTTGCAAGAAACACGGTAGACTCGCTGGTGACCATCCGAAAACTGAAAGAAAAGAACGTGGCGGTGGTGTTTGAGAAAGAGGGAATCAATACACTGGAGGGAACCGGCGAAATCCTCATCACCATCTTAAGCAGTCTGGCGCAGGAGGAGAGCCGCAACATCAGTGAGAACATCCGCTGGGGAGTCGTGAGGAAATTTGAAAAAGGCAAGGTCATCGTGAACTGCACAAAGTTCATGGGATACACCAAAAACGAGGACGGGGACCTGGTCATCGTACCCGAAGAGGCAGAAATCGTAAAGCTGATCTTCCGGCTTTATCTGGAAGGCTACAGTACCGGGAAGATCGCAAAGCATCTGGAAGAGCAGGGCATCAAGACCGCCACAGGGCAGGACAAATGGCATTCCACGGTAATAGACAAAATGCTCCGCAATGAAAAATACATGGGAGATGCACTCCTGCAGAAAACCTACACGGTGGATTTCATGACAAAAAAGAAAGTAAAGAACACCGGACTCGTACCGCAGTATTATGTGGAAGATGACCATGAGGCTATCATCCCGAAAGAGCTGTTCTACAGGGTACAGGAAGAGATGATGCGGAGGGCATCCTTATGCAAGGCGGCTGTCGCCCGGAAGAAGAACCAGAGGAGCAGGTACTCCTCCACTTATGCACTGACCGGCATGCTGATCTGCGGAAAATGCGGGCAGGAGTACCGGAGGGTCACCTGGGCGAGAAACGGGAAAAAGAAAGTGGTCTGGAGATGCAGCAACCGGCTGACCAACGGAGTGAAGAAATGTGGGGAATCCGAGACACTCGAAGAAAACGCATTAAACAGGGCGGTGATGGAAGCCATCCACAGAATCACGAGTGATGATATGGAATTTATGGAAAACTTCCGGCAGAACATCATCCATGTCATCGGGAGCTACGGCACCGCAAAAGAGTCCGGGGAATATGAAGAAAAAATAAAAGAAAAGCAGGAAGAGATGGTGGCACTGATCGCAGAGAATGCAAAGACCGGTTCCTACACGCCGGAGTTTGATGAACGCTACCGAATCATAGCAGAAGAAATCAATGCCTTAAAAGAGGCACAGAAAACAGCCAGAAACGAGAAACGGATGGCTGACAGCTATGAACAGAGAATCCAAGATATCGACCATTACTTAAGCACAAGCACCTGCCAGATACCGGAGTTCGACAATGACCTTGTCAGACGGCTGATCTCAACCATCAAAGTGGAATCCAGCGAGAAGCTGCTGATACAGTTCCAGTCAGGCATTGTCATGGAACAGGAGATTCGATATGAGTAAGGCTGCGGCAGGAATGGCAGCAAGTAAATAGGAAACGTTGTTCCTGCCAGTTTATGGTAAGAATAAAATGCCCGATGATCCGGGCGTTTTATTGTTGGCATAAAAATAGACAATAAGTGCAGAACAATAGGAATAGAAAACATATAACGGAAAATGAGTGAAAGAGAATGGATATAGAAAAAGCAAAAAGCACATGAAGTGTGCGACAGGAGGAGAAAAGCGTATGAATTATGAGCAACTGATAGAGGAACTGCGGGAGGAAATGTTACAGCTTGTAAACACGAAATGTGATGCACTGCTCCAGATGTACCGGAGTGGTGAGGTGCATACAAATGTGAAAGATACGATCCGGGAAAGCAGCCTTATCACGGTGGCCCCGGCAGAACTGAAAGGGAAAAGACCGCTGGCAGTCCAGTTCGCACAGGGAGAATGGATAGAGACACCTACATGGAGAAAGGTGGCACAAAGGATTTTGCAGGTCTGTAATGAACAGCCGGATATCCATGAGCGTTTTATGGAAATGTGTGGAAAAGTAGCCGGACGCTGGAGGACGATCCTTGGCAGTTCACCGGAAGAAATGGATGTACCGATAAAGGTGGATGAGGAACTTTATTTTGAGGGGAAATTTGACACCGAAGCGATGTTAAACATGTTAGAGAAAAAAGTGCTGGAACCGGCAGGGGTTGATTACAGCAGCATTAAAATCCGGTATATGGCAAAAGGGCAGGAGCAAGCAAAAAGTGTAGACCATGTGTCAGAACAGGATGTTTTGGAACATGAGGAGCAGGAACAACATGTACCGATGCAGGCAATGTGAAAAATGGATGGAATCAAGACTCCGAGTCTATGACAGGTTTGAAGTTTTTCATATGTTCCTTTTTCAAATGTAAAAATTGATTGTATAAAAGAAATGGGTAAGTTATAATATAGGTGTGGTCAGATGCCTTTTTGGGGATGACTATATCTGTTACAAAAAGGAGGAAGGCCAGTGAATACAGAATTGAAAAATGCAGTGAAAGCAACAGACTCAAAAGCACAGTATGATACGAGTGCGAAGCGTCTGTTGGGACAGAAGAGCATACTGGCACATATACTGGTAAAAACAGTTGATGAGTTTAAGGGCATGAATCCCAAGGATGTGGTCAATTGCATCGAGGGAACACCACATATCAGTACGGTACCGGTAGAGCCTGGACTCACAAATGCAGCCAGCGAAAAAAATGGTGAAAGACTGGTCGGTTTCAACACAGAAAATGAAGAGATCAATGAAGGTCTGGTAAGATTTGATATCGTTTTCTATGTGCGTATGAGAGACGGATTGTCACAGATTATCATAAATGTAGAAGCACAGAAAGACGAGCCAACGGGATACGAAATCTTAAACCGGGCAATCTTTTATGTGAGCAGACTGATCTCATCACAAAAAGAACGTGATTTTGAGAACTCCAGCTACGATGACATTAAGCGTGTATATTCCATCTGGGTATGTATGAACATGGAAGAGAGCAGCATGAGCCATGTGCATCTTACAAAGGAAGATTTGATTGGTTCCTATGAATGGAAGGGAAATCTTGATCTGCTGAATATCATCATGCTTGGACTGGCAAAGAATCTGCCAGAACATGATGAGACATATGAACTGCACCGTCTGTTAGGTGCGTTGTTGTCACAGGAACTTACAATAGATGAAAAACTAAACATAATTGGAAAAGAATACGATATTCCTATTGAGGAGAACTTCAGGAAGGATGTGAGTGTTATGTGTAACTTGAGTCAGGGAATTGAAGAAAAAGGTATTGCGATTGGACGTGCGGAAGGTGAAGCAGGACTTATTATAAAAATGTACAAGAATGGTTTCACAGCAGAGCAGATAGCCTCAGCTACAGATAAGGATATAGAAGAAGTGAAAGCGATTATTGCGGGGAAAGAACCTGCGCTTGCATAGTTCTTTTATAGTAGCAGAAAAAGTTGTCTGTGAATAAAATGGTCGGAATCAAGCCTCCAAGTCCACAACAGATTTGGAGGTTTTCTTCTGCCCATTTTTATTGGAAAGTAATTTCCGAAACAAACAATCTATGGTACAATATCTTTGAAGTTATCATCACGGGATAAGTGAACCATAGAGAAAGAGCAGAGTCAATCGTAAGCTGATCTGGCTTACATCTAAAATACAATGTAATCTTTTTCTATGCAGGGGTAGAAGAGAATGCATCATGTCAATTTTTTGCAGCCTTGTCACAGAGGAATGCAACATTTTTCACTCCCAGAGTACAGTGAAAACTCTGGAAAGTGCATCTCAATTACCCTATCGACACATGTGGAGACGGTCTGTCTTTTATCCCGACCAAAAGCGGATGATTAACAAAATTATAATTTAGAGGGTTTTATAAATGATTAAGGTAGTAAATGATATTACTGAATATTTAGATTGGATTGATCCAATGTGCCGTGATACATGCTTTTCCACGCCTTTTTGCGACAAAGCAAGAGTCACAGCTGTTTCAAACAAAGAAAACCATAGACTGCTTTGTGCCTATGATGGAGATAGGTTAATGGGAATCTTCTGCCTTTTGATCTTAGAGGAAGAAGAGTACATAGAAACGGTTTTTCTTTATACAAAGGAAAAGAAAGCATATGAGGATTTGATGGATTATTTATCAAAACAATATAAAGGGTATGAAATATGGTTTGTTTATAATCCGAAGAATGATGTGTTGGAAAATTATTTGTCAGAGAAACAGGCATTCTTTTATACCGAACAGAGATATATGGAATATAAGGGTGTTAAGAAAGAGGATGTTAGTGGAGTAATACCATATTGTGATTCGTACAAAAATGAATATATCAGTATTCACAATAAAGAAGGCTATTGGGATGGAGAAAAAGTTCTGGCAAATATGGATGACTTCTATGTTTATCTATACATCCGAAATCAGCGTCTTGTTGGATACATTGATTTGAGCAAAGAAAATGATACAAATGAAATCATGGATTTGTGGATTCTTCCTGAGTATCGCAATCAGGGAATTGGAGCATTACTCCTAAAGAAGGCAATATTCGCCAATGGCGATAAACGCCTGGTACTGACAGTTGATATAGACAACGCGCCGGCAATCCATTTGTATGAAAAGATGGGGTTTGAAGAAATATCTGCGAATAACAATATTACTGCAAAACTGGTTCTGTAGTTTTTCAAAACCAATTAATATGAAAGATATTGGAAACACATTGAAGGAGTATGTGAATGGCTAAAGAATGTTTCAGACAGAAGCAGAAAATATTTAAATATGGCAAAATTTTATTAATTGCACTGTTTACAGTATTAATGTGTCGGCCAGTATCTGTACAGGCGAAGGAGAGCAAACAGGTAGAAGAGCAGGAGAATCATGAAGTTTTATTTATAAGTTCCTATTCCTATACGTGGTTTACCGTACCGTTGCAGTTAGAAGGAATTCAGTCTGCCTTAGATTCATCCGTGACGCTGGATACGGAATTTATGGATACCAAAATCATCAGGTCGGATATGGCAGAGCAGATTTTACTTGAAAAAATCCGGTTTAAGCAGCAGAATGGATGGGCATATGATGCAGTGATTGTTGGGGATGATGCGGCATTAGTGTTTGCAATGAAATACCGGGAGGAGCTGTTTCCGGACATTCCCATTGTATTTGAAGGAATTAATAACATTGAATATGCCAGTAAAGTAAGTGAGAATTCACTTATTACAGGTGTAATTGAACGGTATTCTTTTGAAGAAAATATGGATTTTGCAAAAAAAATTCAACCCGAGGCAAAGAAGGTCGTAGCGATTGTAGATGATACGGTTACGGGAATTGGGGAACAGCAGCAATTTTTTGCCCAGGAAAAGAATTACCCGGAATTATCGTTTGAAATAATTAACAGTTCTTTATTGACAAGGCAGCAGCTGATTGAGAGTATTTCAAATGTTGATAAAGATACCATTTTGATTTATCTGATTTTATCCGAGGATGCGGATGGAAATATTTATACAAATGAACAGGCATGCAAACTTTTAAAGGATTATTCCAAAGTTCCGGTATTAAGGTTTGTTCAGGCTGGAATTGGCGAGGGCGTTTTGGGCGGCAATATTGTAATGCATCAGGAAGAAGGAAGAATAGCAGCCGATATGGTGATGCAGATGCTGCGAGGGGAAAAGCCTGCATCAATTGAGATGGTGAGCGAAAGCCCAAATGGTTTTTATTTTGATCAACAGGTTCTCGATCAATTTAATATTTCAAAAGCCCTGATACCGGATGATGCGATTATTATTAACCGGAGGTTAGGATTTTGGGAGAAATACAGTTTTGAAATTTTAGTAACGCTATGTATTTCTGCTGCGGTGATGTTTATTACATTGGTGAGTGTGCGGACAGTATATGCCCACCGCAGATATGTCGAACTCGAGAAGAGCAATCAACAGCTTGAAATAGCAGTGAATGAAGCGCAATCTGCTACGCGGGCGAAAAGTGTATTTTTGCACAGCATGTCTCATGATATCCGGACGCCTATGAATGCAATCATCGGTTTTACGAATATCGCAATTCAACAGAATACAAATGTAACCGTAGGAGAATATTTACAAAAGATTATGACCAGCTCAAAACACCTGTTGTCGCTCATAAATGATGTGCTTGACCTCAGCCGGATTGAGAATGGAAAGGCAGTTTATACGCCGGTTGCTACGGATTTATGTGCAATCAACCAGGAGGTAATGGATATTAATCAGGGGTTTGTATCGGAGAAAAATATAATTCTTCAGACAGATTTTCCTGAATCAGATCAGAACTGTATCGTCCTGGCAGACCCGGTTTGCGTGAAAGAAATACTGATGAATATTCTCAGCAATGCGATAAAATTTACGGAAGAGGAAGGCAGCATTAAATTTTGCATGGACATAAATCCCGGAGAAGATGAGAAACATATTGTAGTGTGCTATACAATTTCTGACACAGGGTGTGGTATGAGCAGTGATTTTCTTCCACACGTGTTTGATGAATTTGCCCAGGAAGAATCCGGTGCCAGAACCCAGTATAAGGGTACGGGTCTTGGTATGGCAATCTCCAGGCGTTATGTCGATATGATGGGCGGCACAATAAATGTGGAAAGTAAACTGGGAGAAGGCACTACAGTTGTGATAAAACTGCCATTAGAATTGACCGATGCCAAACAGCAGAAGAAAATGACAGTACCTGCCATGAAAGAGGAATTAAACGGTGTAATGGTTCTTATGGCGGAAGACAATGATCTGAATGCGGAAATCGCAACCGTCCAGTTAGAAAATTGTGGAATGAAAGTGACCCGGGCTGTAAACGGAAAAGATGTGGTAAATATTTTTGCAAATCAACCGGCAGGGACCTATGATGTCATCCTGATGGATATTATGATGCCTGAGATGAATGGATACGAGGCGGCGAAAGCCATAAGAGATTTAGAAAACCGTCCGGATGGAAAAGAAATTCCCATTATTGCGACAACTGCAAATGCGTTTGTGGAAGATATTCAGGCTGCTTTGGATGCAGGGATGAATGGACATCTTGCGAAACCGCTTAATATGGAGGAAGTCAAGAAAACGATTTTGGTGAACTTAAGATAATATGTATGAAAAGGACATCAATTGAAGAAAGAAGGAATCCCCATTTCATGACATCTTCTCCCTGTTTCGTGACATTTACTGTCAGGCAGAAAGAAAATTGCCGATATACAGGATAGAGTCGTAGGCCAAGTATCGGAAAAGGAGAAGCCATTATGAGTGTCACGATTGATTTTTCAAAAAAATCTGCAATGGGATTTCTACAAAATTCGAATATGTTAAAAAGCACGAAGGAAAAGCTGCAAAGACAGGCAGAGAGGGACGGAAAAGTCGCATATTTTGAGGCTCAGAAACAAAACCTGAAAAATAAGAAGGCAGAAACGGTGGAAGAAATCGAAAGAAAACTCGAACTGTTTCATAATTACGATGACCAAATTGTGGCGGCAAAGCAGGAATATAACAGCTCGCAGATGCTTCATGCCTCGGATGAGGCAAGGGAGCAGGCAGAGAAAATTGCGAAGGCAGCGAAGAAGAGTGAGCCAAAGACGGAAGAAGAACGGAAAGAAGAGGCAGTGAAGGAGGCAGCAGGAATAGAGGATGACGGAGGCCTGCTTAGCGAGAGCATGGACCGGCTGACAGAGACGACCGAACAGGCGCAGGAAACGCTCGAGGAAAAGCTGACAGAAGAGAGCCTGGAACAGACAGAGGAGAGCGTGGAAAAAACAGGGGAGCAGATGCATCGGATGTTTGACATGCGGGTGTAAAAACTGCACAGAAATCATTGAAAAAATTCTCCATTATGATAACATAAAACAGAGACTGTACGATGGAATAGAAGAGACGGTTTCATAATGGGAGGATATAAAATGCTGGAAAACGTGTTAGAGGGAAAAAATGCGCTGTTCGAAACCGGGATGCAGACAGTTCTTCGTGGACAGGAGAACCGGTATCGCAGAATTGTGGTTCAAAACGGCAATGTCGTTCAAAATGCCCGCTCAGAACAGAATGGTGTGAGTGCAAATGTATACAAAAATGGTGTCAATGGATTTGCATCGATAGCAGAGTATACCGGGGCTGCGGCAGAGCAGGTGCTAAAGGCGGCAACGGAAAATGCACAATATTTAAACAAGTACACAAGGAACAAAAAAGCGGCACTGCCTGGTTATCACACCGGATGGACCGCATCAAAGGGCGTCATTCTTGATGTAGAACAGAAGAAGCTTGTGGATATGTGCATGGAGATTGATGCATACATAGGAAAGGCATATCCGAAGCTTTCCAACAGAATGGTCATTTACCGTGAAGATACGATGGAAAAAATCATCTATACATCGGATGCGTGCAATGGTCATGTGGTGTATCCGAGATTTGCACTCTATGTGGTGATTGGAATGGAGTCAAAGGAGGGCGAGCCATTAGAGCTGACGGAGTGCTTCGGCGGCTATGGAAATATCAATGACAATCCAGTTTCCATGAAAGAAGTGCAGGAAAAGGTAGAGCGCTTATATAAACGCATCTGTGACAAGGCAGAGGGCGTTTATGCAGAGGCGGGCGTAAAGACCGTGATTTTAGATTCAGACGTTGCGGGAATGATTGCACACGAGGCAGTTGGTCATACCGTTGAGGCAGATTTGGTGTTAGGCGGTTCGGTTGCGGCGTCAAATCTTGGAAAACAGGTGGCCTCTGAAAAAATTTCGATTGTCGATTATGCACATACGGTAGGGGAAGAGATGGCTCCGCTTCCGGTATTTCTCGATGACGAGGGAGTCGAGGCAAAAGATGCGGTACTTGTTGAGAATGGAAAACTGACCGGCTACATGAACAACCGGGAGACGGCAGGACATTTTGGCGTAGAGCCGTGTGGAAATGCGAGAGCGAGAGAGTTTTCGGATGAACCGTTAATCCGTATGCGAAATACATTGGTACTTCCGGGAAAAGACAAGTTAGAGGACATGATTGCTTCCGTCGATGATGGATATTATCTGATGTCGACCGGAAACGGACAGGCGGATCTGACCGGGGAGTTCATGTTCGGCATCAATATGGGATATGAAATTAAAAACGGAAAACTTGGGAGAGCGATTTTTGACACGACTGTCTCCGGTGTAGCGTTTGATATGCTGAAAACCTGTGATATGGTGGCAGATAAAATAAAATGGAGCCCATACGGAACCTGTGGCAAAAAACAGGCAATGGCAGTTTCAATGGGTGGTCCGGCAATCAAATGTCAGATTAATATTGGAGGAAGATAGCGTGAAAAATCTAAGAGAAATATCCGATAAATTAAAAAATTATATTGCGTCAAAGGAAGGCGTCATCGCACAGTATACCGTATCTGAGACGGAAACCAGGGAAATCACCTTAGAAAACGGGGAGTTTTCTTTATTCCGCACATTGTTTGACAACGATGTGACCGTAAAGGTCATTCACAATCAGAAGATTGGAAATATCAGTGCGAATAAATTTACGGACGAAGTGTTAAAGAACACGGTGGATGCGGCGATTCTTTCGGCAGAGTCCGGAGCTGAGGATGCATTTTATGATATCGCGCCGGGAATGGATGCGGCAGTTTTTCATAAAGGCGTACAGGAGCCGGAGATTGACAAGTTAATAGAACGGGCAAGGGAGTTGGCGGATGACATCGGAGAGAAGCATCCGAAGGTGCTGCTTCGTCAGGTGATGGTCAAATATGTAAAAGAACATTCTTTTTACCGCAATACCAATGGAAGTGAGGATGAAACATTTTCAGGTTACTATCTGGTCACGACAGAGTTTGCCGGAAATGACGGGGCAGATTCTACCGGCATCAGCGGAAGCTTTCTTGTGACAGACTGCTTGGAGCAGCCGTTTATTGAGCAGGGTGACATGGAGCAGACCTTATGTGATGCGGAAAATTCGCTTCATCCGGTTACATTAGATGGAAAATTTAATGGAACGGTTATTTTTACACCGGGCGCCATGAATCAGATGTTGATGTTTGGGTTGAATGCGTTTGCAGGCGATTCTTATATTTTAAGCGGCGAGGCAAAGTGGCTTGGCAAAATCGGAGAGAAGGTCGCTTCCGAGAAACTGACGGTTGCCATCAAACCATGGGATGAGCGCATATTTGGAACAGCGGTGCGCACGGAAGACGGTTTCCGGACCGAGGATTATCTGCTGATTGAAAACGGTATCTTAAGAAGCTACTTAGACAGCTTTTATGTTTCAAAGAAATGTAACGTTCCGCGTGCATTGAGCACGGATTTGGATATGGTTGTTTCGACAGGGGATACAAAGCTTGCCGAGATGGTAAAGAGCATTGACAAAGGGTTGATTATCGGCGCCATTTCCTGTGGATACCCGGGAGCAAACGGGGAAATTTCCGGTGTTGCAAAGCAGAGCTTTTATGTGGAAAATGGTGAGGTGAAGGGAGCTGTCAATGAGACGATGGTCAGCTTTAACCTCGCAGATATGTTTTTAAATATTGAAGATGTTTCCAAGGAAACAATCTGCAACGGAATGGTGGTAATGCCTTATATCAAGGTGGGAAATATACTGGTTTCCGGAAAATAAAAACGCGCGGGCGATTTTGCCCGCGCAATTTTTTTACGTAAGTAGCGCTGATTATTCTAAAACAAGAAGTAAGGACATCTTAAACTGTCCGTCAGCGGTGACGCTGTGCAGACCGTTTTTCTCAAAGCGGAAGCTTTCGCCTTCAGAAAGGACATAGTCCTTGCCTTCGTAGCCGATGATGGCCTTGCCCTCAAGTGCTGTGATGATTGCATTTCCCGGTGCACGGTGCGGAGAAAGACCGGTGCCTGCATCAAATGCCATCAGAACAAACTTCATGGTATCGTTATGGACAACGTCTAAGTTTGCAATGCTTCCTTCCTCATAAGAAATGAGATTCTTCAGATTTAATACTTCGTTTGTTTTTACAACTGCGTTCATAATTGTCTCCTTTTTCATAATAATTTCTGTATAAATAGAACCCTGTTCGGTTTCTACGCCGCAAAGCGTTCTGCCGGGAATGATTAACAAATCTCCCGGGCCGACCACCTGCTGCGTGGCGTTTTCTCCAATCAGGAATGTTCCCGTGCCCTGTGTACCCAGATAGAGTGCGGTTGTGTCATAGCTTTCCTGGGTGATGGAGGTCCCTTTTCCCAGAGAAAACCAGGTGATGGCATTGCTGCCGGAATTTAAGCCTGCATCGCGTGAAATGGTCATTTCCTCACGAATCGGGCGTTTTTGTGCAATTGTGAATACACCTTCTGCCATATACATCCTTTCCGTTTACATCGCTTTTCCTGTGAGTGAGACAGGGACGATGCTCTTCATCATTTTCTTGTTGTGACAGAATTCGTGCATGACGACATTGACATCGAAGGATTTGGAAATATTTTCTTCGGTCAGAACCTCCTCGGTGCTTCCGTAAAAGAAGCTGCCACCCCGGTTCATCATAAATGCCTCATCTGCCACGGACATCGCATTTGTAGGGTAGTGGGTATTGATAATGGCGCTGATGCCGTCCTCGTGGGAAAGACGCTCAATCATGTTTAACACCAGAATCTGATTGTGAAAATCAAGTCCCGTTTCCGGTTCGTCGAGAATAATCAGTTTCGGTTCATTAATCAGAGCGCGTGCAATCAATACCATCTGAAGCTCACCGCCACTCATGCGGTTGCAATCTTTTCCGGCGAGGCGTGTGATGCCTGTCTTTTCCATCATGGCTTCTGCCATCTCGATATCTTCGCGGCCGGGCTGTGAGAAGGTGCCAAGGTGTGGACTGCGTCCCATCAGAACCATTTCAAGACCGGTATAGGAAAAGGCGAATCCGTGGCTTTGCGGAATATAAGAAATGGTACTCCAAAGCTCCTTCGACTTTATCATGCGGATGTCCTTGCCGTAGAGAAGCGTCTTGCCGTCTGCCCAGGGCAAAAGCCCGATGATACATTTTAAAAGAGTCGTTTTTCCAATACCGTTTGGACCAAGGACGGCCAAAACATGACCTTCTTCCAGAGAAAGATTGATATCACTAAGTATTATGCCCTGCTTTGGGTAACCAAAACAGCCATTTTTTATTTCAAGTATCATTGTAAATTACTCCTGTTTCTGTTAAGCAGAGAAATGAACACCGGTGCGCCGATGATGGCAGTCAGGATGGAGAGCGGTAGTTCGATGACACTAATCGTTCTTGAGAGTGTGTCAATGAGAATCATAAAGCTTGCTCCAAGGCTGATGCTGATCGGGATGACGTAGCGGTTGTTGCTCCCCACAAGCATTCTTGCACAGTGCGGAATCAAAAGTCCAATCCAGCCGACCTGCCCACACATGGACACGCACGAAGCGGTGATGACGGTGGAGGCGAGGATAAAAATCATGCGTGTCTGTTTTAAATTGATGCCGCTTGCCTTTGCCTCATCCTCACTCAGAGAGAGAATGTTGAGCCGCCAGCGGAACAGATAGATGATGACAATCCCGATGAAAATCAAAGGGGAACCAACTAATATTTTTTTGTAGGTGGCGCTGGTAAAACTTCCCATCAGCCAGTAGGTAATCTCCGGGAGCTTATCCTGCGGGTCTGCGGTATATTTTAACAGAGAACCGATGGCGTTAAAAAGGGAAGAAGCAATCACACCGGCAAGTACCAGATAGACCATCGAACGGTTTTCGTTTTTTCCTGCAATCTTAAGGGTAAAAAATACCGACACGAGACCGAATCCAAGCGCGATAAGCTGTGTCTCTATAATACTGCAGGAGAGAATGATGGCAAGGATGGCGCCGACACAGGTGCCGCTTGTAACACCGAGAATATCCGGTGTCGCAAGTGGGTTGGAAAACAGGGACTGAAATGTGTCCCCGGCACAGGTGAGTCCGGCACCGACGATAACTGCCATCAGAATACGCGGAAGTCTTAAGTTCACCACGATGGAATAATTCTGAAGGTTGTCGCTCTTCCCGGTAAAAATACCGAGGAGAGCAGCAAACACATCCTTAGGCGGAACGTTCATTCTGCCAAGGCAGATGCAGATGAAAGCGGTCGCAATCGGAACGACAAACATCAGAATAATGGCAAGCGGTGTAAAATGCCCCTTTTTAATTAAAAAATTTTCTTTCATTCGTACTGAAGCATTTCCTCCATTTCCTCGTCGGTCACATCGTAGCCATACCACTGTTTGTAGTATTCGCGGATGGTTTCCTCAAGCGGGTAATCCGCGAAGGTATCCAGGTAGGTGTTGCAGGCAAGCCATGCGAAAACCAGCGGTGCATCCGGGTTTGGAGTAAACCAGTTCCACATGCCAAGCGTTGTGCCGTAGACACGTCCGTCCTGAACAGCTTTGATGGAAGAGAAGTCGGTGCCCTCGACCTGGTTGTTTAAGACGTCGCTTGCGGTCAGAGAGAGCAGTCCCGGGCCGTCCATAAATAAAATGTCCGGGTTCCAGTTGTAAATCTGTTCCATGCTTACCTGGGAAAATCCGGTTGCCTCAAGTGCAACATCGGTGACGCCAAGGTGCTTTAACCAGTAAGTGCCGAAGGTTCCGTTTCCGGAAACCTGTGGAACCCCGTCACTGTATTTCCATAAAATAAGTGCGCTTGGTCGTTCCTCCGCAGGAACCGTTGCAATCCGTGCTTCCACGTCTGCTACGATGGCATCTCCGGCAGCGGTAAAGTCATCCATCTTGTCCTCTTCCCCGAAGACATCTTCTAACAGGGAAAGCCACTGTTTGTAGCGGTTTAGAGGGTCAGCTTCGGTCTCATGACCGACGGTGGCAAAGCCGATACACGGGATGCCGCTTTCCTGTAAAATTTCGGCGTGTGCGGTATTCCCGGCGTTATATAAAATAACGTCCGGCTCAAGTTTCATAATTTCCTCAATATTTAAATCGCTCTGTGCGTAGACGGTGTCGGCAGACTCCATCAGCTCCGGTGCGATATTTTTCAGAACGGTTTTGGAGATGGTATCTTTAAAGGAACCACAGAAACCGACGATATACGGTGCCTCTCCGCCAAAGTAGGACATATAGGTGGAGAGAATTGGAATCTGGTCGATGACAACGCGTGTAATCTTGTTTGGAACCTCGACGGTGTTTCCGGCGTGGTCGACAACCGTGTGTGTACCGGTGTCATCTGTGTCCTGTGTATCAGCGACGGTCTCACTGTCTGTAACCACCTGTGTGTCAGCAGCAGCTTCGCTCAGTGCCTCTGTGGTGGTCGAATTTGATGTATCTGGGGCAGTGCTGTTTCCACAGCCCAAAAGTGAAAGTGTCATTGCAGCGGTCAGAATAATGGCTGCAAGTCTTGATTTTTTTCTCATTGTGTCAGTATCCTCCTCATTTATGTTACCCGTTTTATAGAATCGTAAGAGCGCTCTTGTTATTTGGTTAGCTACGACTAACTAACAAACAAGAGTTAGGATAAACGAACTCATGAGAAAAAGCGGTTGCTATTGCAACCGCTTTTGAAAAAATTAAAATGCGCCGGATAGAAAATCAGAATCTAATAATGTAATTTTGGAACCGGAGAAGGTTAAGATTCCCTCATCACGCATCCGGCAGAGTTCTCTTGAGAGCGCGCTGCGGTCCGCGTAGAGATATTCGGCAAGCTCCCTGCGGCTGAAGGGCAGGGTAATCACGCCATTTGGGGAAATTTTAAGGGTCTGGAGATAAATTTTTAATTTATCGCGCAGCTTTTTCTGGCTGAGAATCCGGATTTTGGTATTAAAAAACATGACCTGACGCGCAAATTCCTGCATCAGATTCGTGGTCACCTGCATCCGGCAGGAGCAGGAAAAGGTTTTTTCAGAAAGCAGCGAGGCAAAATTTAACATTAACGATTTGCTCTCCTCCACGGCATGGATGTAGACGTGGCTTGCCATCTGTCCGGCGCAGACGGATTCTGCTCCGAAGACGTCGCCGCTTCTGATATGGTTGATGATAATCTGGTTGCCGTTTTCATCCACAAGGTATTCTTCGAGCATACCGGATAAAAGGATGCCCGAGCAGCAGCTTCCGCCAAGCGCCGTCACAGCGCTATCCTGCGAAAATTCCGTGATATGGGCATCTAAACATTCTAACACATGGGGATAATTTTCTTTTGGGATTTGAGAAAAGATGCTTGCATGTGCGAGCACTTCCTCACAGGATTCTAAGATACAATTCATAAGGTATTGGTTGCTATTGCAACTGCCCTCCTTTTTCTAATCAGCTATAATAACAAAGTTAGTCACATCTAACATAATAGCGTCATAAAGATGGAAAGTCAATGGGAAGAGGAGGAAATATGGTTCAGCTTGGAATTGATATAGGTGCGTCCACCGTAAAAATGGTGGTACTGCAAAACGGGAAGGTTGCAGCAGTCTTTGAGACGGTTCATCATGAACAGCCGATGAAATGTCTTGCAAAAGGCTTGCAGGAATTATCCATAAATTTACAGGAGGCATTTGCACTTGGGGTGACCGGATGCAATGCAGGGGGACTTTTATCCGGCGGCAAGGCGATACTTCATAAGGAAATAGCCTTCTTAGAGGACATTCCGGCAATCGCAGAGGGAGCAAAATATATGGTGCCGGATGCCGCAAGTGTCATCGAAATCGGAAGCCAGGGGTCACGGTTTTTGACAAACTTAAATGGGGGATTACAGTTTGCGACAAACGGGCACTGTGCCGGGGGAACCGGAAGCTTTTTTGAGGACCAGATGATGCGGCTTGGACTAAAACTGGAGGACTATTCGGGACTTGTGGAACAGGCAGAAAGTGCGCCGCGGTTATCAGGCAGATGTGCGGTGTTTGCCAAGACCGATATTATCCACAGACAGCAGGAGGGGGTCTGCACACCGGATATTCTGCTGGGGCTTTGCTATGCGATGATTCGCAACTATAAGGCTACGATTGTGCGGACACTTCCGGTTGGAAAGCCGCTTGTATTCTGTGGCGGTGTGACCAGAAACTCCGGCGCCATCCGTGCCATCCGCGATATTTTTGAACTGGGGGAGGAAGAACTTGTGATTCCGTCACACGCACCGTATGCGGCGGCAATCGGGGCGGCGTTAAAGGCAGAGGGAACCTATCAGCTTCATGAGCTGATGGAAGTAACACAGTTCGTTCCGTCTAACCAGTGCGAGACGATGAAGCCATTAAAACTTGCGGAGGGGACGATTCTTGAAAATCCTGCCTGTACCGGTGTGATTCCGGAAGAGGGTTTTGCACTTGGAATTGATATCGGTTCGACGAGTACAGACCTTGTTTTAATCGGAAGAGATGGAACACTCATCGACTATCAGTATCTGCGCACTGCGGGAAATCCAGAGGCGGCAGTGCGCACCGGGCTTTCTGAGATAAAAAGACGTTTTGGGGAAATTTCATTTGCAGCCGTTGGTGTGACCGGCTCCGGCAGAGAGCGCATCGGGCGCATGATTGGGGCAGATGCCATCCGCGACGAAATCACCGCACAGGCGACAGGGGCGGCACATGAGTGTCCGGATGTCGATACGGTATTTGAAATCGGCGGGCAGGACAGCAAGTTTATCCGGTTAAAGGACGGAGAGGTTGTGGATTTCCAGATGAATAAAATCTGTGCGGCGGGAACAGGAAGCTTTGTCGAGGAGCAGGCGGCACGTATGGGAATTCCAATCAAAGACTTTGGACCGCTCGCGCTTAGAGCGGAAGCGCCGATTGACCTTGGGGAGCGCTGTACGGTTTTTATTGAGACGGCAATTACCTCCGCCTGCGCAAAGGGTGTGAGCCAGGCAGATATTGCGGCGGGGCTTTGCGATGCCATTGTGCGCAATTACCTTCACAAGGTGGTTGGAAACAAGCCGGTCGGGGAACGGATTGTATTGCAGGGAGGCGTTGCCTACAACCCGGGCATTGTCGCGGCTTTCCAGAAATATTATGGGGACAGGATGTGTGTAAATCCGTGTTTCCCAATCAGTGGTGCGTACGGGGCGGCGCTTTTAGCGCTTGATGCTGTGGGGGATGGAAAAAGTACATTTGCAGGGTTTGACTTTTCCGGAAAAGAGGTGCTGCTTGACACGGCAAATGAAAAGGTGCGGGAGAACATTGCATTTTACGAACAGGCAAACCGTCTGTTGTTAGAAGGGTATACGGGAAAGCGGGAACCGGGCAAAAAGACGGTCGGAATTCCTTATGTATTAATGATTCACAAATTTTTCCCGATGGCAAATGCGTTCTTCCAGTCACTTGGGTTTAACGTGCTTCTGACAGAACCTACAAATGAAGAAACTATCCGCCTGTCGCAGGAATCCGCACGCGGGGAGACCTGTTATCCGGTGAAGCTGATTTACGGACATATGCGCCAGCTCATCGAGCAGAAGGTGGATTATATTTTCCTGCCGGCTATTCACACGATGAAGCATGAGAAGAGTAAGGTGGAGCACAATTACGGCTGCGTGTATATGCAGACGGCGGCAGTAGCAGTGGCGCGTGCATTAAATTTAGAGGAGCATCACATTACACTGTTAAATCCGGTGTTTGACCTGGACTTTGGCAAGGAGGCGATGGCATCTGCAATGCTTGGGCTTGGGAAAATTTTAAAGATTCCAAAGCCACTCTGTGCCAAGGCATTATTAGCGGGCGCAATGGCAGTAAGAAAACATACTGCTGCAGTGGAAAAGCTTGGGGCAGAGCTTTTGGCGAGCCTTACCCCGGAGGACAAGGTGCTTGTCCTTATCACACGAAACTACGGGGTATCGGACCCGGTTTTAAATATGGGAATCCCGAAACTCTTGTTAGAGCGCGGCTATAAGGTGATTACATTATCGCATCTGCCGGCACATGACCTTGATTTGTCCGCAGAGTACCCGAACCTGTACTGGCCGTTTGGACAGCATATTTTATCGGGGGCAAAAATAATTGCAAACCATCCGAACCTGTATGTGGTTTATCTGACCAATCACGGATGCGGACCGGACAGTATGCTAAGCCACCTGTTCCGGCAGGAGATGGGCGCCAAGCCGTATTTGCAGATTGAGGTGGATGAGCATTTCAGCAAGGTTGGAGTAATTACAAGAGTAGAAGCATTTTTAAACAGCCTTTCCCACAGGGAAACCGTCACTGTCTCAAAAGAGTTTGACTGGCGGAATGTTTCGCAGAAAAAATTGCTGATGTGGGAACTTCCGGAGCGGGATTTGCCGCTTTTTGTGCCGGATTTTGGATGGTATACCGGATATCTGGCAGAATATTTTAAGGCGCAGGGGGTTGAGGTACACAAACTGCCGCCTGTGGAGGAGCGGGTCGTACAGCTTGGAAGAAGTTATACAAACAGCAAGGAGTATCTGCCGTTTGCGGCATTATTGGGGGAAGTGATGGCACAGCGTAAGGAACGGTCTGCTCCGGCGCAATATCTGATTCCGCAGACGCTTGGTGCAGAGGCGGACGGGCAGTATGCGCGCGTAATGGATGGAATCTTGCGGCGAAACGGGTTTGAAGGAAGTTACCTTGTGGCGCCGGTGCTTGAGAGGCTGCCCGAGACGGTAAAAGACCAGGATTTTCTGGTTCGGGCAATTGTTACCGGAGACCTTTTGTATGCGGCTCCCGTCAAACGGCGCGGGGAACTGGCACCGGAAAAGATTCTCTCCTGGACAGAATTGTTTTCGCTGGCGCAGACCATCGGGGAGCTTGAAACAACCGGAAAGAAGATTGCGGTGGTGGGAACACCGATGTGTCTTGCCGGGCTTGACAACGGTGTGCTTGATACGTTGGATACAGAGGGAAATACAGTGTACCGTGCACCGCTTGCGGAATATCTGTGCTTTTTGTGGAAAGAAAATGAAAAGGCGAAGGGAGTTGTGCAAAAGCTTCTGCCACAGTTAAAAAAAGTGGGCGAACTGCTGGGAGACAGAAACAGTTACAGCATGGACTTTGACAATCTGTCTGTGCTGGCGGATCAATACCTGCCGCAGTTTTCCGGTGGAAACGGAAGATACCGCTACGCAAAGGCGGTGCAGATGGGACAGAGCGCGGATGCAGTGCTTGCGGTATCTCCGCGCTATGAAAATACCGCGATGGTGCTTGACTTATTTGGCATTGCGAATCATGCGGGTGCACCGCTTTACAATGTAGCATTAGACTACGACTGGGATGAGAGCGCCTGGTCGAAGCTGCGTTCCTTCCTATATTATTGTTAGGAAGTTGTGCCGGTGGGATTTTGGAAAGTCCCGGGAAACGGTGCCTGGAAAATCCCAAGTGCCGGTGGGTGATAGGTAAAGAGCAGAAAGCCAAGCAGTACAAGAAGGACGGCACATTTTAAAAATGGAACCGGAAGTTTCTGATTGCAGGATAAGGTCTGCTTATAAATGTAGCAAAAAGCGGCAATCACACTGATAAAAAAGGTCGCAATATCCAAAAGCGGCACATTTTTTCCAAGGATGCCGGAATAGGTATAAAAGAGCACCGGAATGAAAAAGGTGCCAAGAAGCGTCCCGGCAAGCAGTGCACCGGTGACGCAGGGGTATTCTTCTTTGAGATTTTGATTCATCCAGATGGAAAAGAGAAGCATCGGAAAAAAGAAAAGCTTCATATGTTCCCAGGTGGACTCGTTTACCGGAAAGAAGAAACCAAGAATGTAGTTATTGTTCGACCACTCATACACAAAATGTGCGAGGGTGCCGGCAATGGATACAAAAAGAATGCCTTTGATGGGATATGGAATAGGGGTGGAGGGGTGGGAGGAAGATAAATTCTCTTGCCTATTAGTTATGTATCTCAAAGATTTTTAAGGAGATTTATCAGAAATTTGGTTGTATATAAGAAAAATGGAGGTGGATTGAACTTTGTATAAGTTGACATTTTTCGCTAAAACGAGTATGATAAATAAAAAGGCTCGTACATAATACAGAGCGAAATTTAATTGTAGGATGATAAGGAGCATTGCCGGTATGGTTATGCTCCTTTTTATTCTTGGTGTGAGGTTAATAATGATCGAGGGATATACTACAGTTGCTGAAATTGCAAAGAAGTGGGGAGTAAAACCGAGAACAGTACAAATTATGTGCGCCGAAGGAAGAATAGCAGGAGTGACAAAATTTGGAAGGGCATGGGCTATTCCAGTAGATGCAGATAAACCCAAAGACAATAGAATAATTACTGGTGAATATAAAGATTGGCGTAAAACTCGGAACAAAAATCACATTTAATGCACCAGTAACATTAGGATTTGTTATTATATGTTTCATCGCAACATTATTAGGTGTTGTCTCTAACGGAAGAATTACTCAAATTGTATTTATGACATATCATTCATCGCTAACGAGACCAATGACATATATAAGATTTGTTACGCATAAATCGTAGAGAACATACAAGAAATACTGAAAATATGAAAATCTGAGATGTGTTGAGAAAGAGGGTGAATATTTAATGACTGAAGAAGAATTTAAAGAAATATTAGATAAAAAGGAAACAGATACAGTTGAATTTAAGTCTTGGGTTAATGCAAGAAATATGAAAGAAATTATATCGCTTGCGGTTGATGAATTAATAGCATTTGCAAATAGCAAGGGTGGAACAGTTTATTTTGGAGTAGAGGATAATCCAGTTTTGGTTACGGGATGTGATAGAAACTATGATGGGCAACATATTATAGAGGGAATTTATGATAGGACCGTGCCACCATTATTTACCGAAATATCAGATTTCGAGTATGAGGGAAAGCTTGTTATTGCAATATCAGTCAAAGCAGATGGAAAGATATATACAACTACAGATGGCAGATGCCTGAAACGTCTAGGGAGAAATTCAAAGCCTGCATATCCTGATGAATTAAGCAATGTATATTCTTCTGTTCAGAATCCTGATTTTTCGGTAAGAATTATTGGAGAGAGTACTTTGGATGATGTAAATAAGTTGGAAGTGTACAGCTTAAAGGAAAAGTTAAGAGTCAGAGATTCTAAATCTACTTTACCAGATTTGGAGGATATTGAATTTTTAAGAGATTTACAGCTTGTAAAATATGATGGAGATGTAGAAAGACTGACGATTGCTGGTTTGCTGTTTGTTGGAAAAGAAGCATCAATTCAAAGACTGTTACCGCAGGCGGAAGTTATATATTTGCATTATTCGGCTGATAATTTAGAAGAATATGATGCAAGACTTGATTTGAAGCTGCCATTGATAAGTGTTATCGACAAGTTGACAGAGAGGGTACAAGCATACAGTAAGATAGAGAATATTCAGGTAGGATTATTCAGACTTGAAGTTGAGGATTTCCCTGAAAGGGTATTTCAGGAAGCATTGCTTAATGCGTTGTCTCATAGAGACTACCAGAGTAATGCAGCGGTTTATGTAAAACAATACCCAGATCGAATAGTTATTGAAAATCCGGGTGGATTCCTTGATGGAATTACAGAGGATAATATTATAACCCATCCATCTACTCCAAGAAACAAACTGATAGCGGAGACACTTCAAAATTTGAAATATGTTCAGAGGACAGGTCAGGGAGTAGATATTATTTTTAAGGATATGGTTTCAATGGGTAAGCCTTATCCAAGATACATGTCGTTTAATGATGCAGTTTCGCTTACAATATTTAGTGCAATAGATAATACTGAATTTGTTAAGTTTATTACTGAAGTACAAGATAAAAATAGCAAAATTATGACTTTAGCTGAGATGATGATATTAAGAGATCTTTTAGATAACAGAAAAGAACAGTTATCAGAGTTGGCAAGAAAAGTCCAAAAATCTTTGGATGAAACGAAAAAATCATGTAATGAGCTGATTAATAGTGGATTGATAGAGATTGTTGGCAAGGAATACATGTTGACAGCTAAGGTTTACGAGGCACTAAAATCAGATGTGGAATATACAAGAGATAAAACAGTCCAGTATATCAAGGCTAAAAATATGATTTTAGAATATTTACAGACGAATGATCAGATAACATCTGCCAAGATACAGGAGATGTGTGGATTTACTAAACAACAGGCAAGAAGTGTCATTGATAAGATGAGGAGTGAGAAGCTGATTAACTTAAATGGCAAGGGACCGGCGGCTAGATATGTTATATTTGATGGATTGAGTGATAATTGAGTTTCTTGTAAAATAAAACTCAATAGAAAACTCAATTATTTTTAATGACAAGTACTGGAGTAATAAATAAGCTGAAAATATGATTGAGTGGAATCTTTTTAAAAACTCAATTAAAACTCGTTATAAAACACAGACGTAGAACTAGATACAATGATGATTATTTATTAAACATTTGCTTGATATCTATTAAGATAGTGAAAATCATTTATTGATGTAAGTGGCATCGTAATAAATTCAGAGTGGTATATCTTGACTAAGCTCTTTTCATAGTGCGTGTGGGAGCAGGCAAGGATAATCACCCGCAAACCACATTGGATTATTCGTTTTTATAGTAGTAAAAGTAGATTATATCTGCCATGGATTTCGTAGAAGCAATATTGAATCATTGCAACTAATTTGCTACTAAAGTTTTTGAAAACGATATGAAAAGAGCAACATTAGATGAAATATAGGCGGTGGAATACCGCATAAAATCAGCATTTTTGATTTGACGATGCTTTCTTTGGGAAGAGTTCGGATTTTAATGGATTCATGCGGATAGTATATGCAAACAAGCGGGCAGGTATACCAATATAAATATCTGTTTATATAAAGGTAGGTTTACACTTCAGCTGATTCGGGGGCACAGATGGCTTTTTTGGCAATGAGAACGCCAAGCAGGTCGCCGAGTGCCATCAGGTTGGCGGCAAGCAGTGCAAGCTCATCGTCGTCGAGACATTCGCCGATGCGGCAGGCAAGTGTGGATAAGAAATAAAGGTCACAGCAGTTATTCATCAGAAATTCACCGGTTTTTCTTATATCATATGCAAAGATATGAAAGAAGTGGCATCAAAAACGGGAGAATCCTGTCTCTTACAGGTTCTCCCGTATTTTAATGCTAAGGTCAAGATGACAGAGCGGGGTATCCGGCAGGGCACCGGTCAGCAGATAGTCCATTAAAAGGGAAAGGGAGCGTGCGCCCTGCTCCTTTGGCTGCTGGCAGATGGTGGCGGAAATCACGCCTGCGTTAATCATTTCAACCGTGGATGGAACTGCGTCAAATGTAATAATACGGATAGAATGAGGGACAGTTTCTTTTTTGAGGACGGCACGGCATCCGCCGTAAACACCGGCTGCGGTAAAATAAAGCGCATTGATGTCCGGGTGCTCGGTAAGGAGTGCCGAGACGGCTTCGTAGCTTTTATAGTCATCGTCATCGTTTTCCACGATACCGGCAATCTCGATGGAAGCTGGGGAGAGGGAGTCCACAAATCCACGGATGCGTTCTTCATGGCTTAAAATATTGTGAGAGCCTGTGACAATGCCGACGGTAGCGTGATTTCCGGTAATCAGCTTCATAAGCCCGGCGGCAGTCTGCCCGCACTTTAAATCATTACAGCCGACATAGGCAATCCGTTTGGAAGCGGGAAGGTCGGTATTGACGGTGATGCAGGGGATTCCGGCATCCCAGAGCCGGTCGATTTTCTGCTGGATGCGCTTATCATTGCAGGGAGAGAGAATCAGACCGTGAATCCCTTCCTTTTCTAATTCCCGGATGGCAGAAAGCTGAATCTTCGGGTCAAACGAAATGTGGCGCTCGATGATGGAACAGCCGTAGATGGACAGCTCCTCTAATTTCTGGGAGAGTCCTTCCATCACCTCGGCAAAAAAAGGATTTTCTGCACCGAAAAGAAGCACGCCGATTTTTAATTTTTTCTTCTGGGCTGCGAGTGCGATTCCTGCCTTGTTGGGACGATATTCCAGAAGCTCTGCAATTTCTAAAACCTTGCGCTCCGTCTCGGCGTTTACAACGCCGCGGTGATTGAGCACCCGATCGACGGTTCCTCTTGAAACGCCGGCAAGCTCCGCAATTTCTTTCATCGTTGCCATGATAACTCCCCCTTTTTAACGATACCACACGGAATCATCCGTAATTGTTATGCTAAATTTCAGTATAGCATACCGTGCATGGGAACTCAAAGGAAAAATGTGAAAAAAACATATTGATATTTGGCGGATAAGGATGTATCATAAAAATAAGCGTGCACGTGCACATATACACGGGTTTTGTGCCAGAACGTGAGAAGGAGGTCATATGTTATACATAGGAATTGATTTGGGAACCTCAGCGGTCAAATTGCTGCTGATGGAGGGGGATGGAACTGTAAAAAACATTGTTTCCAGAGAGTATCCACTGTATTTTCCACATCCGGGATGGTCGGAGCAGAAGCCGGAGGACTGGTATCGTGAGACCATGGACGGGTTAAAGGAACTGCTCTCGGGCTTTGACAAGAGCCAGGTGGCAGGCATCAGTTTTGGCGGTCAGATGCACGGACTTGTCATTCTCGATGAAAAGGATGAGGTTATTCGTCCTGCAATCTTGTGGAATGACGGAAGAACAGTAGAAGAGAACGATTATCTGAATGAGACAATCGGAAAGGAAACACTTTCCAAATACACCGCGAATATTTCCTTTACGGGATTTACCGCGTCAAAACTTCTCTGGGTGAGAAACAAAGAGCCGGAGAATTTTGCAAGAATTAAAAAGATTATGCTTCCGAAGGATTATCTTGCATACAAGCTCACCGGAGAGCACTGCACCGATGTATCGGATGCTTCCGGTATGCTGCTTTTAGATGTAAAGAACCGTTGCTGGTCAAAGGAAATGTGCGAAATCTGCCATGTGACAGAGGAGATGCTGCCGAAGCTCTATGAGAGCTATGAGTGTGTCGGAACCCTGCTTCCTGCCATTGCAGCAGAACTTGGCGTTTCTGAGCAGGTAAAGGTTGCAGCCGGTGCCGGAGATAACGCGGCAGCCGCAGTGGCAACCGGAACCGTTGGAGACGGCAGATGTAATATCTCCCTTGGAACAAGCGGAACGATTTTTATTTCCTCTGCGAAGTTCGGTGTAGATAAAAACAATGCACTTCATGCATTCTGTGATGCAAACGGTGCTTATCATCTGATGGGATGTATGCTTTCCGCCGCATCCTGCAACAAATGGTGGATGGATGAGATTATCGGAACGAAGGACTATGCCGCAGAGCAGAAGGCAATTACAAAACTCGGCGAGAATCATGTATACTATCTTCCATATCTGATGGGAGAGCGCTCCCCATACAACAATCCGAATGCGAGAGCGACATTTATCGGTATGACGATGGATACCACAAGAGCCGATATGACACAGGCAGTATTAGAGGGCGTGGCATTTGCACTGCGTGATTCCTTTGAGGTTGCAAAATCACTTGGAATTAAAATTGAGCGCACGAAAATCTGTGGCGGCGGCGCAAAGAGCCCACTTTGGAAAAAGATGATCGCAAATGTCCTTGGAATCAAGGTCGATGTGCTTGAAACCGAAGAAGGCCCGTCTTTAGGCGGCGCAATGCTTGCGGCAGTGGCTTGCGGAGAGTATGAGAATGTGGAGGCTGCAGCAGCAAAGATTGTAAAAGTTGTCGATACGGTGGAGCCGGACGCAGAGCTTACCGCAAAATACGAGGCAAGATATCAGCAGTTTAAACAGATTTATCCGGCATGCAAAGATTTGTTTGACAAAATTCAGTAAGGGGGAATCCATACTATGCAGATTTATAATGTAACAGACGAGCGTTTTCGCAAATATGGAAAAGTAATTAACTATATCGATTTTGCTCCACTTGTGGAAGTAATGAAAAAAACACCGGTTCCGGAGGATGTTGTCTATGAGCCGTCAATTCCGGAGCTTGAGAACCTTCCGGTGGCACAGGAGATAAAAGACCGTTTTTACGGAGAACTTCCGATTCAGAT
Source organism: Roseburia sp. (assembly GCA_050874345.1). Taxonomy (GTDB): domain Bacteria; phylum Bacillota; class Clostridia; order Lachnospirales; family Lachnospiraceae; genus Roseburia. The sequence continues at coordinate 24,377 of JBNMKM010000022.1, read as the reverse complement.
TGGCTACTGCAATGGACACAATGTTTTACTGAACGCAGTGGAGTACCACAGAAGCTCTGAAATCAACGTGGCAGCGACAGATGCAGTTTTACTCCTTGGACAGTTAACGGATGTGACAGACGATTTTACATACGAAACCGCTAAGATAGAGGCATTTCTTGTGCCGGCGGGAACCGCAGTGGAGATATATGCCACAACACTGCATTATGCACCGTGTAATGCAAATGAGGGCGGATTCCAGGTGGCAATCGTACTGCCAAAGGGAACCAACTACCCATTGGAAAAGAAGCACGGCGGCAGCGAGGATGCGTTAATAACAGCAACCAACAAGTGGCTGATTGGTCATGCTGAGGGCGGACTTCCGGAAGGAAGCCATATCGGACTGATTGGAAAGAACTTAAACGTAAACGAGTAAATCAATATCAGAAAAGAAACTTCAGGGCGGCATCAGAGCAATGCGGGCATGGTGTCCGCTCTTAAGATACAGCACGAGAATCCGCAGATGATACGGGGTGCTGGAAGATATTTTTAGAGTGTAGCGTGTAAGAACGCGGAAATGGAGGAAATCATGAATAATATTCCAGAAGTAAAAGTAGGTATTGTGGCAGTAAGCCGTGACTGTTTCCCGGAGTCTTTGTCTGTCAACAGAAGAAAAGCCTTAGTGAAGGCTTACACAGACAAATTCGGTGCAGCAGACATTTATGAGTGCCCGATTTGTATCGTAGAGAGCGAAATCCATATGGTACAGGCATTAGAGGACATCAAAAAGGCAGGATGTAATGCACTTTGCGTATATCTTGGAAACTTCGGACCGGAAATTTCAGAGACCCTGCTTGCAAAACACTTTGAGGGACCGAAGATGTTCGTTGCAGCAGCAGAGGAGACACAGGACAGCCTGTTAGACGGACGTGGCGATGCATACTGTGGAATGTTAAATGCAAGCTACAACTTAAAACTGCGTGGTATTCATGCTTATATCCCGGAATATCCGGTCGGCGATGCAGAGGACTGCGCTGATATGATTCATGACTTTTTACCAATTGCAAGAACTGTTATTGGTTTATCCGAATTAAAGATTATTTCTTTTGGACCAAGACCGTTAAACTTCCTTGCCTGCAACGCACCAATTCAGCAGCTTTATAACTTAGGTGTGGAAATTGAGGAGAACTCCGAGCTTGACTTATTTGAAGCATTCAATAAGCATGCAGGCGATGCGAGAATTCCGGAAGTTGTCGCTGATATGGAGAAAGAGCTTGGTGCCGGAAATAAGAAACCGGAGATTCTTGAGAAGCTTGCACAGTACGAACTTACCTTATTAGACTGGGTAGAAGACCACAAGGGCTATCGCAAATATGTTGCAATCGCTGGAAAATGCTGGCCGGCATTCCAGACACAGTTTGGATTTGTTCCATGTTATGTAAACAGCCGTCTGACAGGACGCGGAATCCCGGTTTCCTGTGAGGTTGATATCTACGGAGCACTCAGCGAGTTTATCGGAACCTGCGTAAGTGAGGATGCTGTAACATTGCTTGATATCAACAACTCTGTACCGAAGGATATGTACGAAGAGTCTATCAGCGGAAGATTTGATTACAAGCATACCGATACTTTTATGGGATTCCATTGTGGAAATACCTGCTCTAAGAAGCTTTCAAGCTTCGAAATGAGAAACCAGAAGATTATGGCAAGAAGTCTTCCGGTAGAAGTGACAAACGGAACCTTAGAGGGAGACATCGCTCCGGGCGAAATTACTTTCTTCCGTTTACAGTCTACCGCAGACTGCAAGATTCGTGCTTATGTAGCTGAGGGAGAAGTACTTCCGGTTGCAACCAGATCCTTTGGTGCCATTGGTGTATTCGCAATTCCGGAGATGGGAAGATTCTACCGCCACGTGCTGATCCAGAAGAATTATCCGCATCACGGAGCAGTTGCATTCGGTCATTACGGAAAGGCTCTGTTTGAGGTATTTAAGTATATCGGCGTTCCGATGGAGGATATCAATTACAACCAGCCGGCATCCCTGCCATACCCGACAGAAAATCCATTTGCTTAATATTATTGTAATCTTTGTAACAATTTTGACACAAATCATGAAAAACACCCCGTTTCGGGGTGTTTTTTCGTGAAGATAACCAGTTCTACTTTTCCGCACTAAAATGCCATCTGGGACATTCGCAAGGAAATCGTGCAAAAGCGACGGTCTTTTCAAGGCAATACTGTTGAAAATTTTCCAGTTTCTTCCTGATTAGAAGATTTGACTTTTGGCAAAACTTGAGTATGATAAGGTGCGCAGGAAATAATAGCCCTTTGTGCGGTTATTTTCTGTTTGGTATCATTCTTGAGGAAAGGAGCAAAATGAAGAAGAAACTTTTGGACGTAACCATCGTTTTATCCTGGGTTTTTATTTTGATTGCAGGGTGCGACACAAGAGAAGTTACAGGTTCCAACATGAGAGAAGTAGGAGCAGAAACCATCTGGACGCAGGTGGAAAAGACAGCAGTTGTTCGTGTGGCAGAGGGAGGAAATACGAATCAGCAGGAGTCCACCGGAACAGCAGGAATCAGCAGGCTTCTTGTTCCCGATTCATTTACGACAGAATCAGATGAAACAGCAGGAATTGAGAAAAATGACAATAGAATGGTGACAACCGCGAAGGAAAATCGCTGGGGAATCACACTTGAGGAAGATGAGATTGAGCTTCTGGCAAAAATCGTTTGGGTAGAAGCATGTGGAGAACCTGTCCTCGGACAGGAGGCAGTTGTGGAAGTTATTTTTAACAGAATGGCTTCCGATATATATCCGGATACGCTGTATGAGGTGTTAAGCCAGAATCATCCGCTACAGTTCTGTTCCTGGCCATTGCGTGACAGCGCAGAACCCACGGAAAAGGAATATAACTCCATACAGGAAGTATTAGACGGAAATACGAACATATTAAGAAATGATACACTTTATTTTTCAACGGAACCGTTGACAGATGGAATTGATGTCACAATCGGTGGACACAGTTTCTGTTATTAGAAAAACCCGCAGGGATGCTTTTGGCAGACCTGCGGGTTTTTTGCTCTATAGGAAATAACGTGTTACGTTAAAGTGTGAAAGTTGTGTTCCTATAGAGCAAAAAATCCTACCGGACAGGATGCGCAGCTCGCGGAGAAGAAGGTTATGCTTCGCATACCGCTCGCGCGCGTAAGTGTGCGGCAAGCGCACACTTTATTTAAAATATTTTTAAGCATCTGCAACGATAATCTTATTGCGGCCCTCTAATTTGGCGCGGTAGAGTGCCTTATCGGCTGCGGCAAAGAGGGTGTCATAATTGTAGCAGGATTCGTTGCTGAAAGCAATTCCGATGCTTGCCTGTCCGGTTACGGTGATGCTGCGCTGGGAAACCTGTTGGCAGATTCCCTGACGCAGAATTTCTGCCTGCAATTCGACAAAGGAAGAATCTGTGACTTTGTTAAAATAAATCAAAAACTCGTCACCACCGATTCTGCCGCATAGGGCACGGTCTTTAAAATAATTCTGAATTGATTGGGCGGTCTGGCAGATAAATGAGTCGCCCGCAAGGTGTCCTAAGGTATCGTTAATCTGTTTGAAGTGGTCAAGGTCAATTAAAATCATCGCGGCAGGAGCAGACGAATCTTTTTTGGCGAGGTCCTCCTCAATCAGGAAACGAATGGTATATTTATTCAACAGACCGGTCATAGGGTCGAGCTTGCTCTTCTCAAGGTACATCTCAGAGTCATTTTTTGCCTGGCGGAGACGTTCCATATAATCTAAGCTGTAGAGTTTGGCAGAACGCTGTTTTTCCTGACATTCTGCGTCAAGCTTCAGGAAAAGTTCGCACGCGGCAAGATAATCGGCATCTGAACCAAATGCCTTTGCATATTTGACTTCGTATTCCTGAATTTTTTGCTGGATCGTGATAAGCGGCGTGTGATCTGCGCACTGTTTCATATAATCTAACAGGATACGAAGCTCATCTTTGAGACCGCGGTCAAGTAGATAGGAGCAGACATCAAAGTAAAATGTTTCCTGTTCAACAAAATCATGTCCGGTAGGAGGAGCTGCAATCATGCGGTTCAGATTTTCCTTAAGCTGTTCTTTGTCCTGTAAAAAATCATAGAGACGGATATTAAAATCTGAAATGACTGCATGGTAGAATAACTGGTCGTTATCTGCTAACAATTGCTGCAACTTCTGCCGAAGAGAAAATAATTCCTCTTTCCGGTTCTGCTTACAAAGGATGATGCCACGGCAAATCTGACAGAGTGCGCGCAGATTGTAACTGTTCTTGTCATCTTCCGGCGCATTTTTTAATGCAAGGTCGTAGCAGGCAAGCGCATCCTCGTAATTCTCAAGCTCCTGGTAGAGTGTTCCAAGGTTGATACAGGAGACGGAGTATTCGTGGGAAAGTCCCTGCTCTTTGCTGATGGAACGGCAGCGCAGAAAATCGTTCTGTGCAATTGCCTCCTGCCCCAGATGCATATAAACCATTCCAACGAGGTTATAGCTTAAGGCATCAAGGTAACCAAACGAATCTTTTTTTGGTGCCTGCAGACAACGGGAAAAATATCGCAAAGCCTGTGTGAGGTCACCAATGCGGAAAAAATATTCACCCTCATAAAAAAGAAGCTCTGCCACCTCGTTTGTGTTGTGAGAGTCGATTAACTGGGAATATTGCTGATATATAAGCGGCGTCTGATCCGTAATCGGAAGAAAACGCTGTTGTCTGATCCGTTCTAAGAGTGCAACTTTCTGATTTGCTTCCATAAGCGTCCCTGCCTTTGATGTGAAAAAATAGTCCTATATATCTACATTATACGATGGATTGATGGATAAGGCAAGTTTTATCGGGGTTTTTGGGTTGAATTATTGTGGAAAATTGCGAAAAAAACAGGAATTTTGCGGATTTGGGATACGTTTTGCACAAGTATATTTATGCAGTGGTGTATATATGCCCCATTGGGCGTGTTGTCATCGATAAAATGACGAAACGGAGGGAAAAAATCCGTCAAACTGTCAAGAAAACAGGGGATGAAACCGTTTTCATAAAAATTGACAACCGGAAAAAATTGTGCAATAATCTCGTTTCGATAAGAAGCAAAAGTTTTTAAGTTGTTTTTGGTAAGAAAGGGTGTTAAACGTGTTTGAACGTAAAATCAGATTAGCAGATACAGAAGAAGTAAAAGAATTTGTAGATGCGGCAGGAAAGTGTGATTTTGATATTGATGTCTGCTACAGTCGTGCAGTCATTGATGCAAAATCTTTGCTTGGAATGCTTTATCTCGGACTCAGCAAGGATCTGACCATCAAGTACGGTCAGAAGGATGCGGGGTTTGAGAATGTTGTCCGCAAATTTGCAGTTGCATAATTAAATAAGAAGAAACAGGAAAGAAGAAGTCATCTGCACCCATTGCAGATGGCTTCTTTTTCTTTACGCCTACCGTCGCATGGGCTATAATGGCAGTATGGCAAAGATTGAAAAGAACGAAAAAGGAATCATAAAAATTTCCGTCAGGAATCTGGTGGAATTTATATTGCGCGAGGGCGATATTGACAACCGAAAGGGCAGGGGAAGCTCCCCGGAGGCGATGCAGGAGGGAAGCCGGATGCACCGCAAAATCCAAAAACGCATGGGTTCAAATTACCATGCGGAGGTGCCGCTTAAGATTGCCATTGAGGAACCGGAGTATCAGCTCGTTATCGAGGGAAGAGCGGATGGAATTCTGATGAACGGTGCAGGGGGAGACGCAGAGTACAGTTATGCCGACAATTTTAATCACGCGGTACTTCCCGACAATGTGGAGGTTACCATCGATGAAATCAAAGGCGTCTATCAGAAGCTTGAACTTCTCGATGCGCCAGTCGGCGTGCACCGTGCACAGGCAATGTGTTATGCCTACATCTATGCAGTGCAGCATGACCTCTCTTTCATTGGCATCCAGATGACCTATTGCAATCTCGACACGGAGGACATCCGCTATTTCAGGGAAACCTTTTCCTTTGAGGAGCTTGCACAGTGGTTTGCACATCTGATAGGAGAATACCGGAAATGGGCGGATTTTCAGTTTGCGTGGAGAAAACTCAGACAGGAGTCGATTCAGAAGCTGCAGTTTCCGTTTCCGTACCGCAAAGGACAGAAGGAGCTTGCGGCGGGTGTGTATCGCACGATTGCCCGCAGAAAAAATCTGTTTATCCAGGCACCTACAGGAGTAGGAAAAACAATTTCTACCGTATTTCCGGCAGTAAAGGCGGTCGGAGAAGACTTAGGGGATAAGATTTTTTATCTGACGGCAAAGACAATTACCGGAACGGTGGCATGGGATGCGTTTGAACTTTTGCGAAAACAGGGATATCAGGCGAAGGTCATCCAGATTACCGCAAAGGAAAAACTCTGTCCATTAGACGAGATGGACTGCAATCCGGTGAGCTGTCCGTATGCAAAGGGGCATTATGACCGTGTGAATGATGCCGTGTATCAGCTTTTGCAAAAAGAAGATATGATGACAAGAGAGGCAATTTTGGAGCAGGCAGAAGAGTTTTGCGTGTGTCCGTTTGAACTGTGCCTTGATGTGGCGTCCTGGGTCGATGATATTATCTGCGATTACAACTACGTCTTTGACCCGAATGTGTGTCTGAAACGGTTTTTCGCGGAAGGAACGAAGGGCGACTATATTTTCCTGGTGGATGAGGCACACAATCTGGTGGAGCGTAGCCGTGAAATGTACAGTGCCACGCTCTGCAAGGAGGATTTCTTAGAAATCAAGAAATATATGAAGCCTCACAGCCATAAGGTAGAGCAGGGGCTTGAAAAGTGCAACCGGATTCTTCTTTCCTATAAAAGAGAGTGTGAAAAGTATGTTATTTATGAGAACATCGGAAATCTCTCCCTTGCGCTGATGCGGCTGGCGTCGGATTTGGACGAGTTTTTACAGAAAAGTGCGGAATTTCCAAAGCGGAAAGAAGTCACAGAATTTTATTTTAATCTGCGCAATTTTATGAATATCCACGAACTTTTGGATGACCATTATGTGATATACAGTGAGCACGGGGAAGACGGGAATTTCCGGTTGAAGCTCTACTGTGTCGACCCGTCAAAAAATTTACAGGAGCGCATCAACCGTGGAAATGCAACAATTTTCTTCTCGGCAACGCTGCTTCCGATTCATTACTACAAAAATCTTCTGTCAACGGACAAAGAAAATTATGCCGTGTATGCAGAATCCACATTCTCTGAAAAGCAGCGTCTTTTATTAATCGGTGGGGATGTCAGCAGCCGCTACACCAGGCGCAATCAGACGGAATACGAAAAGATTGCAGCATATCTGGCGAAGACGGTGCAGGCAAAAGAGGGAAACTATATGGCATTTTTCCCGTCCTACAAGATGATGCAGCAGGTACAGGAAGTATTTGAAACGGAGTATCCTGACACGGCGGAGTGCGTGGTGCAGCAGTCCGGGATGAACGAGGCAGAACGCGAAGAATTTCTTGCGGCATTTGAGGAGGATAAAACGGCGGAACGGGGAAAGTCTTTGCTGGCATTTTGCGTGATGGGAGGTATTTTTGGAGAGGGAATCGATTTAAAAAACGAACGGCTGATTGGTACGATTATTGTAGGAACAGGTCTTCCACAGTTGAGCAATGAGCGGGAAATTCTGATGGGGTATTATGAGAAACATCTGGGGGAAGGCTTTGACTATGCGTACCGCTATCCGGGGATGAACAAGGTGCTGCAGGCGGGCGGCAGAGTCATCCGCACGGCAGAGGATGTCGGTGTGATTGTTCTGTTGGATGAACGGTTTTTGCAGAGCGATTACCGGGGGCTGTTCCCGAGAGAATGGGAAAGCCGCCGAATATGTAATCTGAAGAATGTCGAAAAGATGTTAGAGGAATTCTGGAACTCAGATTTCGGGCAGCAGCTTTAAAAATTCTTCGGTAGACTGCGCCACGGGCAGGGTGGGATTGATAGATGCCACCATCTGTCTCTGGGGCAGTTTTTCTTTTATCTTTACGATAAAAAGGTCTCTTGACTCTCTGGTCAGGCAGTAATCCGGGATAAAGGCGATGCCAAGTCCGATGCGCGCAAGGTCGATTAACAGGTCATTACTGCTCAACTCGATTTCCGGAATCAGCTCAAGCTGGTGCTGCAAAAAGAGGTTGTGCAGAAATTCACTGGTCGTGCTTTTGCGGTCTAACATCAGAATCGGGTACTGCTTTAATTCCTCAAGTGAAATCTCCTGCTGTTTCAGATTGAAATAAGAAGGGTTTGCAATAAATACATCTGTGAAGTTGCACACGGTCTTCTGGATGCAGGAATGATTTAAGTTGGAGTTTGGAAAATTGGTGACGATGAGGTCTACTTTTCCCTGATTTAACAGTTCAACGCAGCTTAACGAGGTCGCATTCGTAACTTTAATCGGAACATTCGGGAATTTTTTGTGGAACTGTTTTAAGTAGGGAACTAAGAAGTAACGGCAGATGGTGTCACTTGCGCCGATATGAAGCTGGCCGAGTCCGAGACTGCCGGAATCTAATAACTGGTTTTCACCGCGCTGGATTAAGTTCATGGCGGGTTCGATGTGCTTTAGGAGAATCTTTCCTGCCGGCGTGAGCTGGACGCGCTTGGTGCTGCGGATAAAAAGGGGCTGTTCGAGCTTCTTTTCAAGGGTCTTTATCGACTGGCTGACTGCAGACTGGGAAATGTAAAGCTGTTTGCTGGCATCGGAAAAACTCAGCGATGTTGCAACGTAATAAAATACCTTGTATAATTCATAATTGATATCCATAGAAATACGTCCTTTCTTAATAGACCTGGTCTAATTATAAGAAAGACTTATAATTGTGTCAAATAAAATCTGAAAATTAATTATTAACCACGGTAATAAAACGGATTAAGTATATTAATTATACTTATTTAGAACGATGTGGTATACTGCTTACAAAGCAATGAGCAGTGTCAGACATTTATGGAGGGAATAACATGAGCGTAAAACGTGTCTATGTGGAAAAGAAACCGGCTTTTGCAGTAAAGGCAAAAGAATTGCAGGCTGAGATTAAGAGCTATCTTGGAATCCGCGGTGTGAGCAAAGTTCGCGAGCTGATTCGTTATGATATTGAAAACATTTCGGAGGAGACCTATCAGAAAGCGTTGGTTACCGTATTTTCTGAGCCTCCGGTAGACGATATTTATGAGGAAAACTTTGATATCAACGGTGCAAAGGTATTTTCCGTGGAGTTCCTGCCGGGTCAGTTTGACCAGAGAGCCGATTCTGCGGAGCAGTGTGTGAAGCTTTTAAACGAAAACGAGGAGCCGATTATCCGTACTGCAGTGACTTATGCAATCGAGGGAGAAATCTCCGATGCAGAGTTTGAGGCAATCCGCAACCACTGCATCAATCCGGTTGATTCAAGAGAGACCGGACTTGAGAAACCGGAGACTTTAGTGCAGACCTTCCCGGAGCCGGAAGATGTCAAAATTTTTGACGGATTTAACGCAATGCCGGAAAAAGAGTTAAAGGAACTGTATGATTCCCTGAATCTTGCAATGACCTTTAAAGACTTTTTACATATCCAGAATTATTTTCATAAGGATGAGAAACGTGACCCGTCCATGACGGAAATCCGTGTGTTAGATACTTACTGGTCTGACCACTGCCGTCACACGACATTCTCTACCGAACTGACAGATGTCGCATTTGACGATGGTTATTACCGTGCACCGATTGAGGAAACTTATCAGGATTATCTGAAAACACATAAAGAATTATATAAAGGAAGAGATGACAAGTTTGTCTGCCTGATGGATCTGGCACTGCTTGCCATGAAACGTCTGAAAAAAGAGGGAAAACTTGCAGACCAGGAGGAATCCGATGAGATTAACGCCTGCTCTATTGTAGTGCCAATTGAAGTGGATGGAAAAACAGAGGAGTGGTTAGTCAACTTCAAAAATGAAACCCACAATCATCCGACAGAAATTGAGCCATTCGGAGGCGCTGCAACCTGTCTCGGAGGTGCCATCCGTGATCCGCTTTCTGGACGTACCTATGTATATCAGGCAATGCGTGTAACTGGGGCGGCTGACCCGACCGTTTCCGTAAAAGAAACCATGAAGGGAAAACTTCCTCAGAAAAAACTGGTGCGTGAGGCTGCACATGGTTACAGTTCTTACGGAAACCAGATTGGTCTTGCAACCGGCTATGTAAAAGAAATTTATCATCCGGACTATGTGGCAAAGCGTATGGAAATCGGTGCGGTTTTAGGAGCAGCTCCAAGACGTGCGGTACAGCGCTTGAATTCCGATCCGGGCGATATCATTATCCTGCTTGGTGGACGTACCGGACGTGACGGAATCGGCGGTGCAACCGGTTCTTCCAAAGCACACAATACGCAGTCTACAGCAGTCTGCGGTGCAGAAGTACAGAAGGGAAATCCTCCGACAGAGCGCAAGATTCAGCGTCTGTTCCGCAGAGAGGAAGTTGCCCATATCATCAAGAAATGTAACGATTTCGGTGCAGGCGGTGTGTCTGTTGCAATCGGAGAACTTGCAGACGGACTGCGCGTACAGCTTGACAAGGTTCCGAAGAAATATGCAGGACTTGACGGAACAGAGCTTGCAATTTCCGAGTCACAGGAACGTATGGCGGTTGTAGTTTCTCCGGAGGACGTGGAGAAATTCTTACAGTATGCAAAAGAAGAGAACTTAGAGGCAGTGGAAGTGGCAGTTGTAACTGAGGAGCCAAGACTCGTACTCGAGTGGAGAGGAAAAGAAATTGTAAACATCTCCCGTGCCTTTTTGGATACCAACGGTGCGCATCAGGAGACAAAGGTTGCCGTTGATATGCCAAATCCAAAAGAAAATTACCTGCATCAGATTGCGCTTAAAAAAGTGGCAGATGCCGTAGAAAAAGAGGACGTAAAGGCAGCATGGTTAGCAGAGCTTGCCGATTTGAATGTCTGCTCCCAGAAGGGACTTGTGGAAATGTTCGACGGTTCCATCGGTGCCGGAAGTATCTTCATGCCTTACGGTGGAAAGTATCAGCTCACCGAGACACAGAGCATGGTTGCAAAGATTCCGGTCTTAAAGGGAAAAACGGATGCCGTGACAATGATGTCCTACGGATTTGACCCGTATCTTTCCAGCTGGAGCCCATACCACGGTGCTGTGTATGCAGTTGTGGAATCCCTTTCCAGAATCGTGGCAGCAGGTGGAGATTACAGCAAGGTACGTTTTACTTTCCAGGAATATTTCCGCCGCATGAGCGAGGAGCCGAAGCGCTGGAGCCAGCCATTTGCAGCACTTCTTGGTGCCTATAATGCACAGATTGGATTTGGTCTGCCGTCCATCGGAGGAAAAGATTCCATGTCCGGTACGTTCAACGACATTGATGTACCACCTACACTTGTCTCGTTTGCAGTGGATGTTGCAAAAGAACAGGATGTCATCACGCCGGAGTTAAAGGCAGTCGGAGACCAGCTCGTTTTATTTGAGATTGCAAAGGATGCGTATGATTTGCCGGATTATGAGCAGGTGATGAAGCTTTACGATGTCCTGCATGAACTGATTGGAAACGGCGTTATTACAGCAGCATATGCGCTTGACGGAAAAGGTCTTGTAGCAGCATTGAGCAAGATGGCATTTGGAAATAAACTGGGTGTGACCGTAAACGAAGAGCTGACTGCAAAAGAATTGTTTTTACCAGGCTTTGGTTCTATCGTGGCAGAGGTTCCGGTGGAGAAGATGCAGCAGTTAAAGGCAGCCATGGAGCGTGCATCCCTTTCCGGAAGCGAGAAGCTTGTCGGCTGGGTAAATGAGGAAAAATCCTTCCTTTATAGAGACGAAAAGATTGACATGGAAGAGGCACTTGCTGCATGGACCGCTACACTTGAGCCGGTATTCCCGACCCGCGCAACCGAAGAAAAAGATGAGGTCAAGACAGACTTATATCAGGCAAAAGAAATTTATGTCTGCAAAAATAAAGTGGCAAAGCCAACCGTATTCATTCCGGTATTTCCGGGCACAAACTGCGAATACGACAGCGCAAGGGCATTTGAGCGCGCTGGGGCAGACACGATTGTAAAAGTATTTAAGAACTTAAATGCAGAGGATATCCGTGATTCTGTCGATGAATTTGTAAAGGCAATCGAACAGGCACAGATTATCATGTTCCCGGGTGGATTCTCTGCAGGAGATGAACCGGAGGGAAGTGCAAAGTTCTTCGCAACAGCATTCCGCAATGCAAAGATGACAGAGGCTGTCAACAAGCTCTTAAATGAGAGAGACGGACTTGCACTTGGAATTTGTAACGGTTTCCAGGCGTTGATTAAGTTAGGATTAGTGCCATACGGAGAAATCCGTCCGCAGACCGAGGATTCCCCGACACTTACTTACAACACCATCGGACGCCACATCAGCAAGATAGTTTATACAAAGGTAGTAACTGATAAATCCCCATGGCTTGCACAGGCAGAACTTGGAAAAGTATACTGCAACCCGGCATCTCACGGAGAGGGACGTTTCGTAGCACCGAAGGAATGGCTTGACAAGCTGTTTGCAAACGGTCAGGTTGCAACCCAGTACGTCAACGAGGCGGGCGTTCCTACGATGGATGAGGAGTGGAATGTGAACGGTTCCTACTGCTCTATCGAGGGTATCACCAGTCCGGATGGACGTGTACTCGGCAAGATGGCACATTCCGAGCGTCGTGACAGAAATGTTGCAATGAATATTTACGGCGAGCAGGATTTGAAGCTGTTCGAGTCCGGTGTGGCATATTTTAAATAAGGGGTGGAATTGACTTTACCACGTAGATGTGGTATCGTGATAATGTTGTGAAAATGCAAACAAAAGAAAGAGGAGGATTTTTAAAATGGATTCATTCGTGGCATTAGCAGCGGCATCAGTGGGAGTACTGATTGTTGTTCTGGCAATCGTGATTGCATTGTATGTAGTATCATCAATTGCTATCATGCGCGTACTTAAAATTTTGGGGTATGCAAATGCGTGGATGGCATGGATTCCGTTCTTGAACTACTTTGCGCTGGCAAACGTAACAGCAGATGCAGACGGAAAAAACAAAATTTTTGGTGCAGAACTTCCAAACATTGTATTTAGTTTCTGGTGGGTATTACAGATTATTTTTAACCGTATTCCAAACGTAGGCGGACTTCTGGCAACTATTCTTCAGGTAATCTGCCTTGGAACCTGCTTCATTAATATCTATTCCCGTATCGAGAACAAGGACGAGAAGGATGTGCAGGCAATCGCTTATGTATCTGGATTAATTCCGATTATTGCAATTGTAAAATTCCTTTGCTATGATAAAAACCTTCGCGTAGGTGGAAATCAGCAGTAAAAAAATTCCCGGAGGCCGTGAAAACGGTTTCCGGGATTTTTGCTCTATAGGAAATACTTATGTTACGTTAGAACATGAAAATGTGTTTCCTATAGAGCAAAAGCCCTATCGGGCAGGATGCGCAGCTCGCGGAGATGAATTTATAGCTTCGCTATCCGCTCGCGCGCCAAAGTGTGCGTCAGGCATGCATTTTTACAGCCGGATAAATTCCGGCTTCCTTTGTTTGAACACCGTGAAATAGTCAAAGCCTGCATTTTTTAAAATCGCAGGAACCTTCTCAAAATCAAATCCGACATGCTCCGGTTTGTGGGCATCGGCACCGATGGTGATAATCTCGCCGCCAAGCTCGCGGTAGCGGCAGAGAATCTCTTCTGTGGGATTTGGATGACCAAGTCCGTATTTAAAGCCTCCGGTATTGATTTCAATGCCTTTGCCCCGGGAAATGAGCTGTCGTAAAATCTCATCAATCACATTTTTATAATCCGTCCATACATAGTGTTCGTTTGTCGTCGGACCGTAGCGGACCACATAGTCAAGATGTCCGTATACATCGAATCCGTCAAAAGCAGAAATATTTTCAAGAATCGATTCAAAGTATTCCAGATAAGCCGCTTTTTCCTCCCGTCCCTCAAAGAAAACCGGGTAATAGGGGTCAAGTCCGTGCACGACATGGGAAGAGCCGATGACATAATCAAACGGATACTGGGAGAGAATATCGGTGTGCAGCGCGGCGAGATGGGGCTGTAGCCCAAGTTCAATCCCAAGGCAGACCGGAAGCTCTTTTGCAAACTGTTCCCGCAGCGCTTCCACGGAAGCAGTATAATTTGGCAGGTCTAGAAGGAAGAGATACGGTTCATCGGGATAATCGATATCGAGGTGGTCGGTAAAGCAGATGCCGGAAAGCCCACGTGCAATGGAGGCACGAATCATGGTCTCCTGCGGGGCATCGCTGTCGCCGGAATACTGACTGTGCATATGGGTATCCCATAAGGAATGAGTCAAAGTCATGGAAAAAGCCGCCTTTCTGTAAGGATAATTTGCGTAACTACCTTATATAATAACATGATTTCATAAAAGAAGAGAAGTATCTGATGGAAAATTTGTCTATTTTATACGAAAAAGGTGGTAGAAATGAAAATATGGTGAAAAATTTAACAAAGTCAAATAAAGTACTTGAACTTTCTAATAAAATTGGGTAAAATAAAGAAAGCTTGGGACGCAAGTTCCACGAATAGTATATTTTATACAATATCTAGGAGGAATTAAAAATGGCAGTAAGAGTAGCAATCAATGGTTTTGGCCGTATCGGTCGTCTTGCTTTCAGACAGATGTTTGGAGCAGAAGGATATGAAGTAGTAGCAATCAACGATTTAACAAGCCCGAAAATGTTAGCACACTTGTTAAAATATGATTCATCTCAGGGTAAATACGAGCATGCAGCAGAAGTATCTTACACAGATGATTCTATTATCGTTTGCGGCAAAGAGATTAAAATCTACGCATTCCCGGATGCAAATAACTGCCCATGGGGAGAATTAAAAGTTGACGTTGTATTAGAGTGCTCTGGCTTCTATACAAGCAAAGAAAAAGCACAGGCTCATATCAATGCAGGTGCTAGAAAAGCTGTTATCTCTGCTCCAGCAGGAAATGACCTTCCTACTATCGTTTA
Organism: Roseburia sp.; assembly: GCA_050874345.1. Lineage (GTDB taxonomy): Bacteria > Bacillota > Clostridia > Lachnospirales > Lachnospiraceae > Roseburia. The sequence goes on along the minus strand of JBNMKM010000022.1, from coordinate 9,353 downwards.
CAATACAAACCATGAGACATTAAAGGCTTCTGATACCATCATCTCTGCAGCTTCCTGCACCACAAACTGCTTAGCACCGATGGCAGCAGCATTAAACAAATATGCACCAATCCAGTCTGGTATCATGGTAACAATCCATGCTTACACTGGTGATCAGATGACTCTTGATGGACCTCAGAGAAAAGGTGATTTAAGAAGATCCCGTGCAGCAGCAGTAAACATCGTTCCGAACAGCACAGGTGCTGCAAAAGCAATCGGTCTTGTTATTCCGGAGTTAAATGGTAAATTAATCGGATCTGCACAGCGTGTACCGACCCCGACTGGTTCTACCACAATCTTAACAGCAGTTGTTAAGAAAGCAGGCGTAACAAAAGAGGATATTAACGCAGCTATGAAAGCAGCAGCTAACGAGTCCTTCGGTTACAACGAGGATGAAATCGTTTCTTCCGATATCGTTGGAATGAGATTCGGTTCCTTATTCGATGCAACTCAGACAATGGTAAATCAGATTTCTGATGACCAGTATGAGGTTCAGGTTGTTTCTTGGTATGATAACGAGAACTCCTACACATCTCAGATGGTTCGTACCATCAAATACTTCAGCGAGCTTGCTTAATTTGAGCGCTGACTGAAAACAATAATCACTGCACGGTGGACTGCATTTGTGATGCGATAGGTCACCAGAGTGCAGATAGACTCAAGAAGGGGGTCCGGTCTGATTAGGACTGGACCTCCTTTTTTCACTCGAGAATGTGGAAAATATCCCCATCACTCAATGAAAGAAGGAGAATAGATATGTCATTAAATAAAAAATCCGTAGATGATATCAATGTAAAAGGAAGACGTGTATTAGTAAGATGCGACTTCAACGTACCGCTTAAAGAAGGCAAAATCACAGATGAGACCCGTATCGTAGCAGCACTTCCGACAATTAAAAAGCTGATTAACGATGGCGGAAAGGTTATCCTTTGCTCTCATCTTGGAAAAGTAAAAAATGGCCCGAACGAAGGCGAGTCTTTAGCACCGGTTGCTGAGAGACTTTCTGAGAAACTTGGCAAAGAAGTAAAATTCATTTCTGATTACCATGTAACAGGCGAAGCAGCTACTAAGGCAGTTGCAGAGATGAACGAGGGAGACGTAATCTTATTACAGAATACCCGTTTCCGTGGCGCAGAAGAGACCAAAAACGGCGAAGAGTTCTCCAAAGAGCTTGCTGATCTTGCAGACGATTATGTATGCGATGCATTTGGTTCTTCCCACAGAGCACATGCTTCTGTTGCAGGTGTTACAAAATTCATCACCGCAAAAGGTGGTTCTAATGTAGTTGGTTACTTAATGCAGAAAGAAATTGACTTCCTTGGAAATGCAGTTGAGAATCCGGTAAGACCGTTTGTTGCAATCCTTGGTGGTGCAAAAGTAGCAGACAAGTTAAACGTTATCTCTAACCTGTTAGAGAAATGTGATACCTTAATCATTGGTGGTGGTATGGCATATACCTTCTTAAAAGCACAGGGTTATGAGATTGGTAAATCTTTAGTAGACGATGAGAAGATTGACTACTGTAAAGAAATGATGGCAAAAGCTGAGAAACTCGGAAAGAAATTATTACTTCCGGTTGACGCTGTTACCATTAAAGATTTCCCAAGCCCAATCGATGCTCCGGTTGATGTAGAAGTATACGATGTAGCAAATATGCCGGCAGACAGAGAGGGATGCGATATCGGACCGAAGACAGCAGAAATGTTTGCAGAGGCAGTTAAGACTGCAAAGACCGTTGTATGGAACGGACCGATGGGTGTATTCGAGAACCCGACTCTTGCAAAGGGTACCATTGCAGTTGCAAAAGCACTTGCAGAGACAGATGCTACCACAATTATCGGTGGTGGAGATTCCGCAGCAGCAGTAAACCAGTTAGGATTTGCTGACAAGATGAGCCACATTTCTACTGGTGGTGGAGCTTCCCTTGAGTTCTTAGAGGGCAAGGAACTCCCAGGTGTTATGGCAGCGGATGACAAGTAAGAATTTGTCATAGAATAAATTTCGCTGCCAGAACACCTTTGTTGTGGCAGTGGATGATAAGTAAGAGGAAGAAGGTAAAAAATTATGGCAAGAAAGAAAATTATTGCCGGCAACTGGAAAATGAACAAAACTCCAAGTGAAGCCGTTGCATTAGTAAACGAATTAAAGCCATTAGTTGCAAATGATGAAGTTGACGTAGTATTCTGTGTACCGGCAATCGATATCATTCCGGCAATGGAAGCAGCAAAAGGTTCCAACATTCAGATTGGTGCTGAGAATATGTATTTTGAGGAGAGCGGTGCATACACCGGAGAAATTTCCCCGGCAATGCTTACCGACGCAGGCGTTAAGTATGTCGTATTAGGACATTCTGAGCGCAGAGAATACTTTGCTGAGACAGACGAGACTGTCAACAAGAAAGTATTAAAGGCATTCGAGCATGGAATTACCCCGATTATCTGCTGTGGTGAGTCTCTTACCCAGAGAAAACAGGGAATTTACATTGACTGGATTCGTATGCAGATTAAAATCGCATTCCAGAATGTAACAGCAGATCAGGCAAAGACAGCCGTTATCGCTTATGAACCAATCTGGGCAATCGGAACCGGCGAAACCGCTACTTCCGATCAGGCAGAAGAAGTTTGTGGAGCAATCCGTGCCTGCATCAAAGAAGTATATGACGAGGCAACTGCAGAAGCAATCCGTATCCAGTACGGCGGCTCTGTAAATGCCGGAAATGCAGCAGAACTGTTTGCAAAACCGGACATTGACGGAGGATTAGTCGGCGGTGCATCCTTAAAACCGGATTTTGGCAAAATTGTAAACTACAAATAAACGGTAGAAAAAGGGAACCCTGGCTGGTTCCCTTTTCATACATTATAGGAATGTTACTTACGATAAAATCGGGGAAGAGAGATGACAAAAAGAGTTATTTGTGCGTCACTTGTGACAGGACTTTTGCTTGCAGCTCCCTTTGGAAGGGTGGTATGCAGGGCGGCAGAGACACAGACAACCGAAGAGACGAATTTGGAAACTGCCATTGATGGGATTCTAAAGAAAATAGATCGTGAGACGGCGGCAGGCTATCCGTTGGAGGAATCTTTTTTTCTCTGGCTGGGGAGTACCTACGGAGATGAAACGGTAGATGAGATTGCCAGACAGGTCGAGAGTGGAGAAATGACAGCGGCAGACTGGCACAGACTGACCGGAGCATCTCTTCATGTACTTTATACGCAGTACTGTAAGGATACAGGCATTGCAAACTCGAAAACAGAGGATGTCTACTGGAAGGACTGCAATTGTGCAGACGAAACAGTAGTAAGCTTTACCGGAGATTTTAATCTGGCAGAAGGGTGGTCAACCACGCAGTATCTGGAAAGCCAGCCGAATGGAATCTATGACTGTTTTTCCGAAGAACTGATTGAGGCGATGCAGGAGTCCGATGTTTTAGTGATGAATAACGAATTTGTCTACTCAGACGGGGGAGAACCATTACCGGGAAAGGCGTATACATTCCGTGCAAAGCCGGAAATGATAAAGAACCTGACGGTTTTTGGAACAGACCTTGTCACCCTTGCAAATAATCATACGTATGATTACGGGGAACAGGCACTTAAGGACACACTCCAATACTTAAGAGAAGAGCAGATTCCCTATTCCGGGGCAGGAGATAATTTAAAAGATGCTTCCCGGATTGTAAGCTTTATTGCAAACGGTTGGAAAATTTCAATTGTTTCCGCGACAGAGATTGAGCGCAGCATCAAATATACCAGACAGGCAACGGAAGACAGCGCCGGGGTGTTAAAGACGTTAGAGCCGGAATATTTTTTAGAACTGATTCAAAAAGCAAAAAAAACAAGTGATTACACAATTGTAGTATGCCATTGGGGAACTGAGGGCAATTTAAGTCATGATATGATGCAGGAGGCATTGGCATACCGGTTTGCAGAGGCAGGCGCGGACGCCATCATCGGAGGTCATCCGCACAGGCTGCAGGGAGCTGCGTTTGTGGAAGGCGTACCGGTGGCATACAGTATCGGAAATTTCTGGTTTTCCGATGCAACACTTTATACGACGGTTGCACAGGTTGTAATTTCAAAGGAGGGAAAACTTACCTTAAAATATCTTCCCTGTCTTCAGAAAGACTTGACAACGAGCCTGATAACCGATACAACTGAAAAGGAAGAATTTTATCATTACCTTGCCGCAATCTCAAAAGGAATTGGAATCGATGCAGCGGGCAGTGTTTATGATAAAACCGCAGAAAACTATCCTGCGGAACAGATTCTGTATGACTCGGAAAGCAGCACGACGCAAATCTGGGGCGGAATCGATAATGAGGGAAATGCCATTGATATCATTGGCAACCGAAAATAGACTATGGACAGAAAAGAGAGGAAATCAAAATGAGTAAAAAACCTACCGTATTAATGATTCTCGATGGATTCGGATTAAATGAGAAGACAGAAGGAAATGCCGTTGCACAGGCAAATACGCCAAACATTGATGCGTTAATGAAAGAATATCCGTTTGTAAAAGGAAATGCAAGTGGACTTGCAGTAGGTCTGCCGGACGGACAGATGGGAAACTCTGAGGTTGGACATCTGAACATGGGTGCCGGAAGAATTGTATATCAGGAGCTTACCAGAATTACCAAAGAAATTAACGATGGTGATTTCTTTAAAAACCAGGCATTGCTTGACGGAATTGCAAATGTAAAGAAAAATCACTCTGATTTACATCTTTACGGACTGCTCTCCAACGGAGGGGTACACAGCCACATCACACATCTTTACGGACTGTTAGAGTTAGCAAAACGCGAGGGTGTTGAAAATGTATATGTTCACTGCTTCTTAGACGGACGTGACACGGCACCTACTTCCGGAAAAGGCTTTATCGAGGAATTAGAGGCAAAGATGAAAGAAATCGGTGTTGGTAAGATTGCATCCATTTCCGGACGTTATTACGCAATGGACCGCGATAACCGCTGGGATCGTGTTGAAAAGGCATACCGTGCATTAGCAAATGGAGAGGGTGAGACTGCAGAGAGCGCAGTTGCTGCAATGGAAGCTTCCTATGCAAAAGATGTGACAGACGAGTTCTTTGTTCCGACTGTTATCACTGAAAATGGTGCACCACGTGCAACGATTAAAGACAACGATACCGTTATCTTCTTTAACTTCCGTCCGGACCGCGCAAGAGAAATTACAAGAGCTTTCTGTGCTGATGACTTTGATGGATTTGACCGTGGAAATAGAAAAAATCTGACCTATATCTGCTTTACAGAATACGATGTTACCATTCCAAACAAAGAAATCGCATTCAAGAAAGTAGAGCTTAAGAATACTTTTGGCGAATACCTTGCAGCACACAATATGACACAGGCAAGAATCGCCGAGACAGAGAAGTATGCACATGTAACCTTCTTTTTTAACGGTGGTGTAGAGGAGCCGAATAAGGGCGAAGACAGAATCCTTGTAAAATCCCCGAAGGTTGCAACCTATGACCTTCAGCCGGAAATGAGTGCGCCGGAAGTATGCGACAAGCTGTGTGCCGCAATCCGTTCTGACAAATATGATGTAATTATCATCAACTTTGCAAACCCGGATATGGTTGGACACACCGGAATCCTTGAGGCAGCAATCAAAGCTGTTGAGACAGTCGACGGATGTGTTGGAAAAGCCGTTGAGGCATTAAAAGAGGTTGACGGACAGATGTTTATCTGTGCAGACCACGGAAATGCAGAGCAGTTAATCAACTATGAGACAGGCGAACCGCTCACAGCACACACCACAAATCCGGTGCCGTTTATCCTTGTAAATGCAGATCCTGCATACAAACTTCGTGAGAACGGATGCCTGGCAGATATCATCCCGACCTTAATCGAACTGATGGGAATGGAACAGCCGGCAGAAATGACAGGAAAATCATTGTTAGTAAAATAAAGAAAGACAGTAAAAAAGGAGTTCCGGGGGAGGAACTCCTTTTTTGCTGCCAGATGACATCGAGGAAACGTCACTGGCAATAAAACGGGGATTTATATGATAAAGTTAGAGGATAGCGATAGATGGAAACTGTATGAGAAGAAATGTCATAGTACTTTCCGCCTATCTGAATTCATTATAGCTTTAGTACTAAAGTACGTCAAGTACTTTTTAAAAAAATTTATAAATTAATAAGTAATACTTATAATAAAAGAAAAATATACAAAAATACTTATAAAAAGAGCCTTTTTTTCTATGTGGGTACGGGGTGTACGAGCGGGCAAAAACATTGACTTTCACAAAGAGACTGTATTATAATTTTGGAGTAGTCGTGTATTACAGAAGCATTGTAAAATTTAGGCGCAGGTACGCCGGAAAAGAGGATAAAATGATGGAATATAAGCCAGTCAAAGAGGGAAAAGTACGCGAGGTGTACGAGAACGGGGACAGTCTGATTATTGTTGCAACAGACCGGATTTCTGCATTTGACCATATTTTGAAAAATAAAATCACCAAAAAAGGTGCGATTTTAACCCAGATGTCAAAATTCTGGTTTGATTTTACCAGCGACATCGTGCCAAATCATATGCTTTCTGTTGATGTAAAAGATATGCCGGAATTTTTCCAGAATGAGCGGTTTGACGGAAACAGCATGATGTGCCGCAAACTTGAGATGCTTCCAATTGAGTGCATCGTTCGTGGATATATTACCGGAAGCGGCTGGGCAAGCTACAAGGAGAACGGTACTGTATGCGGTATTCGTCTGCCGGAGGGACTGGTAGAATCTGATAAGCTGCCGGAACCGATTTACACACCGAGTACCAAGGCAGAAATCGGACTTCATGATGAAAATATCTCTTTTGAGCAGAGTGTGGAAGTATTAGAGAAGATTTATCCTGGAAAAGGTGCGCAGTACGCAGAGAAAATCAAAGAATATACCATCGCTTTATATAAGAAATGTGCAGAGTATGCGCTCAGCAAAGGCATTATTATCGCAGATACCAAGTTTGAGTTTGGTCTGGATGAAAATGGAAATGTTGTACTCGGAGATGAGATGCTCACACCGGACAGCTCCCGCTTCTGGCCGCTTGAGGGTTACAAACCGGGACAGGGACAGCCTTCTTTTGACAAGCAGTTTGTACGTGACTGGTTAAAAGCCAATCCGGACAACGATTTATTACTGCCGGATGAAGTTGTTACGAAAACTGTAGAGAAATACGAAGAGGCATTTGAACTGCTGACAGGAAAGAAATTTGCCTAGAAAACTATCGGTACGAAAAAAGTGCTGAAATGGCAGAGTGAATTTCATGAAAGGTAAGATTCTATATGGATATGAACAGATTTGGCAGCGATATGCCACAGCAGGTGGCAGACAACGGAGAGAGTGGTCTGCACGAGGAATGCGGCGTTTTCGGAATGTATGATTTTGACGGAGGCGATGTTGCATCCACGATTTATTACGGACTGTTTGCGCTTCAACACAGAGGTCAGGAAAGCTGTGGTATCGCAGTCAGCGAAACCGGCGGTCCGAAGGGGAAGGTAACTTCCTACAAGGGAATGGGACTGGTAAATGAAGTGTTTACGCAGGATAACCTGGAACCGATGCACGGAGATATCGGTGTGGGACATGTCCGCTATTCGACCGCAGGTGCCTCTACAAGAGAAAATGCACAGCCGCTGGTTTTAAACTATGTCAAGGGAACCCTTGCACTGGCACACAATGGAAACCTTATCAATGCAAAGGAATTAAAGAAAGAGCTTGAGTATACCGGAGCAATTTTCCAGACGACGATTGATTCTGAGGTAATCGCATACCACATTGCAAGAGAACGTCTGAATTCCGCAACAGTAGAAGAGGCGGTTGGGCGTGCCTGCTGTAAGATAAAAGGTGCGTATTCCCTGGTTGTCATGAGCCCGCGTAAGCTCATCGGGGCGAGAGATCCGTACGGATTTAAGCCATTATGTATCGGAAAACGGGATAATGCTTATATTCTTGCGTCCGAGACCTGTGCATTAGATACGATTGGTGCAGAATATGTCCGGGATGTCCTTCCGGGAGAGACCGTGACGATTACGCCGGAGAACGGCATTGTTTCGGATATGTCAAGAGCACTGCCGAAAGAGCAGGAGGCAAGATGTATTTTTGAGTACATCTATTTTGCAAGACCGGACAGTCACATTGACGGCGTCAGTGTGTATGCTTCAAGAATTAAGGCAGGACGTTTCCTTGCGATGGATTCACCGGTGGAGGCAGATCTTGTCGTGGGCGTTCCGGAGTCTGGAAATGCCGCTGCACTTGGTTATTCCCTTCAGTCAGGAATCCCGTATGGAACGGCATTTGTCAAGAACGGGTATGTCGGACGAACCTTTATCAAGCCGAAGCAGAGCAGCCGTGAGTCGAGCGTGCGTGTAAAATTAAATGTTTTAAAAGAAGCAGTTGACGGAAAACGCGTGATTATGATTGATGATTCCATTGTCCGCGGAACAACTTCTGACCGTATTGTCAAGATGCTGCGGGATGCAGGAGCAACGGAGGTTCATGTCAGAATCAGCTCACCGCCATTCTTATGGCCGTGTTACTTTGGAACGGATATTCCAGAGCGTGAGCAGTTGATTGCATACAATCGTAGTATTGATGATATCAGACAGATTATTGGAGCAGATTCTTTGGGATATTTAGAGATGGAGCGCCTTGAGGAGATGGTGGATGGCCTTCCAATCTGCAAGGGATGCTTTAATGGAACATACCCGATGGAGCCACCTACAGAAGATATCAGAGGCGATTTTGAACGGTAGAGAGAAAAGGAGAACAGGAAAGAATGAGTACAGACCGCTATACAAGTCCGCTGTCTGAGCGTTATGCCAGCAGAGAAATGCAGTATATTTTTTCACAGGATATGAAATTCACCACATGGAGAAAGCTCTGGATTGCACTTGCAGAGACAGAGATGGAGCTTGGACTCTCAGAGAATGGAAAACCTGTCATCACACAGGAACAGATTGACGAGTTAAAGGCACATGTGAACGATATCAATTATGATGTGGCAAAAGAGCGTGAGAAACTGGTACGCCATGATGTTATGAGCCATGTGTACGCTTACGGACAGCAGTGCCCGAAAGCAGCCGGAATTATCCATCTCGGTGCAACCTCCTGCTACGTAGGTGACAACACCGACATTATCATCATGCGCGAAGCATTGAAGTTAGTACACAAGAAGTTAGTCAACGTGATTTCCGAGCTGGCAGCATTTGCAGAGAAATACAAAGACCTTCCCACACTGGCATTTACTCATTTCCAGCCGGCACAGCCGACAACAGTTGGAAAGAGAGCAACTCTGTGGCTTCAGGAAT
>JBNMKM010000021.1:0-62084 GCA_050874345.1 Roseburia sp. | reverse complement strand
TTTATAGCAATTTTGTGGCGAATCCGTGGATAAAATCTGCAATACTTTCTGGAGATTCCTGGCATCCTTCTATCATCCATTTACGAATGACGGAATAGGCACCATTACAAATAAAAAGATATGCCCGTTCTTTGTCAGTTTCACTGTACTCATTGAAGTTGTTTTCTAATAAGATTTTTCTGATATTTGGAGAATAAAATAACCATTCTTCCCATTCGTTACTGGGTACATTTTTCATAAGTATGATGAGTTCATCACGTTTTTCCTGAAAAAATTGCAGAGCAGAAATTAAATGTATACTATTTTTCTCATATGTGGAAATTCTTTCTTCTATACCAGATAATAGTTCATTTTTCATTTCCGTGAGTACATCGGATGGATTACTATAGTATTTGTAGAAAGTCACACGGTTAATTTCAGCGCATCTGCAAAGCTCAGTTACAGAAATTTTATCAAGGGATTTTTGGTGTAACAATTTTATTAATGCAGCTTTCAATAATTTTTTCGTCAAACGTATTCTTTGATTTTCCATATTTCTCTAATAAACAATTTTGTAAAAAGTGTAAATTACAGTTCAAATAAGCATATTATTGTTTTTTTTGCAACAAATATAAATAAACAGAATGTTTACTTTGCATCTAATTGTAAGTATATTAAAGAAAAAGCAATAAGGCAAGGTGAAATTAGATATGGAAAATAAAAAATTATTTGAACTTCCACAGATGGGAGTAGGAACAATGCTCTGGCTTCCAGGTAAAAAATTTACAGAAGAGGATATTAAAAGTGTATTTCAGGCTTGTGTTGGGAATGGTTTGAATTTCTTTGATACAGCGGAAATTTATGGGAATGGTGCATCAGAAAAAATTCTTGGAAAATGTCTGAAATGCAGCAATGCAGAAGTATATATTGCTGATAAATTTGCACCGCCTTCTAAAATGAACCCTCTTACACAGAAAAGAAATTCAGTGAAAAAGGACGATCCTAAGGCATTGCTGGAGGCGTTGGATGGGAGCCTGAAAAGATTAGGAGTGGAGTGTATTGATTTATATCAGATACATATGCCTCCACAAAATGATCGGATTGAAGAATATATGCGCTATATGGCAGATGCGTTGAGGGCAGGAAAAATCCGGGCAGTTGGAGTTTGTAATTTTAATGTAGAGCAAATAAAAAGAGCATCAAAAGCATTGAAATCTGAGGGCTATTCCCTTACAAGTGCTATGGTGGGGTATAATGTAATCCGTAGATACCCGGAAACAAATGGAGTGTTTGAGATATGTGAAAAAGAGAACATTTCCATAATTCCATATGCGCCACTGGCTGAGGGGACACTTACAGGAAAATATCGTGGTGGGAAAAAGGTGCCAATTCAATATGTAGTAACTTCGTATTTTGGTCATCTGGATCTGACAAAAGAAAGGAACGATGGGACTTCGTTTGTGAAGCGGCTTTTCTCTAAACCAAGAGAGACTGACATTAAACGAATGGAGCCATTAATGGAAATCATGGAAAATATAGCTGCTGCCCATGGAAAAACCATAGCACAGGTGGCAATTAACTGGCTCATAACACAGGAACGTGTCAAGGTAGTTCCGATTCCGGGAGTTCGCTCTGTAAAACAGGCAAATGATAATGCCGGTGCATTGGGATGGGCTTTGACAAAAGAAGAAAGAGAAGCAATGAATTTTGACAAGTAGAGGTAAGATTGGCAGATCTGTTTATCGTTGGACAATATGATGGCGTGGCAAGTACTACCGCAGTATCGATCGGTTCACAGATTATGCATATGCTCACCGTTATGATCGTTGGACTTGCTATGGGGACAACAGGAAATACAACTTCCAGTTTGTGTGGGGAACACCTTTTTGAACACGTTATGTATGATAGAAGTGCATCGAAAGCCGTGCTGCTACTGTTTTATTTTGTGGAACAATGTGAGCAAGCTCCATCTTCCGCATTAAGAGATAAGGAAACCTTTCATTACGGAGGTTTCTTTTTTTGCGTTCTGGAAATTGGTTTTGAGATTATATGGAATATATAAAATAACTATGGTAAAATTACTTTATCAATTCAAGGAAAGAAATATGGGGATGAATGATCAATAGTCCGGTACAGATAGCGAGTGGGATTGATATGAATAATGACGATTTTATAAAACAAAAAGAGAAAATTGAAAAATTATCAACAGAGGAACAGAAGAAATTTTATGAGCAGCTATTGAAAAATAAGCAGGAAAAAACAGAAGTTTTTGTGCATGCCAGTTTTTGCTATGGACATCTGTTTTATCAGGAGGGTGACTTTGAAAAAACGATAGAAACGATAGAGCCAATTATAGTGGACTATCACAGTTATCCGTATACCCCTAAGCTGTTGTCATGTTTTAATTTGATAGGAGTGGCAACACATTGCGAGGCAGAATACAGTGTTTCACGTTTTTTTTATGAAACTGCATTAAAGATTGCAAAGGAAAATTGTGAAAAATTTTATTATGCGTTTGAGTACAACAATATTGCATTGACGTATATTGCGGAACAGAATTATACGGAATCATTGAAAATCCTTGAACTTGCAGAAGATGCTCTGAAAGATTGCGATGAGGAGATGGGGGCATATATTTATATAAATAAATCAATTTCGTTGCAGAAGTTGAATCGGCTGGAAGAGGCATTACAGGCGTTTGAAATTGGTGAGAAGCAATATCATGCAGATGAGATTGTTCCAGATGATGTCATTCGTTGTGCTACAACTCTTTATTACAAATTGGGGCGGATGCAGGAGTATGAAAATTACAAGCAGCAGGTTCTGTCAAAAATGAATGATATGTATGCTGCTGAATTTATGGATGCATGTAAGGAGTTGTTTGAATGTGGAATGGATTCGGATGACGAGGAACTGATGGCTTCCATTTTGCATTCGATGAATCAATACATGGAAAAGTATCCGGATGAAATTAAAGTGGGGCTTGTTTTTTCGGAATTGAAATATAACTATGCTGTTAAAAAAATGGATAAAGATGTGATATTGGATGCTTTAGAGAAGAGGAATGATTATAAAGATCGGATAATCAAGTATTCTATGGAAAAAAGAGTGAAATCTTTAGAGCATTACATAGAAATTAATTCACAAATTTCTGATTTGGAGTTGGATGCCCTAACCGGATTTAAAAATCGTAAAGCATATTACAAAGACATTGATATGATTGAACGGGATAAAGAAATAAGTATGCAGCCGGTTGGAGTGGTATTTGCGGATGTAAATGGTCTGAAAGAAGTAAATGACCGTTTCGGACATGAAGCAGGAGATGAGTTAATTGTATCTGTTTCAAAAGCAATAACAGCAGTTTTCCCTGAAGCAAGGCGTTATCGCTTTGGAGGAGATGAATTTGTAATTTTGTCTTTCGATAAAAATAAAGCTGCATTTGATGAAAAACTGGAAAAGCTTTCTACGTTATGGAAAGAAAAGTATTCCGCTTCAATTGGAAGTGTCTGGCAGGAGCATGCAAAGAATTTTGAAAAAGGTGTATCGACTGCAGATGAGAGGATGTATCTGGATAAGAACCGCTATTATGAGAAGAAAATGCGTGACAGAAGATATATCGGAAAATGACGAATGATAGATTGATATGACTCCAACTTATGAGGTTGAACACGTTATGAAAAAATCTTTTGCATTAAAAAAGAGAACACTGGGTTGTGTCTGCATCTGGATGATTGCATTCTTATCCGGTTGCACAAAGCCAGAGAGCGTACAGTCGGATAGTGTGTTGGAAGACAGTGTGTCAGCAGACAGCATGGCGTCAGAAATTCAGGACACACAAACTATAAATGTAGGCACGACGATAAAATTGGAAGAAGAGACAGAAGAGGTCCAAAAGGAATATAAGATTGTTATGGTGGGCGATGTGCTGCTGCATACTCCGGTGGAGGAAAGCTGTAAGCAGGAGGATGGAAGCTATGACTATGACACCTTGTTTGTACATACGAAGGATGAAATTTTAGCGGCTGACCTGGCTCTCGTGAATCAGGAGGTTATCATAGGAGGTGCAGAGCTTGGAATTTCCGGGTATCCGAACTTCAATGCAGATTTTAGTCTCTGCGATTCACTGGTGCGTGCAGGCTTTGATGTGATTTGTCATGCTACAAACCATGCGCTGGACAAGGGGCGCATGGGACTGGTAAACTGTGCACAGCACTGGAGGGAGCAATATCCGCAGATTACCGTTTTAGGGATTCATGATACCGCAGATACATCTACATCCTGCGGTGCGGACCCTGTGATAATCGAACTGCCAGACATGAACATTGCAGTTTTGAATTATACATATGGAACAAACGGGATTCCGCTTCCAGAGGATATGCCATATGCAGTGGATTTGCTGGATGAGGAGCAGGTGGCAGCAGATATCCGCAGGGCAGAGGAGATGGCGGATTTTACCATAGTCTGTCCGCACTGGGGAACGGAATACCAGCTGACACCGGATGCCTCGCAGGAGAAATGGGCGAAGATTTTTGTGGAAAACGGCGCAGATCTGGTTCTTGGCACTCATCCTCACGTCATTGAGCCTGTTGAATGGGTGACGGATGAGGAGAGTGGTCATGAAATGCTGGTTTACTATTCGCTGGGCAATTTTGTGAACTGGACATCCGGCACTGGGGAAGGTGTTGCAAACCGCATGGTGGGTGGTATGGCAGAGGTTACTATCACAAAGAACGATTCCGGTGAGGTTAAGATTACAGACTATGGAGTACGCCCGGTTGTAAGCCATGTGACATCCGGTTCTGATGGTGTGACGACCTATTTTCTGGAGGACTATTCGGAAGAACTGGAAAGGCAAAATGAAATCGTTTTCCAGGATTCAGATTTTTCCAGGGAATATTGTATTGATTTGTGTAATTCGGTATGGGGGGACCTCTGGAATGCGGAGTAGGAAATATTTTTGTTTGGAATTTGAAGAATTAACGCATGAGAATTTTCAGCATGCGTGTGGGATAAAAAGAGAGGATATCCCGGAGGAGTTTGTAGATACAGCAGAGACCCTGATGGAAATAACGGATGAAGGGGCAGAGCATCACTGCATCGGACATACATTTCTTGTGAAACTGGAGGAAAACTACATAGGATTATTGCTGTTGGGAGAGGCAATTCCCTGGGAGACAGACCCGGAAGAAATGAGAAAAGAGCCTTTTTACAGGCTGATGGGATTTGTCATAGATAAAGACTATAGAAACAGGGGACTTGGTGGACAGATTCTTGAGAAGGCGATTGCCCAGGTATATGAGGATTTTGGAAAAAGGTCAATTGCTTTAGGCTGTCATAAAGAAAATATTCGTGCTGCACAGTTTTATGAAAGGCATGGCTTTGTGAGAACAGGCGTCTTTGAAGGGGACGATGAGTATTTTTTAAGGTTCCTATAATACAACTGTAATAGCAGATGCTGAGAAGATTAAGAATGATAAAGACTAAAATACATGATAGATGGTGGATATGATGGAGAAAGATTTACAAAATGAATATCTGGCAATTTTGAAGGAGGAACTGGTTCCGGCAATGGGCTGCACGGAGCCTATTTCCCTTGCTTACGCGGCAGCGGAAGGACGAAGACACCTGGGATGTGAACCTGAGAAGATTGTTGCGAAATGTTCTGGAAATATGATAAAGAATGTGCGCTGTGTTACAATTCCAAACTCAGGTGGACTGACTGGAATAGAAACAGCCTGCGTGCTTGGCGCTGTCGCAGGGGATGCAGATGGCAAAATGGAAGTGCTTGAGCATGTTGATGATGCAGGGAGAGCAAGAACAAAGGAACTTCTGGAAAAGAAAATATGCACCGTTACATTTTTAGACTCTGAAATACCGCTTCATTATATTTTGGAATTGTATGCGGGAGAGGATACAGTTGTTGTTGAGGTCAGACATAGTCATACAAATATTGTGTCTATTATAAAAAATGGGACAACCATATTTGAGAAGCCAAAGGAATTTGCACAGACAGGATATATGACAGACAGGAGCTGTTTGTCTATAGAGGCAATTAAGGCTTTTGCAGATGAAGTGGAGCTTGACAGGATAAAAGATATATATGAACGTCAGATTCGTTATAATATGGATATTGCATATGAGGGAATCTCAGGTGATTACGGGCTCGGAATAGGGCGTGTGATTCGGGAATCCTACGCAGATGGAGTCATTACGCGAATGAAAGCGTATGCAGCCGCAGCGTCAGAAGCACGTATGGGGGGATGCGATATGCCTGTAATCATTAATTCTGGAAGTGGCAATCAGGGAATCGCATCATCGGTTCCTGTCATTGTGTACGCAAGAGAAAAGAATATTCCAACGGAAAAACTATATCGTGCGTTGGCTTTTTCGTCATTGCTTACGATTTATCAAAAAGAGTTTATAGGAAAGCTGTCAGCGTTCTGTGGTGCTGTCTCAGCATCCTGTGCGTCTGCAGCGGCAATTACATATCTGGTGGGGGGAAGTATCTCACAGATTAAGGCAACGATTGATAATACACTGGCAAACATTCCGGGTATTATTTGTGATGGTGCAAAGATTTCATGCGCGGCAAAGATAGCGTCGAGTCTTGACGCAGCCATGATGGCACACCATCTTGCAATGAAAAACAGGAAATATGAAGCCTATACAGGAATATTAAAAGAGAACGCAGGAGAAACTATAAGCTGCGTTGGGTATATTGGAAAGGTTGGAATGCATCAGACCGATAAAGAGATTATCAAAATGATGCTAGAGTAGAGGAAATTGATATGTACGATTGTATTATTGTAGGAACAGGACCAGCAGGTCTCTCAGCAGCACTTAATTTGAAGATTTATAACAAGGATTTTATATGGTTTGGCTCAAAGCGGCTATCTGAAAAGGTTGTAAAGGCAGAAAAGATTATGAATTATCCGGGAATCCCGGCTGTGACAGGCAGGGAGCTTTTCGACAGGTTCAACGAACATATAAAGGAAGCTGACCTCGAAATTACGGAGAAGACAGTTACCAATATTATGAACGCGGGTGATTACTATATGCTGCTTGCGGATAATGAGATTTATGAGACGAAAACAGTAATCCTTTGTATGGGGGTAATGAGTGCCCGGGCACTGGATAACGAGGATGCCCTGCTTGGCAAGGGCGTAAGTTACTGCGCAACCTGTGATGGAATGTTTTACAAAAATAAAAAAATAGCAGTTATCTCAAATGATCCTAAATATGAGCATGAAGTGGAATATCTGGCGGATCTGGCATCGGAGGTAACATTTTTCCCAAGCTATAAGGATGCAAAGATTGAACATGAGAATGTGACAATTTCTACAGATGCACCGGTTGCTGTGAATGGAGAAAATCATGTGTCATCATTAACATTGCGAAGCGGGAAAACGATAGAGCTTGATGGGGTATTTTGTCTGCGCAATGCAATCGCTCCTGCAAAATTACTTCCAGGGATTGAAATTGACAATGGACATATTGTGGTAAACCGAGGGATGGAGACGAACCTTAAGGGCTGCTTTGCGGCAGGAGACTGCACAGGAAGGCCATACCAGTACACAAAGGCTGTTGGAGAAGGAAATGTTGCGGCTCATTCGTGTATCGAATATCTGGCTGACATTAAGGAAAAATGGGTAAGAAAGAAGGAATCTTATGAATATATATGAGACATGTCCAACATTGGAAAGCGAAAGGTTCATCATCAGATTTTTCAAAGATGAGGATTGTAATGATTTATTAAAAGTATATAGCGATAAAAAGGCATTGCCTTTCTTTAACAGTGATAATTGTGATGGAGATAATTTTTATTATGCGACAGAAGAAAGAATGGCAGAGGCTATCCGCTTTTGGCATATGTCATATGAAAAAGGTTGGTTTGTCAGACTTTCGATTGTTGATAAGACAGTATCAAGTGTAATTGGAACAGTGGAATTATGCTTGAGAGTGTCAGAGGATGAATTTAATAACATGGGAATTTTAAGAGTGGATGTGAGAAGTGATTACGAACAGGAAGATGTACTGTATGATATTTTTTCACTTGTTACGCCAGAACTTGAGGAAATGCTGGGATGTAAAGGTGTGCTTACGAAGGCGCCAATCTATGCAGTAGAAAGAGTGAAAGCAATTCAGAAAGCAGGTTTCAAAAAATCTGAACATTTGCTGATTGGTAAAACCGGATATGCCTATGATGGATATTGGACAATTGGATAAATTCAAAATGTATCAATGGTGACAAAGACCGATTATATTTACAAAATAATGACAAATGGCGAATTACTATGCGAAGTATTACAATTGACTGGTCATATCCGATGGAAATAGACAATATTTTGGCTGATGAACGTATGTTGGACATCGGGATTTATTACATAACACGTAATTTTGGTGGTCATATTTCGGACTTATACATTGGAAAAACTATTTATAGTTATAAGAGTCGTTTAGAGGCTCATTGGTGGTACTGGTTAGACAATTACCGGGGCAAGAAGATGAAGAGGTGCCATTCGTATTTCGCTTCGCTGCATACTCATGACGCGCTGTCGCGCTATGCAACCAGTCCGTAACACAATCTTTGGTGAGCAAGCTCCCCACAGTTGTATTACGTTCTGCCTGCGCACCGCTTGTAGAAACACACAACTTCCGTTTTTTTTGTGTAATATAAAATAGCACAGTGATGAAAAACACGGGCACAATATCCCAAAAAAATCAAAACAATACTTGAGAATTATTGCCTGTAGATGTATAATAATGAAAAATGCGGGCACAATATCCTTAAAATATCATAATTGGAGGCCGGAATGGAAATTAGAAGAGATATCTACCTCAACAAGTTAATCAATAGAATGCATAACGGAATGATTAAAGTGGTTACAGGAATAAGACGGTCAGGAAAGTCATATTTATTATTTACAATATTTAAGGATTATCTTTTGTCTGAAGGTGTAGATGAAGACCATATTATTTCAATAGAATTAGACCGTTTAGAAAATAAAAAATATAGGGCTCCCCATATGATTTTGGAGCAAATTAAAACTCAGATAATAGACAGTAAAGATTATTATATTTTTCTTGATGAAGTTCAGTTATTAGATGAATTTGAAGAAGTGCTGAATTCTCTTCTTCATATAAAAAATGTTGATGTGTATGTAACAGGCAGTAATTCAAAATTTTTGTCTAAGGATATCATTACTGAATTTAGAGGCAGAGGGGACGAAGTGCATGTGTATCCGATAAGTTTTCGGGAATACATGACAGTTTTTAATGGTGATAAATATGAAGGTTGGAGTTCCTATGTGAGATTTGGAGGACTGCCATTAACAGTTACAATGAATTCAGATGAACAAAGAGTGGAATATTTGACTAGATTGTTTGAAGAGACTTATATAAAAGACATTATTGAACGTAATCATATTGAGAAAAAACAAGAACTGAATGATTTAATCAATGTTTTAGCATCGGGAATAGGTTCTCTTACTAATCCATCAAAAATCGTGGCTACATTTAATAGTGCCATCCAGTCAGATATAAGCCTAAACACTGTACGCAGTTATATTGAGCATTTAGAGGATGCGTTCATTATATCAGAGGCAAACCGATATGATGTGAAAGGAAGAAAATATATAGGAACTCCCTTAAAATATTATTTCGAGGATGTTGGCCTTAGAAATGCAAGGCTCGGATTCAGGCAAGTTGAAGAGACTCATCTTATGGAGAATATTATTTATAATGAACTTAGAGTCAGAGGTTTTTCAGTTGATGTAGGTGTTGTAATGAAAAGAAATAGAACGGAGGCTGGAGTTCAG
Source organism: Roseburia sp. (assembly GCA_050874345.1). GTDB lineage: Bacteria > Bacillota > Clostridia > Lachnospirales > Lachnospiraceae > Roseburia. The sequence goes on along the minus strand of JBNMKM010000021.1, from coordinate 52,287 downwards.
GAAAAGAAGCAATTGGAAATTGATTTTATAGCAAATCAAGGAAGCAGACGTTATTATATCCAGTCTGCGTTTAGTATTCCTGATGAGGAAAAAAGAGAACAGGAAAAGGCATCACTTATAAACGTTGGTGACTCTTTTAAAAAGATAATCATCGTAAAAGATGTAGTAAAACCTTGGCATGATGATGATGGCATATTAACTATTAGCCTATATGATTTTTTGTTGGATGAGAAAAGTTTGGAGTTATAACAAAATAGCGATAACTTCCAGTTTATGGAGCTTGGACAGATATGTTTGATAAAGATTCTTTACTGCAACGCCTGAAAGAACTTCCTTTTTCAGAAAAGGAATACTGGGTGATTGCCGGTGGGGCGATGGTTTTACATGGATTTCGCCCTGAAACCCGTGATATTGATTTAGGGTGTAGTACATACTTGGCAGATAAATTGGAGCAGCAGGGTTATGATGTTTCACGCTGCGAAGATGGAACCAGAAAAATTTCGTATTCTGAGGATATTGAGATTTTTGAAAACTGGATTGAGGGAACGGTGGAAATGATTGGTGGAGTTCCTGTTGTATGTGTAGACGGACTGATACAGATGAAAAAGGACCTTGGCAGGGAAAAGGATTTTGCAGATATTGCATTAATAGAAAAAATGGTTGATTTATATATACCGCGATACGAAGATTTATGGTTCCGCAAGATGCTTATGAGTGATGAAGCTACGATGTCCTATAACCATGCCTATGGAGGAACGATTGATTTCCCGGAAAGTAAATGGATGGATTGGTATGAGCGCTGGGTCCAAAATACGGATGGAAAAAGATTTTACCGATATTTACGAAATGGGAAACAGGAATTTGTCGGTGAAATTGCGTATTATTATGATGGTGAAAGAAATATTACAAGTGTAATTATTTATTCCGGATATCGGGGAAAAGGCTATGGAAAGGAAGGACTTCGATTACTCTGTGAAGAGGCAAAAAAGCGGGGAATTGAAGAATTATATGACGACATTGCAATAGACAATCCGGCAATTACGTTGTTCCTCGAAATGGGCTTTGTTGAGGAATATAGAACACAGGAAATTGTGATGTTAAAGAAAAAGCTGGCAGAGTGAAATTTTTTTATAGAGAAAAATAACATGAAAATATACGAAGTCGAGAAGAGGACACTTTTACAGGATGCTCTTTTAGAAATCTGGGAGGATTCTGTCCGGGCAACGCATCTGTTCCTTTCGGATGCAGAGATTGGCCAAATCAGAGAGTATGTTCCCCAGGCTTTAAACAGTGTGGAGCACTTAATTGTGGCTGAAAATGAGTCCGGGGAAGCGATTGCTTTTATGGGAACGGAAAATGGGCGGCTTGAAATGCTGTTTCTTTCTCCAGAAGAAAGAGGCAAAGGCATTGGAAAGCAGTTAATCCAATATGGTATTTTAAATTATGGAATAAAAGAGGTTACGGTCAATGAACAGAATCCGCAGGCGCTGGGATTCTATGAACATATGGGATTTGAAACCTATAAAAGAACAGACTGTGATGAGCAGGGCAATCCGTATCCGCTTTTGTATATGCGACGGATGTGAAGCAGTCATGGAACCATGATATCACCATATGTTACAGCAGTCCTGTCTGGAGAGATAAAATTTAGCCAGTATTTATAAGATTCATATATTTTACAGGAAAACTTGCATTTTGGCGGGGGACGTGTATAATAAAGCTGTTGTAAAAAATGGGGTGCTCGCATGGGCGGGCTGAGAGTAAGCGGACGCTTTAACCCAGAACCTGATTTGGATAATGCCAACGTAGGGAGATAATGAATCACAAGTGTGTGTTGTGTGCAGGAATCTTTGTTGGGTTCCTGCACTTTTTGTTTTATGGTCGATTGCGCCGATAAGGCTGCATGAAGATAAATGATGTATTACAGCGGCAGATTGGGGGCACCACCTTAGGCCGCTATACAAAATTAATGCAGAAAGGAATAAAATGATATGTACACAGCATTAACAATTGCTGGAAGTGATTCCAGTGGAGGCGCCGGCATCCAGGCAGATATTAAGACAATGACTGCAAACCGCGTATACGCGATGAGTGCAATCACGGCTTTGACTGCCCAGAATACGACCGGTGTAACAGATATTATGGAGGTAACTCCAAAATTTTTGGCAGAGCAGCTCGATAGTATTTTTACGGATATTTATCCAGATGCAATTAAAACCGGAATGGTCTCGTCAAGTGAACTGATTGAGACAATTGCGGAAAAACTGACAGAGTATCATGCAAAAAATATTGTTGTGGATCCTGTCATGGTGGCAACCAGTGGGGCAAGACTAATCAGCGAGGATGCTATCAGTACATTGAAAAGTAAATTATTGCCTCTTGCAACGGTTATCACTCCGAATATTCCGGAAGCAGAAGTACTTTCTGAAATGGAAATCAAAACAGAAGCAGATATGGAAAAAGCAGCAGAAATCATTTGTAACACCTTAGGCTGTGCGGTTTTATTAAAGGGAGGACATCAGTTAAACGATGCCAATGACCTTCTGTTCCAGAAAGGGAAAGATCCGGTATGGTTCCATGGAAAGAGAATTGACAATCCAAATACCCATGGAACAGGCTGTACGCTTTCGTCTGCAATCGCATCGAATCTTGCGAAGGGAAGGGACTTGGAAACTTCCGTTAAGTATGCAAAAAATTATATTTCCGGTGCACTTGCTGACATGCTTGATCTTGGAAAGGGAAGCGGGCCTATGAACCATGCATTTGCAATTGAAGGAGAATACAAGGGATGAATGAAAAAAGAACTTCCGTTTTCTCAAACGGATTAATCTGGTTTGGCGCTGGTGTGTCTTTAGCCGAGATACTGACAGGTACTTACTTTGCACCACTTGGTTTCGGAAAGGCAATGGCGGCAATTCTGCTTGGCCATCTAATCGGCGGGCTGATGATGTTTGCTGCGGGAATGATTGGAGCAAGAGAGCGCAAAAGCGCCATGGAAACTGTAAAAATGAGTTTTGGTGAGAAGGGAAGCCTTCTTTTTGCCGTATTAAATGTGTTACAGCTTGTTGGATGGACTGCAATCATGATTTATGATGGTGCACTTGCGGCAGATGGTATTTTACATACGGGAACCTGGGTCTGGGCGGTCATTATCGGTGCACTGATTGTCGTGTGGATTTTCATTGGGCTGACAAATCTTGGAAAATTAAATACGGTTGCCATGACGGCACTTTTTGTGTTATCGCTGGTACTTTTTAAAGTAATCTTCTTTGGCGGTGGAAGTATGGCACCGATTGTGGATGACGGAAGTCTGACGTTTGGAGCAGCCGTAGAGCTTGCAGTGGCGATGCCGCTTTCCTGGCTTCCGCTCATCAGCGATTATACAAGAGAGGCGGAAAAACCTTTTGCGGCAACGCTTGTCAGTGTGATTGTTTACAGCCTGGTCAGCATTTTTATGTACATGATTGGTATGGGAGCAGCAATTTTTACCGGCGAATATGACATTGCGCAGATTATGTTAAAAACCGGATTTGGTGTTGTGGGACTTCTTATTATTGTATTTTCCACGGTTACAACAACTTTTCTGGATGCTTATTCTGCAGGAGTTTCGAGTGTTTCCATTTCCTCAAAGATTCAGGAAAAATGGGCGGCAATTGTTGTTACCGTGATTGGAACGGTTGCAGCAATCGTTTACCCGATGGATAACATTACAAACTTTTTATATCTGATCGGTTCTGTGTTTGCTCCGATGATAGCAGTACAGATTGCAGATTACTTCATTTTAAAGAAAGCGGATTCGGAGAAACTGGCGTTCCAGTGGCGAAACCTTCTTGTGTGGCTTGCCGGATTTGTGATTTACCGCATATTGATGCAGATGGATACGCCGGTTGGAAATACGCTGCCGGATATGGTGGTCACGGTCATTCTCTGCGTAATCGTGGAAAAAGCTGCGGAGGCAGTAAAAACAAAATAAGACTGGTGGAGTCAATAAAAAAAGCGATATTGTATCGATGGAATTATCGATACAATATCGCTTTTTTTTGTTGACAAACGTATGAAATCGTACTATTATGCAAACGTATGATTTCGTACGTTTGGAGGAAAAGATGTCAAAAAAATACAAAAATGAAATTCACAAAATGACCTATCTGTCGTCAGAACTCGATGCACTGTATCATTTGTCATCCGTAAAATTTGGTATCAGCGACAGCGTATCGATTGTTTTATATACGATATTTGACGCGGGCGGTGAGTGCCTGTTAAGCGAGATATATAAAATGTCCGGTATCAGCAAACAGACGATTAATTCTGCAATCCGAAATCTTGAAGCGGACCAGTTCATTCAGCTAAGACAGCTGGACGGGCGCTCTAAGATGGTTTCATTTACGGAGAAAGGAAAGGCATTTGCAGAAAATACGGTTGCGAGGCTTTTTGCGGCGGAGACCGATGCATTTGAATCCTGGTCAGAGCAGGAAGTGGATTTATTTATGAATCTGATGGAAAAATATGCGGATTCATTGAAGGAACAGATAGAGAAATTATAAAGGAGCATGAAGATGAAAATTCAATTATCAAGTCATTTTTCTTATAAAACACTGCTGAAATTTACGCTGCCTTCCATTGCAATGATGATTTTTACATCCATCTACAGTGTGGTGGACGGGTTTTTTATTTCAAATTTTGCAGGAAAAACGCCATTTGCAGCAATCAATCTGATTATGCCGGTTCTCATGATTCTTGGAACTGTGGGATTTATGTTCGGTACTGGTGGAACGGCGCTTGTCGCCCTGACTTACGGACAGGGGGATAAGAAAAAAGCAAATGAATATTTTTCGCTGCTGGTATACAGTGCTGTTGTACTTGGCGTGATTTTAGCGGTACTGGGATTTATTTTTATCCGCAGGATTGCCATGCTGTTAGGCGCAGAAGGCGAATTACTGGAAAATTGTGTGATTTATGGAAGAGTCATTCTTGTTGCGATGCCGTTTTATGTCCTTCAGGTAATGTTTCAGAGCTTCTTTGTCGCAGCGGAAAAACCACAGCTTGGATTTGTTGTTACATTGATATCGGGTCTGACCAATATGGTGTTGGATGCAGTGCTCGTAATTGGATTTCCACAGGAAATGAAACTTGTAGGTGCAGCAATTGCGACCGCTACGGCACAATTTGCAGGCGGTATGATTCCGCTCATTTATTTTCTGAGAAAAAATTCAAGCATCTTAAGGCTTGGAAAGACAAAGTTTGAAGGAAAGGTGCTGCTTAGGGCAACGACCAATGGTCTTTCTGAATTTATGACAAATATCTCCATGAGTATTGTTGCAATTTTATTTAACTCCCAGTTGATGAAGTATTCCGGGGAAAATGGTGTTGCGGCATACGGGGTTATGATGTATGTCAGCATGATTTTTACAGCCGTATTTGTTGGATTTTCGATAGGGGCGGCGCCGGTAATCAGCTACCATTTTGGAGCAAAAAATTCAGAGGAGCTGAAAAGTTTAATCCGTAAGAGCATCGTGATTGTAGGAACATTTGGCGTCGTTATGGTAATTGCGGCGGAAGTTTTTGCGGGAGGACTGGCAAAGATGTTTGTAGGATATGATGCCGAACTCTACGAGCTGACGCTGTCGGGATTTCGGATATTTGCCCTGTCGTTTGGCTTTATGGGATATGGAATCCTGACGTCCGGATTATTTACGGCATTAAACGATGGCATCACATCCGCGCTGATTTCATTTTTGCGGACGCTGGTATTCGAAAGCGGGGCAGTCATGCTTCTGCCGTTAGTGTTTGGAATCAATGGAATCTGGTATTCGGTGGTTGTTTCGGAAGTTCTGGCACTTATTTTGGGAGCAATATTTTTGGCTGTCAACCGGAAGAAATATCATTATTAGAAAATTTGTAAAAGCGCCGTGCTGGCATCAGGGTATCCGGTTTTCACCAGATACCCTGAATATGCTGCATACCTAAACTTGTAAGCGTAATGCCAATCCAGCAGCATAAGCCAAGAAGAAGCGGTTTGCCACCTGATTTGATAAGCTGCGGAACATTGCTGTTTAAGCCGATGGCAGCCATTGCCATGATGATAAAAAATTTGGACAGTTCTTTTAACGGTGTAAATACACTGGCATCAATTCCGGCATGAATACAGAGTGTCGTAACGATGGACGCAGCGATAAAATAAAGAATAAACATCGGAAAGGCTTTTTTGATGCTGAAGCCATTTGTTTTTGTTCCGTTTTTGGCGGCTTTTTTTGCGCGTATCCAGGAGAGCGCCAGCGTAATCGGAATGATGGCGAGCGTTCGGGTCAGTTTTACGGTTACGGCAGTGTTTAAGGTTTCACTGCCGAGATTCCACATACTGTCCCAGGTGGAGGCGGCTGCGGTTACGGAAGAGGTGTCGTTGATAGCTGTTCCAGCAAAGATACCAAAGGAAGTACCGGTTGTTGTGTCAAATCCCAATGCGCTGCCGAGCATCGGGAAAAAGATGGCGGCAAGTACATTAAAGAAAAAGATGACAGAAATGGACTGTGCCACTTCTGTGTCATCCGCATCGATGACCGGAGCCGTCGCCGCAATTGCGGAACCACCGCAGATAGAGGAACCAACGCCGACCAGCGTCGCGGTGTTAGAAGGAACATGCATGACTTTGTGGAGAATCCATGCAATGAGTAGCGAGACACTGATGGTGCTTAAAATAATTGGGAGGGACTGTTTTCCGGTCTGCAAAATGACGCCGAGGTTCATGCCAAAGCCAAGCAGAACAACCGCCGTCTGAAGAATATATTTTGATGTCCATTTGATGCCGGAAGTGGCAGTTCCTTTTTCATTCCAGAACAGGGTGATAATCATTCCGGCTAAGATTGCAATCACAGCTCCGCCAATGATGGGAAACTGTTTTCCGAGCAGCCAGGATGGCACTGCAATTAACAGGCACACCAGGATTCCCCTGGCATTTTTCTTAAAAAAATTCATAAGATACTCCTCACTTTCTTTTTCTGTCGTCTTATCTTATCACTTGAAATCCATAAAGAAAAATTATATTATTTTATAAATCAATAAGAAAAATTTATTATTATGGAAGCGAGGAATCTGTCATGCTGGATTTCAGAACGGATACATTTCTTACAGTCTGTGAGACGATGAATTTTACAGAAGCTGCGCGGCAGCTTCATATCACACAGCCTGCGGTTTCACAGCATATTCATTATCTGGAAAAAAGATATGATGCCAAATTGTTTGTTTATGAGAATAAGCAGCTTGGGCTTACGAAAGCCGGGGAAATTTTACGAAAGCGTTTAATGGCAATGAAGAATGATGAAAAAGTCATTTTTCAGGAAATAAAGGAAAATCAAAGTGAGGTGGAGTCGCTTTCCATGGGCGTAACCATGACCATTGGAGAATATGCAGTGGTGCATAAGATTGCCGGGTTTTTAAAGCGTCATCCAAACATCAATCTGCATCTTCGCTATGGAAATACAGAGCAGCTTCTTACGATGCTAAACAATGGGCAGATTGACTGTGCACTTGTGGAAGGAAATTACCGCAGAGACGGATATGAACATTTGAAGTTTGGCACGGAAGAATATATTGGTGTCTGTTTTGCAGAGCACCAGTTCTGCAACGGATGTCCGGAGAAAATGGGGGACCTTCTTTCGGAACGGCTGCTGATTCGCGAGCAGGGTTCCGGCACAAGAAATATTCTCGAGGAAAATCTTGTGGCGAGGGGGCTTTCCATTGCAGATTTTGTTCATTATACGGAGATTGGCAATATGCACATGATGATTGAACTTCTCAAAAAAGACTGTGGGATTTCATTTATGTATAAGGTTGCGGTTGCGGAGGAGCTGCGAAGTGGAATTTTGAAGGAAATCCGGCTCAGCGATTTTAAAATGCAGCATGATTTTGATTTTATCTGGCAGAAAGGAAGCATCTACACGGAGAAGTACGCGCATGTTTGTGAGGAACTTTTGCGGCTGTAGGGAGATAGTGGCGGTGAGATGCATAAACCAATTGATAAAAGGATTGTTTCCATATATAATGAGCGCAGACAATTTTATCAGATGTGGCAGCGGGTGCTGCATCAGGAGGAAAAACAATGAACGACAATAATAGTAAAAACCGAGATGAAGGACTTTGGGGGAATAAACGGATAGAGGAGGCAATCGCTGCACTTCAGAAGGAAACTACACAGGAACAGCTTGCGCATACGCTGACGGTCATCAGGCACCGTATGAAGGAGGGTGGACAGATGATTGTTGCGGTTGAACCGACTCCCGGCAATGCACAGATGAATCTTAGGACGGTTCAGACCGAGGATGGACTTATCTGGTGGTACGCATTTACCAGCTTTGAGGAGGAATTAAAAGGGGCAGAGAATGTCAAGTCAACGTTTCTGGCAGACATTGGAAGACTATTTGAGACGGCGCTTGGCGTGCCGGAGATAGAGGGGATTATTGTAAATCCATGGAACAGAACCATTATGCTGGATAAGAATCTGATACGGATTATCCGGAACCGGATACAGTTACCGGAGAATTAGCAATTTTAAAATCAAAATGGCAGGATAAAGAGGATGCAGAATCTGACAATCGAAAAGGCGAAGCAGAACGATTTACCAAAAATTATGGAAATCTATGCATATGCCCGTGATTTTATGAAAAAAACAGGAAATCCCAACCAATGGAACGATAAGTTTCCGCCGGAAGCCGTGCTTTGTAATGATATTCAGGCAGGAAATCTGTATGTGATAAAAGAAAACGGGGCGATTCACGCTGTGTTTGCATTTATTATCGGGGAAGACCCGACATATGCGCACATTGAGCAGGGAACATGGCGTTCGGATGCACCGTATGGAACCATCCACCGGGTGGCAGGAGACGGAAAACTTCATGGCATATTTTCGCTGGTGACAGAGTTTTGCAGCGGGAAAATCAGCCATCTGCGTGTGGATACACACAGGGACAATCAGGTGATGCAGCATCTGATTTCCCAGAACGGCTTTGAAGAATGTGGAATCATTTATGTGGCAGACGGAACGCCCCGTCTTGCCTATGAGAAATTGTAAAATTTTGATTGCATATTCTCCACAAAAGTGTTATATATAAAACATGAATACTTGTTCATATAAACATATGATGCAAAGGTGGAGGTGCAGAGGTTATGAAATATGTAGGAATGCCAATGGGCATGTGGGGAGTGTTTGGCAAATCATTTCGGAAGAATCTGACGACTGTTTTTGGACTGGACGAAAAAACTGCAAGGCAGGTGAGTGCAAAGGCAAAGGTAAAATATAAGGAAATCATTGCAAAATTACCGGATTTTGAAAAGGAAGATCAATTTCAGATGAATCTTGTAAACTGTGCAATGCTTTCCTCTTTTTTGCTGAATCTGCCCCAAAGACCCGGCGTAGAGGAGACCACTGAGTACTATAAACGTGCAATGATGACAAAGCCTATGAAGTGGTTTTGCAAACAGAGCGGTAAAAGGAAGTATTCTGTAAAAGACATACAGGCGATGAAGAAAACAGCAGAATTAAAAGCGGCGGACCGCAATCCGTATTCCTGGAACATGGATTTTTATGAGTATGAGGACGGAAGCGGGTATGAGGCACGGTTTACAAAGTGTGGAATCTGTGTTCTGATGAAAGAACTGGGGCTGACAGAGCTGATTCCTGCGATGTGCAGACTGGATTACACGATGAGTGAGGCGGGTGGCGTGACGAATTTTGTAAGAGAATATACACTGGCATCCGGCGGACCATACTGTGACTGTGGATATAAAAAGAAAGCATAAAACGGGGAGAGCAGGAGAAAATGAATGAAAAAGTCAGAAAACACATTCTTTTTTATGGGAGCGTTCAGGGAGTCGGTGTTCGCTACTATGCTGTCCACAAAGCCAGTCAGCTCGGGTTGACAGGATGGGTGCGAAACCTGTACGATGGAAGTGTGGAGATGGAAGTGGAGGGGCAGGAGGCTCTGATTGATAAACTGATTCTTTTTTTGCAGAATCGCAGCTATATCTGGATTGAAAACATGGAGGCAAAGTCGATTCCGCTAGAGCATGACACTGGATTTTATGAAAGGTAGGAGAATAAGGTCTCTATTTGCTGAAAATAATAATTCTATATAAGAGTAAAAAAGTGCAGAAAATGCACTTTTTTAATTGACATAGTGCAGAAAATGCACTACCGTATATATAGAGGTGCAAATATGGGAGAACTGAAAGAATTAAGGACAGAAAAAAAATTAACACAGCAACAGGTTGCGGATTTGATTGGGATTTCTTTGCGCTCATATAAGTCGTATGAAAATGATGAAAAAAAGAGTGATACTTTAAAATACCGTTATATTGTAGAAAAACTTGCAGAGGTAAATCCTATTGATGAGGAACATGGAATACTTGAGGTTGAAGATATAAGACAAAAATGTGAAAAAGTGTTTGAAAAGTACGAGATAGAATTTTGCTATCTTTTTGGGTCATATGCAAAATCCAAGGCGAAACCGTCAAGTGATGTAGACTTATTGATTTCTTCAAATGTAAAAGGATTGAGATTTTATGGATTGGTAGAGGAAATAAGAATTGCATTGCATAAAAAAGTAGATGTGCTGGATTTGAACCAACTGAATGGGAATTTAGAATTGACGAGGGAAATACTAAGGGATGGAATAAAGATATATGGATAATTTGAAAAATGATAATTACTATATACAAAAAATTAAACAGGACCTGGAATTCATACAATTACATATGAAAAATATAGAAAAGGACAAGCAACAATGAAATTAAAAAATATTTTAATCGTAGTAAAAGATATTGAAAAATCAAAACAATTTTATCATGACCTGTTTGGATTAAATCCGATACTTGACAATGACGGAAATATGATTTTAACGGAGGGGCTTGTGCTTCAGGATGAGAAAATCTGGAAGAATTTTCTGGGAAAAGAGACTGTTTCGAAAAACAATTCCTGCGAACTGTACTTTGAGGAAAGGGAGATAGAAGCGTTTGCCCAGAAATTGGAAAACTTATATCCTTCCATCGAGTATGTAAACAGGCTTATGACGCATAGCTGGGGGCAGAAAGTCATTCGTTTTTATGATTTGGACGGGAATCTGATTGAGGTGGGAACGCCGGTGGAATAAAAAAGAGGTGATAACAAGAACATGGAAAAATTAAAAAAAGAGACAGCATACTATCACCTTCCCGGTCTGTTTGAATTTTATGAACTGTACCGCGTGTTTTTGCCACTATTCCGGGAGCACAGGGAATATTTTTACGACTGGTGTGAGATAGGCTCCATCTACGGTGCGCCTGCAGACTGCATCTGGGGCGGCGGCCGCGTTGGAGGCGGAGACTATGAAGCCGGGGAAGTGTTGGCGCTGATGCAGGAATACGGGATTTCTGCAAGGCTGACATTCAGTAATTCCCTGCTTACAGAGGAGCATCTTTTCGATAAAAAATGTAACGCCCTCTGTGCGCTGGTTGAAGAAACAAAAGAGGTGCAAAATGGCGTCATTGTCCACTCAGATTTGCTGCTTAATTATCTGAAAACAAATTACCCGGGACTATATTTTGTTTCCTCTACAACAAAAACGCTGACTGATTTTGAAGAATTTTTAAACGAGGTAAAGCGTGCCGATTTCCGATATGTCGTGCCGGATTTTCGCTTGAATAAAGTGTTTGACAAGTTACAGACGTTGTCAGAAGAGCAGAAAGACAAGGTGGAATTTCTGTGCAATGAATGCTGCTGGTTTGGCTGTAAGGACAGGAAGTTCTGCTACGAAGCGGTCAGCCGCAGAAATCTTGGAGAAACCTGTCAGGAGTACCGTTGCAGTGCGCCGGATGCAAAGGAGGGATACCGTTTTTCCAAGGCAATGAAAAACCCCGGATTTATCGGCATAGAGGATATAAAAAATGTCTATTTGCCGATGGGATTTTCCAATTTTAAAATCGAGGGCAGAGGGCTTGGCAGTGCACTGGTTTTAGAATTTCTGCTCTATTACATGACAAAGCCCGAATATCAGTTGCAGGTCAGAGAAGAAATCTATCTGGATAATATGTTGGATTTATTTTGAATCAAAGGTTCCAGGGATGGAATATTTTTTTGGGGAAATGCCAAACTCCTGTTTGAATACACGGCTGAAATAATACTGGTCGCAGAAGCCGGTCTGTTCGCTGATTTCACTCATTTTTAACTGGGTTGTCGTGAGCAGTTCGCGGGCATGGTTTAAGCGCACCTGTTTCAGGTAATGAAAAATGGGAACACCGGTCTCCTGTTTGAAAAGCCGGTTTAAGGAATCAAAATTGATGTCGAAGTACTCGGACAGCCAGTCACCGCTTATCGGTTCTGCATAGTGGTTATGCAGGTAATGAATAAGTGAGTATACTTTATCGGAGTTTTCAGAGGAACCGCCTTGCGGATATTCCGGGAAAAGGTTGGCGACAAAATCTCTCGAAAGCAGAATCATTATCTGGATGAAAAGCGAAGAGCAGATTAATTTATAATGAGACATCTGTCGTTTCTCGGAAAGCAGGGCTTCATCTATGCAGGCCGTGATTTGCTGCAGGGTAGAGTGAGAGTAAATATGGCGGTCTTTTGGAACAAACAGTTTGTATTTTGTGTAAAGCTCGTCGCCAAATGGGTCACATTGGTAGACGAGTTTTTTGTTGTCCAGAATGATTTGCATAATCTGAGGAATTTCGGCACAATCCCATCCGTTCAGACAGTCAGAAGGAAAATGGATGTAACAGTATTCGCACTGGGAGTATTTATAGCCAAAATGAGTGTGCATGGGATGTAAAAAAATATAGTCTCCCCGCCGGAGAACATAGCGTTTTTCATCTTCCTGCAAATACATTTCACCGGAGAGGATAATAAAAAGAATATATTCGTTCGTTGTGCGTCTTGGATGTTTCCAGTGTTCCGGTGTGGAGCATCTGTTCATGAAGGAAATATGCGGTAAAATCGTCGTGTTGAAGCTGAAATACATATTTAAACTCCCCCTGTCGGTTAATAAGATTATTTTAACACAGAAAAACAAATCGAGCAATTGTCGCTGTAACACAAAAAAATGTAGCCTGCGTACATTTACTTTGGGGGAGAATTTCCTATAATAAAATCAGCAAAGTGATTGGAAAGGGGAAATAAAATGTATCAGGCAAGTGAAAATCGTTATGAGAATATGAAATATTTAAGATGTGGAAAAAGCGGATTGCTGCTTCCGAGAATCGCACTCGGACTCTGGCACAATTTTGGTTCCTGCGACCGTTTTGACAATATGAAGGAGATGCTGTTTGAGGCGTTTGACCAGGGAATTACACATTTTGATCTGGCAAATAATTATGGGCCGGTTCCGGGTTCTGCGGAGGAAAATTTAGGAAGAATCCTTGAAAGTGATTTGCGCCCTTACCGGGATGAATTAATCATCTCCACCAAAGCAGGGTATGATATGTGGAAGGGACCCTATGGAAATTTTGGTTCAAGAAAATATCTTATGGCAAGTATTGACCAGAGTTTAAAGCGTATGAAGTTAGACTATGTGGACATTTTTTACCATCACCGTGCAGATCCGGATACGCCGCTTGAGGAGACGATGGGGGCGCTGTCAGATATTGTAAAGCAGGGAAAAGCGTTGTATGTGGGATTGTCCAATTATGATGCGGACCAGTTAAAAAAAGCGGCAAAAATTTTAAAGGACAACGGGACACAGCTTTTGATTGTCCAGCCTTATTATAATATGTTAGAACGCTGGGCAGAAAAATCCGGGCTTTTAGATGCAGCGGCAGAGGTTGGCGCGGGAGTGATCTGTTACAGCCCGCTTGCACAGGGCGTGCTGACAGACCGTTATTTAAACGGAATCCCAACGGACAGCCGTGCTGCGAGAAATTATTTTTTGCAGAAAGACAGTATTACCAAAGAAAAGGTAGAGACGGTAAGAAAGTTGCAGGAAGTAGCCGCAGGCAGGGGACAAAGTATTGCAGAAATGGCATTGTGCTGGAATCTGCGTAAGGATAAGGTGACAACGGTTCTGATGGGCGCAAGCCGGAAAGAGCAGATTACAAACAATGTAAAAATTGTAAATCACCTGGATTTTACAGAGGAGGAACTGCAGGCAATCGAAGAGATTTTAAGTTGACAGATAAAAATGAGAAAAATTAAAATTTATTTGAAAAATTAGCACTCACCTCTTGACAATGCTAATGAAAAGGACTATAACGTAGTCAGTAACAAAGAAAAAGCAAAACCGCGGTGAAAGCAAACAAAAAATAAGGGTTATATGCCATGTAAAATTTGTTGTGTGAAGAATTACATAACAAATAATAAGAAAGGGATGATTGATATGGCAGATAAGAATCCAAAACACATTTTAAAGAAAAAACAGGTAAAGAGCAAAGAGAAAAAGAAACACGTATACGAATAAATAATAGATATGATTGTATACGCACACATAGAGAAGCGCCATCGGACAGAGACATTGTCCGGTGGCGTTTTGCGTCTGTGGAACAATTACCATTTGACAGGGCAGACACTTTGTAGGATACTTATCGTGGTTCGTCAGAGAAATTTATTTATGAAAAAATGACGTTTGCGGAAGAAAAAACTTGCGGGAACAAATGAGGGAGAAAAAGATGGAGACAGGACAGTTTGAAATAGAGGTCACAAACGAAGAGATAGGACAGATTGTTTCGGAAATAACGGGGGAACCGGTAAAGAGCATCCGCCAGGTGTGCGAGCAGTATGGGGACGAAGCGGAGGAGGTCCGCTACTATGATGTCTATATTGTTGAGACGGCGTCTGCCCAAAAAGTGCTGAAAAAAGCAGGAAAACGGGAATTTTTTAACTATGAAACCTATTTAAAAAACAGAGATTTTCCGGTGCCGGCGTATTACGGAAAATGCCACAGAGGGGACGATGACTGGATTTTAATCGAGCACATCGATGGAACAGATTTAAGAGATATGACAGATGAGATTGCGATTGCGGCGGCAGACAGTCTGACAACGATTCAGAATGCCTTCTGGGAAGAGCCGGACGGAGCAGATGACCGGTTTTTGGTCTATCAGAATCGGATTGAGAAACGGTATCAGTATCTTGTAGAGCAGGGCGAGACGCTTTTACGTGAAGCGTACGAGCTGTTTTTGGAGCGCCAGAAAACGGCGCCGAGAACGTTATCAAACGGGGATTTTTTGCAGTTTAATGTCGTTTCCCATGACGGAAAAGTAACGATTATCGACTGGGGATTTGGCGGAAAGATGCCATATTCTCTGGATATTGCAAGATTTATCGCACATGGCACCGAGGACAGGGCGACGTTTCCATTTTATATGACGGATGGACAGAAGAGGCTTTTTCTGGACAGAGTCTACGAACAGTTGAAACAGAAGCCGGAGCGGAAACAATTTATTACAGATGTAAAACTTGCGGTTTTAAATGAGTATGTGGAATTTGTCGAGGCAGATGAAGACGAGGGCAACTGGTATTATGACCATGCGGTAGCACTCGCAAAAGAATTATTAGAGGGATAGGGGAAAATGGAACTTGAAATACAACGGATAAACAGTTATGCGGATGAGCGTTTTCACGAAAACGTCTTAAAACAGCATGGCGCATTTCTGGTAAAGAAAGCCCTGCCGTATGAGGTGGAAATAACGGGAAAAGACAGTGCCGTTGTCCGTGGGGAAAAAGAAGAATATTTTGAGGCAGTGATAGAAGAATTCCGCTTTTTTGCGGAGCATATCACAAAATTTTATGATGAAAACAACCGGCTGCTCAAACAATATGACGAAGTTCCGGTTTTTACCGTGGAGTTAGCGCAGATTCAGCCGTCCCAGTTTTACGTGGATAAAGAGAAAAAAGAGGCGGTTGCCTCGTTTGTGCAGAGCGAAGAGGATGTGATTGTCCCGGTGATACCGTACGGGGAGCGTTACATTTCGTTTGACGGGCATACCAGAATGGCGGTAGCAGCAGAGAAAGGAATTACAAAGATAAAAGCATTTCTTGGAGAAGATGCGGAATATATTCACGATTTTGTCGCTGAAGCGGTCAAACGCGGAGTGACAACACCGTATGACCTGCCGGAACTGCCACACGAGGAGTATGAGATAAAATGGAATCAGTTCTGCGATGCGTATTTTGCAGAGAATGAGGAAGAATAGCAGAAAGGAGGAATAAGACATGGGATTTGAACGCTTAGAACAGAGCCTTGTGGATGTCATCAAGGAGGAACAGGCAAAACTTGGATTTCGGGAAGAGAGCATCCGCCTTTATTATCCGCTCAGTTCCCTGAAGCATTTTTTTGAGGCAGAGGATACTGAGGATAAGATGGCAGAGCGCTTAAAACATCTGCCGAAGGAGCTTACCGCAAAGCTTGGAGAGATAGAGGTTTCCCATAAAAAGGAACGTTTTTGTTTTCTGATTCCGCCGGAGGGAAGCGTGTATGTGCATGAGCATACGGCGGACAATGAATTTATAAGGGAGCTTATCTCTTTAGTCGGAACCCATGGATGTACGTTACAGGATGTCATCGGACTGTTTGAAAAATACACGGATAATGTGATTTGTGAAAAAATTGACAATGGAGAGTTCGACTATCTGCTGCGCTTTCCGGAGGAAATGGGGGACAGCTATTATTATTGCTTCAAGGATGAGGGCTGCCACATCATTTACCATCGTTTCCTGCCGGAGGATTATGCGGATTTTGACTTTTAAATAAAAAACAGCAGGAACTTTTTGAAAAAATAAAGGAAATTGTCCGGACACGCGGAATATATATTTATGTAGTCTTGTTGGCTGTTGCCGAAAAGAGGAGAAAATATATGTCGATACGTGAAGATATTGAGCAGATGGAGCGTGAAACATTAAGCCCTTATGCGACACTCAGTGTCAATTCCAAAGGAAGGGATAAGCCGGAGGAACCCTGCGATATCCGGCCGGTGTTTCAGCGGGACAGGGACCGGATTCTCCACTGTAAAGCGTTTCGTAGATTAAAAAATAAGACACAGGTGTTTTTGACACCCAAAGGGGATCATTACCGTACCAGGCTGTCACACACCTTGGAAGTATCGCAGAATGCGAGAACGATTGCCAAAGCGCTCCGGCTGAATGAGGATTTGGTGGAAGCGATAGCGCTTGGGCATGATCTTGGGCATACCCCGTTTGGGCATGCCGGAGAGTTCATTTTAAATGAAATCTGCGAGGATGGATTCCGTCATAATGAGCAGAGTGTCCGGGTAGTCGAGAAACTCGAGAAGTCCGGCGAGGGATTAAACCTCACCTGGGAGGTAAGGGACGGAATCTTAAATCATCAGACAAAACTGATGCCGCATACCTTAGAAGGAAAGATTGTGCGGCTGTCGGATAAGATTGCCTATGTCAACCATGACATTGACGATGCCATCCGTGCGCAGATACTGACGGAGGATGATATTCCGCTGGAATTAAAGAAAACGCTCGGATTTTCTACCAGGCAGCGGTTAAATACGCTGATACATAATATCGTCCGCAACAGTATGGGAAAAGATGACATCATTATGTCTTCGGAGATTGAAGAGGCGATGAAGGATTTGCGCAAATTTATGTTTGAGAACGTCTACAAGAATCCGGTGGCAAAAGGGGAAGAGGTAAAAGCAAAGGCGATGATTCAACAGTTGTTTTACTACTACAACGACCATATCGACCTGCTCCCCAGCAAATATCTGCGGATGATGGAGGAGGGCGAAAAGGCAGAGCGCGTCATCAGTGATTATATTGCAGGCATGACGGATCAGTATGCCATCACCAAGTTCAGTGAATACTTCATGCCCCAAGCATGGCAGGTGGATGGATATTAAAACGGTTTCTATGAGTCAGTGGGAAAGGAGCGGAAGATGCCGTATTATTCAGATGAAATCATAGAAGAAGTACGCTCCAGAAATGACATTGTGGATGTCATATCCCAATATGTGCGCCTGCAGAAAAAAGGAAGCACATATTTCGGTCTGTGTCCGTTCCACAATGAGAAAACAGGTTCTTTCTCTGTGTCGCCAAACAAGCAGATGTACTACTGCTTTGGCTGCGGAGCGGGAGGAAATGTATTTACCTTTATAAAGGAATATGAGAATTTTACGTTTGGAGAGGCGATGGAGTATCTCGCAGACCGTGCGGGAATCGAACTTCCCAAGCAGGAATACAGCACAGCGCAGAGACAGGAAGCAGACAGACGTGCCAAACTTCTTGAAATCAACAAAGAGGCGGGAAAATATTTTTATACGCTGCTTCGGAGTGAACGGGGAACGCGCGCACTCGAATATTTCCGAAAGCGTGAGCTTTCAGACGAGACCATGAAAAAATTTGGATTGGGGTATTCGGATCAGTACAGCGATGATCTTTACCGTTATCTGCGGTCGAAAGGATATGAGGACGAGCTGTTGCAGGAATCCGGTCTTATCACGATTGATGAGAGACGGGGCGGGCACGACAAGTTCTGGAACCGTGCCATGTTTCCAATCATGGATGTGCACAATAAGGTGATTGGATTCGGCGGCCGTGTGATGGGAGAGGGAGAACCGAAATACTTAAACTCTCCGGAGACCAAAATCTTTGATAAAAGCCGCAATCTCTACGGGCTTAACTTTGCAAGGAGCACCAAGAAACCGCAGCTCCTTTTGTGCGAGGGTTATATGGACGTTATTGCCCTGCATCAGGCGGGATTTGACAATGCGGTGGCATCGCTTGGAACGGCACTGACAAGCGGGCACGCAAACCTGTTAAAGCGATACACCAAAGAGGTCTATCTGACCTATGACAGTGACGGTGCCGGGGTAAAAGCTGCACTGCGTGCGATTCCGATATTAAAGGAAGTAGGAATTACTACAAAAATAATAAATATGCGCCCTTATAAAGACCCGGATGAATTTATCAAGGCACTTGGAGCGGAGGCGTATCAGGAACGAATCAATCAGGCGGAAAACAGTTTCCTGTTTGAAATCCGCATCCTGTCACAGCAGTATGACCTGGCAGACCCGGAGGGCAAGACGGCATTTTACAATGCTGCGGCAGAGAAGCTCCTGGGATTTGAAGAAAAACTGGAGCGGGATGCCTATGTGGATGCGGTGGCAGATGAATATATGATACCGAGAGCAGATTTTCACCATCTAGTCAATGCACTCGGCACCAGAGTCGGTCTTGCCGGAAGGGCGAGAGAGCAGACGATGGCGAGGGCTTCTGACAGGGAAGAGGCAGTAAAACGTCGTGGTACAAAGAAAGAAGATGGGATGAAACAGTCCCAGAAGCTCTTACTTACCTGGCTGATTGAAAAACCCGGACTATTTTCGCAGATAAAGAAATATATTGCTCCGGAGGATTTTACAGAGGAACTCTACCACAGGGCGGCGCAGATGGTATTTGCGCAGTTTGAGGAGACAGGAACGGTCAATCCCGCGCAGATTGTCAATCATTTTCCGTTAGAGGAAGAACAGCGCGAAATTGCAGGGCTCTTTAACGCCCGGATTGTTTCAAATACGACAGAAGAAGACACAGCGTTAGACACGGCTTCCTTTGAAAAGGCGGTCAAGGAAACGGTGATTCGCGTCAAAAGAAACAGCATGGAGTATCGTTCAAAACATCTTGCGGCGACAGATTTGCAGGGATTACAGAGCCTTGTGGCAGATAAGCGTGCGCTGGAAGAATTAGAAAAACTGCATATTTCTGCGGATTAAATTCCGCTATTAAGGACAAAATAGTAACGAACTATGAGAGGATGAAACAAAATGGCAAAAAAGAAAGAAAACAACGAGAATTTGGGAGCAGCACAGAACACAAACGGTGCAGACCAGTCACAGGAAAATTTCCGCGAAAAATTTCAGGAAAAATTAAGAGAACTGCAGGCACTTGCAAAGAAAAAGAAAAATATGCTGGAATATCAGGAAATCAGCGATTTCTTTTCCGATATGCAGTTAAATGCAGAGCAGTTTGAAAAAATTCTGGATTTTCTTGAGGCAAACAACATCGACGTGCTCCGTATCACAGAGGATGACAGCGATGAGGATATCCTCTTAGACGTAGAGGACGAAGATGATGTGGAGGTCGAAAAGATTGACCTGTCTGTTCCGGATGGTGTTTCCATCGAAGACCCGGTTCGTATGTATTTAAAAGAAATCGGAAAGGTTCCGCTCTTAAGCGCAGAGGAAGAGATTGAGCTTGCAAAACGTATGGAATTAGGAGACCAGGAGGCAAAGAAACGCCTTGCTGAGGCAAACCTGCGTCTTGTAGTCAGCATTGCAAAGCGTTATGTGGGTCGTGGAATGTTGTTCCTTGACCTCATTCAGGAAGGAAACTTAGGACTGATTAAGGCAGTAGAGAAGTTTGATTACCGTAAGGGTTATAAGTTCTCCACCTATGCAACCTGGTGGATTCGTCAGGCAATTACACGTGCAATTGCAGACCAGGCGCGTACCATCCGTATTCCGGTTCATATGGTTGAGACCATCAACAAACTCATCCGCGTTTCCAGACAGTTACTGCAGGAGTTAGGACGTGAACCCACTCCGGAGGAGATTGCAGCAGAGATGAATATGCCGGTAGAGCGTGTCCGTGAAATCTTAAAGATTTCGCAGGAGCCGGTTTCTTTGGAGACCCCAATCGGTGAAGAGGAAGACAGCCATTTAGGAGATTTCATCCAGGATGATAATGTTCCGGTACCGGCAGATGCAGCAGCATTTACCCTGTTAAAAGAACAGCTTGAGGAAGTGCTTGGAACCCTGACCGAACGTGAACAGAAGGTATTGACCTTGCGTTTTGGACTTGAGGACGGACGTGCCAGAACCCTTGAAGAGGTAGGAAAAGAGTTTAATGTCACCCGTGAGCGAATCCGTCAGATTGAAGCAAAGGCACTGCGCAAACTGCGTCACCCGAGCAGAAGCCGCAAATTAAAGGATTATTTAGAGTAATGTTAAAGATATCACAACGTTTAAAGGCAGTAGCTGCAATGGTTCCGGAAGGAAGCGTGTTAGCGGATGTGGGGACGGATCATGGTTATGTTCCCATCTATCTGTTGGAACAAAAGAAGATTCCAGGTGCAATCGCAATGGATATCAGAAGCGGCCCATTAGCGCGTGCAAAGGAACACATTGCGGATTACGGTATGGGTGACTACATACAGACTCGCCTTTCGGACGGAGTGGCAGCGCTTACGCCGGCGGAAGCAGACACGATACTGGTTGCCGGAATGGGCGGCGGACTTGTGATGCACATCCTGGGAGAAGGGGAAGCAGTCTGCCATGCGGCAAAACATATCATACTACAACCGCAGTCGGAACTGGCAAGAGTGCGCGCCTGGCTGTATCTGAGGGGGTATGTGACGGAACAGGAGGATATGGTCAAAGAAGACGGAAAATATTATCCGATGTTTCGTGTACATTATGAGCCAGACAGAGAGTGCCAATTCCAGGCAGAGGACGAAAAACTCGATGCCTGGATAGGGGAGATGGCAGAAGAAGAGCAGCTTGGATTTTATTATGGGAGCGGGCTGCTTGAAATGCGTCATCCGGTTTTAAAAGAATATCTGCACTGGGAGGCAGAAATCTGCAAATCCATTGAGAAGGGGCTTAACAAACAGTCCGAATCGGAACGAATCAGTGCAAGAAGCAGAGAGCTTGTGCAGCAGAAAGCGCGCAACAGAGAAGCTTTGCGAAGAATGGAGATGGAATAGAGTGATGAATGAAAAAATGGTCACATTGGAGATTGGTGGGGAAAAAAAGCAATACCCTTTTGGAACCAGCTTTGAGAAGATTGCAGCAGAATATCAGGAACAGGAAAAAGATGAGATTGTACTGGTGCTCTACAATAACCGTCTGCGGGAGTTAAATAAGAAGGCAGAGAAGGACGGAACACTTACATTTATCACAGCGGCGGATAACACGGGAAAGAAAACTTACCGGAGAAGTGCGACACTTCTGATGCAGAAGGCAGTCTTTAACCTTTGGGGAGATGCGCATATTTCCGTGCGCGTGATGTACTCGATTTCCCAGAGCTATTATTGTGAGCTGATCCGCAGGGAAGAGGGCACGCAGGCGACCGTTCCGTTTGATGAAAACAAGGCAAAAGAGCTAAAAGAAGAGATGGACCGTCTGGTTGCGGCAAATCTTCCAATTGAAAAGTGGAACATGAATACGGACGATGCCATTGCCCTTTTTAAGGAACTTGGAATGAGCGATAAGGAAAAATTATTCCGTTACAGAAGAAGTTCCAGAGTCAATATTTATGTACTTGACCATTACAAGGACTATTTTTATGGCTTTATGGTTCCGTCAACCGGTTATCTGCACGCTTATGATATCAAGCCTTATGAAGACGGTTTTGTACTGCTGTTTCCGGGAAAAGATACAAATGAAGTGGCGCCGTTTGAGCCGTCCGGCAAGCTGTTTCATACCTTAAAACGTTCAAGAGAATGGGGCAAAATGCTCGAGATTGACACCGTCGGTGCTTTAAACGATGCGATTACAGCGGGCAGAACACAGGATATTATTCTGACACAGGAAGCGCTATTTGAAGAGCAGATAGGAAATCTTGCAGATGAGATTTTAAAGAGCGGTAAAAAGAAATTTGTCATGATTGCAGGACCGTCTTCCTCCGGAAAGACGACTTTTTCACACAGACTATCCATCCAGCTTACGGCAAAGGGATTAAAACCGCATCCATTCCCGCTCGATGACTACTACATTGACCGTGACAAGTGTCCGCGTGACGAGAACGGGGAACTGGATTTGGAATGTCTCGAGGCGTTAGATGTGGAGCTTTTCAATCACGATATGAACGAGCTTTTGGCAGGAAAAAGAGTCAATCTTCCGATTTTTAATTTTAAGACCGGAAAGCGCGAGTACAAGGACAAATATATGCAGCTTGGAGCAGACGATGTGCTGGTAATCGAGGGAATCCACGGACTCAACGACAAGCTTTCCTATTCCCTTCCGGTGGAAAGCAAGTACAAAATTTATATCAGTGCACTGACTCAGCTCAATATCGACGAGCATAACTGTCTGCCTACCACGGACGGAAGACTGTTACGACGCATTGTAAGAGATGCGAGAACGAGAGGCTCAAGTGCGAAGGATACGATTGCAATGTGGGATTCGGTCCGCCGCGGAGAGGAAAAATATATTTTCCCATTCCAGGAAGGGGCAGATGCGATGTTCAATTCTGCACTGATTTACGAGCTGGCGGTTTTAAAGCTTTATGCAGAACCGTTGTTGTTTGCAATCGACCGGGACTGCGAGGAGTATCTGGAAGCAAAACGACTTTTGAAGTTTCTTGACTACTTCCTGCCGATGCCGGGTGATATGATTGGACAGAACTCGATTTTACGGGAATTTATCGGTGGTTCCTGCTTTAACGTATAAAATTTTCCTGTATAAAAATTTTCTTGCAGAAAATCATGTTATGCGGTATAGTTAGGTACAGATTTTGAAAATAAGTAAGACAAATGATCGCGGCCCGGTTCCGGTGACGGTTTCCGGGGTGAGGAAAGTCCGGGCTTCACAGGGCAGGATGCCGGATAACGTCCGGTGGAGGCGACTCCAAGGATAGTGCAACAGAAATGTACCGCCAGCTTTTGACCATGTCAGAACTGGTAAGGGTGGAAGGGCAGTGTAAGAGACTACCGCCTCTCTGGTAACAGGGGGGGCATATGTAAACCCCATCCGAAGCAAGACCGAATCAAAGCGTTTACGTGGCCCGCCAGCTTTAGGTAGGTTGCTTGAGGTGGCTGGCAACAGTCATCCTAGATAGATGATCATTCTCCCGTCTTTTGCGGGACGACATAACCCGGCTTATCGTCTTGCTTATTTCTCAAAAATCTTATCGAAATCTAAAATGTTTATTAAAAGAGAATAGATTGGTTGACAGTCTTTCCTGCAAAGGATTAACATAGTCACATGGACAAAAACGGTGCCATATTTCATGGTACCGTTTTTATACAATAGGAAAGGTCGTGTAACCATGAGAGAAAAATTTCAAAGATTTATGGCAGGGCGTTACGGTGTGGATGAACTGTCGAAGTTCTTAAACATTGTGCTGCTGGTATTGTTAATCCTGTCTATCTTCATCCGGTCGGGAATCTTATATCTGTTAGCACTTGGAATCCTTATCTACTCGTATTTCCGGATGTTTTCCAGGAACATTTCAAAGCGTTACGAGGAGAATCAGAAGTTCGTGAATTTCCGTTACCGAAGTGTGGTAAAATGGAACAATTTTAAGAAACGTTTTGCCCAGAGGAAGGAGTATCGTTTTTATCACTGCCCGCAGTGCAAACAGACGGTGCGCGTTCCAAGGGGAAGAGGAAAAATCTGTATCACCTGTCCGAAATGCCGGACGGAATTTGTGAAAAAGAGCTGATAAAGGGGATTCGTTCTTGTGTTTGGATATATTAATATCAATCAAAAGGAATTGACAGAAGAAAACAGAAAAGCGTATCAGGCATATTACTGTGGACTTTGCCGCAGGTTAAAGACCAACTGCGGGGCAAAGGGACAGATGCTTTTGAATTATGATATGACGTTTTTAGTTGTTCTCCTGACAGGACTTTATGAACTGGAAAATACAAAAGAAGATTTTACCTGTGCCCTTCATCCGGCGAAGAAACGGGAAGCATGGATAAACGAGGCAACGGATTATGCAGCGGATATGAATCTGGTGCTTGCTTACCACAATCTGCTGGATGACTGGAGAGATGACAAGGCATATGTAAAAAAAGCATTTGTCAAAATTCTGGATAAGGATTATACTCGTATCATGTCGCGTTATCCAAGACAGGTCAAGGCAGTGGAAGAGTATATGCGAAAGACCGAAGAGGCGGAAAAGGCACAGGAGACGAACCTGGATGTCATTTCGGGTTATACCGGAGAGATGCTCGGAGAGATTTTCTGCTGGAAGGAAGACGAGTGGGCAAATGAGCTTCGGACACTCGGATTTTATATGGGAAAATTCATTTATCTGATGGATGCCTGTGAGGATTACGAGGACGATGTCAAGAAGAAACGTTATAATCCACTGATATATGTAGAAAAAGGCAGTGACCAGGATTTCGATACTTTATGCAGACTGTTACTTACAAGTATGGTGTCGGAATGTGCCAAATCGTTTGAGAGACTTCCGATTCTGCTTCACGCAGATATCCTTCGGAATATTCTTTATTCCGGTGTCTGGTCAAAATATGAATTTTTACAGTTAAAGAAGCGCAGACAGGAAGAGAAGGCAAAGAAGAGATAGCGCTGGAAAGGCAAAAGGAGCAGTATGACAGATCCGTATCAGGTGCTCGGGGTATCGAGAGGTGCCTCAGATGAAGAAATAAAAAAAGCATATCGGAGCTTAAGCCGGAAATATCATCCGGATGCCAATATCAACAATCCCAATAAGGCACAGGCAGAGGAAAAGTTTAAAGAAGTACAGCAGGCATATGACCAGATTATGAAGGAGAAGCAGCAGGGCGGTGCATTTGGCGGCGGATATGGCTACAACACCGCTGGCGGAGGTGCCGGTGGTTACGGCTACGGCGGAAACAGAAGCTATAACGGGACGGCTGATTCACCACAGCTTACGGCGGCTGCAAACTATATCGCAAACCACTGCTATGCGGAGGCACTCAATGTCTTAAACGGAATTCCGTTTGGAGACAGAAAGGCGCGTTGGTATTATTACAGTGCCCTGGCAAATCAGGGCGCCGGGAACAATCTGATGGCAAGAGAGCACGCAGCACGTGCGGTGGAGATGGAGCCGAGCAACCTGGAATACCGCCAGTTTTTACAGCATCTTGAATACGGCGGAACCTGGTACAGCAATATGGGAAGCGATTATGAGAGACCCTATCAGAGTGCAGGAAATCTCTGCCTGAATCTGTGTCTTTTGAATATGCTCTGCAACTGCTGCTGCCGTCCATTCTAAAAAACTATGGCGCAAATTATAAAGATAAAAAAGAGGACTCGCAAACAGTGATGTTTACAAGCCCTCTTTTTTAATATATTACATTGCCGGTTGTTACCGGACAATCATTGCTATTATCTGCGGTTTGGATTGGTGTATTTCTCTTCACAGTATTTGCAGCGGTAGACTTCTTTTTCAGGGTCGGTCAGAAGGAAAATCTGGTCAAGACCCTGTTCTACAGAAGTAATGCAACGCGGGTTCTTACATTTGATGACGTTTTTCACCTGCTTTGGAAGCTGTAATTTTTTCTTCTCGACCTTTTTATCATCCTTGATGACGTTGACGGTGATATTGTGGTCGATAAATCCTAAAATATCTAAATCTAAGGCTTCTACCGGACATTCTACCTTTAAGATATCCTTTTTGCCCATCTTATTGCTTTTCGCATTCTTGATGATGGCAACGGTGCAGTCTAACTGGTCTAATTTCAAATCATGATAAATCTGTAAGCTCATACCCGGCTGGATATGGTCTAATACAAAACCTTCATGGATTCCGCTGATATTTAACATAAGTATCTCCTTTCTTAATCTACGGTGATGCCAAGCAGTGTAAGAATTAACGCCATACGCACATAAACGCCGTATTGTGCCTGCTTGAAGTAAGCAGCTCTCGGGTCGTCATCAACTTCCACGGAAATTTCATTGACACGCGGCAGAGGATGAAGAACTAACATATCCTCTTTTGCAAGTTCCATCTGTGTCTTGGTGAGAATATAATAGTTTTTCAAACGGACGTAATCCTCTTCGTTGAAGAAACGTTCCTTCTGGACGCGGGTCATATAAAGGATATCAAGATCCGGCATCGCATCATCTAAACGTTCTACTTCTGTAAATGGAATGTTGTTTGCATTTAACACGTCCTCACGGATGTAACTTGGAATCCGCAGCTCTTCCGGGGAAATCAGAATAAAACGGATATTCGGATAACGGATTAACGCATTGATGAGAGAGTGGACGGTACGTCCGAATTTTAAATCTCCGCAGAGACCAATCGTCATATTGTCAAGACGTCCTTTCAGGGAACGGATGGTTAAAAGATCGGTTAAAGTCTGTGTTGGATGCTGATGACCGCCGTCACCGGCATTGATGACTGGAATCTGGGATTTCTGGGAGGCTACGAGAGCGGCGCCTTCCTTTGGATGACGTATAGCACAGATATCTGCATAACAGGAAATGATGCGAAGCGTATCAGAAACACTTTCTCCTTTCGCTGCGGAAGAGGAGTCGGCACTGGAAAAACCTAAAACAGAACCACCAAGATTTAACATGGCAGCTTCAAAACTGAGTCGTGTGCGGGTACTCGGTTCGTAGAAACAGGTTGCAAGTTTTTTCCCCTCACAGGCGTGTGCATATTTTTGCGGGTACTTCTCGATATCATTGGCAAGGTTCAAAAGCCTGTCCAACTCATCGACGGAGAAGTCCAATGGGCTCATTAGATGACGCATATTAATCCTCCTTATAAATATAGCCTTGATTATTAGTTGGAAGAACTATGTCTTCCAGGCATTTTTACCATCATATAATAATAAAT
Organism: Roseburia sp.; assembly: GCA_050874345.1. Taxonomy (GTDB): domain Bacteria; phylum Bacillota; class Clostridia; order Lachnospirales; family Lachnospiraceae; genus Roseburia. Next base: position 24,803 of record JBNMKM010000021.1, on the reverse strand, counting down.
GGGCGATTTCAATAGGAAAATTATTTACGTTATATTGGTGCAAAATGCACTAATTTTCAGATATTTTGTTGCAGATTGGCGGGATGTGCGGTAAAATGGCAGGAGTGAAATTGAAGTTGCCGGAAAGGAGTTTTGCAAGTGGCTGAAGAAAAAAATACAATCGAAACTGAAAATGAAATCAAATACCAGGAGAGGAAGCGGATTCTCTTTTTCGGGCTTCCATGGACCTTTACCAGATACACGATTACACCGGACTGTATCACGGTAAATGAGGGTTTGCTAAAGATTGAGGAAAATGACTGCTATATGTATAAGGTGCAGGATGTGAAGCTGACCGCTACCCTGGCAGAGCGAATCGTGGGAGTCGGCACGATTACCTGTTACACCGGAGATGTAACGGACCAGGAACTGCATCTGGTACACATCAAGCACGCAAGAGAAATCAAAAATTATCTGCTGAAGGCTTCCGAGGAAGCAAGAATCCGCCACCGTACCTTGAGCATGCAGAATATCGGTGCAGATATTGACGGAATCGACTAGGCGGCATCGGTCTGTCTTAGAATCCGTTCAAAAAGCAGCCCGGCAGCCATCCATAATGGTGCATAGTCTAAGCGGATGACTCCGTTGATATTTGTTTTGGCATCGCTGTAGTCCCAGGGACAAAGGTGATGCTTTTTAAGCAGGGAGCCGGTCAGATATTCGCAGGAAAAAATAGCAAGTGTATAGACACTGCCCCGGAAAAGTGTAGATTTTCCCTTTATTTTCTGGTAAACTGGTGCAATCAGTGCAGCCATTCCATAGATGGGAAACATCCAGACAGATGTGTGGCCAATCATCCTGCCATCATGGTGCAGCAGAGAGTTTGCAGAGGTGAACAGGATTTCCATGCACCATCCGGTAAGACCACAGATTGCGAATTTTTTTGCTTTCATAGCGCATCCTCCTCCGAAAAATGAGTAAGAGTATCAGGGATAGTTTTCCATGGAAGAAGGCAGAATATGCACGGAAGGAAAGAAAAATGAGGTGAATCAATGGCGGAATATGCAAATGTCATTGTGGATATTTCCCATGAAAAACTGGATAAGACATTTCAATACCGGATACCGGAGCGCTTAAAAGAACAAATTACAATTGGCGTACAGGTCAACATCCCGTTTGGAAACCGCAAACTTACAGGATATGTAGTGGATTTATCGGATATTCCCGAGTACGAGCCGGAAAAGACAAAGGAGCTGCTTTCCGTTGTGGAGGGCAGCATTCCGATTGAATCCCAGATGATTGCGCTTGCGGCATGGATGCGCAGAAATTATGGCGGTACGATGAACCATGCGTTAAAGACCGTCATTCCCATCAAGGAGAAGAAGACGCACAAGGAACAGAAGACCGTGCGGCTTGCAGTGCACCCAATGGAAGCAAAAAATCTGCTTGGAGAGTATCAAAGAAAGCACAGCACGGCGCGTGCAAGACTTCTTGCAGCACTTTTGGAGCAGGAAACGCTTGACTGGAATCTCATTACTGGAAAACTTCAGGTGTCGGGAAACGTCATCCGGGCGTTGGAAGAGCAGGGCGTCGTTAAGGTATTGTCAAAGACTTATTACCGCAATCCGGTGGAGCACTTAAACCAGAGCGGCACACAAAAGGTGTTAAACGAAGAACAACGCCATGCGGTGGACGCAGTCTTAGCGGGGCTTTCAGAGAAAAACCATAAGCCATGGCTTCTAAAGGGCGTCACCGGAAGCGGTAAGACAGAAGTTTACATGGAGCTGATTGCGGCGGTGATTGCAAAGGGACAGCAGGCAATTGTGCTGATTCCGGAGATTGCGCTTACTTTTCAGACAGTGATGCGGTTTTATGACCGGTTTGGCGACCGGGTTTCTATCATGAATTCAAGACTTTCGCCGGGAGAGCGTTATGACCAGTTTGAACGTGCAAAAAAGGGAGAGCTTGACATCATGATTGGACCCCGGTCAGCACTTTTTACTCCATTTCCAAAACTCGGGCTGATTATCATTGACGAGGAACACGAAACATCTTACAAAAGTGAGACAGTTCCAAGGTATCACGCCAGGGAAACGGCGATTGAGCGCGCAAAGATGGCGGGAGCCGGTGTCGTGTTAGGCTCGGCTACCCCTTCCGTGGACAGTTTCTATGCGGCACAAAACGGTGAATATGAACTCTTAGAGCTAAAGCACAGGGTAAAGAGCCGGCCGTTGCCAGAGTGTGTGGTTGTGGATTTGCGGGAGGAGTTAAAAACGGGCAACCGTTCCATCTTAAGCAGGCATCTTCAGGAGAAGATGGAGGAGCGCTTAAAAAACGGTGAGCAGACCATGCTTTTTTTAAACCGCAGGGGGCTTGCGGGTTTTATCTCTTGCAGAGCCTGCGGTCATGTGATAAAATGTCCGCATTGCGATGTATCGTTAAGCCAGCACACAGGTGGACGGATGGTATGTCATTACTGCGGCTATGAGGAGCCGGTTCCTGCGGTCTGTCCAGTATGCGGTTCCAAGTACATCGGAGGTTTTAAAGCTGGAACAGAGCGTATCGAACAGGTCGTGCGTGCACGGTTCCCGGCGGCGAGAATCCTTCGGATGGATTACGATACGACGCGCAGCAAGGAAAGCTACGAACAGATTCTTTCTGCATTCGGAAACGGCGAGGCAGATATTCTGATTGGAACGCAGATGATAGTAAAAGGGCATGACTTCCCAAATGTGACATTAGTGGGCGTGCTTGCAGCGGATATGTCGCTTCACGTGAGCGATTATCACAGCGCAGAACGGACATTTCAACTTTTGACGCAGGCGGCCGGAAGAGCCGGGCGCGGAACGATTGCAGGAGAAGTGGTCATCCAGACCTATGACCCTACGCACTACAGCATCGTTACCGCACAGAAGCAGGATTACGAAGCCTTTTATGAGAAGGAGATTGCATACCGGAAATTGCTTCGATATCCGCCGGTATGGAATCTGTTAGTCATTTTGTGTGCGGCAAAGGAAGAGAGCCTTGCTGCATCTGCGGCAGAACAGCTAAAGCGGATTTTAACAGAGCATACGGCAGAAGAACGACAACTATCGTTAATTGGACCTGCGGACGCTGCGATTGCAAAGGTAAATGATATTTATAAGAAAGTTCTTTATCTGAAAACGCCGCATTATGAGACATTAGTGCATTTAAAAGACGTGTCAGAGCAGTTTTTACAGGACAATGGGGCACTAAAGGATGTGACGGTTCAGTTTGACTTTAATCCGGTAAACGGATTTTAAATGAAGGAGGAAACACGATGGCACTTAGAACGATTCGGATTCAGGGTGATCCGGTACTGACTAAAAAATGCAGAGAGATTACGGAGATGACGCCAAAGCTGATGACGCTCATTGAGGATATGTTAGATACCATGTATGAGGCAAATGGCGTGGGGCTTGCGGCACCACAGGTAGGCGTTTTAAAAAGAATCGTGGTAATTGATGTCGGCGAGGGTCCGGTTGTCATGATTAATCCGGAGATAATCGAAAGCTCAGGCGAGCAGACCGGAGACGAGGGCTGCTTAAGCCTTCCGGGAAAAGCAGGTGTTGTGACGAGACCAAACTATGTCAAAGCGCGTGCACTCGATGAGAATATGGAAATGTATGAGATTGAGGGAACAGAGCTTATGGCACGTGCTATCTGCCACGAACTCGATCATCTCGATGGGCATATGTATACAGAGAAGGTGGAGGGAGCACTCCACGATGTAAATTATGAAGAGGATGCAGAGTAATGAAAGTAATGTTTATGGGAACACCGGATTTTGCGGTGGGAACACTCGAAGAAATCATAAAAGCAGGACATGAGGTAGTACTTGTCGTATCACAGCCGGATAAGGCGGTCGGCAGAAGCAAAGCGTTAAAATATACGCCGGTTAAGGCGTGTGCACTCGAACACGGACTTGAGGTATACCAGCCAGAGCGCGTGAAAAGTCCGGAATGTGTGGAATATCTGAAAACATTTGAGCCGGATTTGATTGTAGTGGAAGCATTTGGGCAGATTATATCCAAAGAGATTTTGGAGCTGCCGAAATACTGCTGCATCAACGTGCATGCTTCTCTGTTGCCGAAATACCGCGGTGCGTCCCCGATTCAGTGGGCAGTCATCAACGGAGATGAGGAGACGGGAGTTACGATTCAGCGCATGGACGAGGGAGTGGACACCGGAGACATTATTGCGACCGAAACCGTAACACTTGCCGAGGATGAGACGGCGGGCAGCCTGTTCGACCGTCTTGCCAAGGTTGGCGCAAAGCTTTGCGTCAAAACAATGGAAGCGATTGAAAACGGAACGGCAACTTTTACTCCACAGGATGCTTCAAAAGCAACCCATACCGGAAAAATTCACAAAGAAATGGGAAATATTGACTGGAGCGGCAGTGCAAAGCAGATTGAGTGTCTGATAAGAGGGTTAAATCCATGGCCGAGCGCTTACACGAAACTGGGTGACAAGAGCCTTAAAATCTGGAAAGCAAAAGTTATTTCCGATGAGAAGAAGGCGGCTCCTGGCTGTATCCTGGCTGCCGGAAAAGACGGAATTGAAGTCCAGACCGGAGATGGAATCCTTGCATTGACAGAGATTCAGTTAGAAGGCAAAAAACGGATGTCCACAGAAGCATTTTTGAACGGATATACCGTGGAAGCAGGAACTTATTTTAAAAAGTGCTAAAGGAGGATGAATATGCCATATTACTATTATTGGGACCCGACGTATTTTCTGGTGGTAATCGGTGCAGTAATCTGTCTGATTGCATCGGCGCGGGTAAAATCGACCTTCAATAAATATTCAAAGTACCGCAGTATGTCAGGAATGACAGGAGCACAGGCGGCAGAGCGTATCTTAAACCGTGCCGGAATTTATGATGTCACGATCATGCGTGTTTCCGGAAACCTGACAGACCACTACAATCCGGCAAAGAAGACATTGAATCTGTCAGAATCAGTCTATGATGCGACGTCTGTAGCGGCAATCGGTGTAGCAGCCCATGAGTGTGGTCATGCAATCCAGCATCAGCAGGGCTATGTGCCGCTGTCACTGCGCACGGCAATCGTTCCGGTGGCAAACATCGGTTCGACACTGTCCTGGCCGTTAATTCTGATTGGATTGTTTTTTACCAGCAGTACAGGAGCTTTCTTAATCAATCTTGGAATTATCTGCTTTTCCTTTGCAGTAATCTTCCAGCTTGTGACACTGCCGGTAGAGTTCAATGCGTCACGCAGGGCGCTTCGGATGTTAGGGGAGCAGGGAATTTTAAGCGAGAGCGAGCTTCCTTACACGAAAAAGGTGTTAAAAGCGGCAGCTCTTACGTATGTAGCGAGTGCGGCAGCAGCAATTTTACAGCTCCTTCGTCTGGTGCTTTTGTTTGGAGGAAGAGACCGAAATGACTGATTCTGCAAATGTCCGGGAACTGGTGCTTGGAATTTTGATGGAGGTCACCGAAAAGGGAAATTACAGCCATCTGGTCATCCGTTCGGTACTTGAAAAGTATCAGTATCTCGAAAAGAGAGACCGCGCGTTTTTAACGCGTCTGGCAGAGGGAACGATTCAGAGGATGGTGGAACTCGATTACATCCTTGATCAGTTCTCAAAAGTAAAAACAACAAAAATGAAACCGGTCATCCGCAATATTCTGCGGATGAGCGTGTATCAGTTAAAATACATGGATTCCGTTCCGGCTGCGGCAGCGTGTAACGAGGCAGTAAAACTTGCCCGAAAAAAAGGTTTTTCTACGCTGAGCGGTTTTGTGAACGGAGTTTTGCGTAACATTGCAAGAAATCTTGACCAGATAAAATACCCGGATGAGAGCAAAAACGAGGGATTGTATTTGTCAGTGAAATACTCGATGCCGGAGTGGATTGTGACGCAGTGGCTAAAGGACTACGGAAAGGAACGAACGGTTGAAATTCTGCAGGCATTTCTTGCAGAAGCACCGATTACCATCCGCACAAATCTGTTAAAGACGACACCGGACAAATTACAGGAGATTTTAAGGAACGAGGGAGTTACGGCGAAGCCTCTTGATACAGAGGAATATCCGGGACTTTCCTATGCGTTTACACTGGAAAAATTTGACCATCTCGGTGCACTTTCTTCTTTCCGGGAAGGACTTTTTTATGTGCAGGATTTAAGCTCCATGATGACTGCGGAACTTGCGGCACCGAAAAAGGGCGATACGGTCATTGATGTGTGTGCGGCGCCGGGTGGAAAGAGTATTCACCTTGCGGAGAAACTGAATGGCACCGGACTCGTGGATGCCAGAGATTTGACGGAATATAAAGTAGAACTGATAGAAGAGAATATCAGCCGCTGCGGCTGCGCAAATGTCACAGCAAAGGTATGGGATGCAACTGCATTTGACAAAGCCTCCGTGGAAAAGGCAGATATTTTAATTGCTGACCTTCCGTGCTCCGGGCTTGGCGTGATGCGCAAAAAGACGGATATCAAATACAAGATGAGCCCTGAGGGCGAAAAGAATCTCGTCCTATTACAGCGCCAGATTTTAGATACGGTGAGCAGTTATGTAAAACACGGCGGCAGAATGATTTATTCGACCTGTACGATAGACCGTATGGAAAACGAAGAGAATGTAACTTATTTTCTGGAGCACCATCCGGAATATGAACTTGAGGAAATGCACCAGATTTTCCCAAAGGAAACTTTAGGAGATGGATTTTTCCTTGCAAGATTGAGGAGAAACTAAGAATGTCTACAATGGAAGAGAGCAGAATTGATATCAAATCGTTCAATTTAGCAGAACTGACGGAGCTGTTAGTGTCCATGGGGGAAAAGGGGTTTCGTGCAAAACAGATTTACCAGTGGCTTCATGTAAAGCAGGTGGAATCCTTTTCAGAAATGACGAATATCAGCAAAAATCTGCTGCAAAAGTTAGAAGAGACCTGTGAGCTTGTGACGTTAAAGAAAGAGGCGGTACAGATTTCAAAAGAGGACGGCACCAGAAAGTATCTGTTTCTGTTGGCAGATGGCAATGTCATCGAGAGTGTTTTAATGCGCTACAAACATGGAAATTCTGTCTGCATCTCCTCACAGGTCGGCTGCCGGATGGGCTGCCGGTTCTGCGCATCGACGTTAGATGGTTTGGTGCGGGGCTTAAGACCCTCCGAAATGCTCGACCAGATTTATCAGATAGGAAAGGACATCGGAGAACGGATTTCAAATGTAGTTGTCATGGGAACCGGAGAACCGATGGATAATTATGACAATCTTCTTCGGTTTATCAGGATGCTTTCGGATGAAAACGGGTTAAATATCAGCCAGCGGAACCTTACGGTTTCCACCTGCGGCATTGTGCCAAAGATGCGCGAACTTGCAGACGAAGGGCTTCAGATTACCCTGGCATTGTCGCTTCACGCATCCTCGCAGGAGAAGCGTCTTGAACTTATGCCGGTTGCCAATAAATATGAGATTCATGAGGTTGTGGAAGCGTGCCGCTATTATTTTGAAAAGACAGGGCGCAGGGTGACGTTTGAGTACAGCCTGGTGGGTGGTGTCAATGATACGGATGAGGATGCGGCACAGCTTTGCAGACTGATTCACGGGATGAACTGCCACGTCAACCTGATTCCGGTCAATCCTATCAAGGAACGCACCTACGTGCAGCCGGATTCCACAGCGATTTACAATTTCAAAAATAAACTTGAAAAAAACGGAATTAATGTTACTATTAGAAGGGAAATGGGCAGGGACATTGACGGAGCCTGCGGACAGTTGCGCAAGCGCTATATGGGCAGTGAGAGCGACAGAAAGGAAGGAAGCAGCAGATGAAGACGTTTTCCATGACGGATGTGGGAATACGGCGGGAGTCAAACCAGGATTATATGTATACATCAGAGACGGCTGTTGGAAATCTGCCAAATCTTTTCCTTTTAGCAGATGGAATGGGCGGACACGCGGCAGGGGATTATGCCTCGCGTTTTACGGTCGAAAAGGTCGCAGAGCTTGTAGGAGAATCGACACTTACAGAGCCGGTTGCTATTTTAAAACAGGCAATCAGTGAGACGAATGCATTACTGCTTGCGGAAGCTGAAAAAGATGTAAACAGACAGGGCATGGGTACGACGTTAGTGACAGCTACGATTGTAGATGACAGAATGTATGTTTCCAATGTCGGGGACAGCCGTCTGTACTTAGTCAGTGCCGACAAAATGATTCAGGTTACAAGAGACCACTCTCTGGTGGAAGAAATGGTTCGGCTTGGAGAGATGGATAAAGAGGATGCGAAAGACCATCCGGATAAAAATATCATCACGAGAGCAGTTGGAGTGCTCCCGGAGGTTTCTGCGGATTTTTTTGAAGTGGAATTAGAGCCGGGGGACATCATCTTAATGTGCTCCGATGGGCTGACCAATATGGTGAGGGATGAGGAAATCCGCCAGATTATATTGGGACAGCGTGATATTGTAGAGAAAGCAGAGAAATTAGTGGAAACTGCCAACAGCAATGGCGGCAGGGATAATATAACGGTTGTATTGATAGAACCATTTTCTGATGAGGTGAAAGAATGTTGACAGAGGGAATGTATATAGCAGACCGCTATGAGATTATCGGTAAAATTGGCGCAGGCGGGATGTCTGATGTATATAAGGCAAAAGATCTCACACTGGGACGTTTCGTAGCAATCAAGGTATTAAAGCCGGAGTTTTCCGAAGATGTCGGATTTGTGACTAAATTCCGCACAGAGGCGCAGTCGGCAGCCGCACTGCAGCACCCGAACATTGTAAATATCTATGATGTCGGCAGTGAGAACGGACTGCATTATATTGTTATGGAATATGTGGAAGGAATCACATTAAAAACCTACATTGAGAAAAAGGGACAGCTCTCCTTCAAAGAGGCAGTCAGCATTGCAATCCAGGTAGGAAGAGGAATTGAGGCGGCACATAATAACCAGATTATCCATCGCGATATCAAGCCGCAGAATATCATGATTTCCACTGAGGGAAAAGTAAAAGTCATGGACTTTGGAATTGCGCGTGCGGCATCGTCAAATACCATCAGTTCTGATGTGATGGGCTCCGTGCATTATTCTTCCCCGGAGCAGGCGAGAAACGGTTTTGTGGATGGAAAAAGCGATATTTATTCTCTCGGAATCGTCATGTATGAGATGGTAACCGGAAGGGTTCCATTTGATGGAGATACTACAGTTGCAGTTGCAATTCAGCATTTGCAGGAAGAAATGGTAAAACCGAGCGTTTATGCACCAAATCTTCCAATCAGCATGGAAAAGATTATCTTAAAATGTACGCAGAAGAATCCGGACAGACGCTATGAGAATATGTCAGCACTTTTATCGGATTTAAGAAAAGCACTTGTCAGCCCGAATGAGGATTTCGTGGTTATGGTTTCTCCGCTTAATCAGGATAAGACCCGTGTTATCGGAGAGGACGATGTCAACCGGATTCGTCAGGAAGCAAACACAGTTCATATCGGCGAGCAGCTTTTAAAAGAGGCAGACCGTGAAATGGGAATCGAGGAAGAAGTCGAGGACGATGACCTTGAGGAGGACGATGATGACGGAGAATTAAATCCGAAGATGGAAAAAGCGATTACCATTATGGGAATCGTAACTGCAATTGTAATTGTTGGAATCATCATTTACCTTATCGGAAGTTTTTTCGGATTATTTAGCTCCGGTTCAAAAAGCAATACAGAGAATAAGAGCACGCAGACGACGGAGACACAGAAGGAGAACAATTCTGAAAGTAAGACTTCTGAGAGCGAAGCATTGACCGATGAAAATTCTACCGAGATGATTGATGTACTTGGACTTACGTATGAGGAGGCACAGAAGCAGTTAAATGCCATCGGACTTGGAATCAAGGAAGAGGGTACGGCATCCTCCGATGAATATGAGGCAGGAAGAATTTTACAGCAGAGCGTCGATAAGGGAGAGCGCGTAGAACTCCACACGACGATTACAGTCATTACAAGCAGCGGAAGAGGCAGCATTGAAGTGCCGACTGTTACGGGAAGCACCGCAGAGAACGCAGAGAGCACACTTACAACAGAAGGATTTCTGGTATCCAAGGAATATGAATACAGCGATACCATTTCACAGGGCACGGTCATTTCACAGAATCCTGCAGCCGGTTCCCTTGGCAAAAAAGGGGACACGATTACACTTACCATCAGTCAGGGCGTAGAGCCGGCGGTAGTGCCAAATGTAGTTGGACAGTCCGAGGATAAGGCAAAGACCATGCTTGGAAATGCAAGCCTCAACTGGAATATTTCTTCTTCCGTATACAGCAGCACGGTGGAAAAAGGCTATGTGGTCGAGCAGAGTATAGAGGCAGATTCTAAGGTGACGAAGGGAACAACCGTTAATCTGACCATCAGTCTTGGAACGGAACCGGTGGAGAATGTGACGACAACGACTTACCGTGCAAGTTTCCGGGTACAGAAATTAAGCGGTGATATTTCAAATGTTTCCGGTGCAAACATTCTTCTTTATGATGGGCAGGATGGAACTGGAAACGTTTTGGAACAGTGGCTGAATCAGTCAATTGACTCGTTTGGAGACGACGGACTGTCGCTTTCAAAGGGCGGACTTTTAGTGAGCAGTGGCTCTGTTATGGTGCAGTGGCTCGATTTAGACGGCAATGTTATCGGAACACCCCAGGTACAGAACATGACCTTTAATAAGGAATAACGACAGATTTATGCAGGGAAAGATAATCAAAGGAATTTCCGGATTCTACTACGTTCATGTAAGAGAATCCGGAATTTATGAATGTAAGGCAAAGGGAGTCTTCCGCAATCAGAAAATCAAACCGCTTGTGGGCGATGACGTGGAAATTGCAGTCATTGATGAGGCGGCGGGAAAAGGAAATGTGGAGAAGATTCTTCCAAGGAAAAACGAACTGATTCGTCCGGCAGTGGCAAATATTGATTTGGCACTGATTATTTTTGCGGCGGCAAAGCCACAGCCGAATTTTAATCTTTTGGACCGTTTTCTTGTCATGATGGGCTATCAGAATGTGCCGGTAAGCATCTGCTTTAATAAAACGGATCTGGTGAGCGAGAAGGAACTGCACGAATTTGCGGATGTCTATGCGGCGTGTGGTTATCCGGTGCTCTTTACAAGTGCAAAGGAGCAGGACGGAATCGAAGCGTTAAAGAACTGCCTCGCAGGAAAAACGACAGCGGTGGCGGGACCTTCAGGAGTTGGAAAGTCCTCTCTGGTAAACAGTCTTCAGTCGGATGTTCAGATGGAGACTGGAAGCATCAGTACCAAAATTGAGCGCGGAAAGCATACGACGCGCCATTCGGAAATTATCCCGATTTGCGGAGATGGCTATATTATGGATACGCCCGGATTTTCCACGTTATATATCCCGGGATTTGAAAAGGAAGAATTGCAGAACTTTTATCCGGAGTTTGCAGCATTTGAGCCGGAATGTCGGTTTCAGGGATGCAGTCATATCAGTGAACCGGACTGTGGCGTCAAAAACGCCTTGAAGGAAAAGAAAATCAGCAGCCTTCGCTATGAAAATTATAAACTGCTGTATCAGGAACTTAAAAGTGCAAAGAAATACTAGAACCACTGGCAGGGAGGAAACTTATGAATTGTTTATCACCGTCGATTTTGTCGGCAGACTTTTCAAGATTGGGAGAACAGGTAAGACTGCTTGATGAAGCCGGCGCACATTATGTCCATATTGATGTGATGGATGGAATGTTTGTGCCAAGCATTACCTATGGAGCACCGGTTATGAAATCTATCCGGGAATGTACGGAGCGCATCTTTGATGTTCATCTTATGATTGAGGAGCCGGTGCGCTACATCAAGGATTTTGCGGATGCCGGGGCAGACCTTATCACGGTGCATGCGGAAGCCTGCACACATCTTGACCGCACGATTCAGGCAATCAAGGAAAAAGGACTTCTCGCCGGGGTTGCATTAAATCCGGCGACACCGCTTTCGGCAGTTGAATATGTCTTACAGGACGTGGATATGGTGCTGGTTATGACTGTAAATCCGGGATTCGGCGGACAGAAGTTAATTCCTTATACGGTAGAGAAGGTGCGGGATTTAAAGAAACTGATTGATAAGCGTGGATTAAAGACAGATATTGAGGTGGACGGCGGTATCAATCTTGAAAATGTGGCGGAGGTCATGGATGCCGGAGCAAATATTATCGTAGCGGGAAGTGCTGTGTTCCACGGGGATGTGCAGGAGAATGTAGAGGCATTCCTTTCAATTATTAATTCATAAAAAATGTGGACAGGAAAGGGAGCGTTTGCCGGAATGAAAAAATGTGTGATTGTTTCCGGGGGAACTGTTACAGAGACGTTTGTAGCACAGACTTTAAAGGAACAGAAGCCGGATTTTATAATAGCAGCGGATTCCGGGATGGAGGTGCTGCGAAAGTGTGTGGTGAAACCGGATATCATTATCGGAGATTTTGATTCGGTGCAGGAAGAGACACTTGCCTATTATAAGGCACAAACGGGAATCGTGTGGCATACGTTAAATCCGATGAAGGATGATACGGATACGGAATTTGCAATCCGGCTTGCCATCCGGGAGGGAGCCGGGCAGATTATGTTACTTGGCGGAACCGGAAGCCGTCTCGATCATGTACTTGGAAATATTGAACTGCTTGGAATCGGGCTTGAGCAGAAAGTCTCGATTGAGCTGTTAGATGAACATAACCGTGTACGCATCATTGACAGTTCTATTCGGATAGCGAAGAAGGAACAGTATGGAAAATATGTTTCATTGATTCCATATTCTCCACAGGTAGAGCATCTTACACTCAAAGGATTTGTATATCCACTGTCAGATTTTTGCCTGAAGGGCTTTTGTTCGCTTGGTGTCAGCAATGAGATAATGGAAGAAACAGCAGAAATTATATTTGAAGATGGAATTTTGATTGTAATCGAGTCAAGAGATTAGAGGGGAATCCTGCAGAGGTGCAGGGTTCCTTTTTGAGTTTATAGGAAAATATATCTATAAAATATTGACGAAAAAGAAAACAATATTATAATTATATGTAGCTATTATTTGGAAAAAAGGGGAGCGTTATATGAGAGGGCAGAAGATTATTTCCATAAAAACAAAGCTGCTTGGAATCATCATTCCGGTTGTTATGGCAATCGTGGCAGTGTTAGTTATCGTTGCATATCAGATGTCGGCAAAGATTATTGAACGGTATTCCAAAAATCTCCTGGAATCTTCCGTTGCAAATCAGGCATCGAGTATTGAGGGATGGCTGGATGAGAATCTGGCATCTTTTCAGATGGCAAAGGAGACGATTGAAAAACTGCATCCTGATGATGCAGAATTACAGACGATTTTAAACGGTTATTATGGCTATAATGACAATTATCCGAACGGTCTTTATGTTGCGGACGAGAGCGGAAAGTTGATAAAAGCAGAAAACTCTGATAAACAGGAGGCAAATCCGACGAAAAGCACCTGGTATCAGGAAGTGCTTACCAGAGTGAATATGGCAGTCGGCTCCGCCTACCAGAATGCAGAAGGAGTAAACGTTATCAGTGCGTCCGGTATTTTAAATGATGGTTCCGACAACATCCGCGTAATTTCTGCAGATATGACCTTAGACCGTATCGCAATCATTGTAAACTCTTTCATTGAGATGAACGATGCAGAGGCATTTCTTGTAGATAAGAACAGTGCGAAAATTCTGGCAAATCGTGACAGCAGTCTGATTTCCCAGACACTTGGTGCAGATGGACAGAGTCAGTTCTATAAACTGGCAGCCGAAAAGATTGCGGCAAAAGATTACAGTTTTACGACCTTAGACGGCAACATGACCGTATTTGAGGAAGTAGAAGGTACGGACTGGCTGCTTGTCTCTTACATTCCAACAAGTGTGGTACTTGCGGATTTGGCACAGCTTCGTACGATTATGATTGTTATCAGTATCGTGTGCATGGTACTGTTGTGCGTTCTGATTGAGCGTCTGACCCATGTTGTGATTAAGCCGGTAAAAGAAATGACAAAGGTAATTACAACAATGACAGACGGTGATTTTACCGTATCTATTAACAGCAGAGGAAACGATGAAATCGCAGTCATGGGACAGAGCGTGAACCGTTTTATCGGCTCTATGAAACAGATGATTACAGAGATGGGTGACGTCTCAGGCAAACTGAAAAATCAGGCAGATACCAGCAAGAATGTTTCCGGTGAAATGAATTCTGCTGCCGGTATCCAGTCACAGTCGATGGACGAACTCAATGCAACGGTCGACCAGCTCTCTGTTTCCGTTAATGAGATTGCACAGAACGCAACGCAGCTTGCAGGTGTGGCGGCAGATACCAAGACGGACAGCGATATGGTTGAAAATAAGATGCAGGAGACCGTGCAGATATCCGAAAAAGGACGCAAGGATATGGAGCGTGTCGGAGAAGCACTTGACAATATTGAAGTGTCTATCCGCAATCTCGAAGAAGCAGTTAATAAGGTTGGAACAGCCTCCGGTGAAATTGTTCAGATTATCAAATTGATTGGCGATATCGCAGATGAAACAAATCTGCTTTCCTTAAATGCATCGATTGAGGCTGCAAGAGCTGGAGAGGCAGGAAGAGGATTTGCCGTTGTTGCAACAGAGATTGGAACACTTGCAAAGAACAGTGCGGATTCGGTTGCACATATTACAGAACTGATTACGGAAATTAACCGTCTTGTGGAAGATGCAGTACGCCAGGCAGGAGACAGTGCAGGTGCAATTTCCGGAAGTGCCGAGCTGATCCATACCGCAGTTGATACGTTTGACAATATTTTCCAGAACATTCAGGAGACGAATACACTGATTCGTGGCGTTGTGGACAAGATTAATCAGGTAGACCAGGTTGCTACAAATGTAGCTGCTATTTCGGAAGAACAGGCGGCAAGTTCAGATGAGATTCTTGCAACCTCCGAATCTATGCTGCAGCAGGCAAAGAACATTTCCAAGAACAGCGGACAGGTAGAAGCAGAAGCCGAAAATCTTGCAACATCTGCAGACCAGTTGGCAGATCAGGTAAAACAGTTTCGGATATAAGGGAGGAAGCATAAAATGAAAAAGGGATTATGTTTGATCATGTGTCTGATATTGATGACAGGCTGTCTTGCCGGCTGTGGACAGACAACAGGAAATACGACAGCGAACGGAAACGGAATCCGGATACTTCTATCTCTTTCGCAGGCGGATGCGTTCCGAAGCATGTTAGCAGAGAAGGCAAAGGAAACAGCGGAAGCAAATGGTGCAACGCTTGATATCTTAGATGCCGAAAATTCCATCGAAAATCAGGTGGAACATATCAAAAAAGCGGTTTCCGATGGATATGACGTCATTTTGTGTGCGCCGGTAGATGCAGACACTGCATTGGAACTTGAGGCACTTGCAGGTGATGTGCCAATCGTGTTCTGTAACAGTTGTCCGGATGAATCAAGGCTGGAGTCAGGACGTTATATGTATGTGGGTTCAGACGAGAAGGTGGCAGGACAGTATCAGGCGGAGTATATTTTAGAGCAGCTTTCTTCTGCAAGTGAAATAAACGTTGCATTGTTAAAGGGACCGAAGAGTCACTCTGCAACAAAAGGAAGATCAAGCGCACTCAAAGATACCCTGAATGCGTCTGACAAAACGATTCATTATGTGTTTGAGGATAATGCAAACTGGGATCAGACACGGGCAAAAGAAATGTTTGAACTTTTTTTAAAGACCGGACAGGATTGTGATGTGGCAGTCTGCAATAACGATACGATGGCACTTGGTGTGTTAGAAGCGTGTGAGGCGGCGGGCAGAAGCGATATTATGGTGCTTGGAATCGATGCAACTGCAGATGGCTGTGCTGCTATTGCGGCTGGCAAAATGGCATTTACCGTTTATCAGTCAGCGGTTGGACAGGGAGAGATGGCAGTTCAGACGGCACTTGCGCTTGCGTCTGGAAGCAGTATCTCAAATCTTGAGGGCGTTTCAGAAGACGGAAAATATGTCTGGGTTCCATTTGAAAAAGTAGACAGTACAAATGTTAAGGATTACCAGTAAATAACAGGGGATAAGAGAGGAAGACAGCATGGAAATGCACGAATCTTGCAATAAAGTGAAAGCGTTGGAGCAGGAGGTTTTGGAAAAACGTGGCATAGACACTTCGCGTGTGTTGGAATGCTGTGCAGAGATTGAAGAATATGCCAGGCAGACGGATGATGTCCGTCTGCTTGGCTTTGCGTATTATTACAGAGGCGAGAATTATCATATTTTAAATGATTCGGAGAATATGAGCCTAAATATTGCAAAGGCAATTGGTTATCTGGATCAGTCCGGGCAGTGGGAACTGGTGGCGAGATCCTATAATCTGCTTGCAATCATGTCTGTCAGCAAGGGCAATCCATCTCTTGCAGTGGATTATTATCTGACAGGTTTAAATTACTGTGCACGCTACGGAATCAATAAGATAGAGAGCATTATAGAAATGAACCTGGGCTATCTTTATCTGGAAAACAAGGTATTTCGGGAGGCACAGCACTATTTTGAGCGTGCGTACCAGAATTATATGAACACGCCGGAGAACAAGCGGAGTATTGCGAGTCTGATTATGATTTACAGCAATCTCGCAACCTGCTTTATCCAGCGTGGCAATCCGGAGGGGGCAAGAGAGTACCTTGAGAAGTTAGACGGAGAGTGCAAGCCCTATTTTAAAAATATGGACTATATTTACGTTAACTGTATGAAAACCAAGTATTATCAGCTCTCCGGTGAAACGGCACTTCGGGATGCCTGCATTGACGATATCAGACAGCGCCTTTCCGATAAGGTACTGATACTTGATTTGTTTGATGATCTTTATGATTTCTGCGGGCTGATGCTTGATATCGGACGAGAGGATGTATTGTTAGAGCTGCTGGGAGAGCTGGAAGAAACCGTAGAACAGACTGGAATAGCAAACTTACAGCGGAAGTTGTTGTCACTTAAAATCAGATATTACGACAAATATAATAAAGAAGCAGAATTTTTACAGGCAGCCGGAAAATATTATCATCTCAGTGAAAAAATTGAGATGGATACCCGGAGTATGGTAGCAAACATGCTCTATGTCAGAAATTCACTGGAACGTGCAAATGAAAAGCGTAAAAAATTAGAAGAAGTGACAATGGAACTGGTGAAAAAATCAGAGACAGATCCACTTACAAATCTTGCGAACCGTTACAGGCTTTCCGATTACTCGGAAAAGATGCTGGAGGAATGTCTTGCAAACGGGCAGCCGCTGTCATTTGAAATACTCGACATTGATTATTTCAAGCAGTATAACGATAATTACGGACATCAGGCAGGAGACGAGTGTGTGAAAGCGGTTGCGAACCTGTTAAGAGGGATGGAAAATGAGAATATTTTCTGTGCCCGTTATGGAGGGGACGAATTTGTCATTATCTATAACGGCATGAGTGCAAAGGAAGTGTTTGAGCGCGCCGAAAGGCTCAGACAGGAAGTGATAGGATTAAACATAGAACATCAGTATTCCAAGGTATACCCGACAGTCACCATTTCACAGGGAATTTGTCACAGCATTCCAAAGCACGGAAATAAAAACTGGGATTTTCTTCATGCGGCGGATACACTGTTGTATCAGGTAAAGAAAAAAGAGCGCAACAGTCTGTGCATCGGCGATATTGAGGGGAAGGAATTAAAATTCCGATAAAGATTGAAAAAGCAGCACTTTTATGCTATAATTCATGATTGCGTCAGACTCTTTTTGAAATACAAAAGGGTTCAGAGAATGGGAAAAAGCTGAAAGGCAGAAACCTTGATAAAATAAGGATTTCTGAACAGGGAAAAGATAAAATGAAATTAGGAATCGTAGGACTTCCAAACGTTGGAAAAAGTACATTATTCAACTCACTGACCAAGGCAGGTGCAGAATCCGCCAACTATCCGTTCTGTACGATTGACCCGAATGTGGGAATCGTGGCAGTACCGGACGAGCGCATCAAGAAGCTTGGAGAACTGTATCACACCAAAAAGGTTACTCCGGCAGTGATTGAGTTTGTAGATATTGCAGGACTTGTAAAGGGTGCCAGCAAGGGAGAGGGACTTGGAAACCAGTTCCTTGCCAACATTCGTGAGGTAGACGCAATTGTACACGTTGTCCGTTGCTTTGAGGATGCAAATGTCGTACATGTAGATGGAAGCGTAAATCCGGCAAGAGATATTGAAACCATCAATCTGGAATTAATTTTTTCCGATATTGAAATCTTAGAGCGCAGAATTGCAAAAGTGGCAAAACAGGCGCGAATGGATAAGACACTCGCAAAGGAATTAGAACTTTTGGAGGCAGTAAAGGCACATCTGGAGGACGGCAAACTTGCAAAGTCATTTGAGGTGCCGGATGATGAGGATGCACAGAACTGGTTTGCTTCGTACAACCTTCTGACTGCAAAACCGGTCATCTATGCAGCAAATGTGTCTGAGGATGACCTGGCAGATGACGGTGCAGGTAATCCGCATGTGGCAGCCGTCCGTGAAATGGCAGCAAAGGAGCACAGTGAGGTATTTGTTATCTGTGCACAGATTGAGCAGGAAATCGCAGAGCTTGACGATGATGAAAAGCAGATGTTCTTAGAGGACCTTGGCTTAAAAGAGTCCGGACTTGATAAGCTTGTTGCAGCAAGCTACAGCCTGCTTGGACTGATTAGTTTCCTGACAGCAGGAGAGGATGAGTGCCGTGCGTGGACAATTAAGAAGGGCACAAAGGCACCACAGGCAGCCGGAAAGATTCACACTGATTTTGAACGTGGATTTATCAAGGCAGAGGTTGTCAACTATCAGGATTTGTTGGATAATGGAAGTCTTGCAGCCGCAAGAGAAAAAGGAATTGTCGGAATGGAAGGCAAGGACTATGTTGTAAAAGACGGAGATGTCATTCTGTTCCGCTTTAACGTATAAGAATATTTGAATGCAAGGGCGCATATATTTTCCTAAAAACGGTGGAAAATATATGCGTTTTTGTGAACTGGAGCAAAAAGAGGTCATCAACGTGACAAACTGCAAGTGTCTCGGAAATGTGAGAGACCTTGATTTTGACGAAAAAGACGGGTGCATCCGTGCATTGATTGTGCCGGGACCGGCAAAATGGTTCGGTTGTGTAGGGCGGGAATTTGAACTCTGGATTCCGTGGTGCAAAATCATCAAAATTGGACCGGATATTATTTTGGTGGACATTGATGAGAAGGAAGCGCGGAAAAAAATCACCTGAAAAAAAGAAATCCGGTTGACAACCGCAAAAAGTACAGATATACTCAAAGATAAAGGGATTTGGGGCGTGGAGGTAGGCATATGAAGTGTCCGTTTTGCAGCAGTGAGAACACGAGAGTGATTGACTCAAGACCAGCCGATGACAATAATTCCATTCGACGGCGCAGACTGTGCGATGAATGCGGAAAGCGTTTTACCACTTATGAGAAGGTGGAGACAATACCGTTAATTGTCATCAAGAAAGATAATAACAGAGAACAGTATGACCGTTCCAAGATTGAAGCGGGTGTTCTTCGGGCATGCCATAAAAGACCTATTTCCGTAAATCAGATTAATCAGTTAATTGATGAAGTCGAGACAGAGATTTTTAATCGGGAGGAGAAGGAAATCCCAAGCTCGGTGATTGGTGAAATCGTCATGGATAAGCTCAAGGACTTAGAAGCGGTTGCCTATGTGCGTTTTGCTTCTGTTTACCGGGAGTTTAAAGATGTGAATACCTTCATGAGCGAGTTAAAGAAAATGCTTGACAAATAATGCACGGGATGGCTAAAGAATCCGGTGCTTTTTACCGATATGTAATGTGTAATACAGTAGAGAAAACGAAATTGCAAGTGGGGCGTATGGTATGAATCTGTCAGGAATCCGAACCAGTTCGGTATTTTATGATTACAACCAAATAAAGAATGAACAACTCCAGAATCAGCGATTGCAGGAACAGCAGATAACACAGGACTCCGACGAACAGAAGCAGGAGATTGCGGCAGCAGCACTTAAGCCGGATCACGGAGCAGAGGATTTTGCGAAACGTTATCAGCCGGATGCAACGTATGAGCTCAAAGGGGCTGACAGTGATATCAGCAGTCTTGACGTTGAGAAGTTTATGACAGACCTTAAGAAAGACCAGGTATTGCAGCAGTACCAGTTTTTTGTTGGGGATTCATTAGATCAGTCGGGAATCTGGCAGAACAGAACAGACGAGAACTTTTCTTTATAGAGAATCATGTGGAAAACGCATGGTTCTCTTTTTTGCTCTATAGGAAATACCGTGTTATGTTAAAGTATGAAATCTGTGTTCCTATAGAGCAAAAAGACCTACCGGACAGGATGCGCAGCTCGCGGAGAAGAAGTTTATGCTTCGCATACCGCTCGCGCGCGAAAGTGTGCGTCAGGCGCACACTTTATTATATTCACAGGAAACTGCTATAAAACAAAAAAAGGTGGATATTTTCGGCAAAGTATAGTAAGCTATGTAATGGCAATTCTTGAGAATCGGAAAAGGAACGATAAGATGTTGGAAAAATTTTATCCGGGAGAATATTTGGATTCTGCCTATGAAATTGATTTTGAGGGACTGTATCAACAGGGGTATCGGGGAATTATATTCGATATTGATAATACTCTGGTGCGGCACGGCGAACCGGCGGATGCGAGAGCGTGTCAGCTGTTTGAGCGGTTGAAGGGGCTTGGCTATCACTGTATGCTTCTCTCGAACAATAAGGAACCGCGTGTGAAAATGTTTAATGATGCGGTGCAGGTTTCTTATATTTATAAGGCAGGAAAGCCTGGAACTGCAAATTACTTTAAGGCAATGGAGCAGATGGGCACCACAAAAGAAAATACGATATTTGTAGGAGACCAGATTTTTACAGATATTTATGGAGCCAATCGGGCGGGAATCCGCGCGATTCTGGTAAAACCGATTCATCCAAAAGAGGAAATTCAGATTGTGTTAAAGCGCTATCTGGAAAAAATAGTCTTATTCTTTTATCAGAGAAAAAACGCAAACAGGAGGAAAAAATGAAGATTGCAATTGGAAATGATCATGCGGCAACCGCAATGAAATTCGAGATTATGGAGTATTTAAAGGAACTTGGACATGAAGTGGTAAACTTCGGTACAGATGGCACAGAGAGCTGCAACTACCCGGAATTTGGTGAAAAAGTGGGACGTGCAGTGGCAGCAGGAGAAGTGGACTGCGCAGTGTTAATCTGCGGAACCGGTGTTGGAATTTCCATTGCGGCAAATAAAGTGGCTGGTGTGCGTGCAGCAGTCTGCTCCGATTGCACAACGGCAAGACTTGTCAAGGAACACAACAATGCAAATATCATTGCATTCGGTGCGAGAATTGTTGGAATTGAAGTGGCAAAGGACATTGTAAAGACCTATCTCGACGCAGAATTTATGGGTGGAAGACATCAGACACGTATTGATATGATTCATGAGATTGAGAAAAGAAGCGGAATTTAGGCTAAAAAGTGGCGTTTCCGATAAAAAATGCTTGAAATGTCCATGTATTTATTATACAATAGAAAAATCAGAGAGCTTACGGCTCATGCGCAATTTTAAGGAGGAAGTTTGAATGATTTCAGCAGGTGATTTCAGAAATGGTATTACCATCGAGTTAGAAGGTAATATTTTTCAGATTATTGAATTCCAGCACGTGAAACCAGGAAAAGGTGCTGCATTTGTAAGAACCAAATTAAAGAACATCAAGAGTGGCGGTGTCGTTGAGAAGACATTCCGTCCTACTGAGAAATGCCCACAGGCACGTATCGATAGAAAAGATTATCAGTATCTTTACGCAGATGGAGATTTATATTACTTCATGGACGTTGAGACTTATGACCAGATTGCATTATCCAAAGAAGATATCGGTGATGCATTAAAGTTCGTAAAAGAGAACGAGATGGTAAAAATGTGCTCTCACAATGGAAGTGTATTCGCAGTTGAGCCTCCACTGTTCGTAGAGTTAAAGATTACAGACACTGAGCCAGGCTTCAAGGGTGATACCGCAACAGGTGCTACCAAGCCGGCAGTTGTAGAGACTGGTGCAACCGTATACGTACCGTTGTTCGTAGAGCAGGATGACGTTATCAAGATTGATACCAGAACAGGTGAATACTTATCACGTGTCTAAAACGGACAAGCGTTTTGATAACACAGATTTTAAACCCCGGAAAGTTATTTTCCGGGGTTTTATGCTACAGGGGGAAGAGCATGAAAAAGGGGAAACGGATAATACAACTTATATTTATAATTGCATGCTGTATGATTGCGGCATGTGGGAAAGAGGAAAAGACACCGGAAAATAACGATAGTTATGTCGCATCTTTTTACAGTCCGGATGAAGCGATTCAGTCGATTTCCGTCCGGGAGGGGAAGCTGTATTACAGCACTTCTGAGGGAGAAATTTATCGCTTCAAGCCGAGAGAGGATGCAAAACCGGAAAAATTAAACCTCAATAATCCGGATGTGACAGGGTTTGACTGGGCAACGTTACAGCCGGATGGAAAAGGAAAACAATATCTGTTTTATGCGATTGGGGGAAAAACGTATCTTGCCGGATATGATGAAAACGGAGAACTTCTTTTCTACAATGATATCTCAGAATATATTGCAATTACAGAAGTCTCTGACACCGCAGTTGACGGGGAAGGACATTTGTTTGCTGTCATAGGATTTGGACAGGTTGGAATTTTTGATGCAGATGGTACTTACCGGATGACGGTGGAAGCAACCGGAGGAGAACTGATAGATGGAATCGCTGATGATGGAAGCGGGACGGTATATGCTTCCTGCCAGACACTTGGAGGCGGCACGGACTCAGCCATCCGGGAACTTTCATTTGCAGATGGGTTACAGGAAAAAGTATATGACAATTTTGTGACAGGAACGGAATTTGCGGCATTTGGGCAGACGGGATTTCTGACGCAGGGAATCAACAGCCTTTATTATTATGACAGGGAAAACCGGACACAGGAACAGCTTTTTGCCTGGATGAATCTTGGAATTGATGCGGCACAGGTGCAGCAGTTCGGGGTGCTGGAGGATGAAACAATTGCAGTATTCTTAAAGGATAATACAGAGGATTCGACTGGAGAAATCGCAGTGGTTCAAAAAGTTTCGGCTTCGGAAGAAACGCAGAAGGAAGTGCTTACCATCGGGACTTTTTCTGCCAGCAGAAATCTGGAGTATGCTGTTTCAAGATTCAACCGGCAGAGCAAGGATTACCGGGTGGAAGTAAGGGAATATTATGATGAACTTATGGCGGGTGAGGATGACATTTCGGATGCTTATACGGCGTTAGATTTGGACATTGTTTCCGGGGACTGTCCGGATATTCTGAATCTGCGGTATGAAGATTTGAAAAAATATGCGTCCAAGCGACTTCTTGAGAATCTTGCACCGTATGTGAAAAATTCGGGAATGAATTTTCTTACAAATGTAACGGATGCATATACGTTTGAGGAAAATCTTGTCGCACTTCCCAATAGTGTGCAGGTGCATACGCTGGTGGGAAGCGCTTCTGACCTTCAGGGGATGACCGGATGGAATTTAGAAGAAATGATGGATTTTGCAGAGAACCATCCGGATGAGACGGCGTTTGATATGAGTGCACAGCAGATGCTCTCCCTTTGCCTGACATTTGAGATGTCACAGTTTGTGGACTGGGAAAACCATACCTGCCATTTTACGGATGACGCATTTTATCGTATACTGACATTTTGCAGTCAATTCCATGGCGATTCCGGGGCTGGAAGCAGCATCTGGAATATAGAAGACCACGATGCTCTGGTTTATGAAGTGGATATAAACCAGGCAGAGGATGTGAATCTGTTACAGCAGCTTTTGAAGACAAATGAAATTACATTTATAGGATTTCCGAATGAGAATGGGGTGAGTGGACATCTTTTAGATGCGACAGAGGATTCCTATTCGATTGCGTCAAAATCACAGAACAAGGACGCTGCGTGGACATTTTTGCAGGGATTGTATGAGAATGTTCCGGCAAAGTCTTTCCGCACGACGTTAGGAAATGGCTTTCCGGCGGAGAAGCAAAGCTTAGAGACTTTTTTTGCGTATGCAACAGAAACAGATGCTTATGATGAATTTGGAAACAGAAGATTTCCGTTTTCTGTCACAATGTCCAGAGAGGGGCAGAATTATTGCTTTTATGTGCCATTGCCGGAAGAGATAGAACAATTGACGGATTTGTTAGAATCTGCCGGGAAAGAAGAAAACAGTGATGAGCAGATTTTAAAAATCATTGAGGAGGAGGCGGCTGTCTGCTTTGACGGGCAGAAGACACCGGAGCAGACAGCAGAGCTTATCGAGAGCCGGGTGGCAAACTATCTTGCAGAGCAGGAGTAAAGCTTTTTGGACAGAATGAAGATGGCAAGCAGTGCCATGACAATCTGGCTTGTTAAAAGCCCCCAGAGATAGCCCCGGATGCCAAAAACCGGAATGGCAAACAACACAAACAGGATGCGGATGCCACATGCAATCAAATTTAAGACAAATGTAATACCTGGAAAACCAAGACCGTGCAAAATACTGCTTAGGGTAGAACCTAAGTATAAAAACGGGCAGATCCAGCCCATTGTGAGAATGAATTTTCCGGCGAGGGCATTTTCAAAGAGGACATTTCCGATGAAATTTCCGGTTACAAGAAAGCCTGCGGTACACAGAAAGCCGAGCAGAAGGCAGGATTTGATGGTGCGTCTTACGGTGCGGTAAATCATGGCAGCGTTCCCTTTTGCCTGTGCTTCGGAGATTGTG
>JBNMKM010000020.1:0-62813 GCA_050874345.1 Roseburia sp. | reverse complement strand
TTCACCTCGTCATGTTTGTGTTAATATTATAAAACATGACGATGAAAACGTCAAGTAAAAAGTGGCAAAAAATCAGAAAAATCAAGGGTTTGCGGCAATTCGTGACGTGGTATCCTCGTCACGTTTCCGAGAATCCAGGGTGTAATACATGTGCCTTTCCCCTTGTCCTCATCCTTTATGTGTCGCACCCATTCTGGCAACAGAAATGACAGTGACAATTATTTTAAACTATGTTTTCCTTTATCAAAAATAATCACATCAACTTTGAAACTATCTTTCCCTCAATATTGCCCTGAAAAACGACCTGACTCCGTCATCTACCGATGTACTCACATCTTTTTCTTCCAGGTCATAATAATATTTTCCGGTTCTGATATCAACCGACAATGAATCCAGCGGAAATCCGTCCACCCTCTTAGGATGCGGCTTTGTCACCAGGATAAAAGGTTCCGTGGCAATCGACATATCCATGCTGGAATAATGGCGTGTTTCATCCAGAATAAAATAAATAGCATTTCGATATCGCCCGGTGATTCTTCCACCATGTTTTTGAGCCAAAGAAGCATAATATTGTATCATTTCATCATCTGTCAGCGTCTTTCCATTTACCCTCCGCACGTAAATTCCCGGCTGCTCTTCTTCTTTTAATTCATCAAAGTACAAACCACTGTCACAGGAAAATACCGGCATATGAAATGCCTCATAATACGCTCTTGCCTTCATCTCTGCATTTTCTAACGGCGTACTGCCATTTTCATCTACACGTGGAAGTTCCCCTTCCATATCCTTCAAACCAACCAGTTCTATCTCTAACGATTTCACCGCTGCCTCCATCGCCTGAAGTTTTCCCTGATTGGTTGTCCCATACAATAAATGCATCTATCTTTCCCCCGTCTTCACTCTTTATGCAAATCTTACAATCTTTTTTGCCAATTTTCCTATTCTATTGTTGTAGTTATTTTCTCATGTTATAATCACTGTGTTGTCGCACCCATTCTGGCAACAGAAAGGGGGGTGTGCTGCTTGGAATTAACAATCTCATTTCTGGTTTCCGTCACGGCAAGCATAGTTGCCTACTATGTCTGCAAATGGCTAGATGGAAACGACAGTGACAACTAGCCGAGCGGATACTCTACCGTTTAAAAAGAGAAGAACCCTCAGTAGTGGCTGCTACTGGGGGTTCATTTTGTGTACCACTTGGATACAATCTCATTTCTTGCCTGTAGGCATTATAGCATATGCCATCTGGCATTTCAAGTATTCCCTTTTTAAATCTTTCATCCTTTATGCAAATCTCACAATCTTTTTCGCAATATCTTTCATTCTGTTGTTGTAGTTATTTTCTCATGTTATAATCACTGTGTTGTCGCACCCATTCTGGCAACAGAAAGGGGGTGCTTACGTTGAAAATTCTCATATCATTTTTTGTTTCCGTCACAGCAGGTATAGCTAGCTACTATATCTGCAAATGGCTAGACGGTAACGACAGCGACAATTAGCCTAACGGATGCTCTACCGTTCCAAAATGAGAAGAAACCCCATGAGGTCGCATCTCGTGGGGTTTCGTTTTGTGCTTACGCACCCTCATATCATTTTTTAGCTATTGCCAGTATAACATATGCAACAACTTATTTCAAGTATTCCCTTTTTAAAATATTTCATCCTTTATGCAATTCTTACAATTTTTTTCGCTATATTTTTCATTTTATTGTTGTAGTTATTTTCCCATGTTATAATTACTACGTTGTCGCACCCATTCTGGCAACAGAAAGGGGGTGTCTGCATGGCTGACATTATATCTTTTCTTGTGTCCGTATTGGCAAGTATAGCTGGCTACTATATCTGCAAATGGCTAGACGGAGACAATCGCGGCAACTAGCCTGACGGATGCTCAACCGTCCAAAATGAGAAGAACCCCCAGTAGCGGCCGCTACTGGGGGTTCGTTTTGTGTCTGCATGACACGTATATCTTTTCTTAGCTATCGCCAGTATAACATATGCAACAGCTTATTTCAAGTATTCCCTTTTTAAAACATAACTTTCTCATAATAAACGCAATGGTGTTTTCTGCCGCGGTAGGCAATATCCTCCTCACGGTCCGTTTTTTCCATCCCGCATTTCTCCATCACACGGATGCTTGCGATATTCTCCTCAAATGCACCCGCTAAGACTTTTATGTACCCAAGCTCTTTTAAGTCCAAAAGAACTGCATTTAGCATCTCGGTTGCATAACCTTTTCCCTGATATGCCGGGTGAATGACATAGCCAAGTTCTATCACATCGCCTTTTTGTTCCACGTCATTGACAAAGCCGATGAGTTTTTTGCCCTGGCAGATGCCATAAAGATAATGTTCCTTAGAAAGAGAGTTTTGGTGCAGGGTCTCAAATAACGCAGTCACTTCCTCTTCGGAAGCAAAATCCGGAATCAGATACGTCTTGCGAATATCGTCATTTGTAAGTATTTCTCCCATATCCGCCCGGTCCTCTTCCTTTAGAGGTCTTATCGTAAGATGTTTCGTTTTCATCGTTTTTAAAAGCCCAAGCTCCCGTTTTTTCTTTCTCAGATACCGGATATACAGATAAAAAATCGCCTCGACCGCCGCAACGGCAAACGCAATTCCGCTGATTACCGTCACCTTTCCGCTAAAGGAAATCGAATCCTGCGCATAAATTCCCGGATGATTCCGGTAATCCATCCACATCCACAGCACTTTTCCAAGATAAACGCCCACTGTGGCGGCAATACAAAGTTCCAATAATTTCTGAAGTTTCCGCAGCATCTTATTCCTCATTTCCAGCAAGATAATTTATAAACTGCTGCGCAGTACGGCCGGAAATTCCACCATGGCTTAACTCCCAGGCGTTTGCCTTCTGGCAGAGTTCCTCGTCCGTCATCCGGATGCCCTCTCTGTGCGCTAATTCTGTCACGATATGGAAAAATTCCTTCTGGCTCGGCTTGGAGTAATTGATGGTGACACCAAAGCGGTTTACCAAAGAAAGCTTCTCCTCAATCGTATCGGAGCGGTGGATGCCATTGCCATTTTCCATATCATTGCGGTCATTCCAGGTCTCCTTGATTAAATGTCTGCGGTTTGAAGTCGCATAAATTAAAATATTGTCCGGTTTCGTCTCCACGCCGCCCTCAATGACAGCCTTTAAGAACTTGTACTCGATTTCAAATTCCTCGAAGGAAAGGTCGTCCATGTAAATGATAAAACGGTAATTCCGGTTCTTAATCTGCGCAATCACATTTGACAAATCTTTAAACTGGTGTTTGTAGATTTCAATCATGCGCAGTCCCTGCGGATAAAATTCATTGACAATCGCTTTGATACTGGTGGATTTACCGGTTCCGCTGTCTCCAAACAAAAGCACATTGTTCGCCTTACGCCCTGCCACAAATGCAGCCGTGTTGTCCACAAGCTTCTGCTTCTGGATTTCGTAGCCTACAAGATCATCAAGCATCACCTTATCCATGTTGTTAATGGCAATGAACTCTACCTCATTTCCATCCTTTTCCTTCACGCGGAATGCCTTGTTAAGACCAAACATTCCAACGCCGTAATCTCTGTAAAATCCGGTAATCTCGTCAAAAAATTCGTTCTCATCTGCCGCTTGCTCTAACTTTTCGCTGAGGGCTGTGATTTTCTCGCTGACATTTTTATTGTACATCAGCTCTTTCTTACCGATTGCCTTATAATTGGAAATCCGGGAAAAGCAGTCAATTCCAAGTGCCTTTTCAATCGGTGCAAAGTCATAGTCAAACAGTGCCTTAAACACCTTAAAATCATTTTTTGCAAAATAATTGACGCTTCCGTCATTCGCGCCTACCTTTTCGCAGGTAATGCTGAACGGGTTCTCATTTGTCACCAGATAAAATGTCAGGTAATTGTGCCACAGATTCTTATTAAATCCGTAGTCTGTTGCTACCACAAGAAGCCGCTTCAACTGTGTGTAAATATCCGAAATCAGTTCCGAATCCGAATATTTATCCTCGTTAAAACGGCGGAAAATTTCACCAAACTGACGGAGGATGCAATCCTCCGCCATATCTCCATACATAATCAGCTTTGCAATCTCACGGTACATAAGCTGCCTCCTTTGTCTTCCACAAATTTTGTCTTTCGCCCATTATAGCACTGCTTCCGCAAAATTGCACCCTCGCAAAATTATTTTTTCAATTTTGTGTAAATCTGGGAAAGATTATCGAGCGCTGCATTTAATGTTTCGTCCTTCTTTGCAAAGTGGAACCGGATTAAATGATTGACATCTTCCTTAAAGAAGCTCGAACCCGGAACGGCGCCAACGCCTACCTTTGCCGCCAAATCTTCGCAGAATACAAGGTCACTGTCGTATCCAAACTCACCAATATCCACGAGTACATAATAAGCGCCCTGCGGCTCGGTAAAGCGCAGTCCGATATCTTTTAACCCGCTCACAAACAGGTTTTTCATATGCGTATAATGCGCCTGTAACTCCTCATAGTAGGAATCCGGGAATAAAAGTCCGACCGTTGCCGCTTCCATTAACGGTGCTGCCGCTCCGACCGTTAAGAAATCATGAATCTTTTTCACGCGGTCAATGACTTCCGACGGCGCAATCACATAGCCAAGTCTCCACCCGGTGATAGAATAGGTCTTCGATAAAGAACTGCACTCGATGGTGCGCTCTCTCATTCCCGGCAGCGTTGCCAGATAAGTATGTTTATTTGGCGCATAAATAATATGCTCATATACTTCATCTGTAATTACATAGGTATCGTACTTAATCGCAAGGTCTGCGATAATCTGTAATTCTTCTCTGGTGAACACTTTTCCGCACGGGTTTGACGGATTGCACAAAATCATCGCCTTTGCGCCCTGCTTAAAGGCATCCTCAAGCACATTTGCATCAAATCCGAACTCCGGCGGTACAAGCGGCACGTAGATTGGCTCCGCTCCGGATAAAATGGTATCTGCTCCATAATTTTCATAAAACGGAGAAAAGATAATCACCTTGTCGCCCGGATTCGTCACTGCCATCATCGCCGCCATCATCGCTTCCGTGCTGCCGCAGGTCACAACGATTTCTTTATCCGGGTCCACCTTCATACCGGAAAAATGCTCCTGTTTTGCTGCAAGTGCTTCTCTGAAATTCTGTGCACCCCAGGTTAAGGCATACTGGTGCGGTCCCTCTGCTGCCACTTCTGCCAGGCGGTCGGTAATCTCCTTTGGTGGGTCAAAGTCCGGAAATCCCTGCGAAAGGTTCACTGCTCCGTATTTTAATGAAATTCTGGTCATTCTGCGAATCACAGAATCGGTAAATCCTGCACTTCTTTTACTTAATTCCTTCATATCTTTTGCTCCTTATGTTCATCCTATATTATAAGAAATGTGACTGTTTAAAATATGTTTTTTGTCAAAGCTCTCTTTGATGCCGCGCATCAGCTCCAGATTCACAGACGGTGTCTCTGCAAGAAAATATTGTTTCTTGGTGAGACCGATGCCGTGCTCCCCGGAAGTAAGACCGCCAAGCTCATATGCTTTTCCATAAATCCGCTTCATATTGGCAGTCCGTTCTTTCTGCCAGGTCTCCTCGTCTCTGTTACCACGCACCACACATAAATGTACGTTGCCGTCCCCGGCATGTCCGAAGCTTACCATCTGCATTCCGGTTTCTTCCTCTACCTGATGCACATACTCGATAAATGAAACCATTTTATTAATCGGAACCACGATATCTACCGGTTCCTGCTCCGACACCGCTTCCACCGCTTTTACAAGCACGCCACGGATTTTCCAGACTTCTTCACTCAGCTTCTTATCGTCAAGTGTAATTACATCTAATGCCTTTTCTTTTAAAACAGCTTCCCGCACACGGCTTAATGAAGTTTCCACCTCTTCTTTTCTTCCATCAAATGTCACAATAAGATATGCCTTTGCCTGCGGACACGGAAAGGACAATGAGAGAAAGTCTTCTCCGAGCTTTACGACCTTGCGCTCCACAAATTCAATCGCGGTTGGATTCACATTTTCACGGATAATCGTCAGTACGCTTTTAATTCCATCCCCCAAGCTTGCAAATGGAATGACAGCGCTCAAAGAGGTTTCCGGCTTTGGAAGCAGCTTTAAAATACATTTTGTAATGACTGCAAGCGTCCCCTCTGAGCCAATCAGAAGATTTTTTAAAGAGAGACCGGAGCTGTCCTTAATATTCTTGCTTCCGACCGTCAGCACTCTTCCATCGCTTAAAACGATTTCAAGTCCCATCACGTAATCTCTGGTCACACCATATTTGACGGCACGCATTCCGCCTGCATTCGTGCTGATATTGCCGCCGATGGTCGCCGTCTTTTCACCCGGATCCGGCGGGTAAAAATAGCCACGCTCCTCGACATATTGCTGAAAATCACATAAGCGGATTCCAGGTTCCACCGTTGCCGTAAAGGTCTCCTCATCAAGTTCTAACACCCGGTTCATCTCCGAGAGGTCAAGCACGATTCCACCATAATCCGGTACCGTAGAGCCAACCAGATTTGTTCCGGCGCCTCTCGGGGTCACCGGAATCTCATGTGCATATGCCCATTTTAAAATACTGCTCACCTGTTCGGTCGAATGAGGTTTTAGAACCGCGTCCGCCGTTCCTTTCAGGCGTCCTAACGTATCACTTAAATACGCATCCGGAATATTTTCATAAAGAATTTCCGCACCTTCCGCCGCTTTTTTTAACTCCTCACGATTTATGCTCATATAAAGATTTTTTCCTTTCTGCGCAAAGACGCGGCTCATCGCCGCGTCGCCTGCATCCTGTCTCTTTATTTTTTACACTTATTTCAGTAAATCCTGATCCCAGCCCTCTTTGATGAAGTAGCCGCCGAAATCATCGTTGAATACTTTCTCGGTTGCATCTGACTGGAATGCTTCCACTACTTTCTTATAAATCTCTTTCTTATCCGCATCCTGTAAATCTGCGCTTCTTGCTACGATGATGTTCCAGTACTGTTCCTCTGTTACACTCGTATCCTGGAATAATGCATCATTGACAGAAAGTCCGAAATCAAGGGCATAGTTTCCGTTTACAACACCTGCTGTCACATCGTCAAGTACAGATGGAATGGTATTTGCAGCCAGCTCCTGAATCTCTACCTGTACATTGTAAGACTCGATATCATCAACTGTCGGGCTGAATGCTGCATCTGCTTTTAAGTTAATGATTCCTGCTGCCTCTAATACTTTTAAGGCACGGCCACCGTTTGTCAGGTCGTTTGGAATTGCGATTGTATCGCCGTCTTTTAACTCATCAAGGGAGCTGATTTTGTTGGAATAAACATTCAACGGAATGATGAAGGTGTAGCCGATGGTCTCAATGTCATAACCGTAATTTTCAACCTCTGATGCCAGATAAATCTGATGCTGAAACGCATTCAAATCGATTTCTCCGTTATTGAGCGCATTGTTTGGCGTAACGTAATCGGAAAACTGAACAATTTCAAGATTGATGCCCTCGTCTGCGAGCTGTTCTTTTGCCGGTGCCCAAAGTTCATCATAGACGGAACCTACCACACCAAGTTTTACGGTTACCTCATCTGCTCCACTGCCGGAATCCTTTGAACCGCATCCTGCAAGTCCTGCGGTAAGTAATGCTCCTGCCAATACGGTTGCTGCTGCTCTGTTCCACTTTTTCATAATTTTTTCCTCTTTTCTTTTATATTTTATAATAATTTTTAATGTGTATTTTTCCTGGCAATCAGGTTTCCTGCCAACTGGATGATGCTGACAAACAATACCAGTACAATGATGGTGGCGTAGGTGACATCCACCTGGTTTCTGTCATGTCCGTAACGGATGGCAAAATCTCCAAGTCCGCCGGCTCCGACTGCTCCTGCCATGGCGGTCAGTCCGATTAAACTGATTAAGGTAATGGAGACTGCCCTTGCAATCTGCGGAATACTCTCTCTTAAATAAACACTTCCGATAATCTGCCATTTGCTGTTTCCCATCGACTCTGCCGCCTCAATCAGTCCCGGCGATACCTCTGAGAGTGCACTCTCCATCTGTCTTGAGAAGAACGGCACCATTCCAAAAATCAATGGAACGATTGCTCCGTCAACACCGATTGCCGTTCCCATGATGGCACGGGATAATGGCATTACAAATGTAAGTAAGATGATAAATGGGATTGCTCGAAACAGGTTGACTAATTTGTCTACAATCTGAAAAACAACGGTGTTCTGGAAGATTCCTCCCTTTTTGGTCACAACCAGAATGACACCAAGCACTGCACCGATGATAAGTCCAATCACACCGGAACGGATGACCATTTCAAGCGTCTGTCCAATACTTTCCCAGAATGCCGGGAATTTTTCTGCCACATTTGGAAAAAGATTACTGAGGATTTCTTGCATCCAGAATCACCTCCACTCCTACGTTTTTTTCTCTCAGATAATTTAATGCTCCTTCAATATCCTGCGCCTCTCCGCTTAAGATTGCCACAAGTCCGCCAAGCGGCTCGGAACCTATCAGCTCAATATTTCCAAAAATAATATTCACATTGATGTGATACTGTCTGGAAATCGTTGAGACCAACGCCTCCGAGGAACTGCGCACCAGATATTTGAATTTGGCGATACACTCGCCCGGATTGATTTTGGTAATATCTGCTTTTTCATCAATCAATTCATAAATCTTGGAGAGATTTGACGTCGTATCGATAAATTCGCGGGTGATTTTTTCCTTCGGATTTGCAAAGATACTGAAAACGTCTCCCTGCTCTACAACTCTTCCGTTCTCCATGACTGCTACCCTGTCACAGATTTCCTTGATAACATCCATCTCGTGGGTAATCAGAATCACTGTAATTCCAAGTTTTTTGTTTAATTCCTTTAAAAGCTGTAAAATGGAATGTGTCGTCTGCGGGTCTAAGGCACTCGTTGCCTCGTCACACAGCAGCACCTTCGGGTCGCTCGCAAGCGCTCTCGCAATCGCCACACGCTGCTTTTGTCCACCGGAGAGCTGGGACGGATAGGATTTTGCCTTATCCGAAAGTCCTACCAGTTCTAACAGACTCTCGACTTTCTTTTTCTTCTCCTCTTTGCTTAACTTGCTGTGCTTTAGGGGATATGCAACATTTCCATATACATTTCTCGACGAAAATAAGTTGAACTGCTGAAAAATCATTCCTATATTTTTCCGGCTCTCGCGCAGTTGTTTGTCACTTAATGCGGTAAGCTCCGTATCATCTAAAAATACCTGTCCGGATGTCGGCCGCTCCAACAGGTTGATACATCGTACCAGTGTACTCTTTCCGGCTCCGCTGTATCCGATAATGCCGAACACTTCTCCGTCCTCGATGCGAAGGTTTACGTCTTTTGCCGCTTCCACCACGTGGTCGCCTGCCGTAAATACTTTATTCACTTCGCGTAATTCAATCATAAATCTTCCTCCATCCTATTCCTATCTCTCATATAGGATTAATGCTCTTTTGAAAAAGCATATATTATATATATCATCCCCAGTTTGATTTGTCTAATATGGAAAACTTTTGACCCGCTATAGGAATTACCTATAGCGGGTCAATTTTAATAACATTCTGCAATTTCTATTTTTTCTAATATCAGATTTTTCATCGGACTTTCCGGCAGACTGCACAGGTCGATTCCTGCTCCGGCCTTTTTACAGCAAATCCCTGACAACTTGATATCTGAAAAAACAGGCGGCTTATCAGATGCCGGCACTGCTGTACTGGAACCATAATTCATACTTATCTGGATTGGTTCTCTGGCAGTTTCTTCTATTTTAATATTCTCAAATACAATATTTTTCACATAGCCGCCCCGTCCACGCATAGATTTGATTCTGATGCCGCGCTCCGTATTTTCAACTGCACAGTCATGCACATAAACTTTTTCCACACCGCCTGACATTCCACTTCCAATTGCAACCGCCGCATGTCCCCTGTGAAATATACAGTTTCGGATTTCCACATTTTTGCACGGTGCACCCACGCGCCATCCATCCTCATTCAACCCGGAATTAATGGCAATGCAGTCATCTCCTGTTGAAAACTCACAGTTCTCTATTAAAACATTTTGACAGGAGTCAGGATTTAACCCATCCGTATTAGGCCCATCTGTCCAAATCTTTAAACCTTTTGCATACACATCCCTGCAGTATACCGGATGAATGGTCCATTGCGGACCATTTTGAATGGTAAAATCCAAAAGTTTTACATTTTTACAGCCAATCAACTGCAAAAAGGATGGGCGTAATGCCGCTTTCTCTGTTCCATACACCCGCTTTTCCACCGGAATCTGCTTACTCTGTGCATCAATCAATTCCTGTGCTGCTTCCCTCTGCAATTTCTTCCAATGCCACCATGCCTGCCCCTGTCCGTCAAGCACTCCTTTTCCACAAATCGTGATATCTTCACAGTCCCTTGCATAAAGAAACGGCGCATAATTATAGCACTCTACTCCCTCCCACCGTGTGAATTTTACCGGAAGATAATCTTCAAATTTCGTAGAAAAGTGAATGATACAGCCTTTGGGAATTTCAAGCGTCATTTTACTTTTTAATTCAATTGGTCCACTCTCATATTCCCCTTTCGGGAGAACCACGGTTTCATTTTCACCACACTGTAAAATCATCGACTGAATGTCAAGTTTTTTCATCTTTCTTCCTCCATTTATGGGCGAACCCCTATAACAGCACCGTCAGCAGATATGCACACACCGGAAGCGTAATGATGCTAAGCAGTGTAGATATCACAACCACCGCCGCTGCGTATTGCTCATCCTTCCCATGCCAGATGGCAAACATCGTTGTGATTGCGGCCGCAGGACACGCTTCTAACAGCAATGTCACGACCGCCGCCGTTCCGGAAATTCCAAGAAGCCAGAACAGCCCGATACACACTGCCGGTATCAGAAGCAGTCTTACTGCCACTGCAATGAAAAGATTTTTCTTTTTTAAAAGTGAAACTACCCCTGCCTCTGCCATCGTCACCCCTGTAATTATCATAGATAACGGTGTTGTCATCTCTCCGACTGCTCCAATCGGTCCTGATAAAACTTCCGGCACCGGAATCTGTAAAAAATAAATCAGAAGTCCCACCGCTACCGCAAGAATCGGTGGGCAGCTTAACACATTTTTTATCAGCTTTCCAAACGACATCCTGTCTGCAAAAAAGACACAGCCGACGG
Source organism: Roseburia sp. (assembly GCA_050874345.1). Lineage (GTDB taxonomy): Bacteria > Bacillota > Clostridia > Lachnospirales > Lachnospiraceae > Roseburia. Next base: position 51,634 of record JBNMKM010000020.1, on the reverse strand, counting down.
TCCAAAGCAGAATGTTAAATACCGTGACATAGGAACTGGCATACAAAATCCCTTCCTCGCCAAACAACGCCCGAATCAGAGGAAATCCCATATATGCCGCATTAGAAAAAGAACACGCAAACCGGAAAATTCCTCTGTTTTCTTCCTTTACAAACCCCGAAAGCTCCATGGTAATTAAAATTCCTGCCACACATAATCCGATGCTGTATACAAACGACAGCCCGATGTTCGCAAGCGTGTCTGTGCTGTAGGAACCCATATAAGAATTAATTATCATACACGGAACCACAAATTTAATCAGCAAATCCGAAAGAAAACTTTTTTCCTTTGCGCCTATCATTCCAATCTTTTTTAAAAATACGCCTGCTGCTATCAGCAAAAACAATTCTGCAACCTGTTTTGCCGTTATCAGTGCCAGATTCATCTATTGTTCGCCTCCATGAAATATATTTCATAATTTGAAGTATATTTCAAATAGGTATTTTTGTCAACAGCGTCTTGATTGTCCTGTCATATATGTTATGATAACCATAGAAAATTTTTCTAAGAAAAGGAACGCTTATGATTCAAATAACAGAAAAAGTCCCTGGCGAATCCGCCAAGGACTATGTCATCCGACAATTAACCAATCAGATTGTGCATATTGGATTAGAACCGGGGCAAAAGCTTGACCCCGATGAGTTGTGTACGCTCTTAAATGTCAGTAAAAATCCCCTGCGTGAGGCAGAGCTTGCACTCTCACAGGATGGGCTGGTAGAAATCCGCCCAAAGGTAGGCGTCTTTGTATCGTACATCGACACCTCCCTGGTGGAACAAATCCGGGAATTGCGAAGCATCTTGGAAGCAGAGCTTGCCACCTTAGCGTGCGACATCTTAACCCTCGAACAGATAAATCTTCTCTGGGAAAATGTCGCACTGTGGCAGATGTATATAAGACGAAACGACGAGGAAAAAATTTTCCAGTTAGATAAACAGTTTCACGAAACGCTCTACCGGATGTGCGGCAAAGATTTCTGGTACAACCTTATCAGCCGCACTGCACCGCATTTTGACCGGACAACCATCTTAAGTTTCCGATGCAGCGAATCGAATCGGATTCTCAAAGACCATGAAGAGCTTGTGACCGCCATCGAACAGCACGACAGGAAAAATGCCTCTGCCATCTCAAAGCGGCATCTCACACGCTACACTGAAAACATTGCTTCCATCAAAAGCAGTTACCCGCAATATTTTAAATAACAAAATACGTTTTTCCTAGAACCGGAAATCCCTCTTTCCTTCTGCGATATCATGAATGTGGTCTGATGCTGTCTTTTTCACCTTTTCGTTTGGAATCTTTTCAAGCTCGCGCTCGATAAGTTCCATACCGATTTTTCTGGTTTCCTCGCTGGCGTAGTCCTCGAGATACTCTTTTAACGTCATCAGCGCATTCGGGTGACAGCAGTTTAAAATCTGCATATTTTTGCACAGCGCCATGAAACGGTCTCCGGTTCTTCCCTCGCGGTAGCATGCGGTACAAAAACTCGGGATATATCCAAGCTTCATCAGCCAGTTGACCACTTCATCGAGGGAACGCTGGTCGCTGACGTCAAACTGTGCACTCGTTAAGTCCTCTTCTGTCTCCGGCTCTGCATAACCGCCGACACTGGTACGGGAAGCACCGCTGATCTGGGAAACTCCAAGTGGCAGTACCTTTTCTCTGACCGCCTGGCTCTCTCTTGTGGAAATAATCATTCCGGTATATGGCACGGAAATACGAATCAGAGCGCAGATTTTTGCAAAAGTATCATCACTGATTCCATTGTCGAATGCGGACGGGTCAATATCGTCTGCGTGCTTGATTCGCGGAACACTGATGGTGTGCGGTCCCACTCCGTGAACTGCCTCAAGATGCTCTGCATGCATCAAAAGTCCGGCAAACTCATAGCGGTACATTTCAAGTCCAAACAGTACACCAAGTCCTACATCATCAATTCCGCCCTCCATCGCGCGGTCCATTGCCTCGGTATGGTAGTCATAGTTGTGCTTTGGTCCCGTTGGATGCAGCTTCTCATAGCTTTCCTTGTGGTAGGTCTCCTGGAACAGAATATAGGTTCCAATGCCTGCTTCTTTTAACTTGCGGTAATTTTCTACAGTTGTAGCTGCAATATTGACATTGACACGACGGATTGAACCGTTCTTATGCTTTACACTGTAAATCGTCTTGATGCACTCTAAGATATACTCGATTGGGTTATTGACCGGATCCTCACCAGCCTCGATTGCAAGACGTTTGTGTCCCATATCCTGCAACGCCGTTACTTCCTGTGCAATTTCCTCCTGGGTGAGTTTCTTTCTTGCAATATGCTTGTTTTTCAGATGATACGGACAGTACACACAGCCATTTACGCAATAGTTCGACAGATAAAGCGGTGCAAAAAGCACGATACGGTTTCCGTAGAAATCCTTTTTAATCTGCTCTGCCAGTGCATATACCTCTTCCACTTTTTCCGGAATCTCGCAGGCGAGCAGTACCGATGCCTCCCTGTGATTTAAGCCCTTGCGCTCTCTTGCCTTTGCGATGATGGAATCAATCAGTTCCACATTGTCCTTGTTTGCATCTGCATAGGCAAGTGTCTCCCTGATTTCCTCATCTGAAATAAATTCTTCTGCTTTTAATGATTTTGCGTTGTACATACATACTCCTTTTCCCCCGTGTGCCCGGGTTTCTTCTATATTAATAGTTTACTTTCTGACCATCACTTTATATAATCGCCCCGGTCTGTCACTACCTCATAACCGATGCTTTCCATACGCCTCTGCATACAGAAACGACATTCCGCAGCCTCGTCTCCGGTACAGATTTTATTGTCATATAATTTATATTTCTCCCGCACATCAACCGGAGAAAGATTTGGCATCACCACATTTGCTCCGGCACGAATCCCTTTTTCCCTTCCGAGCGGATGAATGGTTCCAAGCGCCGTTGTAGACGGAAGCAGTACGTGCGGGTGCATTAACCGGATGATGGACAAAAGCCGCAGCGTCTGCTCTAACGTTCCTGCCGCCTCTTCGCCAAACGGTGTGTCCTTCTGCGGAATGAACGGTCCAATTCCGACCATTTCCGGCTGTAATTCCCTGATAAACGCTAAATCCTCATACAGCGTGTCGATGGTCTGTCCCGGAGAGCCTACCATAAATCCGCACCCAGTCTGATAGCCGATTTCCTTTAAATTACTAAGACACTGTTTGCGGTGTGAAAGCGACATTTCTGCCGGATGCAGCTTCCTGTAATGCGTTTCATCCGCCGTCTCATGGCGCAGCAGATAGCGGTCTGCTCCCGCTTTAAAATATGCCTCATAGCTTTCCCGCTCTTTCTCCCCGATGGACAGCGTCACGGCACAGTCCGGGTATGCTTTTTTTATCTCGGACACCAGCGTACAGATTTTTTCATCCGTAAAATACGGGTCCTCCCCGCCCTGTAACACAAAGGTGCGAAATCCCAGTTCATAACCAGTTTCACAGCAGGATAGAATCTGCTCCTGGTTTAATCGGTAGCGGTCTGCGTGACAGTTGCTCCTGCGGATTCCGCAGTAATAACAGTCATTTTTGCAGTAATTAGTAAATTCAATCAGACCGCGGATATACACCTTGTTTCCATAAATTTTGTGCGCCGTCTCACGCGCCCTCTCGTGCAGATATTCGATTGCCTCCTGATTTTTCGTCTCCAGCAAAATCTTTAACTGCTCTTTTTCCAAACTGCCGTTTTGCTCCAGGCTGTCTATGATTTCTCGTTCTCTACTCATCTGATTTCCCACTGATATTTGAATAAACTGTTTTTGCCGTGATTCCATGCAGCCGCCCTAATTTTCCGGAAAGCGCATTAATCACATCCTGCGGCGCATCAATCGCAACACTGATAATGTTGACGCCCCTCTCCCGATAAGGGATTCCCATTCTGCCGACAATGTAACGGCTGTTTTCATGTAACAGACTGTTTAACGCCTCAATCGAATCCATATCTTCCACAATAATCCCAATCAAGGCAATCCGTGTCTCCGTCATCTTACTTTCTCCTTATTAAATGGTATCTCCTATAAATAATAGAATCAAGTGTGCGCCTGACGCACACTTGCGCGCGCGAGCGGTGCTGCATAGCAGCTATCTTCTTCTCCGCGAGCTGCGCATCCTGTCCGGTAGGACTTTTTGCTCTATAGGAACACAGACTTCACACTTTAACGTAACATGATATCCCCTATAGAGCAAAAAAAACGGGGAGTCTCCTCCCCGGTGCTTAAGAATCTACAAATAGCCGCACAGACCTACCCTGTTTTCTCGCAGGTCCATCCGTTTCGTTCTATTCTGTCGTAGCTTTCACCTCATGTTATGATTCGGTGTCAGGGGACATATTTGTTAATATTTTAACATATCCCCTGCTTAAATTCAATGTGTCCTGTCCTATTTTGCTGATTGCACCTTAAAAGGTACAATTTTTCTTCTGAACATCAGATATCCACCGACTCCGGCAACAAGCAAAAGTCCCACCAGAAGAACAATTCCAAAGGAATGGCTCTGCTCTGTCTCCTGCATTACAACAAATGTGCTGAAATGGTTGGTCTGAAAGCTCAGTTCCCCATCCGAAATCGCTGTTTCACAGGCGGTCAGGCTTCCATCCTCCTCAAGCCGGTAAACCACCAGTTTTGCCGTCTCTGCAACGCCATCCGGCAACGGAACGGTCACACTCACATATCCATCCAACTGATGAAGTGCCAGATTCTTATCGACAAAAAGATTCAGTTCCATGACCTGGCAGATGACGCACGACTTCAACTGCTTCGCCGCTGCCACCGCCTTTTCATAGGTATTTCCATCTGTCAGCACCTCCCAGGAAAGAGAGGCTCCTTCCGGTAACAGACTGCTGTCTCCGGTAATGAAAACTGCCGTTGTCCTATCACTTGTTACCGTGCGCAGTTGTTTTTCTTCCACAGAGTCTGCTGCTTCTTCCGGCTCTGTTTCTGCCTCTTTCGCAGGTGTCTTTTCTGTCAGTCCGGCTCCTGCAATCACCGGTTCCTGCTCCTTTTCATCTGAAGCCGTATCTTTCTTTGTAGTTTCAGATGTAAAAATCAGTGCCCCCTGTATCACAGGAACCTCTTCCCCTGTTGTCTCGCTGTTATCTGTTGTTTCACTGCCATCTGTTGTTTCGCTGCTCACCGTGATATCACTGCCATCTGTCGTCTCGCTACCCTCCGTGGTCTCGCTATCTGTTTCCTCGGCTTCACTGTCTGCTTCCTCAGTTTCGCTGTCTGCTTCCCCTGTTTCACTGTCTGCTTCCTCAGTTTCGCTATCTGTCTCCTCGCTCTCTACTTCTTCCTCCTCGCTACTCTCTTCCTCGACCTCTGTGGTCTCGCTATCTGTTTCCCCGGTTTCACTGTCTGTTTCTTCGCTATCTGTCTCCTCAGTTTCGCTGTCCTCTTCCTCGCTGCTGCTGTTGCTGTCACCACTGCCACTGTTGCTGTCGCCACTGCTTCCGCTGCTATCGCTGGTTCCATTGCCACTGTCACTGCTTCCGCTGCCATCACTGCTGTTACCACTGTCACTGTCATCCCCATTAACTGTGACCGTGAAGTTAGAAATCGTGCAAAGTTCCGAATTCCAGAAGGCAGTTTCTGCCGTTCCTACGCCAATTGTAAGTTTTGAGCAGTCTGCTATCAGGCCGAGAATCTCCTCATATCCGGTAAAATTGTCCGATGTATTGCTCGCATAGGAAAGCGTCTCTCCCGCAACCTGCAACGTAGCCTCCTCCGCCGTCAGCGTAATCTCGACATGATACGTTTCTCCGGTTTCTGCAAGTGCCGCCCAGTCCGTACTGCCCTCCAATGCCGGGCTGTTGATGTCCGCCCAGTGCACATCCTCTCCGCCCATATCGTTGTAACAGATATATGGTGCGCTCTGAATGGAAACCCTTGCTCCCGTTGTCTCGTCATAAAAACTGAAAAGCCCGTCCCAGCCATTTTTCACTGCATCTGATGCGAACAGGATATCATAAGAAACTTCTAATTTTTCAATATCTGCACCTGCTGCCGGATTCTCCAGATATAAAATTCCATCACTCTTTTGAATTTTCCAGCTATTTTCAGAAAGTGCTACAATGGAATCCGTCTCCGTGTCATCGGAATCATCCGTATCGTCACTTCCGGTCTCTGTCGTATTGCTGCACACTGCCTTTGCAGAAAAATTCTTTATGGTTGCCAGCTCCGTATTCCAATATGCCGTCTGTGCCAGTCCAACACCAAAGGTGAAGGTATCGCAGTCACTGATAAAGGAAAGAATGTCCTCCCCTGTCACATCTGATGAGCTAGATGCCTCTGAAACTGCAAGTTCTTCGCCGTCAATTGCAATCGTAACACCGTCCTTTCGGATTTTGACACTTATCTCGTAATCCTGTCCTGTTTCTGCAGAAGCCGCCCAATTAGTTCCGCCGCTTGCCACATTGTTTGGATTGTTCCAATCCATCCACGTTCCGCTTCCACTGTTAAAACAAAGATACGGATTGGTCTGCATGGAAACCCTGCCGCCGGATGTTGTCTGATAGAAACTGAAAATACCATCCCAGCCATTTTTTGCCGCATCCGATGCAAACTGCAACGTATATTCCAAATCCATTCCAAGAATCTCTTTTCCTGCAAACGGATTGGTTCTTGTGTCAAGATAGTCAGTTGTAGTTAAGTTTATCTCATCCTCCGACAGTTCAACAAGGTCAGGGCTGCTTGCAACGACAATGTTACTCAAAGTACAAAGCTCCGTCCACCAGTAGGAAGTCACCGCCTGTCCGACACCAAAAGTCAGCTTATCACAGTCGGAAAGCGTATCAAGCAGCAACTCATACGTGCAATCTGAATTTGCTTTCGCCACGCTGACTGCAATTGTTTCTCCGTCTACCGACATTGTCACACCGCTTGTGGTAATTAAAATTTCAACCCGGTAATCTGTTCCGGTCTCCGCCGAAGCCGCCCAGTTTGTTCCGCCGTTTGCCGTATTGTTTGGATTGTTCAAATCCATCCAGTTACCGTCTCCCGCATTAAAACAAATGTACGGATTTGTCTGTACGGAAATTCTTCCGGACGTTGCGGAATTAAAAAAGCTCATCACGCCGTCCCAGCCGTTTTTTGCGGCATCCGATGCAAAATTAATCGTATAGGCGAGATACAGACAGTCTGTCTCCACTCCATAAAACGGATTTTCCTCATAGGTGATGGCATCACTGGAAGCAAGCGTCACCTCATCTTTTTCATACCATACGACTGCATCTGCAGTACTCGAAGAAGCTGTCGTTGTCTCCGCATAACATTCTACATTGCTGATGGTACAGTTTGCCTCGTCATCACCAACCGATGCCCACCAGGAGCCATACCCAAAATACAGAGTTTCGGCACTTTCGTTGAGCCATTTTAACACCTTGGTGTAATCCGTCAGCGTTCCGCCGCCGTTTTCCGTGGAAACAATTTCTTCATCATACACCAGCGTTCCATCCACATAAACGCCAAATCCATCCTGCAAAAACTCCAATTTTACATGGGCACCATCGCCGATGTAATCCTGCACAAGTGACCAGTCTTTTATATTTGCATCGAAATAGCCACCGGTCGCATTATAGCCAAGATAGGAACCCGGTGTAAAATACAGCCGCCCGCTTCCCAGAAATGCAAGAATCGTTCCAAGCATATGTAAATCGCCTGTTTTTTCCACATCAAATTCCACACTGACACCACCGGATATATCGATTCCGTGCGTCGTTCCATCATAAAACGGATTTGCCACTGAAAGGCTTCCGTCCATCACCACAGACAAATCCTGCGGATCATCCGTGAAATAAGATGCAATCAAAGTTCTCTCGGAAAACGTTCCGTCGCCGGCCTTCACTGTAACTGGAAAATCCAGCAGATAATAATAGCTTCCCTTGCTGATAGCTGCGGTCAAAGTCACCTGCACATCCTCTGTGAGATTTTCTGCCACTGTTCCGTCTGCACCTAAAATAGTTTCATCCGACGAACTCCAGGAAATGGCTGCACCGCTGTTTCCCTCCGTTGGAAGTTCAATATCTGTATAGGTGCTTTCCGGCACCCCAAAATCAAAATTTTTTACATTCTGTGCTATAATGCTTTTTGCATCGGAGGACATTGCCCCCCAGATACAAAGCCCTTCCTCATTCATCGCCGTAAAACAAAGTGTCGAATAATTCTCGTTATCGACCTTCTGCTCAATCAGAACACCCCGGTAGGTATGCCCGTCTATAGCAAGCTCAATATACGGACTGTCCGCATCCACGCTCCAGGTTCCGGTATAACTTCCGGTAATCGAACCATCCTCATTTAGTGCAATCTGCTGTGGCGTCGCATACTCCAAATCGGCATAGTCCTGCACATACGAATGTAAAATTGTACCGTATTCTCCCGTCACCTGTGACACCTCATATCCACTGTCCGAAAGTGTCTCCCCGTCATACTCGTAAGGCGCAGCCACAAGCCATCCATCCTCATTTACAAAAAGCTGGTGCACCCGAAGTTCATGCGATGCTGTTCCGTCTGCAAACTTCGTATGGTAAATGACATATGCTTTTCCGTCTGTATCTACAAATGCCGAATTGTGGCCCTGTGCCACTTCCGCCACATCCATGCTGTCCCATTTATAACCTGCCATCAGACGCTCTCCGCGGGTATCGCTTCCATTATAGTTGTGCACATATCCGGTATAGCACGCACTGTTTCCCTGCGCATCCACATACGGTCCATCCGGGTTCTCCGAACGGAAAATACGCATCTGATAACCTCCCTCCGGGGAATAAAATCCGTAGGACATAAACAGATAATAATAGTTTCCGATTTTCTGGATATATGGACCTTCTCCGGACACATAATATCCGCCGGCAATCCGCTTTCCGAAATATGCGTCACTGGTATAGCTTTTTCCGAGCGTATCACTGTCGCTGTCATACACAACCGTGTAATCCCGCAGTCCGGTATTCTCGTCCAGCTCTAACATACAGATTCCGCCCGACCAGGAACCATAGGCAAGCCAGAGATTTCCGTCATCGTCATAAAATACAGTCGGGTCAATAGCATGCGGCCACCACTCGCCCCAGGTTCCATTGCTGGTATCCGTCCGCTGTCTGTACTTCTCCGGAAGCTCATCCAAGTCGCCTAATACCAGTTCTAAATCCGTATCGTGAAAAGAATTATCCGAATCCGCTGTTGAAAATCCGGTAAATACCACCGGTCCCTGGTAAACATAAGGTCCTTCCACATCATCCGCTGTCAGAAGAATAACCGTTGAATTCCAGTTTGCGCCGTTTAAGCTTAAGTACATACACCATTTATTCATGGTCGTATTGTAAATCACATCCGGCGCCCACATATTACCGGAAACCGTGTTATCCTCAATCCACGCCGCCGCATCGTAAGTGCCAAAATCAAGTTCCAGCTCTGTCCCGTCTGCTCTGCAGACACTCACGGTTCCCTGATAGGCATTTTCCTTAAATGCCTCCTCATAGGACACGGTCTCCCCAGCCGCATTTCCGAACAATCCACAGTCAGCATTATTCTCGCTGTAAAGCAATTCCCAGTTTCTTAAATCTGTCGTCTTCGCTGTGCCCATGTGAGAGCCAAAAACATAGTAAGTACCATCCTCTGCCACAATTGACGGGTCATGTACGGACTGTCTTGTTCTGACCGTCGCGAATGTCCCCGTATCACCCGCTAAAAGTTGTTCCATCTCACTTTCCGTAATCAGAGTTCCATTCTCTTGCGCCCATGCCTTTGTCCCGATACTCCCCATCGGAGCTGCCGCAAGTAATACTGCCATTGTCGCGGACAGCGTTTTACGCCATTTTCTTTTCATGTCTCCCTCCTGCATACTTCATTGTTTTACTTCTCCACGGACAGTATAGCACGGTTGTTTATTTTATACTAAACTATTTTAAGTTTTTCTTAATTTTCTGTTGTTTTACACAGTTTCATTTCTCTCTATTTGTGCATTTTTTGTTTTCTTCTTTTGTAATTCCCCTGTTTTCTGGTACTTTGGTTCATGACAATTTGAATAAAAAAGCAGCCTTAATTTTTATATAAAATATTTTACATTTTTATACTAAAAAAGGAACCTTCCAAACGGAAAGTTCCCTCTTATTTCTTCTGTTTCAGTTTTCTGCTTATCCTAACAGTTTTTCTCCCTTGCTGCGGATATTCTCTGTATTCACCTGTTTAATGTAGTCAAGCAGTTCATCGGATACCGAAACCACACGCTCCTGTACGGCATCACATTCACCTGCAATCTCACGGAATTTCTCCATATTGTCTGTGGTAACTTTTGCACTGTCTGCGTTCTGCTCTGCCACCTCGGTCAGAGAAGTAATTCCATTCTCAATCACATTCTTGTGGTCTTTTAACTCGCCAACTTCCATGCCAATTCCACCGATAGAGTCGCTTACCTGCTGGATTTCGCTGTTTAAGGACTTAAAGATTTCTTCTGTATCCTGAATCTTTTCATTCTGTCTTGCAAAAGCTTCTGTCACCTTCTCCGTAATCTCTACACTCACATCAGAGTTCTGAATCAGGTCATTGACAATCTGGTTAATCTGCTCGGTAGACTCTCTGGACTGGTCAGCCAATGTACGGATTTCCTCCGCAACAACCGCAAAACCTTTTCCATGTTCTCCTGCTCTTGCTGCCTCAATACTTGCATTTAACGCCAGAAGGTTGGTCTGATTGGAAATGCCGGCAATAATCTCAGTTGCGGTTCGAATCTGCTGTGCGGATTTATTGGTAAGGTCTGTCTGTTTTCTGACATTATCAATTGCATCCCCGCTCTCTTTGCTGATGGTAATCAGCTCCTTCATAATGCCTTCTGCCGAATCATTACACTCCCGAACGGTTGCCACACTCTTTGTCAGAAGCTCAATGTTTTCAGAAATGCGGTCGATAGACTGGCTGATAGCATCAATCTTTTCTTTCATATCAAGCGTATGGTCTGCCTGTGACACAGTATTGCCTGCAATCTTTTCCACCGCCTCGCTGGTATCTTCAAGCGATGATGTCATATCCCCAAAAATCTTCTGAAAATCATCGGACACTGCGCCAAGTTCATCGGATGCCTTGCGGATTCCCGAAAGCACATTTGCAAATGAAGTGGTCTCCTCACGAATCGTGCGGACAATTTTACCGATTTCATCATCACGTGCTGCCACACGATTTACTTTTTCGGAAAGTTTGTCTTCCCTGCCATTTCCAGTTTTTCCCATTACTGCCAAAATTGGGTCAATGATGGCTTTTAATACAGCAAATATTAAACCGAATACGCCGACAATCACCACACAGATGAGTATCATTCCCGTCATCGTACTGATGATCCGAAGCTCCACCAGCTTTAAAATCGCCATCAATATCAACGCAAGTACTACGACCATCACTCCAAGCGGAGCAAGAATCTTTGTCCATAAAGCACTTTTCTTTGTTTCCTCCATTTGTACATCCTCCCATTCAGCGTTATCTTCTATAATAACTGTGCAAATTCATATCCGGCAGCCCGCGCATCATCGATAAACTGTCCCAAAATTGCCGCATTGGTTTCCGACTCTGCATGAAGCAGGTACACTGCACCAGGATGAAGCTTGTCCATCAATTTCTGTAAACTTGCTGTCTGATCCGGCTGGTTATTTACATCATAATCATAATATGCAAAACTCCAGAATACACTGGTGTAGTTGCAATTGTTTACGATTGCAAGCGACTGCTCGCTGAATTTTCCTGCCGGGAAACGGAAATAATGCATCTCATATCCGCCAAAATTTTCCTTCACGTACTCATGTGTCTCCATGACCTCATTTGTCTGCTCGTCAATCGTCTCTGACGGAAGTCCGTTTGCCGGATGGTTCACAGAATGGTTTCCAACGGTATGTCCTTCATCAATCATGCGTTGTACCAGTTCAGGGTCTGCCTCTGCATACGGCTTGGTCACGAAAAAGACTGCCTTGACATTCTTTTCTTTGAGTGTATTTAAAATAGACTCCGAATGTCCGTACTCATATCCTTCGTCAAATGTCAGATAAATTTTCTTTTCATCTGCTTCTTTGATAAAAATTGCGTTGTACGTATCTCCATACTTCTCCTGATACATGGTTGCCCCATCCGGACGGTTGTTTTCATCCGTATTGGAACCATGTCCATAATCAATACAGGTTCCATCAAGGCTTGCCACATTCTCAATGATAGTGTTTGGCTCGCGGTCTGCCGTATCAGTGGTATTCCCGGTCTCGGTTTCCGGTTCTGTCACAGCAGAGGATTCCTTCGCCACACGTAAAATTGCCTCACCGATTGCCTGTCCATACTCATCTAAATGCTCATCAAACAGCTGATTGTCTGTCGTGTCATTGATAAATCCAAACTCAATCAGACAGGACGTCATCTCTGTATGGTTATTGACATAATAATCTTCATCCGAATTGCTCTGGGAGCCGTACTTCACACCGCGGTTTCTCTGGATGCCAACGGACTCAAGTGCACTCATGATATTTTCTGCAAGCGTAATATCCGCAGCCTCTGCCTCTTTATTCACCCAACACTCTACACCGTAACCGTCACCCTCATTGCGATGGAACGATACAAAGTAATCTGCATTGCTCTCATTTGCCGTCTGGGCACGCTCCTCAAGGCTGGGGAATTCATCCCCTGTACGGGTCATTACTACTTCGACATCCTGTGTTCTTAAATACTCAGCCGTCTTATTTGCGAGACGTAACACATCATCTTTCTCATAACGTTCACCGGAACTTGTTCCCGGGTCTTTTCCGCCATGACCGGGGTCTAAGCATACAATAAGCTTTGCTTCCTCCGTCTCCGTTTCTATCTGCGTGTCATCAATCTGCGTTCCCCCGTTCTGGGTGCTCTCTGTCGCATCGTTTTTTGCGACATCCGCCCCGGACTGTGTACTGTGCTTCTCAAGAAGATATCCGACTCCACGGAAAATCAAAAGCACCAGCAACAGGCAAAATGTGCACCAGGCTATGTTAATAAGGTTTCTGATTCGTTTTCTTTTCCTTCTGTTCTTGTCCACAATTAAACTCTCTCGTTCTAATTAGATTGGGAAAATGCTCCCTGTTTTCATTGTATCGTTTCCCCGGCAAAAAAGCCAGTTAAATTTTTCTTAATATATCGATTTCAAATGGATTGTCACGAAAGCAGGAACTGTGACAGCGCATAGTTGCTCACATCCTGTCCTTTCTCTGTCAGATAAATGCGCCCTTCCCTCTTTTCCAGAAGCTTCTCCTGCATCAGGCGCGTCATCGCCTCCTGATAAACTGCTTCCACCGGAATCTGAAATGCAGCTTCAAATTCTTCACGGGAAATTCCCCGTATCATCCGAAGTCCTAAAAACATAAACTCTTCCATCTGCGCATTTCGTGATACCCGCTCCGCAGAAGCATGAAGATTCGTGGCTGATAGCTCCTCCACGCTTCCGTCCGGCAGCGGATTCTGCCAGATACCGCCATGAATATGTTTTGTTTCCTCCAGATAGGAATACAGTTCTCTGGTATTGGAATAGCGCACATTGTCAAGCAGTGATGCCGCACCAAGTCCTACTCCAAGATAACTTGTCCGTTTCCAGTAGCCGATGTTGTGGCGGCACGCAAAGCCTTTTTTTGCATAATTAGAGATTTCATAGTGTTCATATCCCATCGTCTTTAATGCTTTATCGGTAAGTTCGGTCATCTGGCAGATTTCTTCCTCTGTCGGCAGAAAATCCGTCTTTAATCCGGCATCCTGCTTCACCACGTCAAATTTATATTTCTCGTAAAAAGGCGTTCCCTTTTCGATGATTAACGAGTAGGACGAAATATGCTCCGGTTTCAGCCTTATCACCTGCTCTAAGGAGCGGTAGTACGCTTCCACTTTCTGTCCCGGAAGCCCGTACATCAGGTCAATATTGATATTGCCAAATCCGTTTTTGCGTGCCAGGTCATACATCTTTAAAAACTGTTCTCTGGTATGAATCCGCCCCAGAAGTTTTAATTCCTCATTATCGGCAGACTGTAATCCGATGCTTAAACGGTTGATGCCGCTCTTACGATAGGCTGCAAACTTATGGTCTGTCACGGTTCCAGGATTACACTCGATGGAAACTTCCGCATCCGTATCCACTGCAAATGAACGGTGAATCTGCTCCATCACAGACACCAGATACTCTTCCGTAAGCCACGAGGGAGTTCCGCCTCCGATATAAACCGTAGGTACCCGATATCCCTTGCAGTGTTCCCCATAAAATTCCAGTTCCCTGCACAGTGCCTTTGTATATTCCCGCTGTGTTTCCTCATCTGCAGAAAAAGAGAGGAAATCACAGTAATTGCATTTTTTCACGCAAAACGGAATATGGACATACAGCTCCATTTCCTTTTTCTCCATGGTCTCCCCTCCTGTATTATGATTCTTTTGCTTTAATCCTCGTCCAGCTTTAAGACGCTCATGAATGCTTCCTGTGGAATCTCTACGTTTCCAACCTGGCGCATCCGTTTCTTTCCTTCCTTCTGCTTTTCAAGCAGTTTTCTCTTTCGGGAGATATCTCCGCCGTAACACTTTGCAAGCACATCCTTGCGCATCGCCTTTACCGTCTCACGCGCAATGACCTTGCCGCCGACAGCCGCCTGAATCGGAATTTCAAACAGATGTCTTGGAATCTCTTCTTTGAGACGCTCGCACATCTTTCTTCCTCTCTCGTAAGCGCTGTCCTTAAATACGATAAAGGAAAGTGCATCCACCTGCTCATGGTTAATGAGAATATCTAATTTCACCAGTTCTGAACGCTCATAGCCCTTTAACTCGTAGTCAAACGATGCGTAACCCCTTGAACGGGATTTCAGTGCGTCAAAGAAATCATAGATAATCTCGTTTAACGGCAGATCATACTTGATAAGTGCACGCGTTTTCTCAATATATTCCATGCTGAGATAAACACCGCGCCGTTCCTGACACAGTGTCATAATTGCTCCCACATAGTCGCTCGTTACCATAATCTCTGCAGAAACGACCGGCTCTTCCATATATTCGATTTCAGACGGGTCCGGCAGATTAGACGGATTCGTCAAGTCTATCACTTCACCGTCTGTCTTGTGTATTTTGTAAATAACGCCCGGTGCCGTTGTCACCAGATCCAGATTAAACTCACGCTCTAATCGCTCCTGGATAATCTCTAAATGAAGCAGTCCAAGAAATCCGCAGCGGAATCCAAAACCGAGTGCAAGCGATGTCTCCGGCTCAAACTGTAACGATGCATCGTTAATTTGAAGTTTCTCTAACGCATCCCTCAAATCCGGATACCTTGCACTGTCCGCCGGATACATTCCGCAGTAAACCATCGGATTTACCTTCTTGTAACCCGGAAGTGGCTCTGCGCAAGGATTTGCAGCATTCGTAACCGTATCGCCGACCCGTGTATCGCGCACATTTTTGATACTGGCACAAAGATAGCCTACCATGCCGGCAGACAATTCCTCACACGGGATAAACTGTCCGGCGCCAAAGTAGCCTACCTCTGTTACTTCCTCTTCTGCTCCGGTTGCCATCATACGAATTGTATCGCCGACCTTTACCGTTCCCTCTTTCAGACGGCAGAATACGATAACCCCCTTATAGGAATCATAAAGGGCATCGAAAATCAAAGCCTTAAGCGGTGCCTTCGGATCTCCGGTCGGTGCCGGGATTTTGGTCACAATCTGCTCTAATACCTGATCGATGTTAAGTCCGGTTTTGGCAGAAATACGCGGTGCATCATGCGCCTCAATTCCGATAACATCCTCAATCTCCTGTGCCACCTCGTCCGGCTGTGCGCTCGGAAGGTCTACCTTGTTGATAACTGGAAGCACATCAAGGTCATGGTCTAATGCCAGATATACATTGGCAAGCGTCTGCGCCTCCACGCCCTGTGCAGCATCCACAACGAGAATAGCTCCATCACAGGCAGCAAGGCTTCGTGAAACCTCATAGTTGAAGTCCACGTGCCCCGGCGTGTCAATGAGGTTGAAAATATACTCTTCCCCATCCTTCGCCTTATAAATAATACGGACAGCCTGGGATTTGATTGTAATTCCACGCTCTCTCTCAAGTTCCATGTTATCGAGCACCTGTGCCTGCATTTCACGGTTTGTCAGCGTTCCGGTGCTCTCTATAATACGATCTGCAAGTGTGGACTTGCCGTGATCGATATGTGCAATAATACAAAAATTCCGAATCTTACTCTGGTCGATTGACACGTATTTTCCTCCTTATGCCTTTTCGCATAGTATTTATTATACGTGATACCGCAAGGTATCGTCAAGACCCAGAGACGGAAAGTAAAGTGCTTTCTAAAGCAGTCCAAGCCCTTTCATTGCAGCTTTTAATCTGACGCAGTTTTCTTCGGAAAGCTGTGTGAGTGGAAGGCGCATGGTAGGATTGCATTTTCCCTGTAAATGAAGTGCCATTTTTACCGGAATCGGATTTACTTCACAAAACAGCGCATGGATAAACTCAAGGCTCTCAAGCTGAATTTTTAAGGCTTTTTCACGGTCTCCTTCGAGATATTCCAGCACCATATCGTGCATCTCGCGTGGCATTACATTTGACATTACAGAGATAACACCGATTCCGCCAAGGGAGAGAATTGGAATCACCTCATCATCATTTCCGGAATAGATATCAAGCACACCTTTACACATTGACGCAAGTGTTGCAATCTGTGAAATATCTCCGCTCGCTTCCTTGATTCCGACAATATTTTCCACTTCCCTGCCAAGTCTTGCGGCTGTCTCCGGTTTAATATTACAGCCCGTGCGGGAAGGTACATTATACATAATAATCGGTAACGTTACCGCCTCTGCAATCGTCTTATAGTGTTCATATAAACCGTTCTGTGTTGCCTTATTATAGTAAGGTGTCACAATCAGCAGACCGTCTACGCCAAGCTCTTCTGCTTTCTTTGAGATTGCAACGGCATTTCGGGTACAGTTCGCCCCGGTTCCAGCAATAACCGGGATTCTGTGATTTACTTTTTCGACCACAAAGCGGATGCAGGAAATGCGTTCTTCCTCCGTCATGGTTGCCGGCTCTCCTGTCGTTCCACATACGATGATTGCATCCGTATGTCCCTCTATCTGTTCTTCCACCAGTTTTCCGAGTGCTTCATAATCAATTGTCTCATCTTCATGGAATGGTGTTACCAGTGCAACTCCTGCCCCTTTAAATAATGCCATATCAATTCCTCCTGTCCGATTGGCTGCCTTTATTTGCGATATTCCGGATGTTCTTCTAAAATTTCTGCAATTAATCTCCGTTCATCCATCGGATGTTTCACGCCCTTAATTTCCTGATAATCCTCATGCCCTTTTCCGGCAAGGATAATGACATCTCCGTCTTTTGCATTTGCAATGCTGTAAGCGATTGCTTCCTTGCGGTCCGGAATCGTCACATAAGCACCGTCTGCTTTTTTTACACCGGTTAAAATGTCTTCAATGATATCCATCGGCTCCTCATAACGCGGGTTATCCGATGTCACGATTGTCAGGTCGGCAAGTTTTGAAGAAACCTCTCCCATCTCGTAACGTCTGGATTTTGCACGGTTTCCGCCGCATCCAAACAGGCAGACTAACCGTTTTGGATGATACTCCTTTAAGGTTGTAAGTAAGCTCTCAAGTGCCATTGCATTGTGCGCATAGTCAATCATCACCGTAAATCTCGGGGAAACCGGAACCATCTCGATTCTACCTTTTACCACCACATGTTTTAATGCCTTTTGGATTGCTGGAATCTCCACTCCGAAATGGCGGCAGATGGCAATCGCCGTCAGGGAATTATATACGCTGAAACGTCCCGGCACATTTGTTTCCACCGGAAAATCAAGGAGTCCGGAAACATGGTATTTCACACCGAGTACTCCGTCCTTCTGCCAGAGTGTCAGCCCTTCTGCACGTAAATCCGCTTCGTTCTCACAGCCAAATGTCTCTACTTTACAGGTGTGTCCCTCTAAGATTCCCTCCAAAAACTCGCTGTCCGCATTTAAAATACCCTGTTTACACTGCTGAAACAACAAACTCTTGCAGTGCATGTAGTCTGCAAAATCTTTGTGTTCGTTCTCTCCGATATGATCCGGCTCAAGATTCGTAAATACGCCGTAATCAAAGGTAAAGCCGGATACCCGGTGCAGCATTAATCCCTGGGAAGAGACCTCCATGACAACTGCCTCAAGTCCTGCTTCCACCATCTCATGAAAATACTCCTGCACCTCGTAAGATTCCGGTGTCGTATTTTTTGCAGGAATATGTTTGTCTCCGATGATAATTTCAATTGTTCCAATCAGTCCCGTCTTAATGCCGGAGGATTCGAGAATTGATTTTACCATATACGTAGTAGTCGTTTTACCCTTGGTTCCGGTGATTCCGATGGTTTTTAACTTCTCTGCCGGATGTCCGAAATAAGCGGCTGACATGCAGGCAAGTGCCAGACGGCTATTTTCCACACGAACCACTGTCACACCGTCCGTTACGGTTACGTCCTTTTCCACGATGACCGCGGAAGCACCTTTTTCTACTACCTCCGGGATAAATTCATGCGCATCCCGCATACTTCCCGAAATGCAGACAAATACAGAACCTTTTTCCACTTTTCTTGAGTCATAAACCAGTGTCGATACCTCTTTGTCAGTATCTCCCTGCAGCACACGATATTCCATACGTTCCAGTAAATCAATTAATCTCATCGTTCTTATCTCCTTTTAAAATTCTCCCTCAAACACGGTTACCGCCGGTCCTGTCATAAAAATGTGGTTGCTCTTCTCGTCATAGTGAATGGTCAAGTCACCGCCAATCAGATGCACTAACACCTCATGCTCTGTATAACCATTTAAAATGCAAGCCATCACGCTGGCACAGGTTCCTGTTCCGCACGCCAATGTCTCGCCGGAGCCGCGCTCCCACACACGCATATTGATTTCATTCCTGCTTAAAATCTGCACAAATTCTGTGTTCGTTCTCTTCGGGAAAATCCTGTGATGTTCAAAGTGCGGTCCCATCTTTTCAAGGTCTAAGCTCTTTGTATCCGGTACAAATACAACTGCATGCGGATTTCCCATGGAAACACAGGTCATGTTCCACTCTTTTCCGTCAACCTCCACCGGTTCGTTTACCATACGCTCTCCCGCAAAATCGACCGGAATCTGTGCCGGTACAAGAATCGGCTCTCCCATATCCACTTTCACCAGAGACACCTTGCCGTCTTCCACCGTAAGATCTAAATATTTAATTCCGGCACCGGTCTCGATGGAAATCTTTTTTGCATCCGTCATGCCGTGGTCATAGACGTATTTTGCCACACAGCGGATTCCGTTTCCACACATTTCCCCTTCCGAGCCGTCCGCATTAAACATCCGCATCCGAAAATCTGCAATCTCTGACGGGCAGATTAAAATCAGACCATCTGACCCGATTCCGAAATGTCTGTCGCTGACCTTTATCGCCAGAGCTGACGGGTCTTCTACTGTCTCATTAAAACAATTGATATAAACATAATCATTTCCACATCCATGCATTTTTGTAAATTTCATAATTTTTCTCTCCTGTCACTGTACTACTGTCATTATACGTGACACTTTTTGATTGGTATATTCATTTTGTGTTTATTATATTGCAAATTGTGCTCTTATGAATTAAAATAAAACAAACCGCAAACGCGCGAGCATTTTAGAAGGAGTTTTTCATGCCTGAATATAAAAAAATCGGTTACCTGACCAGCAGCTTTAAGCTGTTCCACTTAAAAGACCAGCAGATGAAACAGTTTCACTACCACTATCATGATTTTCATAAGATTCTCATTCTCTTGCAGGGAAATCTCAGCTACTGCATCGAGGGACGCACCTACGACCTCTCCCCGGGGGACATCGTGCTCGTCCATGCCGGGGAAGTGCACCGCCCGATTCTGCACTCCGGTTCTCTGTATGAGCGGATTATCATTTATGTTTCTCCCGCCTTCTTAAACGGGTATCAGGAGGAAAATAACAATCTCGGGCTTTGCTTTGCACAGGCGCACGAAAAACAGTCCCATGTGCTTCGTACCCGCTCCGGCAAAATCGGTGTCCTTGCGTCTGCCATCCGTAATCTCGACCAGTCTTCCAAAGAAATCGGCTACGCAAGCGAGCTCCACCACAAACTTTTATTTTTGGAATTCCTGATTCACTTAAACCGCGCTGCTTTGGATGAACAGCTTACATTTGTCTCCACTACTTCCTCGGACAGCAAAATTCCTGCCGTGTTAGACTACCTGAACGAACATCTGACCGAGGATCTTTCCGTCGACGATATTGCCGGGCATTTTTATGTCAATCGCTATTATCTGATGCACTCCTTCAAAGAACAGACCGGCTATACCATCGGGGGCTACCTGTCCGCCAAGCGGCTGTTATTAGCAAAAGAGTTGATTTCTTCGGGGCTTCCAATGACAGAAGTCTGCTATTTATGCGGTTTCCGGAACTACTCGACATTCTCCCGGGCATACAAAAAAAGCTTCGGCGAATCCCCCAGGGATTATCGCCAAAGTCTTTCCTCTTAAAAGCATATCATTATTTACAACAATTTTTTATTGTTTCTGCTCTGCAATCGTATTCATAAGCTGTGGGATAAACTGTTTCTTGCGGGAAACAATTCCCTCCAGCCAGATGCCTTCCTCCTCTTCGCGCTTATGGAACGCCAGTGCAAGGATTCTTCCGGCATCCTCTCCATAGAAAATCACCTTGGAGGATTCCTCAAGGATATCTGTCAGCATGACATAAACCATGTCAATCTTCTTATCACCGAGCACCTGTACCATAAACGGACGAAGCTCTTCTCCCACCTTGTCAAGCTCCTCTGCGCTCATCGCGGAAATCTGCGCTACGCCGAAATCACAGTCGTCTGTATGGAAGATTTTAAAATCCTGATAGAAAATTTCATCGGTGGTTTTATTTTTAAAATCACTGCCCGCCTGGAACATATTTTTGGCAAATTCTTCAATCTCCACACCCGCAATCTCTGCCAGTGTATGTGCAACTTCTTTGTCAAGCGGCGTACAGGTCGGAGAACGGAACATCAGCGTATCGGAAATAATCGCCGCAAGTAAAAGTCCTGCAATCGTTGGCGGAATTTCCACCTGTTTTTCCTGATACATCTGATAAATAATCGTGGATGTACATCCAAGCGGCTGGTTTCTGAAATAAACCGGAGACATCGTCTCAAGGCTTCCCAGCCTGTGATGGTCAATGATTTCTATGATTTCTGCTTCATTGATGCCATCCACTGCCTGTGATTTCTCGTTATGATCGACAAGAATCACCTGCTTTTTCTGCATCTTCATGAGGTTACGTCTGGATATCATTCCCACATAGGCACCCTTTTCATTGAGTACCGGGAAATCCCGGTGTCTGACCTTGGACATTTCCTCTTTCACTTCATCCACATAATCATCAATGGCAAATGTAATAATATGATTCTTCGTCATGAACTGCTTGATTGGCATACTCTGATTGATAAGACGTGCCACGGAAAATGTGTCAAACGGCGATGTGATGACGATACAGTCATTCTTCTCTGCTAACGCCCGCACTTCCTCATCGACTTCAAGTCCGCCACCGATAATGATACAGCTTGCATTAGAACGGATTGCCTGAAGCTGTGCTTCCTCTCTGTCTCCTAAAATAACAAGATCGTCATCCTCAATGTAATCTGCCATATATTCCGGATTTGATGTTGCAACAACCACTTTTCCCCGGACAAAATAAGCATGCTCATTTCCAACGATGACATTTCCCTCTAAAGTCTCTGCAATTGTCTTATACTGTGTTCTCGCCTGTGCCAACACACGGTTATCGAACACGTCCATGTAGGAGGTTGCGATATCCTTGGTAACAATCAGCCCTTCGAGTTTTCCGAAACGGTTTGTCACCGGAAGTGTTACAACCTCTAATTTTTTCATCAGCTCCCATGCTTTTTTCAGTGAAATCTGGCTGCTGACCCCCGCAGTCTTGCGGATATTGATATCTTTAATCTGTGCGCCCGCATAGCTTTCAAGCTCCGGCTCTTTTACTCCAAAATAATCTAACACATAACGTGTCTCCGCATTAATCGCTCCGGCACGTTTTGCAAGGAATTCTCCATGTTCGGTCTGGTTTTTTAAATATGCATACGAAATCGCTGCACAGATAGAATCTGTGTCCGGGTTTTTATGACCGATTACCCAGACTTTTTTCTTTTCATTTCCCATATGTAACGTCCTCTCTGGTTCACAGTCAAAACCGATGTTTAAAAATGAAATACACCGAGCGAATACAGGATAAATCCAAGCAACACCGCAAAATTTAAGCCTGCAAACCATGATAAAAATTTCACATAGTTTTTCACGGAACCAACGCTCTTTTCCATTTCGTCCATCTTTTCAATTTTGGAATCAAATTCGTTAAACAAATCCTGGATATTGCGGTAACACTTGACATTCTCGGAATGTACTTTCTCAGACAAATCTGTCTTGATGGACTCTAACTGTCCGGTCGCATTCTCCAAAAGCGCCTTTACTTCTGCAATCTGTCCCTCGCTGAGCTTCTTGTTGGCAATCGCCTGCTCCTCTAAAAACTGCTTGTTGGTTGCAATCTGCTCCTCGCTCACCTTGCGGATTGCCGCAATCTGCTCTTCGTTTAATGCCTTATTTGTAGCAATCTGCTCTTCGTTGCGTCTGCGGCTCTCTTCAATCTGCTCCTCACTGGTGCGCTTTACCTGTGCCACCTGTTCTGAAATTGTGTGCTCGATTTCATCCATCTTTGAGGTGACGGTCGTTGAAAGCAGGTCAACTTTTGTGCTGAACACCCGGACAATTTTATCTGCTTCTTCCTGGCGCTCCGTTAAAATCTGTTCTAATTCCTGTGCCTTGTCCTCGCGCTCGCTCACAATCGACTGCAGCTCCTGCACCTTGCTCTCCTTGGACGCTAACAATACCTGCAGCTGCTTCGCCTTCTCACGGAATTCATCAATCTGGCTTAATAAAAAATCTTCTTTTTCCACGTTACTTTCTGTCCTTTCCCCTTCGTGCACACTTTCTTCCTGCCCCTGCGGTTCCAATGCACCCTGTTCTGCCGTCATATCCGGCTCCTGTAACTCCGCTGCGTCCTGCTTCTGTGCCGCTGCGCTCTGTCCTGCCATCATATCCGGCATCTTCTGCACTTCTTCCTGTGCTCCTGTGCTTTCATGCCTCACTGTATTCTCACGCTTTTGTATATGTTCACGCCCAACCGGGTTTTCACGCTTTGGCGCACTCCCCCGCCCGGCTGTACTCTCACGCTTTTGCACGCTTTTTGTCCTTCCAGGGTACAATTGCGTCAATATGTATTCAAATAAATTTGCCATGAGCGCTCCCTTCCCCATTTTCCAGAAAAACCTATTGGTATTTTATCATTATCATTTTTCTTTGTAAAGAAAAAAGTCCTGCCATCACTGCTTCATCCGCAGTGACGGCAGAACCTGTTCCTATTACACTTATTTCTTATTTTTTCTTCCACTTTGCATAAAGTGTCACATTTCCGGTACTTCCCTTCTTAATCTGTGTCACTTTCTTTGTGCATTTCTTATCGGAATACCATCCCTTAAAAGTATAGCCTTTTCTGGTTGGATTCTTTAATTTAACTGTTTTTGTAGTGATTGTGTAAGAAGCCGGATTGCTCTTATTATTTTTTCCTTTGTTCAGGTTATAAGTAATCGTATACTTCGTCTTCTTCCACTGTGCATACAGGGTCACTTTTCCGCCAGACTCGGAAGAAAGATTCTTCACCTCAGCCTTATTCTTATAGCTCTTTCCACTGCCGTCCTTTTTGGTATTCCAGCCCTTAAAAGTGTAACCTTTCTTCTTAAAGCCATTCTTTGTCAATGTATATTTCTTGCCATATTTGCAGCTTGACATTTTCTTGGTGCTTCCGCTGGTGCTGCCATTGCCATTAAAAGTAATGGTGTAAGTGACGGTCTGTGCAGTATTTTCCCACTCTTTTAACGATTTGTAAGAAATATTATTCTTTTTTGCATACTTTCCTGCTGCGGAATCAGTGGAACAATAAATAACTAAATTGTCACAACCCTCAAAAGCAGCTTCTCCTATGCTCTTTACGCTATCTGGTATTTTAATTCCTGTCAGGTTTTTACATCCTTCAAATGCACTTTCACCTATACTTGTCACTTTCTTTGGTATTTCAATGCTTGTAAGGCTCTCACATCCACTAAACAATAGATTTCCAATGCTTGTTATATTGCCTGGCAGTGTAACACTTACCAAACCACTATTTCCAAAAGCATATTCTCCTATGCTCTTTACGCTATCTGGTATTTTAATACTTGTTAATTTAGTACACTCAAAGAAAGCATCTTCTCCTATACTTGTCACACTTTTCGGTATTTCAATAGTTGTAATATCAGCACCTGAAAATGCGCGATCAGCGATACCCGTTACACCGTCAGGAATCACTGTACTGCTGCATCCCAAGATTAATATATTGCTACTTTTTTCTATAATACAATTGTTTCCATCGCTCGTATACACTTCATTATCAGCATCCACTTTAATGCTTGATATTGCTGAACACTGGGTAAATGCAGCACTTCCTATACTGGTCACATTCGCTGATATTTCTATACTTGTTAAACCACTTGCTGCAAATGCATGTTTTCCTATGTTCGTTACACTATTTGGTATGTCAATGCTTGTAAGACTCCAGCAGCTGACAAACGCATTGTCTCCTATGCTTGTTACACCACTGGGTATTTTAATATCTACAAGTTTTCTACATTCGTAAAACACCCCATTTCCTATACTCGTTATACTATCTGGTAATTCTACACTTATAAGTTTTCGACATTCCTCAAAAGCCCAATTATCTATGCTTGTTACACTTTTCCCATCAATCTTCTCTGGAATTACAACTTTTGTATCACTTCCGGTATAACCTGTAATTGTAATCGTGCCGTCGTCATTTTCTTCGTACTTAAAATTCTTTGCTGCTGTTGCATCTTTCTCTTCGGAGACAACTTCAACGATTTCCGTTTCTTTCTCTTCCTCTGCCTCTTTTTCCAGCTCTTCTGTAACGGTTTCCTCGGCTTCTGTAGCAGCGGTCTCCGTTGCTTCCTCTGTCTCCTCGGTAACCTCTGTGGTTTCTGTCTCTGCGACAGTCTCGGTTTCTTCCACTTCTGTAGCCTCAGCTTCTTCCGTCTCTGTAGCAGAGTTTTCTGTATCTTCTTCTACCTCTTCCGATTCAGATGTTTCTTCTGTCTCGGATGCTTCTTCTGTTACAGACTCTGTATCTTCCGCACTCTCCGTCTCACTCACAATTTCGGTACTGCTTTCTGCGATGCTTTCCTCCGCAAATGTGACCTCTGCCGGCAGTCCCAGTAACATCGTCACAGACAACGCTACTGCCACTGTCTGTTTCCATAAACTCTTTCTCCTCATAAGTGTTCTCCTTTTTCTAAAACTTGTATTCAATACTTGTATTTTACTCCTATGCGGAATTAAAAACAACAAAAAGCTCAACCATCACTGTTTCAATTCTACTTTTGTTCTCTCGTAATGCTAAACTTCCGCCTGTACGATATGTCCAAAGTTTCATCCCGGAAAAGGTCATATACATATGCCGGGCTTTCAAGATACAGCCCTGTTTCCTTATCCTGGAGTTTCTCAAAGACCTCTGAATTATAAAATTTATTCATTGCCTCATCATATTCTATTCCCTGATCTACCGTCAATAATTCAACGACATCCTGAATCGTATATTCAATCAGTTGTTCCTGTTTACACATTCTGCACATCCACCTTTCGCAAAAGTTTAATACTTTTTTCTGTGTGAAAAGAATACTGGGAAGATGTCTTTTTATATATCATCCCCTTTAGTAACATTTGGAAATCTATTATCTCATTTTCATATTGGCGAAACAGTAATGCCATATTATCATCTGCAACCGGACCAATCACAATATCATATTTGTTGTCTCTGTTGCACAAAATATCTCTGATATTATCAAACTTCTGATTTCGGTTATTCATAACAAACCTTGCCCATTCTTCTGTTGTCTGTTCTCCAAAATCTTTAATATTCATTTCTGTCAGGCTTTTAAAATCATCCTGTATCTCAAATACATTTAATACCGGTTTGAAAAGCCTGTTCCAAAGTCCTTGTAGGGGCGGCACATTGCAAGATTAATACTATTTATTCCGGTGTTACTTCCATGATAAAGTTTCATAACCTTCCCCCATTTCTCCTGCATAAAACACCAAGGTCTTCTAATACCGTATCAAATGATAACGTATGCTCTGCCTCATAGTTTTCTTTGATAAACTCAATTCCTTTAAATTGGAATAGATACTGGAATGCCTCTCTGGCACTTAAATTATATTTGTGAGCAAATTCACTTACACAGGCAACTGTATAATTAATTATCTTTTTTTGTTCACTCATCGTTTTCTCCTGTCTTTTATATATAAATATGGCATTTCCCAATTTAATGTTTACAAAATATACTTCTTCCATATTATTTTACAACACTTTTCCCAGAAAAAAAGTCCTGCCATCACTGCTTCACCCGCAGCGACGGCAGAACCTGTTTCTATTACACTTATTTTCTATTTTTTCTTCCACTTTGCATAAAGTGTCACATTTCCGGTGCTACCCTTCTTAATCTGCGTCACTTTCTTTGTGCACTTCTTGTCAGAATACCAGCCTTTGAACGTATAGCCTTTTCTGGTTGGATTCTTTAATTTAATGGTCTTTGTAGTAACATTGTAAGAAGACGGATTATTCTTATTGTTCTTTCCTTTGTTCAGGTTGTAGGTAATCGTGTATTTTGTCTTCTTCCACTGTGCGTACAGCGTTACCTTTCCATCTGCCTTGGAAGAGAGATTTTTCACCTCCGCCTTGTTCTTATAAGTCTTTCCACTGCCGTCCTTCTTCGTGTTCCAACCGGTAAAGGTGTAACCTTTCTTTTTGAAACCGTTCTTGGTCAACGTGTACTTCTTGCCATACTTGCAGTTAGAGAGCTTCTTCATGCTTCCACTGGTACTTCCATTGCCGTTGAAGGTGATTGTATACTTATTTGCTGTCCACTGCGCATACAGTGTTATCTCTGCACCGTTTGTCTCTGTCAGTTTGGAAGCATCTGCCTTGTTTGCATAAGCTGTGCCGCTGCCATCCTTGCTCGTATTCCAGTTTTTAAACGTATATCCTTTTCTCTGGAAGCCATTTGCAGTCAGTGCTGTCGTCACGCCATAGGTGATGCTCTGGTTTGCCATAGAACCACCCGTTGCTCCATTTCCATTAAACTTCACGGTGTAAGAAACGGTCAGTTTTGCAATTGTTGTTCCACTGCTGATAAGGATTCCACAATCCACGCAATAAGTATCTCCCGTGTAGCCTGTTTCCGTAACGGTTGCGGATTTTGCATTGCGCACCTCTGTGTTCGTGTGAGTGCAGGTTAATTTTGCAATTGTTTCTGTGTAAGTATCTCCACAACGGGAACAGGTGTAAGTCTTTACTCCCTCACTTGTCACGGTCGGCTGTGTGGTAATAGTTCCAGTATAAGTATGTCCAAGTGCTGCAATCGCTGTTCCACCGCTGATTAATTCTCCGCAGTCGATGCAATAAGTATCTCCCGCGTAACCTGTTTCCGTGCAAGTTGCTGATTTTGCATTACGCACTTCTGTGTTGGAATGTGCACAGGACGAATCTACCCACTCTTCCAACGATTTATATGGAATATTATTTTCAATTGCAAACTGTCTTGCATAGGAATCAGCGGATGAATAAATCGTAAGATTATCGCAGCCATAAAAAGTAGGGTGAAATAGTGTACCTCCATCCTCATACTCATCATAATATTCCGTTGCCCGTATCGTTGTCACACTGTCTGGAATTTTAATGTTTCTTAATTCACTGCATCCCATAAATGCCTCGTAACCCAAACTTGTTGTGCCATCAGAAATCACACAGCTTGTCAATCCAGTACAGCCTGCAAACGTCCTTGACCATATACTTGCCACGCTGCCCGGTATGGTAATACTTGTCAAACTCGTACAATTCGAAAACGCACCCGACTGTATCGTTGTTACACTCTCCGGTATTGTAACGTTTTTCAATCCGGTACACCCTGCAAATGCATCCTCACTTATAACTGTCACACCATTTGGTATTGTAATATCTGTTAATCCGGTACAATATCGGAATGCAAACGAACCAATGCTTGTCACCGTTTCCGGTATTGTAACGTTCGTCAGCCCGGTACATCTGTCAAACGCAGCTCCACCTATGCTTGTTACTCCTTTCGGTATTGTAATCTCCGTCAAACCAGTGCAGTTTGAAAATGCACCAAATCCTATGCTTGTTACATAATCCGGAATTACTGTGGTCTTACACCCTGCAATTAACGTATAGCCATCTTTTTTTATAATACAGTTGCTCCCTCCACTTGTATAAACCGATGTCTCACTTTCTTCCACTACAATACTGCTTAAAATTACACAATCGGAAAACACCTGACTTGCCACATATTGCACTGTTTCCGGTATTGTAACGCCTGTCAGTTCCGTGCATCCGTCAAACGCATTTTCTTCTATACTCCTCACGGTTTTTCCTGCAATCTGCGATGGAATCACAACTTCTGTATCGCTTCCAAGATATTTAACAATTGTAATGGCACCATCATCGTTTGCTGTATAGCTATAGTCCCCTTCTACCTTTGTTTCTTCCTCATCCTCCGTCTCATCCGCAAACTTTGTATCTTCCTCGCTCTCCGTCTCAAGCACAGTCTCCGTACTGCTTTCTGCGATACCTTCCTCCGCAAATGTGACTTCAGCCGGCAGTCCCAGTAACATCGTCACAGACAACGTTACTGCCACTGTCTGTTTCCATAAACTCTTTCTCCTCATAAGTGTTCTCCTTTTTCTAAAACTTGTCTTCAATACTTGTATTTTACTCCTATGCAGTACCAAAAACAACTATAACGTTTTTTACAAAAATTCTGCCATCACTGCTTCATCCGCAGTGACGGCAGAACCTGTTCGTATTACACTTATTTCTTAATTTCTATTTTTTCTTCCACTTTGCATAAAGCGTGATGTTTCCGGTGCTGCCTTTTTTAATCTGTGTCACTTTCTTGGTACACTTCTTATCGGAATACCATCCCTTAAAAGTATAGCCTTTTCTTGTCGGGTTCTTTAATTTAACTGTTTTTGTAGTAACATTGTAAGAAGCCGGATTATTCTTATTATTTTTTCCTTTGTTCAGGTTATAGGTAATCGTATACTTTGTCTTCTTCCACTGCGCATACAGGGTCACTTTTCCGCCGGACTTGGAAGTAAGATTCTTCACCTCAGCCTTGTTCTTATAACTCTTTCCACTGCCATCCTTTTTGGTATTCCAGCCCTTAAAGGTGTAACCTTTCTTCTTAAAGCCATTCTTTGTCAGCGTATACTTCTTGCCATATTTGCAGCCCGACAGTTTCTTGGTACTTCCGCTGTTGCTGCCGTTGCCATTAAAAGTAATGGTGTACTTATTTGCAGTCCACTGTGCATACAATGTTATCTCCGCACCGTTTGTCTCTGTCAGTTTGGAAACATCTGCCTTGTTGGCATAGGCTGTGCCGCTGCCGTCCTTGCTCGTATTCCAGTTTTTAAACGTATAACCTTTTTTCTGGAAACCATTTGCGGTCAGTGCTGTCGCAACTCCATAGGTGATGCTCTGGTTTGTCATAGAACCACCCGTTGCTCCGTTTCCATTAAACTTCACGGTGTAAGAAACGGTCAGTTTCGCAATTGCTTCTGTGTAAGTATCTCCACAACGGGAACAGGTGTAAGTCTTTACTCCCTCGCTTGTCACAGTCGGCTGTGTGGTGATGGTTCCAGTATAAGCATGTCCAAGTGCTGCAATCGCTGTTCCACCGCTGATTAATTCTCCGCAGTCGATGCAATAAGTATCTCCCGTGTAACCTGTTTCTGTGCAGGTTGCGGATTTTGCATTGCGCACCTCTGTGTTCGTGTGAGTACAGGTTAATTTTGCAATTGTTTCTGTATAAATATCTCCGCAACGGGAACAGGTGTAAGTCTTTACTCCCTCGCTTGTCACGGTCGGCTGTGTTGTAATAGTTCCAGTATAAGTATGTCCAAGTGCTGCAATCGCTGTTCCGTTAGCAATTAACTCTCCACAATCAATACAGTAAATATCTCCTGTGTAACCTGTTTCTGTACAGGTCGCTGATGTTACATTACGAATCTCTGTGTTAGCATGGGTACAGGTGGTTTTGCCCCATTCGTCTAATGATTTATAACGAATATTGTTGTCAATGGCATATTGTCTTGCATAGGAAGTATCCGAACAATAAATAACCAAGGCATCGCATCCATCAAAAGCGTCATCAGCTATATACATCACACTTTCCGGTATTTTGATACTTGTCAAACCACTAAGTAAAAATGCGCTCTCACCTATGCTTGTTACATTATCCAGTATCTCTACATTCTTAAGGTCTTCGCATTCCTCAAATGCTGAATCTCCTATGCTTGTTACACTACCTGGTATATTGATAGCTAACAGACTTTTACAACCCGCAAATGCCGAGTCTCGTATGCTTGTTAAGCATTCACTCATTGTAATACTCGTTAAGTCTTCACATCCCTCAAATGCTGAATCTCCTATGCTTGTTACGCTACTTGGTATATTGATAGCCGGCAGACTTTTGCACCCTGCGAACGTTGAATCTCCTATGCTTGTTAAACCTTCACTCATTGTAATACTCGTTAAGCTTTCGCATCCCTCAAATGCTGAATCATCTATGCTCAACAGGCTACTTGGTAATGCAACGCTCGTTAATTGCGTACAGTAAGTAAATGTATCCCTTTCTATATATAACAAGCCTTCTGCCTCTGAAATTGTGATATTCATTAAGCTTTCACAATCTTTAAAAGCTGCTTGCCCTATACTCGTTACTCCCTCTGGAATACTAATATTCGTCAACCCAGTGCAACTTTCAAACGTCTGTTCTCCTATGCTCGTTACACTACTTGGTATATTGATACTTGTCAGGCTTTTACAGTCCGCAAATGCAGAATCTCCTATATTTGTTAACCCCTCACCCATTGTAATACTCGTTAAGTTTTCACATCCGTCAAATGCAGAATTTCCTATGCTTGTTACACTATCAGGTATTTTAACAACTGCCAGACTTTTACAATCCGCAAACACAGAATCTCCTATACCTGTTAAGCTCTCACTTATTGTAATACTTGTCAAGCCTTCACAATCCGCAAATGCAGAATCTCCTATGTTTGTTACACTACTTGGTATATTGATGCTTGTCAGACTTTTACAGCCCGCAAATGCAGAATCTCCTATACTTGTTAAGCCCTCACTTATTGTAATACCAGTCAAGCTTTCACATTCCTGAAATGCATAATCACCTATACTTAACAAGCTACTTGGTAACGCAACACTTGTTAAGTGCGTACAGCGAGTGAAGGTATCCCTTTCTATAGATAACAATCCCTCTGAAATTGTGATATTGATTAAGCTTTTACAATCTTCAAATGCTGATTGTCCTATACTCGTTACTCCCTCTGGTAAAACAATATTTACCAGTCTTTCGCAACCTCCAAACGCCTGTTCTCCTATACTTGTTATTCCTTCCGGTAATGTAATATTAGTTAATTTCTTACAGTTAAAAAAAGCTGACTGTCCTATACTTGTTGTCCCCTCTGGTAAAGTAATGCTCATCAGGTTCTCACAAGAAGCAAATGTAGCATATTCTATACTTGTCACACCTTCTGGAATACTAATATTCGTCAATTCTCTGCATTCTTGAAATGCCTGACTTCCTATACACGTTACACTACTTGGTATATTGATACTTGTCAAACTTTTACAGGCACGAAATGCCCATTCACCTATACTTGTCACGCTGTCTGGAATCTCAATACTTGTCAGAGTCTCACAGTCATAAAAAGCGCTGTCACCTATACTCGTCACGCTTTTTCCAGCAATCTCTTCCGGAATTTCAACTTGCGTATCATTTCCAGTATACTCCGTAATTGTGACAGTGCCATCTTCATTTATTTCATAATTAAAATTGTCCGTCTCCGTTGCGCTGGTCACTTCTATCTCTGCTGTCTTTTCTGCTTCGAACACTTCTTCATCAGATACTCCTGTATCCGCTTCTGTATCTTCTATTATTTCGTTCAGTCTGATTGTTTCATTTGAAACTATCTCATTGGTCTCAGTAGCAAAAATTCCATTTGACGGCACACCAAGTAACATTGTCGCTACTAACGTAGCCGCAAGTAGCTGTTTCCACAGTCTCTTTTTTCTTATGTTCTTCTTTTCACCTATATATATGTCGTTTTTAAACATCTTTAAGTTACATTGCTCCCTATTATTCAAAAATCTATTGTTTTTTCAATGAGTATTTATTTTTTCTTCCACTTTGCATAAATCGTGACATTTCCGGTACTGCCCTTCTTAATCTGTGTCACTTTCTTTGTGCATTTCTTGTCAGAATACCATCCCTTAAACGTATAGCCTTTTCTGGTTGGATTCTTTAATTTAATGGTTTTTGTAGTAATATTATAAGATGTCGGATTATTCTTATTGTTCTTTCCTTTGTTCAGGTTATAAGTAATCGTGTATTTTGTCTTCTTCCACTGTGCATACAGTGTCACTTTTCCACCAGACTTGGAAGTAAGATTTTTTACCTCTGCCTTATTCTTATAACTCTTTCCACTGCCATCTTTCTTCGTGTTCCAGCCGTTAAAGGTATAGCCCGTTTTCTTAAAGCCATTCTTTGTCAGCGTATACTTCTTGCCATACTTGCAGCCCGACAGTTTCTTGGTGCTTCCGCTGGTACTGCCGTTGCCACTGAAGCTAATGGTGTACTTATTTGCAGTCCACTGTGCATAAAGAGTAACCGTCTTTCCATCTGTCTTCGTCAGCTTTGAACCATCTGCTTTATCTGCATACGTTGTGCCGCTTCCGTCATTCTTCGTGTTCCATCCTTTGAAACTATAACCTTTTTTCTTAAATTTGTTTGCGCTCAGTGCTTTTCCGCTGGCATAGGTTATCTTCTGATTTTCCATGGAACCACTGCTCGCTCCATTGCCGTCAAACTTCACTGTGTAAGAACAAAATAACAAATCCCATTCTTTTAACGATTTATAACGAATCCCATTATCAATGGCATACTTTCTTGCAGTGGAATTAACGGAACAGTAGATGGTAACATTCGTCATAGTGCCTCCCCAAACTATGCTTCCGCCACTCGTCGATACGCTAGCGTATGTCCCAAATGCACTATCCCCTATGCTCGTCACACTATCTGGAATTTTGATACTCATCAAACTGCTACAGCCATAAAATGTTCCCTCTCCTATGTACGTCACACTATCTGGAATTTCTATACTTGTTAAACTTTTGCAGTCGTCAAATGCGTAGTCTCCGATATAAGTCACGCTATTCGGAATTTCTGCACTTGTTAAACTACTACAGCCATCAAATGCTGCCTCCTCTATGCTCGTCACTCCATCTGGGATTTTGATACTCGTTAAGCTGCTACAGCCCTTAAATGTGTACCAACTTATACTCGTCACTCCATTTGGGATTTTGATACTCGTTAAGCTACTACAGCCCTTAAATGCATACTCACCTATACTTGTCGCACCATCTGGGATTTTGATACTCGTTAAACTGCTACAGCCCTCAAATGCGTACCAACCTATACTCGTTACCCCATCTGGGATTTTGATACTCGTCAAACTACTACAGCCATTAAATGTTGCCTCTTCTATGCTCGTCACTCCATCTGGAATTTTGATACTCGTTAAGCTGCTACAGCCCTTAAATGCGTACTCACCTATACTCGTCACTCCATCTGGAATTTCTATACTGGTTAAACTACTGCAGCCATTAAATGTTGAATTCTCTATGCACGTCACACCTTCCGGGATTTTGATACTCGTTAAGCTGCTACAGCCCTTAAATGCGTACTCACCTATACTCGTCACTCCATCTGGAATTTCTATACTCATCAATCCACTACATTCATAAAATGTTTCCTGCTTTATGTTCGTCACACTGGACGGGATTATTGTCTTGCTGCATCCGGCTATTAATGTATCTGTACTCTTTTCTATGATACAATTGCTTTCCGCACTTGTATATACAGTATTTCCTTCCGCTACCACAATACTCGTCAAACTACTACAACCACTAAATGCTCCCGGTCCTATGTACGTCACACTATCCGGAATTTTGATACTCGTTATACTACTACATTCACAAAATGCATCCTGACCTATCCACCTCACACCATCTGGGATTTTGATACTCGTTATGCTACTACAACCATAAAACGCCCTATACTCTATGTTCTTCACACTATCCGGAATTTTGATACTCGTTATGCTACTACGCCCTTCAAACGCTTCTTCTCCTATACTTGTCACACTTTTTCCATTAATCTCCTCTGGAATTGTGACTTTTGTACCACTTCCAGTGTAACCTGTAATTGTGATTGTACCATTCTCATTTACTTCATATTTAAAATCGGACGCCGCAGTTGCATTTTTCTCCTCAGATACAACCTCCATTTCTTTGCTCTCGGCTGCATTCTCAGATTCTTCTGTTTCCTCGGTAACTTCTGTGGTTTCCGTCTCTACAACAATCTCGGTTTCTTCCACTTCCGTAGCAACGGTCTCTGTCTCCTCGGTAACTTCTATGGTTTCCGTCTCTACAACAATCCCGGTTTCTTCCACTTCCGTAGCAGCGGTCTCCACAGCCTCTTCCGTCTCGATGCCTTCTTCCGACTTGGCTTCCTCTACTTCCGTCTCAGCTACTTCTTCCGCCACGAACTCCGTATCTTCCACATTCTCCGTTTCCACCGCAATCTCCGTATTGCTTTCTGCGATGCTTTCCTCCGCAAATGTGACTTCAGCCGGTAATCCAAGTAGCATCGTGACCGACAACGAAACTGCCACTGCCTGTTTCCATAAACTCTTTCTCCTCATAAGTTTCCTTTCTGCTATTCCATGTTATAGCCATTTATTTTTATTTCA
This sequence comes from Roseburia sp., assembly GCA_050874345.1. GTDB lineage: Bacteria > Bacillota > Clostridia > Lachnospirales > Lachnospiraceae > Roseburia. The sequence continues at coordinate 16,502 of JBNMKM010000020.1, read as the reverse complement.
GTATACTTCTTAATGTTCTTTTTGGCAATATTTATATTACAATTGAATACTATTTTCATTACACTCCGACTATTAGAATACTTATTAATGGGGGTGATTTTATCGACGTTCTACAACGAATTAACCAGCTCATGGAAGAGCACCATTGGAGTGATTACCGGCTTGCCGCAGAATCCGGGCTTTCCACATCCACAATTGCCAATATGCGGCGGCGGAATACCGTTCCGTCCATCACAACCTTAGAGGCAATCTGTAATGCTTTCGGAATCACACTGTCGCAATTTTTTCATGAAAACAATAATCTGGTGGAACTTACACCGGAGCAGAAACAATTTTTCGATGCCTGGGTGCTGCTCACACAGGAGCAGAAAAACCTTTTATCCGAACTAATAAAAGAAATGAAATAGGCGCCATGAGATTTTCTTTCTCATGACGCCTGTTTTACGTTCTATTACCACGTCTGTATTCTGTACTATCTATCACAGGTACATTTACATTCTCTGTATCATGTAGTCAATCAATTTCGGCTATTATTCACTCTGATTAAATATTAGCCGAAATATGCTCCCAAAATCCAGTTATTTCTCCAGCTCATATGGCGCTCTGGAATATGCCGCATCCAGTTTCACCAGAAACAGTGCCAGAATTTCAATCATGGAATCCACGTCTTTGGTGCATAGCATCTCCACCGGCGAGTGCATATAGCGAAGCGGAATGGAAAATAACGTCTGTGTCACGCCCGCCCCGGTCTTTAACATCGTGTCCGCGTCCGTTCCGGTTCTGCCTGCAAACACTTCAAACTGCACCGGAAGATTGAGTTCCTTTGCACACGCTTCCAGCAGTTCATTTAATCTGGCATTTGGAATGGAACCACGGCAGATGACACCGCCCTTGCCAAGCTCCACGTCGCCTGCTTCCCCTGCATCCTTGTAATCATTTGCATAGGTAACATCCACTGCCACACAGACATCCGGCGCAAGTCTGCTGGCGCTTGCATATGCACCGCGTCCGGTCGTCTCCTCTCCAGTCGTTGCAGTTGCAAAAATGGCATTTTTCGTTCCCATGGCAATTGCTTTCTTTGCCGCCTCGAAAATAATATAAACACCGATTCTGTCATCAAACGCACGTGCGGCAAGTCTGTCGTTTGCCAGCTCTATCAAATCCGTGTCATGCACAATATAAGAGCCCTTCGGTGCAAGCTTTTCGGCTTCTTCCTTTGAGGTACAGCCCAAATCCACGAAAAGGTCCTTCGCTTTGACCTCTGCCTTCTCCTGCAGACTTCCGGTCGTTCCCACGATTCCTTTCACAAGTCTGCCGTCCGGCGTTAAAATCTGCACCTTGGTTCCCACGTAAAGCTTCGGACGGATTCCTCCGTTTTTTTCCACCTCAAGTGTTCCATCTGCGTTGTGTCCTGTCACAATCAGACTGATTTCGTCCGCGTGCGCCGCAAGCTGAATCTTAAACGGCGCCTCCTTCTGATAAACACCGGTCAAAGTTCCCTGGTCTTCCACCAGAAACTCATCGAACTCCTGTTTGTAATGGCGATACACACATTTCTGTAACTGCTCTTCTTTCCCCGATGGAGAAACACAGCAAATCATTTCTTTTAAAAATTCCTGATTCATGTTCAAACTCCCTTCTTTTTCTGGATGCGGTGAAGCTGCGGACGAAGTGTCAATTCCGTCACAACCAGCCCTTCCCGCTGATTTAAAATAAATTCTACCGCCTGCGCCACTTCCTCCGGAAGAAGATAGCTTTCGACTTCCTCTCCCACTGTAAAATCCGCATTGCGGTAAAGCTCCGTTTTTGTCATGTCCGGACAGATACTTGCCACACGGACACCATATTTTCTCGCTTCCTCAAACAGACTTTTCGTAAAACTTGAGATTCCGGCTTTCGTCGCGCCGTAAGCACAGCCATGCGGATTTGCCTGACTTGCTGTCACGGACGAAATATTGATAACGGTTCCCTTCTGGCGCTTTAGTCCTCTTAAAAGTTGCTGTGTTAAAATCATCGGCACTTCCAAATTCGTGCGCACCATCTGTGCAATTTTTGCCGGATTTAGTTCCTCGTGAAGCCCATAGTAGGCAGCCCCCGCGTTATTGATTAATAACTTCGCATCACCCTGCGCCGTGATTTTTTTCACCTCGGAAAGAAGCATTGCCGTATCTAAAAGGTCACAGACAACGGGATGAAAATTTTTATCATCTATCTCTGTAGTGGAAAAATCCCTGCCAAATCCATAGACCTCATACCCCAGTCTGCACAATGTTTTTGCAATCTCCCTGCCGATACCGGAGGAAGCTCCTGTTAAAATAGCTGTCTTTGTTTCCACGTCATTCCTCCTCATTCTGCCACCGGAATATCCGTTCCGCAGGCAGCCAGTTCTCTAAGGTTTTCACAAGATACCCTTCCATCTCCTCCATCAGAGCCGTTGGATAATGGCAGACACCACCGTCATTCTGATACGGAAACTGCACCACAGCAGAATCCGGTTCGCCTTTCCGCATCTTTTTCAGATACTCCTGTGAAACCCGGAATGTCCCGACACTCACATCCACAAGCCGCTCCATATCCATCATTTCCGCCACCTGATATAACATTTCCTCATATTGCTTCTGCCAGTCCTTACAGTAAAGCATCGGATCAAAACACAACCGTACCGGAAAACCCTTCTTCATCGCCTCCGCCGCACAGGAAAGCCGCTGTTTTAAGGAAGGCGTGCGATGTTCAAAGTCATCTATGATTTGCTGCGGCGATAAAGTAAACGCCCAGATAACACCGGAATTTGCCGGAATTTTTTCAAAAATCCGGCTGTCTGCACATTTTGTCCGCACTTCTATCTTAAGCTGTCCCGGATGAATCTGATTCTGTTTTTCTACAAATGCATTCCACTCTGCCACATATCCGGCAATCGACTCCATCGCCAGCAAATCCGCATCATAGGAGACGCACACATACATCGAATGTTCCCTTAACTTTTGTGCAACCTCTTCAAAGATGTCTTCCAGATTCACAAAAATGACCAGATTCCCGGACGGATACATTCCCTTGAGATAACAGTATTCGCAGTCATACACGCAGTTCATGACACAGGAAGTGTAATAAAAATTCTGATTTCCAAAGCTCTGGCACACAGGCGCCCCCTCATACAAAAGCGTTCCATGCTTTGCCGCTAAAATCAGCTTCTGCGCACAATGTTGCTTTTCATAATCCTGCCCGCTCCGGCAAAAAATATCCTTATAATGGTCAATGATGATTCTCTTCGCTTTCGGAAAATGTTCTAATATCTTCTCCGTCCTTGGATGATGTAACACCTCACGCTCCACATAAATATGGGAAAACGGCAGATTATAACAACTGTTGTTTAAGCTCCTCAATGCGTAATTTCCCCTCTCTTTTATCCCGGCATGGCAGTCTGCCGTCCTCATACATCTGTTCTAACACTGCTTCATAATGAATTCCGGATAATTTCCAGTAGCGAAGATGCTGCCGCAAATCGGCACGCATGGTCTCAGAGCAGTGCAAGTCCTGATAGATACTCTCTTTCTCCGCCTCGGAGTTTGATTTTTCCGAAATCTCCTCACAGCTTTTTAACATCTTAAGATATGCGTCTATCTTGTCAGCATTTGCATCCATGATAGCAACTACATCATTCGGTACTATCCGTTGTTCCTCTCCAAAATCTGATACCACTTTCAGAAAGGACATCTGATGCGGTCCAAAGAAATAGCTTCCCGCCTGATAGACTGCCGCTGCTTCCATATCGTATAACACAGTGTCCTCCGTTTTCTGCTGTGTGATGCTCTCCCGCATTTCTTCCTGTTTCTGTACGATGGGTGACGTGATTAACGTTCCTTCCAGACATTCATGCGCATAGAGAATATCCGGATAAAAAGTTTTCCCTGTCGCCTGTTCTACGAGCTTATGACAGAAAAAGAGACTGCCACGTGTGGCATCTGCCGCACAGATTCCTAGATTGACCAGAAAATCTCCCACACCTGTCCCGTATTTTATACAGATGTTGCTCACAGCGCATGCCGCCGCTATCTCACCCGCTCCCGTAACCGTAAGCCGGATGCCCTCTTTTTCATTGTAAAAGGTCTGAAACCGCAGCCCCGAAGAAATTTCTTTTTTTAAATGATACCGCGAAATCAACCCCTGTGCCTCGGGATAAAGTGCCGTAAACAGGTAAATCATGCTCTCTCCTTATCATTCCTTTTCAAAAAATCCCGGAAATGCCATATGGCACTTCCGGGATTTCTATCTTGTCTTACAGACTTTACTCTTATTTGTACAGTTCTACCAGTCTCTGTAAGTGCTCGAAACGAGCCTTTGCAGCTTCCTCAGATGCAGCGAAGAGTTTCTCTGCACGATCCGGGAATGCTCTGGTCAGACGGCTGTAACGTGTCTCGTTGTTCAGGAAGTCCTGATAGCTTCCGTCACCCTCTTTAGAGGTTAATGTGAACGGATTCTTGCCCTCAGCCTTGAGCTGTGGATTGAATGAGAACAGGTTCCAGTAACCAGCAGCTACTGCTTTCTTCATCTCATCCTGGCAGTGGTTCATTCCACCCTTTACACCGTGTAACTCACATGGAGCATATCCGATGATAAGAGAAGGTCCGTTGTAAGCTTCTGCCTCAGCAAGAACTTTAACAGCGTGAGCCATGTTTGCACCAAGAGCGATCTGTGCTACATATACGTAACCATAGCTCATAGCGATTTCTGCAAGGCTCTTCTTGCCAACTTCCTTACCTGCTGCAGCGAACTGGCAAACCTCACCGATATTGGAAGCCTTGGAAGCCTGTCCACCTGTATTGGAGTACATCTCGGTATCGAATACCATAACGTTTACGTTCTCGCCAGAAGCAAGTACATGGTCTAATCCGCCGAATCCGATATCGTATGCCCATCCGTCACCACCAAAGATCCATACGGACTTCTTCGGTAAGTAATCTTTCTTCTCGAGTGCTGCCTGAGCGTCTGGACATCCAGCTGCTGCAGCTTTCTCTAACTCAGCTACTAAAGCTTTGGAAGCCTCAGTATTTGCCTTTGTATCATTCTTGGTCTCGTCAAATTTTGCGAATGCAGCCTTTAACTCAGCACTTGCTTTGTCAGAGGAAGCACATTTAGCTGCGCTTGCGATAGCCTGCTCACGAAGAACTTTCTGACCAATTTCCATACCAAGACCATGCTGTGCGTTATCCTCGAATAAGGAGTTAGCCCATGCCGGTCCCTTCTTGGAATCTTTGTTTACAGTATATGGAGATGTAGCAGCCGGGCCACCCCAGATAGAAGAACATCCGGTAGCGTTGCTGATGTACATATGCTCACCAAATAACTGTGTAATTAAACGAGCGTAAGATGTCTCTGCACATCCTGCACAAGAGCCTGAGAACTCAAGCAATGGCTGGTTGAACTGAGATCCCTTAACGGTGTTGTCTGCCGGCATACCAGGTTTCTTGCCAACATTTGCTACTAAGTAGTCGAATACTGGCTGCTCTGCTGCCTGAGACTCCTGTGGAACCATCTCGATTGCGCCTACCGGACATACGGTAACACACTCGCCACATCCCATACAGTCTAACGGAGATACGCTCATGGTGTATTTGTACTCGCTAGCCTTTGGCTTGGTATCAGCAAGCTTAATCTGGCTTGGAGCTGCTTTCACTTCATCCTCGCTCAGCATGAACGGACGGATGGTTGCGTGAGAACATACAAATGCACACTGGTTACACTGAATACATTTTGCTGCATCCCAGGTCGGAACTGTTACAGCGGTACCACGCTTCTCGTAAGCTGCTGCACCGTGCTCGAACTGTCCATCCGGGTTGCCCATGAATGCAGATACTGGTAAAGAATCACCATCCATTAAGGAGATTGGGTTCATTAACTCTTTTACCATCTTAACAGTCTCTGGACGTCCGGTTAATTCAGCCGGAGCCGGATCTGCTGCCGGGTTAGACCAGGAAGCCGGGATTTCTACTTTGTGTACAGCGTCTACACCGGCATCAATTGCCTTGTAGTTCATCTCTACAACAGCGTCACCCTTCTTACCATAGGACTTCTTAGCAGCCTGCTTCATGAAGTCTACAGCCTCTTCGATTGGCATTACGTTTGCCAGTTTGAAGAATGCGGACTGTAAAATTGTGTTGGTACGTTTACCCATACCAATTTCAATTGCTTTGTCAATAGCGTTGATGGTGTATAACTGAATGTTGTTGTCAGCAATGTATTTCTTTGCTTCTGCATTCAGATGATGCTCTAACTCTTCGTCAGACCACTGGCAGTTAATCATGAATACTCCGCCTGGTTTTACATCCTGAACCATCTTGAATCCCTTTGTTACATAAGACGGATTGTGGCAGGCTACGAAATCTGCCTGGTTGATGTAATATGGGCTTCTGATTGGCTTGTCACCAAATCTTAAGTGGGAAATGGTAACACCACCGGTCTTCTTGGAATCATACTGGAAGTATGCCTGGATGTATTTATCAGTGTGGTCACCGATAATCTTGGTAGAGTTCTTGTTAGCACCTACGGTACCATCTCCACCGAGACCCCAGAACTTGCACTCTACAGTACCAGGAGCAGATGTAATCGGAGCCGGTTTTACTTCCGGTAAGCTTAATCCTGTTACATCATCCACGATACCCATGGTGAATCTCTTCTTCGGAGCATCTTTCTCTAACTCTTTGTATACAGCGAATACACTTGAAGGAGGTGTATCCTTGGAACCTAATCCGTAACGTCCGCCTGTCAGCACGATAGAGTCAAGACCTGCCTCGCGCAGAGTAGCTGCTACGTCTAAGTATAACGGATCACCAAGTGCACCTGGCTCTTTTGTTCTGTCAAGAACTGCAATCTTCTTAACAGTCGTCGGAAGAACCTTAAGGAAGGACTCAGCTACCCAAGGACGATACAGACGAACCTTTAATAATCCGACTTTCTCTCCCTTAGCGGTTAAGTAATCAATTACTTCTTCTGCTACGTCGTTGATAGAACCCATAGCTACGATAACGCGCTCTGCATCCTCTGCTCCGTAGTAGTTGAATAAATCATAGTTTGTACCAAGTTTCTCGTTGATTTTAGCCATATACTTCTCAACGATTGCCGGTAACTCGTTGTATGCAGTGTTACATGCCTCACGATGCTGGAAGAATACATCTCCGTTCTCATGAGAACCACGCATAGCCGGATGCTCCGGATTTAAAGCGTGTGCACGGAAAGCTGCTACAGCGTCCATGTTGCACATCTCTTTCAGATCTGCATAGTCCCATTTCTCGATTTTCTGAATCTCATGGGATGTACGGAATCCATCGAAGAAGTTGATGAATGGAACCTTACCCTCGATTGTTGCAAGATGAGCAACCGGGCTTAAGTCCATAACTTCCTGCGGGTTGGTCTCACATAACATAGCGAAACCTGTCTGACGGCAGGCATATACGTCACTGTGATCACCGAAAATATTCAAAGACTGAGTTGCTACGGTACGTGCGGATACATCAAATACACATGGAAGCATCTCACCTGCAATTTTATACATATTAGGAATCATAAGTAAAAGACCCTGGGATGCAGTAAAGGTTGTTGTCAACGCACCTGCAGCAAGAGAACCGTGAACTGCACCTGCAGCACCTGCCTCTGACTCCATTTCTACGACTTTAACCTGATTTCCAAAGATGTTTTCCTGTCCTGCTGCTGACCACTGATCTACAGAGTCTGCCATCGGGCTGGATGGTGTAATCGGGTAAATAGCTGCAACATCTGTAAACGCATAAGCTACATGAGCTGCCGCTGTATTACCGTCCATTGACTGTTTTGCTCTGGACATTTCTGTTCCTCCTTAAATAATTGATAATCTGCCACATTACGCTCTGTTGAGGAAATTCACCTGTGCCAAATGAATGTAAACACATTCATTCACGGACTGACATCCCGAAATACTTCGTTCTGTCACTCCGCCCCTAAGCGCAATCTGTCGACTTAATTCACATTTTAGCATTTTATTTGTCGATTGTAAAGATTTCCGACTGTACGAAAACGAGTGCAATCCATGAAAAAAATTGCAGATTAACGGTATTTACGTTCAAATTCACTCATTGGAAGCGGTTTATCGAACAGATACCCCTGCCCATACCGGAAACCACAATCTTTCAAGAACTTCTCCTGCTCGGTCGTCTCAATTCCTTCAAAAATAACCTCTTCCTTTGCAGAACGGATTAACAATCCCATCTGTGAGACAAAATGCCGCTGTTCCTCCTCATTAATCCTGTCTGTGAAACTTTTGTCAATCTTGATGACATCTGCCGGAATCTCAAGCAGCACGCTTAAAGAGGAATAACCCGTTCCAAAATCATCAATTGCAATGCGGTAGCCAAGCCGCTCGAGTTCTGCCAGACATTCCTTCATGCAGTCTAAATTTTCAACAACCACACTCTCGGTCACTTCAATTTCAATGTAATGCGGGTCTGCCTGATAACGCTCCATCAATTCGTTTAATCTCTGTAAAAATCTGGTTCCGCCGTTTTCAAAATGTCTTCTCGAAAAATTCGTGGAAATGACAAGCGGCTCTCTCCCCGCATCCTTCCAGCGTTTCATCGCCCGAAGAAGCTGTTCAAAAATATAAAAATCCAGATCCACGATATACCCAAGATTTTCAAGCGGCGGAATAAACCGCGCCGGGGAAAGGATTTCGCCGCCTGGAAGTTTCCAGCGTGCAAGCGCTTCTGCTCCGTAAATTTCATCCTTTCCTATTAAAAACTTCGGCTGCAAAAACATCTCGAGTTCTCCTTTCTGGAGTGCCCCGTAAAATCTGCCGATAATTTTAATCTCATCATCACGTTTTGAACGCATGGACGGGTCATAAACCACCGGATGGTCTGCCCGCAGTTCCTTAGAGCGCTTACGCGCCATATTGGCGCTCTCTAACATGGATTCAAAGTCTTCATCAGAATTTCCGATAAATGAAATTCCGGTCGAAAGTGTCATGCTGCTCGTCGGATATTTTTGCTTTAACTGTCCTTCAAACTTCGTATTTCCTTCCACAACCCGGCTATAAACTTCTTCTCTTGTTTTTCCCGCTGTCAGAATGATAAAATAATCCGAATACATCCGGCAGGATTCAAGTACATTCGGCCCTTTGACAATCATCTGCGCAAATTCTTTGAGAATACTGTCTCCCACGGTCTGTCCAAAATTCTCGTTCACATAGGAAAAATTGTTGATGTCCACATGCACAAGCGCATAGACTTCCTCTTCTCTGGCATGTTTCATTGCCTCCACGACCCTGCCGCGGAACGCCTCAAGATTGTAAAGTCCTGTGAGCTTGTCTCTGTCCTGAAGCTGGCGAATCTCGTTCTGATCTTCCCTTAACTTGTTACGCAGCGAGACAAATACACCTACGACACGGCTTAATTCGCAAAATGTGTTTACAACCGTAGTTTCCCACATGATATCTGCCTCACGGCTTTCTACGCACATACAGCCGATTCTTCCTCCGGCAAGTTCATATCTCACACAGCCGCAACAGACCGTTCCGTCTCCGTCTTCTATCCCGATAAATTTTCCGTTTTCTGCGCTAAAAATTTCCGTGCGGATTCTCTCAAGCGGAAGCTCTCCAAGCGCTTCCGGCACTGCTTCCCAGTCATTTGTCTTCACCGGCTGCGCATCCTGACTCTGAATTTCAAGTACCGTGACACGTTCGAGCCGGTACCGCTTTCCTATCTGCTCTAACAAAACGTTCAGGGAACCGTTGATATCTCTCGCATGGGACAAGAGTGAAAATGCCACATTCAAAAAATCCTTATCCGCATTTCCTCTTGCCTGTTCAATCGGAATTTTTTCTTCTCCGATTCCGGCATTCCGCTCTCCGTCAACATCCTGTGCCGCATTTTCCTCTCCTGCAAAAGAAAAATGATCTTTTCCGCCCCGTTTTGTGACGTACATGGCATGATCTGCTCTGGAAAAGAGTGTTTCATAATCCGTCCCATCTGTTCCGAAAACTGCCATACCAATGCTTAATGTCACCTGCACAACGGCATCGTCACCAATCAGACGTTTCTTTACATTATTTCCAAGCTGTATCGCTTTCTCAATTGCGGCCTCTTTTCCGGCATTTTTCATCAGAACCAGAAATTCATCACCACCGATACGCCCGACAATGTCATCATCCCGGAACTGCCCTTTAATTGCCTGCGCAATATCGAGTATCACCGTATCGCCTACCGTATGACCAAACGTGTCATTGATGTTTTTAAAATCATCAATATCAATCAAAAACATCACATGGCTCTCTTCGCCATTTTCCTCAAGATACTCTGTGATTTCTTTCTCCGCAGCGACTTTGTTGAGAAGCCTTGTCAGCGGGTCTAACCGCATTTCCCTGGAAAGTTCTTCCTGAATCTTCCGGTCAGCGCTGATATCATAGCTTCTGCCGATGATACGGATAACACCGCCGTTTGCTCCAAGAATACTGCGATATGTCGTGCGATACCATACATAGGACTTCTTTTTGCCAGCCGGTGCCATGTTCAGCCGATAGTCGATACTGCCTGACATTTCTTCTACAGAAGCAGTACTAATCCATTCTGCATACCGTTCTCTGTCTGCCTCACAAATGTCCTCAAGCGTCTCTGCGAGAGTCAGATACCGCACATCCGGGTCCGGCACCTTTCCATTCATATGATAACGCTGCGGCACACGAAACCGTCTGTTTTCCACATCATATTCGAGTGGAAAATCATCCGATACCTCTTCCAGCATACGGTACTGCTCGTCGATGAGGCAAAGTTCTTCTTCCAGACCCTTTCTCTCATTGATATCCCAGTTGACAAGAATATAATAAGGAACGGCATTTTTATAATGAAACAACTGGCACCGGAACATCTGCCAGCGCATCCCGCCATCCTTTGTGCGCATCCGCAGTTCAAACTCGCCCGGTGTGCGGCTCTCTCTGCATTTTTCCATCGCCTCTTCAAGGATTCCCTCATCCTCCGGCTCCACATAATCTAATAACGGTCTACCTTCCTGCACGAGTTCTTCTGCCCGATATCCTGCTGACTGCAAAAATTCCGAATTGGCACTTTCCACGACATATTCCCTGCCGCCTCTGACAAACGCCATTCCAACCGGCATTGCAGAAATAATGTCATCCACACGGCGTTTTTCCCGCATCACGGCATTGAGCCTGTCTGTAAGCTGGAACTGCTCCTGTAAAAAAGATTCCACCACATTGCAGGAACAAAACAGATATCCTTCCTTTTCGTCCATCACGCGAAATCTGCCCTTCCATTGCAGATGAATAGAGGTTCCGTCCTTGCGCCGAATGGCAAAAACAAGCGCACAGGTTTTCCCTGGAAACGAAATTGCCTCCTCCACCTGCTCCATTAATTTCTGATATTCTCCCGGCAGGCACAGGGAATCCATCAGTTTCTTCTGGTCTGTACTTTCTTCACGTGTATACCCAATCGCCTGGTAAAATGCATCATTTGCATAAAAGAACTGCCGTTTTTCCTGCTCCGTTCCCCTGTCTGAAATCCGGTAACAGATCACGCCGAATGACAACTCCCCAAACATCTGTGTCCATTTCTGCTCCGTCTCTTCCTTTGCCATCATACCGCTTCTCCCTTTTACTGCTCTACTGATAAAACTTTTTACCACCTACCAGGTCACAGGAACTTTATAGTAGATGCTTTTTCCGCCTAAGTACCAACCCCAGTAGTCTGTGTGTGAAACCCAGCGTATGTACCCCTTATACAGTACCGGATCTGAATTTGCAGTAAACCAGATGTTCTTATAGGTTTTTTCTGCTATTTTCTTTCCCTGGTTATCAACCACCACGTAATGCAGCGTATTTTTGTTGTTTTTATTTGTGCTGTAGAGAATCGCAAAACGATTGTCTGTCAGCTTGACCATACGTGTCTCACTTACCGTAACATCCGACTTCTTCGGGTCATACTTTGTCAGCCAGATGACCTTGCTCTTTCCGCTGTTGCGGTCTGCGGTCAGTAAAAATACATTGTTCTTCAGTTCACATTCATAACCGGATGTTCCTTTTATCTTGTACTTGTGCGGCTTTGCAGTTCCGCAGACCATGACATTTTTCTCCCCGACTTCCATTCCACCAACATACACACCAGTATAATTTGCCCCGTCTTGACCTTGGATTTCAAAAAGATTCTTCGTTATCTTCTTTTCCTTTGTCGTTCCATAATTGGACTTAATCGAAAGTACAACTGCTCTCGGCGCACCATCTCCGTGGTCCACCTGATACAGATTTCCATCTTTAAATTTTGCAAGCTGATTGAAAGAGTGCGAAACATACGGTGAATTACATTTATATGTCATCTTCTTTGTATCAATCTGAAATCCGATATTACTCTGATGACGAATTCCATCGCCAAGTTTGTACATTTTTCGTGCAGTTGCCAGATACAGGGTCGTTCCCTGCATCGTCATGCTGCATCCACTAGCATTAAACGGATTATAAATTCCCTTATATTCATTTGTGGCATTTCCCCGGATATTACAGGTCTTTTTGAGTTTCCATTTGCTGTCATACTGTAAGACCTTGATAACGATTTTCTTATCGCTCTCCTTGGGGTTGGAATAGCCCACTGCCACATAGAAATTTCCATCCGGTCCCTGATAAAAACCGCCCCAGGTTTCGTATTTCGGAAGCTTAATATCCTTGTAAAAAGTGCATTTGGTCTTATCCTCCATCGTATACAGTTTTAGTTTGCCGTTCTTCTGCAAACTGACCATATAAAGTTTGCCCTTACTCTCATAATAATAGGTTTTATCACTGCTTGCAGCAGTGAAGGTTTCAGTGGGTACACCGCCGTTGATTTCACTGGTTCCATCGCCGTTGATTCCATACCGCCCATCTTTATACTGCTGATCCACGGACTGCTCTTTTTTGCTGAACTTTCCATTTTTCAATAATACCAGTCCAGTGAGAGAATCGGATTTTGTCGCCCATCCCTCTTCAAATTCCGCTTTTACATAGTAATAATACTGTTTTCCCTTTGTAACTTTCTGTGTGTAAGAATTTTTGCTGTTCGTTGTGTAAACACATTTATAGGTTCCATTTTCCTTCTCGCTGCGATATAGCTTATACTGCTTCGCCCCGTCTATCTTCTCCCACTGAATTTTCAGCGAATCACTGTTTTTCTGCGTCACTGATACCAGTTTCGATTTTGGACGCCCCATGGTAAACGGCACAACCCCTTCTGTATAAACTGTGTCATTCTCTGCTAAAATCCGCTGTCCCTTATATTCCACATAAGGAACCACATAATAGTAATACGTTTTTTCCCATTCTGCATTTAAGATAGCTGTCGTAGTGCCTTCTTTTTCTGCAACCTTTATCGTTTTTCGTTTATTAAAATCTTTGTCAAAACGCTGTACCAGATAACCGGAACAGCCGGTCTCTTTCTGCCACACAATTTTCATCTGGTTATGGCTGATCTGGCTGATTTTGGTTATTCCTACATATGCTTCCGGTCGTACCACAATATCCTTTGAAACCGTGACATCCCCAACTGTAAATGATATCGCCCCAACTCCGCTTTTTAAAATGTCACAGCTCAAATATACTACCCAACAGGCTCTGCCTCCATAGCAATAACTATCGTAATAGTTATAATTATAATAATAGTCCATTCTTCCAGGCGCATCAAAATGTTGCACATTATCGTCTTTTTTTAAAGATATACTGCTGACCGGAATGCTGACAATGCTGTTCTCAGAAGTTTTGATTGAAAGTTCTGCCTCTTCTGTCCCAACAGGCATAACAATCTGCGCAAAAACATATACACTGGTACTCTCATCTGTGCGATAACTTCCATCGTAATAATCAAATTTCTCTGATGAACCATTCATAAAATTGATTGTGGTTGTCTCATCCTGTGTGTTTTCTTCCCCGCACGCACTCTGTGGATGAAGAAATACCATGCCAAGCATTGCAATCACTGCAATTGTAATCGTATACCATATTTTTTTCATAACTCGTCTCCTTTTCTTCCCTTCCTATTATTTTATCTTCCTCCCCAGAAAAAATCAATGCTTATCCGCTCTTTCTTGCAGTATTTGGACGTTTGCGGTGATTTTCCTTGAAAAATCAGCGTTTATATGTATAATAGAGGTTGTATGTCCAATTGAAAACAAATAGACTGAGGTGTTATCATGATTAGTGCAAATAATGTTACTCTGCGTATCGGAAAAAAAGCTCTGTTTGAAGAAGTAAATATCAAATTTACAGAGGGGAACTGCTACGGCTTAATCGGTGCAAACGGTGCCGGAAAATCTACCTTTTTAAAGATTCTCTCCGGTCAGCTCGAACCTACAAATGGCGAAGTTATCATCACGCCGGGTCAGCGTCTCTCCTTCTTACAGCAGGACCACTTTAAATATGACAGTTTTACGGTTCTCGACACCGTTATCATGGGAAATAAGCGTCTTTATGATATCATGAAGGAAAAAGATGCCATTTACATGAAGGAAGATTTTACGGATGAGGACGGAATCCGCGCCAGCGAACTTGAAGCAGAATTTGCTGATATGGACGGCTGGAATGCCGAATCCGACGCCGCTACCCTTTTAAACGGTCTCGGTATCCCGACTGAGGACCACTACACAATGATGGCAGATATGCCGAGTGCCTTAAAGGTAAAAGTTTTACTGGCACAGGCTCTTTTCGGAAATCCTGACATCCTGCTTTTAGACGAGCCGACCAACCACCTGGATTTAGACGCAATCTCCTGGCTTGAGGAGTTCTTAATCAACTTTGAGAACACGGTTATCGTGGTATCCCATGACCGTTACTTCTTAAACAAGGTCTGCACCAACATTGCAGATATCGACTACGGAAAGATTCAGCTCTACGCCGGAAACTATGACTTCTGGTACGAGTCCAGCCAGCTTCTTGTAAAACAGATGAAGGAAGCCAACAAGAAAAAGGAAGAAAAAATCAAGGAATTACAGGACTTTATCTCCCGTTTCTCCGCAAACGCTTCCAAATCCAAGCAGGCAACTTCCAGAAAACGTGCCCTTGAAAAAATCCAGCTCGATGAAATCCGTCCTTCCAGCCGGAAGTATCCTTATATTGATTTCCGTCCAAACCGTGAAATCGGAAATGGGGTTCTGACGGTTGAAGGCATCACCAAAACCATCGACGGCGTGAAGATTCTCGACAACGTTTCTTTTATCGTTGGTCATGACGATAAAATTGCGTTTGTAGGTGGAAACGAGCTTGCAAAAACCACACTGTTTAAGATTCTTGCCGGTGAGATGGAGCCGGATTCCGGTTCTTTCAAATGGGGTGTAACGACAAGCCAGTCCTACTTCCCGAAGGATAACACTGAAATTTTTGATACAGATTTGATGATTGTTGACTGGCTGACACAGTTCTCCGAAATCAAGGATGCCACCTATGTGCGCGGTTTCCTCGGACGTATGCTGTTCGCCGGAGAAGACGGAACCAAGAAGATGCGTGTTCTTTCCGGAGGTGAAAAAGTACGTGTTCTCTTATCCCGTATGATGATTATGGGCAGCAATGTTCTCATTTTAGACGAGCCGACCGACCACCTGGATATGGAATCTATCACCGCCTTAAACAACGGTTTGATTAAGTTCCCGGGCGTTGTGCTCTTCGCTTCCCGTGACCACCAGGTTGTTCAGACCACCGCAAACCGCATTATCGAGTTTCTGCCGGACGGAACCTTCATCGACAAGGTTTCTTCCTACGACGAATACCTTGAGAACGACGAGATGGCAAGAAAACGTCAGGTTTACTCCATGTCTTCTGAGGAAGAAGGAGACAACTAATTCCATATTTGTTTTGGGAGATCGAGTAGGAGGCGGTGACTAACCGCCGTCCTCTCACAGCACCGTACGTACCGTTCGGTATACGGCGCTTTCAATAGTTGACGTGCACAGACTGATAGGCTGTGGCTAAATCATAAAAGCCACTGTTTATCAGTCTTTCTTTTGTCATTGCTATGTTTACTGCAACTGTATGCGTTGCGAACCAATGTCCACGTCGAGTATTACCCGCTTGCATTGCCAAGTCTTCGGGTACTCCCATCCTGATGAGGTTACGTACCTTTGTCCTCGGTTTCTTCCACTGTTTCCATATACACATACGTATTCTGTGATAGAGCCATCCGTTGATGTCATCTATGTTGTTCTTCATACTTGCAATTCCGTAGTAGTTAAGCCATCCCCTCGCATACACCTTGATTTTCTCAAGGCTTGGCTTGATTGACTGACATCGCTTACGGGAAGATAACTCCTTCAGTCTAGACTTGAACTTCTTCCATGACTTCGAATGAACTCGGACATAAATGCCTTTTCCGTTCCTTCCCAATGCAAAGCCAAGGAATTTAAAATTTCGGATTGCAAACGCGCTGACAGTGCGGCTCTTTTCTCGGTTGACTGTAAGTTTCAGCCTCTCCTCAAGATATTTTGTACTGCTTTCCAAGAGTCTCTCTGATGCTCGC
>JBNMKM010000019.1:0-63055 GCA_050874345.1 Roseburia sp. | reverse complement strand
ATCTTCAATGGCTCCTTTGAACAAGTAAAAAATGGATACTGACCATCTTCTGAAGAAGCGTTAGCATCAAGCTTACCTGTCTTTATCTTTGTCAAATCACCTATTTTTACTTTCATCTATCATCCCTACAAATCCGAATTTGTTTAACCTTTCCTCATTTTTCTGCACTCAATCAAACTACAACTTAATATTACCCGCAACATCAATTCCATTGACAAATAATCCAATCATGTTATATTAATATCAGTCAACTTTGACGGATTAAAGCTGGGTTCCCGAATGGGAGTAGGCACTCTAAGTGCTTAGAATCCTTTGCTCCCGGGTTGGCTATTTTTTATAAATTCAATAGCTGTTCAAGCTCATCCATATCCTTCCCAATCTCTAATTCAATCTCACGAATATTTGCCATAATTTCAGATGTAGGTGGATATTCTACCGCAACATATTCAATCTCTTTATACTTGTTAATACTAAGGTCGTAGTCATTGTCCACGATATCCTTCTTTGGAACCATAAACGACTTATCGGTACGTTTTCTGTCAATTTCCTTGTCCAAATTCTTAAATCTCTCGATAATATCCGGAATATCATTGTCCGCAACAGGTGCACGCTTATCATCTAAGCTAAACCCGTCTGCGGTCATATCATAAAACCATACATTATCCGTTCCACCATGCTCTGTCTTTGTAAATATAAGAATTGCAGTGGAAACTCCCGCATATGGTTTAAACACACCGGAAGGCATTGATACGACTGCTTCAAGTCTCTGGTTTTCCACAATCTCTTTTCTGATAGACTTATGTGCCGTTGACGAGCCAAAAAGGACACCGTCCGGTACGATACAAGCACAACGACCACCAACTTTAAGAATCCGTAAAAAGAGTGCCAAGAACAAAAGTTCTGTCTTCTTTGTCTTACATACTTTTAACAAATCTCCTGATACTGACTCGGCATCTAGACTTCCCTTAAAAGGAGGATTTGCCAATACCAGTGTATATTTGTCTCTATCCGTGTTCTGGTCTGACAAACTGTCTCTATATTCAATAAACGGATTATCAATTCCATGTGTCATCATATTCATGGCACCGATACGAAGCATCGTGCGGTCCATATCGTATCCATGAAACATATGGTTCATATAATGGTCTTTTTTCTGCTTATCAAAAAAGATTTCTTCTTTCTTCTTTTCTTTCAAATACTCACCGGCTGTCACCAAAAATCCAGACGTACCACAAGCCGGGTCACAAATCACTTCATCACTCGATGGGTTCATCATTTCCACCATCATACGAATGATGTGTCTTGGCGTCCGAAACTGTCCATTCAGTCCAGACTGTGCAATCTTTGACAGCAGATACTCGTATACATCCCCTCTCACATCTGCTGTCTGAATTTCGCTCATCATTTTATAAATTTCGTCCAACGAATCCACAACCTTAGATAAAACTAATGGTGTAGGTAACTTAAAAATCGCATCATCCATGTATTTGGAATATGCACTGTTCTTATCGCTGTGTAATGTTTTTATAAATGGAAATACCCATTCCTGCATTACAGAATACATTCTATCTGCCGGAAAATCATGAAACACAGACCATTTAAGCTGACTGCCATCAATCGTCCTTTCTCCAATCTTTACCTCTTCCGAAAAAATACTCTGATAGGGAAGTCCTAATATTGCACTTTCTTTTGCTCTCCGGTTATCCGAGTCATCCAAATCGTGAATAAACATCAAATATGTTATCTGCTCAATTACTTCAAGCGGATTTACCAATCCGCCTGCTGCAAAAATGTCCCATAAACTATCAATTTTATTTTTTAATTCACCTGTAACCACCTGTTTTATCTCCTATCCGTCATTTATCTTCTTTAACCGCCATTGCTAAATTATATTTCTTATTCTTAACCTTGTCAATTTCACCAGCACTTACTGCACTTTCCAAGCCCTCCATTAATCGCCTGCTCTTCCGTAATCTGTGTTGCCTTATCCGGGTTCATATTTCCACAGTTGTTGATGCTGTGATATTTCGAGCCGGTCGCAGATTTCCATACCAGAACGGAGCCGGAACCCGCAGAATCTGAAACCGCTGCATTGTTATCTGTCACGGTACTCTCAGACACAGTGCTGTTGTCCGTCGTAGTGCCTGTTAATGTGGCACTGTTGTCCGTCGCGGTACTCTCAGGCACGGTGGTGCTGTTGTCTGTCGTGGTGTTCTCCGAGACAGTGCTATTGTCTGTCGTGGTACTACTCTCGGATGCAGTGGCACTCTCCGCCAACTGACTGTCTCCGGTCGCATAATCGATTTCCACACCAGGCTGCACATTGTAACAATATACGTTAAAAAGGATGCCTTCTCCGTTATCTTCCACAGACTCGGCTTCTATCTGCACACCGCTTACAAGCAGGTTGTCGCCATCGAAAATGGGGGTAACACGATACATGACGTGATTTTCTGTTTCAAGAACATAATCGGCAACCATGTTTTCAAATGGAAGCATCCCGTCCACATTCAGATAGCGCGTACCCGTAATCAGGTTCTTTGTGTTGGCATTTTCACCGGAAAGCTGATACCCGATGAGATGACAGCGATTATAGAGATAATTGCCGTCCACCACGTCATATTTTACCGTATGCCAGCCGGTCGGCTTCACCGAGCCGATGCTGCCGCGCTCTTCCGTCGGCATCAGATCCGTACCGATGCAGGCATATACGACGCCACAGCGCCCAAGGCTGTCCAAATCGCTGTAATATTCATAGGAGTCGGTCGATAAATCCGTCTCTAAAAACTGTGGCTGATTGTCATTGACCGTAACATAGGGGGCACCGGAATATTCCGGAATATCTGCAAGTGAAAGCGTCACCTCTGTAGACGGCAGTGTTACAACCGTCTCCGTAGTTTCCGGAAGTTCTGTGGCTTCTGAAAGTTCCGTAGTTGTCGCTTCCATCTCTGTGGCTTCGGCAACAACCCTCTGAGTGTCTGTTACCATCTCTGTGGCTTCCACAACGACCCTCTGATTATCTGCTGCCGCCTGCTGTGCCACATTTCCATTGCTGCCCGCTGCGCCACAGCCAGACAATAGCAGCATCATTCCAATCATCGCGGTCCTTAAAAATTTATTTTTCGGTAAATTCTCACTGATTTTCATGTTCCCACTCCTCCATGGTAATTTTTTTATGTGAATGTCCTTCAAATTCCTGTTCAGATATCAGCTTAAAACCGCCTTCCCCAAGCGGTATCGTAAAATAAGTATCCGCCGGGTATGCACGGTTCCATTTGAACAAATATATTTTTTTAATCTTTTTTTCATAGTCCGCCAGCGACAAATTTTCCACAAAACAGAAATCATCGTCTGCGGCTTTTTCCAAAAACTGCTCGTCCACCCTCACGTTCTCCGGCAGTGGTGTTCCAAACTGCTTTGCCGTATAGTGGTTCATCCAAAGCCTGCTGCCAGCGCTTACCGCAAGCAGTCGCTCCCGCAATCTTCTGTCCTGGCTCTGCCTGCGCTCGTGAAACGTCATTCCCAGATGGTCATCTACTGCCACGCATAAAATCAATGCTCTCACTCCCTTTTTGTCTTTACTATACTACAAACTGTATTTCCTGTCATGCAAAAAAGTTCACACTACAAAAGCAGGTGTGTATTGATGAATCACAAGATACACACCTGCTTTTTCTAATGAATATCCAGTTCCGGCGGAACATCAATTTCTTCCCCGACATACTTTCCATTCTTCTTGCGCTGTCTGACACACTCCGACAGCAAGTATTCAATTTGTCCGTTCACTGACCTGAAATCATCTTCTGCCCAGGCGGCAATTTCGGCATACAGTTTTTCTGACAGTCGAAGCGGGACCTGTTTTTTTTCCGCCATTAGTAAAGGCTTCCTGAATTTACAACCGGCTGCGCATCATGATTTCCACACAATACTACCAAAAGATTGGAAACCATTGCCGCTTTGCGCTCCTCATCAAGTTCCACCAGTTGTTTTTCGTTTAACCGCTCCAATGCCATCTCGACCATTCCAACAGCTCCATCCACAATCATTTTTCTTGCATCAATAATCGCAGAAGCCTGCTGTCTCTGTAACATGACAGACGCAATCTCCGGCGCATATGCAAGATAGGTGATGCGCGCTTCCAAAATTTCAAGCCCTGCCTCTGTCACCTTTGACTGAATCTCCTCCTTAATCCGCTCTGCAACCACCTCCGCAGAACCACGAAGGCTTCCCTCGTCCGCCTGACCATCCCCGGTCGTGTCCACGTCGCTTGCCACATCATAAGGATAAATGCGGACAATATTTCTTAATGCGGAATCACACTGGAGGGAAAGGTATTCCTTGTAATTGTCAACGTTAAACACTGCCTTTGCCGTATCGGTGACTCTCCAGATAACTGCAATGCCGATTTCAACCGGATTTCCAAGACAATCGTTAATCTTCTGTCTTCCGTTATTCAATGTCATTGCCTTTAACGAAATCTTTTTGGAAAGAGATTCCACCGATGTGCTTGTTCCGTTCGTAGAAATCGTAAGTGCACTGCCTACACTTGCAGTATCCCCGCTCTGTGCCAGCTTGGTAGAAGCCGCCGGATTGACCGCCGTACAAAACGGATTTACAAAATAAAATCCCGGGTCCTTGATGGTTCCCTTGTAGTCTCCAAATAAGGTCAGCACCAGTGCTTCCTGCGGCTTGATGACTTTTAATCCCAAAAGTGGAATCCAGCCGACGGCACAGACTACGATGCCCACTACAAGAAGAATCACACCCGGTACGGTGTTCACTTCTATCTGGCACGCACCCGCTACGATTGCAGCAACTGCCAGTGCTATGATAAAAAGTGTTCCAAATAAACCTGCCATTCCATTCTTTTTTGTCGTGTAAATTTTTTCTTCCATTGTATTTGTCCCCCTGTCTTTGTTTTGATATCATCATGATATCACTTTCATTTCACTTGTCAAGTATTTCCAGAACAATTTTTCCTGTAGGAATCATCCCATGTCATGGCAGCCAAAAAAGGACTGTGACACTTACGTGCACAGTCCTTTTTGAATATTACTGATATTTCTCCATCGCTTCTTCCATGGTCATTCCATTTGCGATTGCTTCTTTTCGCTGGCTGTTGACAGCCTGAATTTCTTTCATCCGTTCTCCGGTCAGCTCGTATTTTCTCATCACAAAAAGCGTGATTGCCCATGCTGCCATCGGAACGATACAGAATAAAATAATGACAACACTGCTCATGCCCGGGGCATACGGCGTATCCGCAGTCGGCAGATTTTCAAGTCCGATAATAGAAACCGCAATTCCCACAATCGTGGCAGAAAGCGATGATACTAACTTATCTACCAGGGAGAACAGCGTTCCCATGATACCCGGAATATATTTTCCGGAACGGTAGGTTTCGTAGTCGGAACAATCCGCCACCATCGGAATCGGCATATCGGCGGTCGAATAGTAAGCGCCGTATCCAATGCCAAAGAATAAGATAAATAATACGGTGTATAAGTTAATGGTGATTTTTCCATTGCTAAACAGGCTTAAGTTCCAAGCCGGGTCTCCCTGTCTCCACAAGAAAAGCAGAGCCAGCACGCCGATGTAGCAAACCAGTGCCACCGATACGTATTTCATCAGGGATGCCTTCTGTCCCTTCTTCTGTGAAGTGCGTACCGTCAGAAGGAAAAACGGAACTGAGAATACATAGCCGAGCACCATCATCGGCAGATATAATCCGTCGTAATCGCCCATCATACAGCCGTATAACATACAAAGTACCGTTACATTTGTCGCAATGGACAGGGCGAGCTTGCAGCCAGCTCCTGCCACCATCAGGCGCTTCATCGGGTCGTTTTCCTTGATAATCTGGATGTACTCGGATGCCTTTGTCTTTTCCTGCTTTGCCCCGCCGATTCCAAAGTACTTCGGGTTATCCTTTTCCCAGATACCGATGATTGCCAGAATCGTTAAGAAAAAGGAAATCACAACTCCAATCGGTGTGAGCACCCGGTAAAAGTCTGCACTGCTGTAATCTGCTACGACAGAACGGATAATCGGTGCCATAAACTGCATTAATCCCATTCCTGCCATAGAGCCGATGGTATTAAAAATCGTAAACAGCGGTCTCTGCTTCGGATCGTTGGTTAAAACCGTCTGACCGGAACGTGTCACTGAAGTCTGGAAGGTATAACCGATAACCCAGACTGCGTAGAGTACGATAAACGCCGCATAACGGAGCCACATGTTCTCTTCCGAAATGTCCGGGCAGATACAGTAGAGCATGAATACGGCAAATCCCATGATGATATTTCCTATCAGCATAAAAGGACGGAACTTGCCCAGTTTTCCATTGGTACGGTCCATTAACGCCCCGATAATCGGGTCCGTGAATGCGTCAAATACACGCATTCCCGTGACCATTACGGAGGCAAATACAGTTGCAATTCCTAATACATTGTTTCCAAAGGTCGCAATATAGGACAAAATAAGCACATAATATACATTTGTCGCACCGTTATTCAAAGGGAATAACACAAGCTGGTACGTTTTGGCGCGGTTTACACCGCTGCCTGCTGCAGTTTTTTCATTTTCCATATGCTTCTTTCCTTTATCGTGCTAAAAAACTATGCCTGCTTCTTTAAAGATTTCTTGAATTCACGGTAAGCGACCGCTGCTTCATTCTGTTTAAACTTCCGGTATTTTAAAATCCATAATACAACCGATACGATAAATAATGCACTGAAACCAAACGCAAGAATCTGAACAACCGTAATGACAATCGGTTTTGTCAGTTTGATTGTCGTATCTGCTCCCACGCCGTTCATACCGCAGGAATTTGCTGTTGCATATAAATCACTGTGTGCAGCTTCACGCATTGCGGTTACCACAACCGGGTCATTTTTGTACTCCGGAAGTCTTCCCTGTCCGTTTCCGTTATTGATAATGTAGAATGCCAACATGGAGTCGAACGCAGTTGTTCCGCCCATCACACCGTCAACACCATTTACATAAGTAGTTAATACGTTATCGGTAATCTGTTTTCCGTGGCAGCCCCACTCTTCATTCAAAATACCTTTGATAAGTCCTGCGTTTGCACCAGACCACTGGGTACCCCAGCGTGTGTACGCCATCATGACACCGTTTCCGCCTGCCTGTGAAGATTCGAGCGCTCCCTGGAATGCTCTTAAATAAATCTCACGTGCAGCCTGCTCTGTCAGCCATACACCAAGACCGATACGATCCTGCTCACAGTCGTTGAGCGCAAAATGCTTGATTACAACATGAACACCTTTTTCCTCGATACCACGGACTTCTGCCTCACCAATCTCGGAAGCAAGGACGCCGTCCTCGGAATAATACTCAAAGTTACGTCCGCCGTATGGAGAACGGTGTGTGTTTGCACCCGGTCCGTAAAGTACCGGAACATTTGCTGCAAGACAGTCGTTTCCGACAATGTTACCCATCTTGTAAACTAAATCTGTATTGAAAGTTGCGGCTAAAACATCCTCAGAAGTCAGCGCAGTTGTCTGGACATTGAGTCCTGCTCCAAATAATGTTACAGTTAATCCCTGTGGTCCGTTTTCATCACGGGTACCCGGTGCCTCTACAGATTTTACCGGCATTGTCCAGTGGAAGGAATCTCCAATCAGGGTTACCATTTCGTCAAATGTAAGTTGGTCTAACAGTTCATCCCACTTCGGATCATCGTAGTCAAGACCAATCATATCGTAAAGCGTCAGTCCGTTCTTTGCGCCCAATGTCGGCATCTCAACGTCCTCATAATCTGCCGGGTCATACTGCACATCCTGAAGCGCATCCTTTAATGCCTCTGTCAGAGTCATCACAAGTGCCTCGTCAGACGGCATGGTTCCCATCCAGTCATTTCTGGTAGTGAAAACAACTTCTTCCTCTACCGCATCATTTAAGTTCGGGTCAGCGCCCTCTAACTGGTTTGTGATTGCAGTTCCGTTGTCGCTGACTGCATAGGTAGTGGTGTCTAATTTCGGGTTATTCCATACAGCAACCAGGTCTGCATTTCCCTCTGCATCCATACGGCCGTCTGTGTTTTCCGGTGTAAAGCCTTTTGCGGCCAATACATTGTTCGCTGCATCATGTGCATCGGTCGCTGCTGCAAAAAGATAATCACCTTCATCAAGAATATAGGTCTTAGCGCCGTAAGCATCATAGCTTGCCACATAATCTCCGTCAATTTCAATTGCCAGTGTCTCAGAAGTACCCGGCTCTAAGATTTCTGTCTTTGCAAAACCAACCAGGCTGACAGAAGCCTTTTCTACCTTATTGTCAATGTCATACTGGGTGTACGGGCTTGACACGTAAGCCTGTACGGTCTCTTTTCCCGGTAAATCACCGGTATTGGTAACGGTGACGTTCATCGTATAGGTTTTTGCTGCTGCATCATAGCTTACGCTTACGTCACTGTATTCAAAATCTGT
The DNA here is from genome assembly GCA_050874345.1 of Roseburia sp. GTDB lineage: Bacteria > Bacillota > Clostridia > Lachnospirales > Lachnospiraceae > Roseburia. The sequence continues at coordinate 54,608 of JBNMKM010000019.1, read as the reverse complement.
ATAGCTTAAACCGTGACCGAATGCGAATGCCACATCATCTCCGTATGCGTATTCTCCGGCGTTTCCGGTTCCCATAACATAATCTTCATAACGTGTCTCGTAATATTTATAACCTACATAAATACCTTCCTGATAAATCATATAGGTGCTTGCATTTTCCGGAATCAGTCCCTCCTCATAGCCTGCATAGGTTATCGGAGTGAAGTTTTTCATCGCAAGGCTTGAATAGTTGTTATAGCAGTAGGTATCAACAAGGCTTCCGGACGGATTTACATTTCCGGCAAGGATATCTGCCACTGCATCGGTACCGGCGATACCAACACCGCCAATCCAGAGTACTGCATCCACACCATACGCATCATTCTGTAAGAAATCAAGCTGAAGTGCGTTGGAGGTATTTAACAATACGATAATCTTTTCAAGTTTTCCTGCATCCTTTAAATTCTTTAACTCTGTAAGCATTTCCCGCTCTGTGTCATCGAGTGCAAGATAATTTGCCGTCTGATATTCGCTGTCGGCACCTTCTCCACCCACACGAGAGAATACTACAATTGCCGCATCGTTATATTCTTCCACGGAAGCTAACACTTCATCGGTGTAAGCAGACCACGGTGCCTCATTGATAGTCTCACCACCGGAGAATCCACCGTTGTTACGCACATACTGCGCACCGTCACCAGTCTTATAGAAATCCCATAATGTGGTGTTGACACTAAGCCCGGACATCTCACAGGCCGTTCTTAAATCTAACGCCTTGGAGGCATCTACGTTTGCAGAACCGGTTCCACCGTATACAAGGTTGACGGTAGAGGTGGAAAACAGGCTGACTTTCGCACCTTCTGCCAGCGGCAGGGTTCCGTTTTCATTCATCAACAGCGCTGCGCCCTCTGCCTCGACCTGTTTTACCAGCTCATAGCCCACTGCATTGCGCTCTTCTTCTGACTCAAAATCATTTTCATAATAAATTGCTTCCGGGTCTTCATTCTGTAATTTCCAGAAAGTTCCTCCCACAAACAATGCAACGGTATTGTCAAATGTCGATAATGCAACCAGTCCCACAATCATGATGATTGCAATCGGTACACTGAACCAGGTAAAAAATTTCCATACTCCGTGCGATTTTCTTCGCGCCTTTTTGTACGCTTTTTTGAGCGTCTTCTTCTGAGTTTTTAACTCTTTGTCCATTTCATTTTCCTCCCATACTCTCTCTTTAAAACATTATCTGACGCCTACATCCAGTTGGAACTGTCCACTTTTGCAGCCGAGTATTCCGGACGTGGTTTGTCTGTTTTGTAAATTACAGCGGTATCTGTGCAGTCACCTGCTTTTACTTCCAGATGGTTTTCATTCTCCATCTTCATTTTAAATTTGAAAACCCGCTCTCCCTTTTTGGTTTCCACAAGTTTTCCATTATTATAAAGTGATACTTCTCCACAGGTGGAGTACACTGTAATTTCTGTCACCGCTTCGGTGCGGTATTCATATCTTCTTCCTGCCAGATAGACAAACGGTGCTTCGGTCCAGTATGCCTTATATAAATAGAAGCAGTCTTTTTTCAGCTTTCTGTCAAATGTCACAAGTCCCTTGTGGTTCATGCCCGGCTCGCCGCCCTGATTTCTCGCATCTGCCGCAAAATCAAACATATTCCAGACATAATTTCCCCACATATACGGATGTCTCTTAAAACATTCCAGCATATATTCATGATATTTATTCTGATATTCCTCGGTGTTGTCACCGCGCTTTGGTCTTGCACTGTGGAGATTCGGCATTCCTTCTGCCCCATACTCGGAAAATCCAAGACAGCGCTTCGGATATAAGAATTTCCATAAGCTTATCCACAAATCATTTAAGAAAAAGCCCGGAATATACCAGCCAAGATAAAGGTTCCACCCAACAATATCTGAAATATGTGCCACCGGATGCCAGTGCGGACATACCGCATAGCAGGCAAGGGTCGTCACACGGGTCGGATCCATCTCTTTTACCATCTTCTGCAGTTCGTGATGATTTTTTAACATCTGCCTGCGGTAACGTCTTCCAGAAATCGTAATCTCATTTGACAATCCCCAGGTTACGATACACGGATGATTATAGTTCTGGACAATCAGTTCCTTCATCTGTGAAACCGTATTGTCATTTCCATCTGCCAAATGCTCGGATATGTATGGAATTTCCGCCCATACCACCATTCCATATTTATCACAGAGGTCATAAAAATACTGGTCATGCTGATAATGCGCCAGTCTTATCGTATTGGCACCGACTTCCCGAATCAGCTCCATATCACGCTCATGGTGTTCCTTCGTAATCGCATTCCCGATGCCCTTGAAGTCCTGATGGCGGGATACTCCATGAAGATTGTACGGTCTTCCGTTTAAATAAAATCCTGTATCCGGATCAAATTTAAAATAACGGACACCACAGTTTGTCACAACCTCATCTACAGGTTCCCCATTTACAAAAAGCTCAGCCTTTACCGTATAAAGATACGGATCCTTGACGCCGTCCCAGAGATGCACATTTTGTACTTCAAGTGTCGTATCTGTGCCATCTGCCTCTGCAACCACATTTTCCTCTGCATCAAGCAGTGTAACCTTTACCGTTCCCTCCGGTGCATTGTTCCAGGTCTGCACACGGATTTTTGCATCACTTCCGAAAACTTCCGGCGTAACACGGATTCCCTGTCCGCCATAGTAATCGAGTTCAAAATGATTCTTAGAAACGGTTAAAAGCTCCACATCCCGGTAGATTCCACCATAAAAGGTAAAATCTGCTTTCTGCGGATAAACTTTTGTGTTCACGCTGTTGTCTACATAGACGAGCAGATGATTTTCTGCTTCCAAAAGTTCTGTCACATCCTTGCGGAACGTAGAATATCCGCCGTCATGCGTGCAGACCTCTTTTCCGTTCAAAACAACGCGTGCGCTCGCGTTCACCCCATGAAACTGCAAATAAACCTGTTCTTTTTCGGAATCAAATTCCGGCTTTTTAAAGTTCTTTTCGTAGCTGCAAGTGCCTCTCCAGTAATCATTTCCGCCGTCCTGTCCGTCTATGGCATTCCAGGTATGCGGTAAATCCAGTACTGTTTTCATGTTGTCATGATAGATGAAGGTCCAGTCCTTCATCAGTTTTTGAATTTTTCTTAACAAAATAAAGCATCCTCCCACATTGTTGCCTATCACTCGTGTTCTGATGCTTTCATTTTATAAGTTTGATATATTTTTCACAAGGGGTTTACCCTAAGTGGTCTTAAATGTGTCCTAAGTGGTCATCTAATTCCAATCGGTATGAGCATTTTTAAGGAAAAACAGCCGTCCTCCTCGCTGACATTCAAAAATCCGTTGTATTTTTTCAAAATCTGGCGCATACTGCGAAGCCCATATCCATGAAAATCCGAATCCTTTTTCGTGGTCACCGGAAGTCCATCCCGGTAGGTCAAAGGCTCTGCCAGCGGGTTTAAAATGTTTACCACCATAAAATTCTGTTTTCTGTAAATCATGACATCAATCTGACGTTTTTCTGTTTCCGTAAACTTCTCGACCGCTTCAATTGCATTGTCCATCGCATTTCCCAACAAGGCATACAAATCTATCGAGTCCATAAACGAGAGCTGCCCGGCATCTGCCACGCAGGACACCTGTATCTGCCTGTCCTTGCAGTAAAGGCTCTTCTCCGTCAGAATCGTGTCAAACACATCATTTCCGGTTTTTACAATTGCCTCATAAATTTTAATCGAATCCTCAATCTCTCCGAGATAGCGGTCAAGCTCTTCCTGATTCGCATTGCGCAGTGCACGAATCTGATGTTTTAAGTCATGGCATTTGTGGTTGATGAGCGCAATATTTTCCTTTGACAGCCGATACTGCTCTTTCTGTGTCGTATAGAGAAAATTTAACATCTCCATCTCCTGCTTCATCTGACTTTTCTTAAAAAGTTCTCCCTCGAGATAGAGCACCACAATGCAGACTAACTGAAGCAGGAAAAAATAGCCCCATTCGGTCGGCAGGGACGCTCCCACTCCAATCCAGTCGTGAAACGATACCATATTGATGACGGAAAACAAAAGAATCGTAAGGCTCATCTGACGCGGTCCAAGCTGCGGTTTTCTTCCTTCCGGCATCCATTTTGCAATGGTTTGTCCGCTGATAAAGTAGGCTATCGCAAAATATAACAGAAACAAAAGGAGTTCCCCTTTATAGCGTCCAAGCACAGTTCTGCGGCACAGCAACAGAACCGTCACCGCTTCAATATTCATCTGCCAGATGGACACGCCCCAGACCGTATCATAGCAGGATACTGACCATGAAAGTTCCCAGCAGGTATGAATACACATGCAGAGTAAAATGCAGCCGCCTACCATAAAAATAGCATCTTTTACGACATAATTTCCCCACGGCAGAAAAAAAAGCAGGAGACTGAATCCAAGCAGCCCAACTGTGCATGCTGTCAGTCTCCATCCAAAATGCTCTCTCCGCTGCGCAGGAAGCGCAAAAATCATACCGGAAATCCAGAATGCCATCATAATATAAAACCAGTACATACTTGTAATCATCAGGCATTTCCTCCCATGTGTTCCGCCAGTGCCTTTAAAAATCCGGCACGGTTTCGTCTGCTGACTTCCAGCTCAAAGTTACCAACTACAGCTGTATTCTTACGAACCTCCGTTACGTGCATCAGGTTCACTAAATACCAGTGGTTACACTTTACAAACAAAGAGGACGGAAGCATTTTTTCCACGGAACTTAAGGTTCCGCGCATCACAAATTCTCCCTCCTCGGTATAGTAATGGAGCATGTGCCCCTGAATTTCCACGTAATAAATCTGGCTGACTTTCAGCCGCTTGACGCCGTCAGACGTCGTCAGAAGAATGGTCGGTATCTCCTTCCTCTGGACACGCTTTAACGCGCGTTTGATTTTCATGGAAAACGGATAATAGCTGATTGGCTTCATCACAAAGTCAAGTGCCCCCACCGAATAGCCATGAATCGCGTACTGTGCCATATTCGTGATGAACATTAACACCACCGATTCATCCAGTTCACGAATCTTTTGTGCCGCCTCCATCCCGTTTACCACAGGCATTTCAATATCTAACAGAATCAGTTCATAACGGGGCGTATAATCCTTTAGAATTTCCGCCCCGTCATAAAACACTTCTATTTCAAACGTCTCATCATTTTCCCTGGCATACTGCTCTAAATATTCCCGCAGCTTTGCACTAAATTCCCGGTCATCATCCACAACTGCAATCCGATACATCCTCAAAAACCTCTCTCAACTCTGCTACCACCTGTCTTAAGGTTTATTATACCGAATTTATGGATTCTTGCAAATGGAAAAGTGTTTATACATATTTTTCCAGTGTTTTGCGGATTGCTCCCGGTCCTGCAATCAGTTCTTTAAAGTACGTTACCGTCAAATCAGCAAGACCTGCCTCATAAAGGTCTACGCCAAAAATTGCCTTGTTGGTCAGAAGCGGTCTAATGGTCTCTTCCACATCCGTATCGCCAAATTTAATACCTGCAACCATCGGGCAGACAGAATCCAGCAGCGGATCCGGGCTTAACTCAAATTTGTCTCCGTTGTCATCCACACCCATCAGATAACGCATCCAGCCTGCAAGTACTAACGGAATCAGTTTGAGATTGCTGATATCCTTGTCCGCAGATGCCAGATAATTCTTAATCGTCTCACCAAAACGGATGGCAAGTTTCTGAGAAGTATCGGTTGCAATACGCTGTGGCGTATCCGGCATAAACGGATTCGGGATGCGCACGTTAAGTACGGTGTCAATAAATTCCTTCGGATCTAACACGCCCGGATTTACAACCACCGGAAGTCCCTCTACATATCCGATTCTCTCCACCAATTTTCTAAGCTCTGTATCTTTCATCTCATCGGAAATCTTGGTGTAGCCCAACAGGCATCCAAATACTGCAAGTGCCGTGTGAAGCGGATTTAAGCAGGTGCAGACTTTCATTTTTTCTACTTTGTCTACCGTCTCACGATCCGTAAACATGATACCGCCCTTCTCAAGAGCCGGACGGCCGTTCGGGAACCAGTCTTCAATGACAAGGTACTCACACTCCTCGGCATTTACAAACGGTGCCACGTAAGTGTTTTTGGAAGTGATGACTGGATCAAGTCCGTCAATTTCATCCTGATTTAACAGTTCCTCTACAGAGGCGTCCGGTCTCGGTGTAATCTTGTCAATCATGGACCATGGGAATGAAACTTTTTCCCTGTCATTGATATAGCTTACAAATCCTTTTTCCACCAATCCATTTTCTGCCCATTTTTCAGCAAATGCGTTGATTGCAGCGTACAGCTTGTCTCCGTTATGGGAGCAGTTATCCATTGATACCATTGCAATCGGCAGTTCTCCGTTTTTAAAACGTGTATACAAAAGGGAAGCCACTTTTCCGATATAGCTTGCCGGCTTTTCCGGTCCTGCTGCAAAGTCTGCCACTACCGGAGGAAGCATTTCACCTTTTCCGTTTACCAGGCTGTAACCCTTTTCTGTAATGGTAAAAGATGCCATCTGTAAAGATTTTTTGCTGAAAATTTCTTTTAATCTGCTGTATTCCTTCTCATTTTCAGAATCAAGGATGCAGGATTCCACCACTGCTCCGACAACTGTCTTTTCAATGGTTCCATCTGCCTTTAAGGTCACGAGAATGGAATAATCGTCATGCGGACGGTTCATTTTCTCGATGATTTCGTAATCGAATCCCTCTGCAACAATCAGACCGGTTTCCATCTCACCTTTGTTTAAAATGTTCTGCATTACATTTGCCTGAAATGCACGGAAAATATTTCCGGCTCCAAAATGAATCCAGACTGGATTTTCTTTTGTCGCCTTTGTCACTGCCTCACGGTCAAATTTTGGGAGCGCATAGCCTTTTGCTTCCCACTGTGTTCTGTTTGCTAAACCACGTGTACTTAATTCCATCTTTTTTCTTTCCTTTCCCCATACTCTTTACGTTTTCTTGTTACTGTTATTATAAAAGATTTTCCTTCAATTATCCAATAGAGTTAATTGTTGTTCATATTGCAAAAATTGCGATTCCATGTTAAATTTTAACTGTTACCGTTTGTTTTTCTTCTTCGGAGGATACTGCCATGCGAAAACAATTACAATCACCCTTTAATGAGCGACAGTATATGCTGTCAAAGGATTTTGAAATTTACTACTACAACGATAATCATTTCTACGGTGTCACGGATCACTCCCACGACTACTATGAATTTTACCTGTTTCTGGAAGGAAATGTGACCATCTCCATTGAGCAGAAGCACTATCACCTTAAACCGGGCGATGTGATTTTAATTCCGCCAGGCATCCGCCACCATGTTTTTAATGTAGAAGACGGCGTTCCTTATCAGCGCTTTGTCTTCTGGATTAGCCAGGACTACTGCGAAAAGCTCAAAAATCTTTCCGAAGATTATGTTTACCTCATCAATCATGTAAAAGACACGAAACGTTTTATCTATCATTATGATGTTCTTGCCTTCAATGCACTCCAGGCAAAAGTTTTCCGTCTCATCGAGGAAATCCATGCAGACCGCTTCGGAAAAGCCGCTAAGATTGAGCTTTGCGTCAATGACCTGATGCTGCATTTAAACCGCACCGTCTATGAATCGGAACACCCTGCCGTCTGTAAGGAAACAGATGCTCTCTATGACAACATCATCCAGTATATTGAAGACCATCTGGAAGAAGACTTGTCCTTAGACGAACTTTCCAAGGTATTTTTTGTGAGCAAATATCATATTTCGCATATTTTCAAGGATAATTTTGGAATTTCCATCCATCAGTATATTACCAAGAAACGCCTTTCCATGTGCAAAGATGCAATTCTCAGCAATGACAACATTACAAAAATTTATCTGATGTTTGGTTTTAAAGACTATACCAGTTTTTTTCGGGCATTTAAAAAAGAATATGGCATTTCGCCCAAAGAATACAAAGAACTTTTTACGCAAAAGCCGCGCTGATGTAACTTTGGGGAGCGACAAGATGCCACTCCCCGTTTTACCACTTTATTTTCCTTCCAGCTTATCTAACATATCCCACACACCCAACATATACATAATACCAAGTGCACGGTCGTATAAGCCGTAACCCGGACGCACATTGCCCGGCTTTTCATCCCAGAGATGACGACCGTGGTCCGGACGGATATATCCCTCAAATCCACAGTCATGGTATGCTTTCAGAATATCAAGAATACCGGTATCTCCGTCACAGTCACGATGAGATGCCTCGGAGAAATCCCCATTCGGGAAATGCTTTACATTGCGGATATGCGCAAATGCAATGCGGTCACAATGTTTGCGTACAATATCTGCCACGTTGTTCCTCGGGTCTGCATTCAAAGAACCGGAGCAGAGTGTCAGACAGTTATACGGGCTGTCCACCATCTTTAAGAAGCGGTCGATGTTCTCTTCGCAGGTCAAAAGACGCGGAAGTCCGAAAATATCCCATGGCGGATCATCCATATGGATTGCCATTCTGACATCACATTCCTCGCAGGTCGGCATCAATGCCTCCAGGAAGTATTTTAAATTGTCCCACAATACTTCCTTGGTCACCGGCTTATATGCCTCAAAAAGCTCATCAAGCTTTGCCATACGCTCCGGCTCCCAACCCGGGAATGTCATACCGCCCAGATTATTTAAAATATAATCTGCCATCTCCTTCGGGTCATCATGAATTTTACTTGCCTCATAATAGAGCGCAGTTGAACCGTCTCCTACCGGATGGAACAAATCGGTACGTGTCCAGTCAAATATCGGCATAAAATTATAACAGATAACTTTTACTCCGAATTTGGAAAGGTTCTTAATGGTTTCAATGTAGTTTGCGATGTACTTATCACGGGTCGGAAGACCGATTTTGATGTCATCGTGTACATTTACAGACTCAACCACGTCCATATTAAATCCATACGGTTCGAGCTGCTTCTGCACTTCTGCAATTTCTTCCACTGTCCAGACTTCACCTGGCAGCTTGTGGTGCAGTGCCCATACGATGCTTGTCACACCCGGAATCTGCTTGATATCGGAAAGACTGATTTTGTCATTGCCTTCCCCATACCAACGGAACCCCATCTGCATTGGCATAAAGATTTCCTCCTTAATAAAATTTAAACTTCTGATACTGTCTCATTGGCTTCTCACCAATTATGGTCACATTATAGCATACGCCATTTTTTCTTACAATTCGAGTTAATTGCTGTTTTCATTGCAAAACTTGCGGTCTCTGTATGCAATCTCTTTTCCCTATGGTCTCCAATTTGAAGAATTTTTATATGTGCTTGTGCAAATTTGCTGTAAGTTTTTCTTCTGCTTCCGTCCTTACTCTGTGATTCCTAATATCTTTTTTACCTCTTCCACCGGTCTCCCGGTCATCTCAGCTATCTTCTCCGGTGAATAGCCGGATTGTCTAATACTTTGAAGGATTAATTCGATTCCTTCACTCTTGCCTATCTCAATTCCTTCGCTCCTGCCTGTCTCCAGTCCGGCTTCTAATCCAGCCTCATATTCTGCCTTCCTGAGCTTCTTTTCTTCCACTTCTTGGTCATACTCTAAAATACTCCACATCTTAACCTCCGAGCGATTCTTCCGAAGGAAGTCCTCTAAGACTCCCTCCTTGATACATTCTTCGATTGCCCTGTTCACTGCATCGTCTAATTTCATCTCTGCGGCATACTTACGGACTCTTGCCACATAAATAGCATACTCTTTTAAAATCTGACAATGCTCCATCAATTCCTTATTGTGCCCCTCATTAATATTTAACAGGATGACCTTCAATTCCAAATCCGGTTCTCCATCCAGATGTTCATAAGCTGAGGACAGTTTCAGTTCCACAGTATCCTCCACAGAATCCGTTCCGTTATAAAACACCATAAACTTCGGAGCCGGAATCTTTAGAAGACTTGATGAATACAGCGATTTGTCACTGACATACTTCTGATACTCGATTGCGATATAAAGCAAGTTTCGCAAAGGCATATTGGGATTGACGGTCGACTGGTGCTCGTAGAGATAAATATTTGTCTCTACGAGAAATGCCAAATCGTTCTTCATTCCCATGTAGATTGCATTTTTTAATGTTACAATCTGTAACGCATCTGCATCCTCATAGTGTTTCCCGGTCACCGCATTGTAAAGCGATAACAAATGTTCTTTCTCCGAAAATAACATCCGGAACACTGTATCCTTATACTTGCGATTCGCCGTTGGTTTTTCCTGCGTTGCAGATGTCTTCTGCAATGTACTCATATTCAATTTCCCCCTCTTCCAGGAGGCATCATTCAGTCCTCCTGCTTTTGTAATATGTGAATAAAAGCATAGATTTCTGAATCTTTGATTTGAATAATAGAAGGGCATCCTCATCACGGATGACAACATCCTGCGTATTTTACCCTGTTTGTCAGTGCACTTGTCTGAACGATGCACGTAAGAAATATGCTTTGTTATAGATTAGCACAGGCACTACCGCTTTCGCAACAGTGCCTGCATTTTTTTGTGCAATATTACCAAATGCCTGGATTATTCTCCAAATGGAATCCAATCCAGTTTTGCATAGTTTTGTGTATAAGAATCAATCACATCCTGTGCTGTCTGCTCATCTATTGCTTCATCATTTGTGACATCCCAGTCATCATCATATGCCAGAAACCATGGATGTTCTTCATCTGTCATGGCATCATAAATGATTGCCTGTATAACCTGCAAGCCATCCTCCCCTAATATGTAATAAGTCCATCCTGAATTTGCTGCACCATTTGAGCCTTCATTTGCAATGATGCGCGCCCCTGCCTCATCCTCAATCAGATAATAGCGATTTCTCTCATGGCTTACAAACAATTGCTGTGCTGCACCATCCTTCATGGTATACGCATCAAAAATCATCCGGTTTGCCGCCTCGGCTGTATCTGTCTCTCCAATCAGCAGTTCCGGCTGATTGTCACCATTCAAATCATACAAAAGATATCCGGTGTGCACTGCTGCATTATCATCATAAAATGCCGCTACTACCGTACACAGATTTTCTTCACTGATTTTTTCCAAGTCCCACTTTTCCGTCATCATGGTTTTATATTCTTCAAGTATCTTTTCGTATGCGTCCGGAATTTCCTCCCCAGATGATTGTTGGGAATCACTTTCTATCTTTGCAGTTTCATGTTCCTGTGTATCATTTGCTGTATTTATTGCCCCTGCCTCTTCGGTCTGCGGCTGTTCCAGCGATGTCTTATCGGTACAGGCTGTAAGGATTGCCGCTGGCATGGCAGCTAACAGAATCCCTGTAACTACTTTATGATTTTGTTTTCTCATTCTTCCCACTCCCTTAAATTATTCGGTTCCATTTATTATAATCCGTGGTATACTGAATTTCAATCAGGATTATGTTCTTTCCGATTGTATATAGAAACGAGGTTTTTTATGAAACAGATTGATTTTGAAAACGGAACGATTACCGGAAATATTTTAAATGCAGCCATTCCGATGCTTGTCGCGCAGATTTTAAGTCTGCTTTACAATATTGTGGACCGCATCTATATTGCCCGTATTCCAGGCGTTGGCACTGCGGCACTCGGCGCAGTCGGTCTCTGTTTTCCGATTATTATCATTATCACAGCTTTTTCCAACCTGTTTGGAAGCGGCGGCGCACCACTTTTTTCCATCAACCGCGGAAGAGGTGATACTACAAAAGCCGCGCAGATTATGAACACCGCTTTTACGATGTTATGTGTTGCTTCACTGCTCCTTATGACAATGGGGCTGCTTTTTGCAAAACCGTTACTCATCCTGTTTGGAGCCTCCGAAAATGCACTGACTTATGCATATCCTTACCTGATGCTCTACCTGCTCGGCACGCTTCCGTCCATGATTGCCACCGGAATGAACCCTTTTATTAATGCACAGGGCTATTCGACAACCGGTATGCTTTCCGTTGCCATCGGAGCTGTTGCCAATTTTCTTTTAGACCCGCTTTTTATTTTTACACTGCAGCTTGGAATCAAAGGTGCCGCAATCGCCACCATACTCTCGCAGACGCTCTCTGCCCTGTTTGTGCTGTTTTTCCTGCGTAACAAGGCAGAGTATAAAATTCGCCTGCTTCACCGTGCAGAATTTCGCCTTACAGATGCCAAAAATATTATCAGCCTCGGCACCTCCGGCTTTATCATGCAGCTTACCAACAGCCTGGTATCCATCTGCTGCAACCATGTGCTTTCCGTGACCGGAGGAGATTTATATCTTTCTGTCATGACAATTATCACCAGTGTCCGCCAGATGGTAGAAACGCCGATTTATGCCCTCACAGAAGGTTCTTCCCCCATCATCAGCTACAATTACGGTGCCCTGCGCCCTTTGCGTGTCAAAAAAGCCGGTATCACAATGGCACTTCTCGTGTTCCTGTATACCGGCGTGATGTGGAGCGTCATTATTTTAGCCCCGGAATTTTTAATTGGCATCTTCAGCTCCGATAAAACACTGCTCTCTGGCAGTGTCTCGGCACTGAAACTTTATTTTGCCGCATTCATCTTTATGGATTTGCAGTACATCGGTCAGACCACCTTCAAATCCTTAAACAAGAAAAAACAGGCAATTTTTTTCTCTCTCCTTCGGAAAGTATTTATCGTTGTCCCACTGACCTACCTTCTGCCCTATGCTTTTGGCATGGGAACGGACGGTGTCTTTCTTGCAGAACCGGTGTCCAATGTCATCGGAGGAAGCCTTTGTTTCATTACAATGTTAGTTATAATACTTCCGGAGCTAAAAAGTATGCAGGGAACAAAGTGACCCCGGCGGGGCTGCAAGCCCCGTCAGAAGCTCGTACGTTATTCCGCATCCATCTCTGCAAGCTCGGTCTCCGTCTCAAGCATACGCTCTAAAAGGCTCTCCTGATTTTTCTCTTCCGCATCGATTGCCTCCTGCAATTCTACAAGTTTCGGATAATCACTGGCAAGCGCCGGGTCCATAAATTGCAGTTTTAGTTCTGCAAGGCGACTCTCGCTGTCGGAAAGCATCATCTCATACTTTTCTAACTGCCGCTTTAACCGGGAACGGATTTTCCCCGGATTATAATAAGTCTTCTTGTCAAAGACATCGTCGAGCGTCGGCTGACTCTCCTCCGCCATCTGGGTTACGGCTTCCTTCTGCCAATTTGCGTTGCTCCGGCTCTCCTGTGCGGGCAGCTTTCCTGCTTCCTTTGCCTTTTCCGCCAGATAATCTTCGTAATTTTCTGCGTACTGCTTTACCGTACCATCTGAAAATTCCAGGATTCCAGTAGCAATCCGGCTGATAAAATAGCGGTCGTGGGAAACAAATAACACCGTGCCCTCATAGGTATTTAACATTTCTTCCAATGCTTCTTTTCCGATGATATCCATATGGTTCGTCGGCTCATCGAGAATCAGAAGATTCGGTCTGGTCTGGAACATCTTGCACAATGCCAGACGCACTTTTTCCCCGCCGGACAACTGCCCCATCTTTTTTAGCACATCTTCACCTGAAAACAAAAAGCCGCCGAGCGCACTCTGCACCTCCTCCCGCACATAATGCGGATATTCTTCCCAGAAGTTATCAAGCACCGTCTGCTCTGCATCCACCTGCCCGGATACCGCCTTCTGCTGGTCAAAATATGCCCACTCCACATTCTGACCAAACTTAAACTCTCCGCCTAATGCCGGAATCTCACCAATCAGCGTCTTAAGAAGCGTCGATTTTCCCCTGCCGTTCTCCCCGATGATTGCAAGCCGCTCTTTTTTCTGTAATAAAAAGGAAACCTCGCTTAACACCGCATCATATCCAATCGCAAGTTTTTTTGCCTGAATAACATTCGTATAGCTCTCCGTCCGTGGGATATATCTGCCGTGAAATGCCCGCGTGTCAAACCGTCTCGGCTTTTCAATCTTTACCATATGCTCAATTGCCATCCGCTTGGAGCGCGTTGCTGCTACTTTTGTCGGTGTATTCTTCCATTTCTCTATCCAGTCGGTCAGACGCTTGATTTCCTTCTGCTGCTCTTCGTAATCCTTTTCCTGCTTTAGAAGGTCTTCCTCCTTGCGCTTCATAAATGCCGTATAGTTTCCCGCATAGCGCTTGATTTCGTGGTACTCGATTTCATAGGTGACATCGGTAATCCGGTCTAAAAACATCCGGTCATGCGACACGATGACCACCGCCTTCTCGTAGGTGCGCAAATATCCCTCGAGCCACTCAATCGTCGGCAAATCCAGGTGGTTCGTCGGCTCATCTAAGAGCATGATATCCGGTCTTTTGAGCAAAAGCTTGATAAATGCGACCTTCGTCTGCTGTCCGCCGGAAAAACTGCCAATCGGGCGTTTCAAATCCTCTAATGCAAACCCGAAACGCAAAAACATGGTTTCCATATCCTTGCGCCAGGAATAGCCCCTAAGTGCCTCCATCCGGCTCTGTAAACTGTCATACTCCCGCAAAAGCGCCTTATCGTCCGTCTCCTTCATCTGTTCTTCGAGTTCCCGCATGCGCGCTTCGCAGGCAAACACCTCCGCAAATGCCTTTTTGATTTCTTCCTCGACTGTGACTTCGGTGTCCGTGAAATTCACCTGGCGTAAAAAACCGATTTCCTGCTTTCCCGCCATCGTAATTCCACATTCCTCGTCGCTGTCTAAATTGTTCATGGAAATATCCCCCGCAATCAGCTTTAAAAGCGTGGTTTTTCCACAGCCGTTTCTTCCCACAACGGCGATCTTTTCCTTATCATGAATTTCAAAATTTACGTCTTTTAAAATGACATCCCCGCCAAATTGGACCAGGGCATGCCGGATTTGATATCTCATGTTTCCTCACTCTTTCTTTTTCAAATCTTCCCATATCGGAACAAACAGGGAATGAACCCAGAGGTACTGCTCATTCGTTTCGTAATGGCGGTAAGTTCCCTCAAACATCATAATAAGGTAGAGGTAAATGTCATACCACGCACAACGGATTTTCTGGCTTTCTGTCAGTCCATCCAGACCATATCCCCGCATAAAGTCTGCATTTTTCGTATGATAACGGAAACGGTCTTCCATCAGCCCTTCCGCCCACATGGCTCTCTCCCAGTCAATCATCCCGATAAGATGACCATTTTTTATAAAAATATTTCCATCCCAGGAATCCCAATGAATGAACGACGGTTCCCGCACCTCATCGAAATATGCCCTGTGCTGTTTTAGTTTCTCTATCAGTTCCTCATAAGGAATCCCAATGTCAATCGACACCTTTTCTCCGTCTGATATGATAGCCTCCATCAGATGTAAAAATGCCGTAAACCAGTCCTCCCACTGTAATTTCTTCATCCAGAAGTGACCGAATTTCTCCCCTTTTATCCGGTTTAATCCGGCAAGGTACTCTCCGGTCTCGGCGTTCACTACCGCCTGCTCGCTCCCGCTCATGTTGCCCTTTTCAACCGCATAGCTTTCCCCATCGAGACATTCCATCACAAAGTAAATACTGTCGCAGAGTTCATAGCTGTCATCATAGCCATAAACCTCCGGCACACCGGGAATCCCCTGTTCTCTGGCAAGTTTCATCGCAGCCACTTCCGTCTGCATCATGCCCTTTTCACAGGACATCATCGTAATTCCTTTTTTCGGTGCGACTTTTAAAACCGCACGTTTTCCGTCCGAAAGCGTCAGCCGGTAAGCCGTATTGCAGAACCCGTCCGTCAGTTCTTCATAACTTGCAAGACAAACGCAAGTACCAAAAATCTTTCCTGTAATCTTTTGAATCTGTTCCCCCGTCAACCGGTTCTTTGTTACACTCTGGTTCATCCTTCTAACCCTCCAAATTTTTTACCCTCGCAAAAATTCTAACGAAGCAGATTCCTTTTGTCAATCGGAGAACATTGTGATATGCTTTTTATTGCAAAAAACGGAAAGCGAGTGAATTTTTATATGAAAAAAAGAACAAAACGTCTGATTCTGATACCGGTCCTCGTGCTTGCCATTTTATGTGGCAGCTTTGTCTGGTATGTAAATGATTATTACCACGCCGTCGATGTGTCACAGGCAATGACCTCCTCCGGGGATGTCACTGTGACTGAGATAAAAAACGGCTATCTGTTTGACGGTCCCGGCGAAAGCACCGCACTCATTTTTTATCCGGGTGCAAAGGTGGAAGCCAGCGCATATGCACCGCTTTTACGATTGCTGTCTGAAAACGGAATTGACTGCTTTTTGGTAAAAATGCCCTGCAATCTTGCCTTCTTCGGCATCAACAGGGCATCTGAGATTCAAAACAGTTACGATTACGACCACTGGTATTTAGCAGGACACTCCCTGGGTGGCGCCATGGCGGCAAGCTACGCCTCAAAACACCTATCCTCGTTTGATGCACTGATTCTGCTTGCTTCCTACTCCACCAGCGACTTAAGCGTTGCCACCTTTCCGGTGCTCTCCCTCTACGGGAGCAACGATGGCGTATTAAACCGGGAAAAATTAGAAACCTACCGTTCCATGATGCCCGCACAATATCAGGAATATGTGATTGAAGGTGGAAACCACGCCGGATTCGGAAGCTATGGTGCACAATCCGGGGACGGTGCCGCTTCCATTTCCGCCGAAGAACAGTGGCAGCAGACGGTTTCTTATATCTTACAATTTTAGTTTATTTTCATTCTGCCACATAACTGCTGGCAGAATTCCAGAGTATCCACTCTTCATAACCTGCATCATAGACTGCCTGTACCTGCTGTCTTATTTCTTCTTCCCCATAAGAGATAAAACCGTCCACCCAGCTTGCTGTAAATGCCTGAAGCCACGGGCGCACTGCCGCCCGTCTCTCCTCCGGCACATCTTTTAACTCCTGCACCGACAATGCTAATGCCCCTGCTACTGTCTCATATGGGCACGCATCCGGCACATCATTTCCAAATGTCCCCGCAGCATAATGGGACGGATAAACCATCGGGCTTAATACATCCACTGTCTCCCCAAGAGCCGCATAATTTTGTCCTACGCGCATGATGTCCGTCTGACTTCCGATTACCGTTCCAAACACATCCGCAGAAACTGTAACATTTTTCTCATGGAGTTTTTCACAGGCAGTTTTTAAAAAATCAGAAATTGCCTGCTCCTTCGGATAGGCTTCCATATCCACGTCGTAATCTGCAGCATCCGCCTCATCTCCAATTGGGAAGCGCACATAGTCAAACTGTACCTCGTCAAATCCAATCTCCGCAGCCGCAAGCGCAACCTCCGTCAGATAATCCCACACCTCTTTGCGGTATGGGTTGACCCAGGCAAGTCCGTAGCCATCCACCACTTTTGTCCCGTCGGAAAGCGTCAGGGCACATTCAGGATAGTATTCTGCAAAATAAGGGTCCTTAAAGCAGATAATCCGTGCTATCGTATGAATCTCGTGCTCTTTTAGCGTCTGCATCAGCGCTTCCATATCCCCGATGTAGGCAACACCGTTTCCCATTGCATTTACCGTTGGGGAATCCATCTTATAGGTGATTTCGCCATCATCATTTTTGACGTCGATGACCATGGTATTTAACTCTGTCTCGTCTAACAGCGCAATCAACTCGTCCATGCGCTCGCTGCCTGCCGCCGGTCCTGTCACATAGATGCCGCGCACCAGCGGATGTTCCATACGGATTTCCTCTGTCTCTTCTGTTTCCGCGGCAGCCTCCATATCATCTGCCGCTTCCGTTTCGTGTGTTTCCGGCTGTTCGGAATCCGCCTCTGCCATTGCTTCTATGTTTATATCTTGTTTTTTCTGATGATTCTCTGTCAGGAAAAATACGGCTGTTCCAACCGCCAAAAGCACTGCAACGCCAACACAGCTTCCAATGACTACTTTCTTTTTCATAACTCTTCCTTTCCCCTATAAGCTTTTTCCCGCAAGGTAACGGTACGCCTCATGAAGTGCTTCCTCGCTGTCGGCGCTCATAAAATAATAATCAAGCTGTGTCATCTTTTCTATGCTGATGCAGCCGCCGTACAGCGGAATATTGCAGCCAAGCACCGTATCATCCGCCGCTATTGCTATCGCATACCCCTTATCCGAAAAAATGCAGGGAAGCCTTAACGGGCGTCCTCCGTGCGAAATATAGCGCGCACTGTTTTTTAACGGAAGCATTGTCACCTTTCCTGCGCCAAGCGCCCGGATGCGCTCGTTTCTCTCCCACTCAAAGAAATTCCAGAACCGCCCGGATTCCAGGAGTCTGCACTCATTTTGCCGTTCTGATAAAAGAAGCCTTCCGTCTTTTGTGGAAAAACGAATCGCACCGCTTTTCTTTCCAATCGAAACCAGTAACGCCGGTGTCTCTAATTCTATCGCATCCGGTATACTGCGGCAGCTCCAGTCTGTCGATACGTCCCTTGCCGCCACACATTCACTGTAAAGCTCTCCCGGCTCCTCCTTTGCAAATGTCACACGGATAATATCCGGTGTCAGCGGCACAAGCCGGAGTGTACCGTAATTTGTCGTTAAAAATAATCCTGTTTTCCGCTTCTTTGCCCGCCGGATGGTCAAATCCGCCGGCTCATGCGGGGCAGGACGCAGCCTGCCGTTCTCCGGCATATCCCCAAACGCATACGGCGATAAATTCGTGCGCCCGGACAAAGGAACCTGTTTTCCCGGCATACGGGGCTGAGGTGCTGGTGCATGCGCTGATTCCGGCGTACGGGGCTTTGGTTCCGGCGTGCATGGCTTTTGCTCCGGCGCATGCGCTGGTTCCGGCGTGCGGGGCTTTGGCTCCGCATTGCGCACTGGTTCCGACATACGAGACTTTTGCTCCGGTGTGCGCTTTGGCTCCGCAGTACGTACCGCCTTCTTCTGGCGCGGAGCAGAAAGCTCTGTCACATCAGATGCCCGCTCAAGACTTTTATTTGCCGCCTTCCCTTTCGGTAACGGCTCTCCAATCAATTCAGTGAGATTCCCCAGATGAAGCACTGCCAGCTCATGGAGTGCACGGGTTGCCGCCACATATAAAAGCTTCACAGCGGCATCCTCATCCGGATAATCCTCCTTCGACGGGTCAAAAATCAAAACGGCGTCAAATTCCAGTCCCTTGGTGTCCTCCACCGGAAGCACCATGACACCGGTCGTAAAGCTGCTCACGCCGTCTTTTGTCCCGGAAAGTGTAATCCGCCTTCCAAGATGCCCTGCCACCGTCTCTGCCATTTTAGGTGTTCTGCAGATGACAGCAATGGTCTCATAACCGCTCTCCTGCCAGTCCGTAATCGTTTTCGCTGCCGCCGCATAAAGCACTTTTTCGCCGGTGTAGCCTGCAATGCGTACCGGATTTCCATGACGGATAATCGGCTCTACCGGATAAACCGGAAAACTTCCGTGATGCAAAATCTCCGTTGCAAATTCGGAGATTTCCACTGTATTACGGTAACTTTTTTTCAGCAGATGGAAGCTGTCATTCATTCCGGTCAGAAAATGCTCCCGCAGTTCCTCCCAGTCATTCAGCCCGCATCCGTAGTGGATATTCTGGGACACGTCGCCCATAATCGTAAACGTGCAGTCCCTGACGCAGTATTTTAACACCGCATATGCCATCATTCCAAAATCCTGCGCCTCATCAATGACGATGTGGCTTGCCTCCCGGATGAGCTCCGTCTCCTTCACCCGTTTATATAAATATGCCAGTGCCGCCAGGTCGTAGACCCCGTAATCGTTTTCAGGGACTTCCACCACCGCCCCTTTTGCATTTTCCTGCATCAGAAATTCTACATACAGCTCAAAAATGGATTTCTTCCATTCTTTTCCACCAAAATAAAACCGGAGCCGTCTCTTGATTTCCTTCTTTTCATCCGGCGAATAGGCAATTTCTTTTCCGGTCAGCTCGTTTTCTGTCTTGGCGAGAAGTCTTTGATTTAACATCAGAATTTTATTCTGAATGGAAACAGACGGATTTTCGCGCAGATAGGTCTCAATCTCTTCCTGGGATAACAGCCGCACCGCACCGTTTTCCTGCAAAAAGACATCCTCTCTTGGGATGGTGTCCCATTCTAACCTGCGGCAGTATTCCTCAAGCTCTTTAAACCACTTTAGCGTCCCCTTCCGGCTCTCTTTCGGGTCGTCCTCGTTTCCCTCCCGGATATGCATCGTCTTTTCGTCCCAGTCCTCATAGAGAAGACGTGCGAAAAGTTCGCTCATCGTCATTTGTCGTACTCCGTGCACATCCAAATCCGGGAGCACACTGGTGATGTAACCTAAAAGTATCTGGTTGCTTCCGACAATATAGAAATCCTCCGGGCGGAAATCCTCTGCGTAGTTATACAGGATATAGGAAATCCGGTGCATGGCAACCGTCGTTTTTCCTGAACCTGCCACTCCCTGCACGATAAGGTTCTGTCTCGGCGACTTGCGGATAATCGCATTCTGTTCCTTCTGGATGGTCGCAATGATTTCGCCGAGCACTGCCTTTTTATTCTTTGCTAAATACTTTGTCAAAAGTTCATCGTTTGCCACTACATCTGAATCATAGTAGTCGACTAACGTATCGGCGGCAATCTCATACGTGCGCTTCCGCTTTAAATCAATTTGAAATGTGCCCTCTCCCTGCACTGTATAACTGCATTTTCCCATGCCGTTTTCATAGTACGCATTGGCAACCGGAGCACGCCAGTCCACCACTTCAATTTCCGTAACATTTTTTGTAATTCCGACTTTTCCGATATAAAAAGTTTCCAATCGTTTTAAAGTCTCATCAACGAAATCAATGCGTCCGAAATAAGGCGTTTTTCTGGCTTTTTTTAACCGCTCAAGGTCTGCCTGTGCCTCCTCGTACTGCACGGCGGTATTCCGCCAGATGGAAAGTGCCTCCACATCCTTTGCCCCGTAGCTCTCCAAAAGGTCGTGTAAGTCTTCGCCAAGCTTTTTGGTATTCGCGGTTCCTTTTTCCAGATTCTCCTTTGCAACCGCAATCACATGCGCTAATTTCTGCTCTTCCTCTGCCCGCGAACTAAGTGGAAGTTCCTCTTTTTCTGACGACATCTCATGCCTCCTTTTCTTTGCTGCCTGACTGCGGCACACCCGGATGTCTGACTGCCTTTACAAGCCCTGTGATTGTGACAAGCATCGTGCCAAACTCCGCCGCCGGAAATGCGAGCCACACGCCGTTCATGCCAAAGGCGGCAGACAAGGTAAATGCAAACAGTAAAATCAACACAAACCCGCGCAGAATGGATGCCGTAAACGCCCATTTTGCAGACTCCACCGCGCTTAAAATACCGGTTCCCACAATGTTAATTCCTGCAAATAAAAATCCGGTAAAATAAAGTCTTAAACCGGTCTCGGCATATGCGGCAAGCGTGGCATCCCCCTCGCTGTTAAAAATTGCCGTAATGCCCTTTGCACCGCACGCAACGCCCGCAAAAATTGCACTTGCAAGCACCAGTGTCGTTACAACCGCAAGTCTTATCAAAAGTTTTACTTCGTTTGGCTTTTGTTTTCCGTAAGAGCTGCTGACAAGCGGCTGGGAGCCCTGGGAAACCCCATTGAAAATGGCAACCGCCACAAGGGACGTATTGGCAACCACGCCGTATGCGGCAACGCCGATATTTCCAGCCAGGGAAAGAATAATCATGTTAAACGCCGTTGTGATGACACCGGAAGAGATTTCTCCGACAAACGCGGCAACTCCAAGCTGACAGGAACGAATCAGCCGGAAAAACGATGGTTTTACCGCATGAAATGCAATACTGCACCGCTTAGACCGAAAATGTATCGTACAAATAAGGATTCCAATTACCGGTGAAATCGCCGTTGCAAGCGCAGCTCCCGGCATCCCCATTTTTAACGGGAACATTAACACATAGTCCATCACAATATTAAAAAGGCTGCTGCACAGTGTCGCCGCCATCGCAATCGAAGGTGCACCGTCGTTTCGCACAAACGCATTACATATGTAGTTCAAGATAAAGAAAGGGGAAAACAGCATAAAAATTCTCGTGTAAGGGGCGCCGATTGCGACGATTACTTCGTCGCCGCCCAAAAGTGCGACAAGCTGTTCCGGCAGAAACAGTCCAATCAACAGGAATCCGATTCCTATGACAATGCCCCAGAAGAGCGCATTAAAAAAATAGCCCTCCTTATCTTCCCCTGTCCGGTTTTTAGAAACCGTGTAGCGGATGGCGGACCCTACCCCTATCATGGCTCCGATGGCAAAAATCAGGTTATAGACTGGCAATACCAGATTTAAGGCAGTGATGCCGTTTGCGCCCACTGCCTTTGCGATAAAAAAAGTATCTGCCAGAATGTATAGGGACATTCCAATCATTCCAAATACATTCTGGGAGACATATTTTGCAAATTGTTTTTTTACAGATATCATTTTTTCTTCCTATTTCTATTATATTACACGCCAGGGATTCTCTTTTCCCTCCATGAAACATTTACAGCTTAACAGCGAATTTTTAACCATTCCCTCAATGGCATTGTCCGTATAAAATGCCATATGCGGTGTCACGATGACATTCGGGAAGGAACGTAAAATGGCAAGGTCACGGTTTTCTAACACCTCGGATTTTAAGTCGTTATAGTAAAGCCCAAATTCCTGCTCTACCACATCAAGTCCTGCTGCCGCAATCTTTCCGCTCTCGATTCCTGCAATCAGTGCCTTGGAATCAATCAGTCCGCCGCGTGCCGTGTTGATGATGACAACCCCGTCCTTCATTTTCGCAATGCTCTCTTCATTAATCAGATGGAAATTTTCTTCAAAAAGCGGTGCATGCAGGGTAATCAGGTCACTTTCCGACAATAATGCCTCAAGCGGCACATACGTGGCATTTTCTTTTACCGCCTCATTTTCAAATGGGTCATATGCTAAAATTTTGCAGCCGAATCCGCGAAGCTGTTTGATGACGGTCTGTCCAATCCGCCCGGTTCCGATGACGCCCACAGTAAAATTGTGTAACTCCCGGCCTTCGTTTCCCTTCAGCGAAAAATCCTGAATTTCCGCCCGCTGCATAATCCGTTTCATCTTACGGATGCACATTAACATCAGCATAATTGTATAATCCGCAACGCCCTCCGGCGGATAGACGGCATTTCCGACGCCTATCTGAAGCTCTTTCGCACGCGCAAGGTCGATATGGTCATAACCGATGGTACGGGTAGAGATATAGCGGATGCCGCACTCATGAAACGCCGTCACCATCTCAGGTGGAATCTTTGAGGTGATGATACTCAGGCAGTCACACCCTCTCGCAAGCTCAATGTTTTCCCCCATCTTCGGCGCCTGCTCACAGATTTTTAACTCAATGTCAAGTTCTTTACTATATTTGTCAAACCATCTTTTTTCATCAAATTCCCGATAATTGTATACCAGAACTTTCATGTCGTTTTCCTCACTTCTTTAAAATACCGCTCTCTGCAATCACTTTCACTGCTTCCTCTATCACTTCCACCGGAAGCACCAGTGCAAAGCGCACATAGCCTTCTCCCATGCTGCCAAACGCATCTCCGGGTGTCACAATCACTCCGGTCTTTTCCATTAATTCTATGCAGAATTCCTGCGAGGAGGAAAAGCCTTCCGGAATTTTCGCCCAGGCAAACATCGTTCCCTGACTGTCCTTTACCTCCCAGCCGATGGAACGCAGACCGCCACAGAGGGCATCCCGTCTTTTCTGATACTCAAGGCACTGTTTCTTTACGCCATCCTGCGGTCCCCGCAATGCTGCAATCGCTGCACACTGAATCGGGTAAAACATTCCAAAATCGTACTGGGAACGCAGTAATTTCATCGCATCCACAATCTTGCGGTTTCCGATGACAAAGGACACCCGCGCGCCGGTCAGATTAAACGACTTGGAAAGCGAGAAAAATTCCACGCCGATTTCTTTTGCACCCGGATATTCTAAGAACGAGCCGCCGTACACACCATCGTAGATAATGTCAGAATAGGCATTATCATGGATAACGATAATGTTATACTTTCTGGCAAATGCAATCAGTTCCTCATAAAATCCATGCGGCGCTACCGCACACACCGGATTATACGGATACGATACCATGATGTATTTTGCCCTCTTTGCGATGTCCTCCGGGATTTCGTCAAACCGTGGCAAAAACTGATTTTCTTCCTTTAACTCATAAAAATATAACTCTGCTCCGCCAAAGTAGGCGCCCGCCTCAAATACCGGATAGCCGGGATTCGGAAGCAGCACGACATCCCCCGGATTGCACAGTGCCATGCCGATGTGCGCAATTCCTTCCTGCGAACCGTTTACAGATGTAATTTCATCTGTAGAAATTTCCACATGAAAACGTTCCTTATAATAATCTTTTACCGCCTCTAAAAGTTCCGGTGTATCCAGCAGCATATAATGAAAATTTTCCGGTTTCTCCGCCGCCTCGATTAACGCCTGTCTGACATGCGGCGCCACCGGGAAATCCGGCGTTCCGACTGACAGGTTGTACACCTTCCTTCCGCTTGCAGCAAGCGCTTCTTTCCTTTCATTCAATGCTTTAAAAATTCCGGTCTGAAAATGCTCTAACCGTTTTGCTGTTTCAATCTCCATGATGTTTCCCCCTATTTTTTCTTCCGAATTGTATGAATAATTTTTCCTTCCTGATAAAAAACGGTTCCGACAATGAGTAATACCACCACCACACTGTACCAGGAACTGATTTCAATTCCCATCACATCGCAGATGCTTGTTCCAAGCAGGCTTAACACAAAAATTAATTTTACGCCCGCTAACATCCGGAGCGTGTCTCTCCTTACCGTGCCACTGCACTTTTCCTTCGGCAGGCTGTTCACCTTCTCCGGATATCTTGCAAGCAGCGTCAGCCCTGCGTAGACTAACAGGAGCATCACGACATTTAAAATAATATTTTTTACTGCCACTCCGTATGAAATGCCATAAAAAATCTGCATCCCAATGTATACAAGTCCCGCCACGATTCCGACCGCTTCTGCAAGAAGTCCCGCCGTTGTCATATCTTCTTTTTTCATCGTTCCTCCGTTCCATTTTCGATACCGTAAAGTGCTTCTCCCCAGACCTCTATGAGCCGCTCCAGGTTCCATGCGGCATTTGCCGGGCTCGTCGAAGGAAGTTTCTTTACTTCCGGCATTCCTTCCTGCATACAGTATTTTAAAAAGAGCTGGTATGCCTTATCCCCGTTGCAAATTATTGCCTGGATATCCGCATTTTTCAGGATGCGCCCAATATCGTTTGGCACCACATTTTTTATGGAGCTGTCCGAAGAGCCTATAATATCGCAGGATGCGATGACATCCCACAGCGCAATGCGATGTTCTAACAAAAAGGTTCGCTTTTCTTCGATTGTCTCGGGAACTTTTGTTTTACACACGCCCGCAGCCATTTTCCAGAAGCGATTTTTCGGGTGCCCGTAATAAAAATTGTTTTCTCTCGATTTCACCGACGGAAACGAGCCGAGCACCAATATCTTTGCATTTTTGTCATAAACCGGCGCAAACGTGTGCGTCACATGAGAAAGCTCCATTTTTCGCCACTCTCCTTTTTCTCTTACCCCTTAGAATACTATATTTTCCCCTCCGTTGGAAGTGCTTTTTTGTATACACGCATTATTTTTCAAAATCGGATATCTTTTCTTGAAAATGAAATGCCTTGTGCTATAATAATTAAGGTTATGTGTGAGTCTATGGGCTCATACCAGAGAGGAGAACCCACATGGACAAATTAGTGATTCCGAAAAATTATCATTCTGAACTGAATTTGCACGATACGCAGATTGCTATCAAAGTTGTAAAAGACTTTTTCCAAAATCTGCTTGCAATGCGTCTTAATTTAACCCGTGTATCCGCTCCGCTTTTTGTCGACCCGGCATCCGGCTTAAACGACAACTTAAACGGTGTAGAACGCGCTGTAAGCTTCGATATCAAGGAACAGGACGGCCGCAACGCCGAAGTTGTACAGTCTCTTGCCAAATGGAAGCGCTACGCTTTAAAGAAATACGGTTTTTCCTGTGATGAGGGATTATACACCGATATGAATGCGATTCGCCGCGACGAGGAGACCGACAACATCCACTCCATCTTTGTGGACCAGTGGGACTGGGAGAAAATCATCCGCAAGGAAGACCGCACGCTTGAGAAGTTAAAAG
The DNA here is from genome assembly GCA_050874345.1 of Roseburia sp. Classification (GTDB taxonomy): domain Bacteria; phylum Bacillota; class Clostridia; order Lachnospirales; family Lachnospiraceae; genus Roseburia. The sequence goes on along the minus strand of JBNMKM010000019.1, from coordinate 28,511 downwards.
AGACGGTTCGCACCGTCTACAAATGTCTTTTAAAGACCGAAAAATATATGTCTATCCAGTACGATTACATCGAGGAAATCCTGCCGCATGATATCTTCTTTATCACAACGCAGGAATTAGAGGAGATGTTCCCGGACTATACGCCAAAGGAGCGTGAATACTACATCACCAAGACAAAAGGTGCTGTCTGCATCATGAAAATCGGTGATGTTTTAGAGAACGGCAAACCACATGACGGTCGTGCACCGGACTACGACGACTGGTCTTTAAATGCAGATATTTTAGTTTACTATCCGGTACTTGATATCGCATTGGAGCTTTCTTCCATGGGAATCCGTGTTGACAAAAAGGCAATGCTCTCCCAGTTAAAGAAGGCAGGCTGCGAGGAGCGCGCAAAACTTCCGTTCCAGCAGGCAATTATTAACGAGGAGCTTCCGTTTACCATCGGTGGCGGAATCGGTCAGTCACGTATCTGTATGTTCTTCCTGCGCAAGGCGCATATCGGAGAAGTTCAGTGTTCGCTCTGGCCGGACGAAATGGTCGCTGCCTGTGAGAAAAACGGCATCCAGTTGTTATAGCAAAAAAGCAGGTTTCCAAAATTTTTGAAAACCTGCTTTTTTTTCCGCTATTCTGTAATCTTGTGGTAGCACTCCGGTCTTCTGTCCCGGAATAATCCCCACTCTAAGCGTTTCTGCTGCAATTCATCGAGTTCAAAGCTCTGCACTAAAATCTCCTCTTTGTCCCGCGCCGCAGTCTCTAAAAGTTCTCCTGTCTCATCTGCCACGAAAGACGAACCGTAAAAGTTCAAAGACGAACTTTGTCCTCCATTTTCTGCCGAAGGCTCCACTGTCTCCACGCCGATGCGGTTTGCCGCTATCACCGGTATCAGATTGGAAGCCGCATGTCCCTGCATACATCTGCGCCAGTGCGGCATGCTGTCACACTCCAAAATCGGCTCCGAACCGATTGCCGTCGGATAAAAAAGAAGTTCTGCGCCCTCTAATGCCATACAACGCGCGGTCTCCGGAAACCACTGATCCCAGCAGATTCCCACACCGATCTTTCCATATCTGGTGTCAAATACCCGGAAACCGGTGTCTCCCGGTGTAAAATAGAATTTTTCCTGATAATAATGATCATCCGGGATATGCGTTTTGCGGTAAACTCCAAGAATTTTCCCGTCCGCATCAATACAGGCGATCGAATTATACAGATTATTGACGTCCTTCTCATAAAAACTGATGGGCAGTACCACCCCAAGCTCTTTCGCTAAGCGGATTCCCATCTGTACCGCCTGATTTTTCTCAGTCTCCTCCGCATACTGGTAAAATTCATAGCATCTCTGCTGACAGAAATATTCCCGCTCAAACAGCTCCGGCAGAAGAATCACATTTGCCCCTGCTTCTGCGGCCTTGCGTACCATTTTCTCCGCTTTCTTTAAATTTGCCTGTCTGTCCTTTTCACAGCGCATCTGCACTGCCGCCACCGTTATCTTTCTCATCGTTTTCCTCTATTCTTTCCGCAGTTTCCTGCCGGAATCTGCTGGGTGATACAGTGAATGTTGCCACCGCCCACCAAAATATCCCTTGCATACACGGGAATCACCTTCCGCTCTGGGCAGAGCTTTTGCATCATCTGCGCCGCACGCCTGTCACTTGCTTCATTTTCTCCGCCAAACGCCGGCATGACAACCGCTCCGTTGGAAAAATAAAAATTGACATAGGAAGCTGCCAAGCGCTCTCCCGCCTCTCTCTCATCCTCTCCGGCTTCAAACGTATAACCCTCTAATTCTTCCTCTGTAATGCAGACCGGAACATCGGGAATCGGAAGCTTGTGCACGATAAGCTTTCTGCCCTTCGCGTCACATTCCTGCTCTAAATAGGACAGGCAAGCCATTGAGAGTGCATACTGCGGGTCATTTTCGTTGTCCGTCCATGCAAGCACGACCTCTCCCGGTCGTATAAATGCACAGATGTTATCCACGTGCTCGTTCGTTTCATCCTGATAGATGCCTCTCGGAAGCCATAAGATTTTCTGTGCTCCAAGATATTTCTTTAATCTGGATTCAATTTCTTCTCTGGATAGTTCCGGGTTTCTCCCAGCACTAAGCAGACAGGCCTCCGTTACCATCACGGTTCCTTCCCCATCGCTGTGAATGGAGCCGCCCTCCAACACAAAGGGCGCTGCATCATACATTGGAAAATCATAACGGCTTGCAAAAAGACGTGCAAACGCATCATCTTTTTCCCAGGAAGCATACAGTCCGTCCACTTCTCCGCCCCATGCGTTAAAGCGCCAGTTGACCGCCCGCACTTCCTTCCCGTCTGTCACGAAGGTCGGCGCAACATCTCTCGCCCACGCATCGTCTGTCTCCGCCGGAAAAATCTGCACGTTTTTCTGCCACCCATTATTTCTGTCTGAACCTGTTTGCGTGTTCTCTGACTCAGACAGCTCTGCGCCAAGCAGCATCTCTTTTGCGGAAGCAATGCTTCTTTCTCCTGCCGCCACGTAAACCGTCTCGCTCTCTGCAATCGCGGCAATGACTTCCCGGAATGCCCTTCGTGCCGCCTTCGCTTCATAAATCCACGAACCGGGACGCTCCGGCCAGATTAAGATACAGCCCTGATGGGGCGCAAATTCTGCCGGCATGAAAAAGCCTTCCTCTGACGGTGTCTTTTCTGTTATTGTGTAAAATCCCTGCTTTTCTGCCATATCTTATGATAATCTTCCTTTAAAATCTTCGTAGCCAAACCTCTTGATTAATCTTGTCGTTTCATCTTCCTGCAACAGCACAATATCCGGCAGTGGAATCCCGTTAAACGTATTGTTTTTTACCATGGAATAAATCGCCATGTCCTCAAAAACTAGACGGTCTCCCACCTGAATCTCGTGTTCAAAGCTGTAATCCCCTATCACATCTCCCGCCAGACAGGTCATCGAGGAAAGCCGATATGTATAGGGCTTCTCCCCTGCCTCATAGCCGTCCTTTAACGGCGGGCGGTACGGCATCTCAAGCACATCCGGCATATGGCATGCCGCAGAAGCATCGAGAATCAAGATATCCAAATCATTGTGCACGATATCCAGTACTTCTGTCACAAGGTAGCCCGCATTCAAGGCAATTGCCTCTCCCGGTTCCAGGTAAACCGTAACGCCGTAGGTATCTTTTATCCTGCAAATCAGCTCTTTTAGCGCCTCCCTGTCATAGTCCGCTCTTGTGATATGATGTCCGCCACCAAGATTTAACCACTTTATCTGGGACAGATACGCACCAAATTTCTGCTCAAATGCCTCAAATGTGGTAATTAAATCATCCACGTTCTGCTCACAGAGCGTGTGAAAATGAAGCCCTTCCACATCCTCCGGCAGCTTTCCCTCAAATGCCTTGTCAAAAAGCCCCTTTGTCACACCAAGCCTGGAACCCTTTGCGCACGGGTCATAAATGGCGTGGTCCCCCTGCGTGGAGCACTCCGGGTTCACACGGATTCCGATACTGCAATGCGCACTGTCTGTTTTCGCCTGATTGTGCCGTGCCACCGTCTCCCGGTGTTTCTCATACTGTGCCACGGAATTAAATACGATGTGGTCACAGATTTGCACCAGCTCTTGCATATCCGCATCTTTAAATGCCGGCGCAAAGACATGGTTTTCTTTTCCCATCTCTTCCCTGCCAAGCCTCGCTTCATACAGTCCGCTTGCCGTCGTTCCGCTTAAATACTGCCCAATCAGTGGATAAAGTGCAAATGCCGAGAATGCTTTCTGTGCGAGCAGGATATGGCATCCTGTCTCCTGCTCGACTTCCTGCAAAATTTTTAAATTTTCTTTTAACTTCTTTTCATCAATCACATAACATGGGGTCTGTAATGTTTCAAACATCGCATTACTCCACAGTCTGCGGGTGTTCTTCCACTACCCACGGAAGACCAAATTCATTTAACATCTCCATGAATGGGTCCGGGTCAAACTCTTCGATGTTGAAGACTCCGTTTTTGTCCCATACCTTGCTCACAACAAGTGCTGCTCCAATCATCGCCGGAACGCCTGTGGTATAAGAAATCGCCTGGGACCCGACCTCTTTGTAACACTCCTGATGGTCGCAGACATTATAGATATAAATCGTCTTCTCTTTTCCATCTTTTCTTCCGGTGTAGATACAGCCGATGTTGGTCTTGCCGACGGTACGTGGTCCCAAAGATGCCGGGTCCGGAAGCAGTGCCTTTAAGAACTGAATCGGTACAATCTCTTTTCCCTCAAAGTTAATTGGTGAGGTGGAGAGCATGCCGACGTTCTCTAAGCACTTCATATGCGTTAAGTAGCTCTGTCCAAATGTCATAAAGAAACGGATACGTTTTACTCCCGGCACATTTTTTGCCAGCGATTCGATTTCTTCATGGTGAAGCAGATACATATCTTTCTCGCCAACCTGCGGGAAATTATATTCTCTTTTAATTTCCATCGGTTTTGTTTCTACCCAGTGGCCGTTCTCCCAGTAGGAACCATTCGCAGAAACCTCGCGCAGATTGATTTCCGGATTGAAGTTTGTTGCAAACGGATAGCCATGATCTCCACCGTTGCAGTCAAGAATATCAATATAATCGATTTCATCAAAATAATGCTTTAACGCATAGGCGGTAAATACGCTGGTAACACCCGGGTCAAATCCACTTCCAAGCAATGCCGTAATACCAGCCTCCTTGTAGCGCTCTTTGTATGCCCACTGCCAGCTATAGTCAAAATATGCCGTAAATCCCTCTTCCTTGCAGCGTTTCTCATAAATTGCACGCCATGCAGGGTCATCGGTGTCCTCCGGCTCAAAGTTTGCCGTATCAATATAATCCACCTTGCAGGCAAGGCAGGCATCCATAATGGTAAGGTCCTGATAAGGCAGTGCCACGTTTAAGACTGCATCCGGCTTGTAATCCTTTATTAATGCAATCAGCTCGTCGACATTGTCTGCATCCACCTGTGCCGTTGTAATCACGGTCTCTGTGGTCTTTTCAAGTTTTTCCTTTAACGCATCACACTTGGACTTTGTTCTGCTTGCAATGCAGATTTCCGAAAAAACCTTGCTGTTCTGACAGCATTTGTGAATTGCTACACTTGCGACACCGCCGCATCCGATAATTAATAATCTTCCCATCTTCTCATTCTCCTTTATTTTAAGCGTTCTTTTTTCTTCCTTCTTCTTCCTCTAACATATCTTCCACATATTTTGGCAGCATAAATGCTCCCTTGTGAAGGTTCGTGGTATAATACCAGGTCTTGATTCCCCGCTCCTTCCAGCGTTTCGCATCCAGATCCTCCAGCGGATGATATTTCTTCGATGCAAAGCCAAACAGCCAGTAGCCGGAGGAACAGGTCGGTATGTGTGCCTGATACACACGGCTGATTGGAAAACTGTGGCTTGCTTTGCGGTGCATCACGCGGCAGGATTCCTCATCCTCGTCGTAAAACGGACTTCCGTGCTGGTAGACCATAATTCCGTCCTCTCTGAGCGCCCGGAAGCAGTTCCCGTAAAACTCCTTGGTAAAAAGTCCCGCCGTATGCCCTAACGGGTCAATGGCATCGTTGATAATCAGGTCATATTCCCCATGCTTCATGCGCAAAAACCGCAGCCCGTCCTCGTAGTACACGGTCACGCGTGGGTCGGATAATCCCTTCGCATTGTCCGGGAAAAATTCACGGCAGACATCCACAAACGTCTTATCCGGCTCCACCACATCAATTTGCTCTATCTCGCCATAGTAGGACAGCTCACGCGCAACACCGCCGTCCCCGCCACCGATGACAAGCACCTTTTTCACATTCGGATGCACCGCCATCGGCACGTGCACAATCATCTCATCGTAGACGAACTCGTCTTTTTCCGAAAAAACAATGCTTCCGTCCGAGCTTAAAAATCTGCCAAACTCCTGGGACTCGAACACATCAATCCGCTGAAAATCCGTCTGTTCCCCAAAGAGCTGTTTTTCAATCTTAATCGATACCTTTACCTTATCTGTCTGATAATCCGAAAACCAGAGTTCCATTGGTTTTTCCATCCTTTCCGTCTATTTCCAGACCTGTCTTTCGTCTGAAAGCACATTCAGATACTCCACATACGGGTCCTCTGTTCCCTGCATCGAGCATCCCTTCTCTTTCGCATACAGGATATATTCGATAATCTCCTTTGTAATCATCTCTCCCGGCGCTAAAATCGGAATTCCAGGCGGATAACACATTACAAATTCGCCGCACACCTTTCCCGCAGTCTTTCGAATCGGCATACATTTTTTCTCCGAGTAAAAGGCTGCCTGCGGCGACATGATAACAGTCGGATTAATATATTCTGCATTTAACATCTGCGACGGGTCTTGTGAATACAGACGTTTCACATCGGCAAGTGCTCCTACCAAACGTTCGATATCCTGTATCCTGTCCCCAATGGAAATATAGGCAAGAATGTTTGCAATATCCCCAAGCTCAATCTGGATATCATACTCATCCCGAAGGAGGTCATAAACCTCGATTCCCGCAAGTCCGATATCTCTTGTATACACCGAGAGTTTTGTCACATCAAAGTCATAAACGCTGCCCCCGTTAATCAGGTCTTTTCCGTATGCGTAATAACCGCCGATGGCATTGATTTCCCCTCTTGCATATTCTGCCATCTGGCTCACCTTCCGGAAAGACTCCTTTCCGCGCAGTACGAGGTTCCTTCTTGAAATGTCAAGACTTGACATCAGAAGATACGATGCACTCGTGGTCTGCGTCAGATTAATAATCTGGCTCACATACTCCCAATTGACATTTTTTCCGGTTAAAAGAAGCGAGCTCTGCGTCAGGCTTCCCCCGGACTTATGCATCGACACCGATGCCATATCCGCGCCTGCCGCCATCGCCGTCACCGGAAGGTTTTCCCCGAAATAAAAATGGGTTCCATGTGCTTCATCGACAAGCACCAGCATTTCTTTTTCATGCGCAAGTTTTACAATCGAGCGTAAATCTGAACAGATTCCGTAATACGTCGGATTGTTCACAAGCACTGCAACGGCTCCCGGATTTTCCTCAATGGCACGCTCCACCTCAGATATCTCCATCCCCAGAGAAATTCCAAGTTTCTTATCCACCTCCGGATTCACATACACCGGAACCGCTCCGCAGAGCACCAGCGCATTAATCACGCTCTTATGGACATTTCGCGGCAGAATAATCTTATCACCCGCCTTGCACACGGAAAGAACCATGCTCTGCACGGACGATGTCGTTCCCCCGACCATAAAAAATGCGTGGTCTGCACCAAATGCCTCCGCCGCCAGCTCCTCTGCCTCTTTAATCACTGAAACCGGATGACACAGATTGTCTAACGGTTTCATCGAATTTACATCCAGACTGACGCACTTTTCTCCAAGCAATTCTGCCAGTTCCGGGTTGCCGCGTCCTCTCTTGTGCCCCGGCACATCAAAAGGAACGACTCTCCTCTTTTTCAACTGCTCCAGCGCCTCGTACACCGGAGCCCTCATCTGGGCATTTTCTGCCATCTCCTCTGCCTCCTGCCAACTAACATTTTCATTGCACACAAAAAGGAACAAGTGAAATGTTCACCTGTCCCTCTTACGTCATCATTATATAGTCATACTTTATGTATCTGATTCTACATTTACATTCTGCAAAAACTATTTTCAGAGTCACCCTACCGTTGGCACCCGCGCCAGCAAATATTTGCGTTACTACTCTTTATTGACCGTTTCACAAGTGATATTTCTATCTGTTCACCTTATAAAATTTGAGCTTCTAACTCAATCAATAACGTGGCGTTACGCCACAATCGGCAGCTGCCCCGCCTGTCCGTATGGGCTTAACCCGTAATGGGTGGGCAAATATTTGCATGAAAACAATTTTCGCATTCATGTGATTTGGAGTATAGCATAGACTTTTTTAAATTGCAAGATATTTTTTATTCTCTGGTCCATTCCCGCACCAGTGCAATTTCCCTGCGGTATCCCTCGTCATCATTTGGCGTTTCTAAAATAAACGGTTTTCCCGCAAGCAGAGGATGTGTGACAATGCGCCGCATTGCCTCCGTTCCAATACATCCTTCCCCGATTTTTGCATGCCTGTCCTTATGACTTCCACATTCATTCATGCTGTCATTAAAGTGCACTGCACACAGACGGTCTAATCCAATCACCCGGTCAAATTCTTCGAGCACCTCATCAAGGTGTCCTACAATGTCATAGCCGGCATCCCATACATGACAGGTATCAAAGCAGACTCCTAACTTTTCCTGGCACTGCACCCGGTCTATGATTTCCCGCAGTTCCTCAAAACTTCTTCCCACTTCGGTTCCCTTGCCCGCCATGGTTTCAAGCAGTACCGTCGTGCTCTGCGCTTCGCTTAACACTTCGTTTAATGCATCCGCAATAAGCGACATTCCCTGCGCGGCTCCCTGTCCCACATGGGAACCCGGATGAAAATTGTAGTAGTTTCCCGGCAGATACTCCATCCGTCGCAAGTCATCTGCAATCATCTCTTTTGAAAATCCGCGGATATCTTCCTTCGCCGCACACAGATTCATCGTATAGGGCGCATGCGCCACCAGTTTTCCAAACTGATGTTCTTTTTCAATTGCAAGAAGTTTTTCTACATCCGAAGGCACAATCTCCTTCGCTTTTCCGCCTCTCGGATTTCTGGTAAAAAACGCGAATGTATTGGCGTCTAATGCCACCGCTGCTTTTCCCATCGCAGCAAATCCCTTCGATGCAGACAGATGATTTCCAATAAACATAGTGCCTCCTATTTTTCCGCCGCCTGTTCCACCAGAGTGCCTTCCCGGTAGGCAGCTAACAGTGCTTCCAAGTCCCCAATCGAAGCCTTTAATTCTTTTCCGATATCCGTATCCGCCACGGTCTTGCGCCGCACCACGTGCTGAACCAAAATCGTGTGGGAAACGATGTCGCTTCCATCCTGAATCGCCTTTTCCACAGACTCAAACGGCTCATGCGCTGCAAGTAAGAGTCCATAGGAATTGTAAATTAACGTATACCCTGCGATTCCCGTTTTCGGCTGGTATGCCTTGGAAAATCCACCGTCAATAATCAAAAGCTTTCCGTTGCACTTGACCGGGGATTCCCCGTTTTTCGCCTCGACCGGAATATGCCCGTTGATAATATGTGCCTCGGCACCGGAAAGCCCAAATTCTTCGAGAATCCGGTTGACCACCTCTTCATTTTCGAGCAGCCTGTAGTACGGATTTTTCGGTTCCACATGCGTGCTCTTATCCGCGATAAAATAGCGCTCAAATGTCGTCATTTTATCCTTGCCAAAAACCGGTGAATTCTGGTTTTCCCAGATAAACCAGAGGATATCCTGCCCCTTTTTCTTCTCCACCGGATCAACCGCATAATAACCCTTTCGCGCATAGCTCTCAAGCACGTCATAGAGCGCTTTTCCGGCATACTCTTTTCCATAGACATTCACGCTTGTGAAGGTGCCGTCCTCATTTAGCGGCACACAGCCGTGATAGAGCAGATTTCCATTGTATACTTTATACAGACTTCCCTTGGTAAACAGAAAACGGACATGCCGCTGCAGTTTCTCACAGTTTAAAAATGCCTGCGTCAGCCGCTCCATCACCTGTGCCTCCTCCGCAGAAAGCGCATACGGATTTTCTCTGTCTATCGTTGGGAAATTCGTATCACGCAACGGATACGATACGCCCTCTACCGTCACGGTTCCCTTCTGCAAATCCATCTTGTCCAGCAAAAGACGTTTTTCCATTCCATACTCCGGGTGCTCTAAGATAAGCTGTCCTTCTAACTTAAACTGCATAATGGCAAGTGCCTTGTGCATCTTTTCGTCTAACAGGGCATCCCGTACATCGTATTCATCCTCCCGGTAGTCCAGTTTAAAGCAGGTACAGGGGTCATTTGCATAGCAGTTCATGGCAAAACGCGCCAACGGCACCAGATTGATGCCATAGCCGTCCTCCAAAAGATTTAAGTTTCCATATTTTGCAGAAATCCGCAGGACATTACAGATGCAGGCAGGATTTCCTGCCGCCGCTCCCATCCAGGAAATATCATGGTTTCCCCATTGGATATCCACGGAATGATGCGCCATCAGCGTATCCATAATCAGGTTCGGATACGGTCCTCTGTCAAAAATATCCCCGACCACATGAAGATGGTCGACTACCAGCCTGCGAATCAGATTACAAAAGGCGATAATTAATTCCGTTGCCCGCCCCGTCCGAATAACCGAATGGATAATCTCATTGTAATATGCCTCCTGGTCCGACAAATCCGGTCTTCCAGTCAAAAGCTCCTCTATCACATAGGCAAAATCCTTTGGCAGTGCCTTTCGCACCTTGGAACGCGTGTACTTGGAGGACGCACCTTTTGCAATGCGAATCAGACGGTACAGTGTGACCTGATACCAGTCTTCGATGTTTTCCTCGGTCTTTAATACCTGCTCCATCTTCTGTTCCGGGTAATAGATTAACGTGGCAATCGATTTTTTCTCTGCCGCGCTGATGGCACTTCCAAATTCTTCCTCGATTTTGCGCCGGATAGCGCCGGAACCGTTCCGAAGCACATGTTCAAACTGTTCCTTTTCTCCATGAATATCTGTAATAAAATGCTCTGTCCCTTTTGGCAGACTTAAGATTGCCTGTAAATTGATAATCTCTGTCGCTGCTGCCGCAACGGTCGGATACTGCCTGGACAGGCTCTTTAAATACCGCAGATCTCTGCTTTCCATGTGTTATCCTCTCATCGTCTCCTGAATAACGTCCTGCATATCATAAAAACCTGCCGGTTTTCCGGCAAGAAACTTCGCTGCTTCCACTGCACCCTTTCCAAATACGCTTCTGGAATAAGCGGTGTGCTTAAACTCGATAACTTCATCCATTCCCGCAAAAATGATTTCATGCTCTCCTACGATGGTTCCACCGCGCACTGCAGAAATTCCAATCTCATTTTTTTCTCTCTTTTTGCGTTCTTTGCTTCTGTCATACTTATATTCGTAGTTATTATCCAATGCCTCGTTAATTCCATCTGCGAGTGCAAGCGCTGTTCCGCTCGGTGCATCAAGCTTCTGGTTGTGATGCTTTTCCACAATCTCAATGTCAAAGCCTGCCGGAGCAAGCACGACTGCTGCCTGTTTTAAAAGCTGCATCAGTGTGTTAATGCCAAGCGACATATTCGCAGATTTTAACACTGCCACTTTCTCAGAGGTCTCCTGTACCTTTTTTAACTGCTCCTCGGATAATCCGGTCGTGCAAAGAACAATCGGCACCTTCTTTTCCGCACTGTAAACCAACAAATCATCCACTGCCTTTGCATTGGAAAAATCAATGATGACATCTGCCTCTCTGTCGCAGAGTGAGATATTGGAAAATACCGGGTAATCATTTTTGATTCCATCATAAAGGTCAATGCCTGCTACGATTTCAACATCCGCATCTTCTTTGCAGATTCCGGTAATCACCTGTCCCATTTTCCCATTACAGCCACTCATAATTACTTTTATCATTTCTGGTATCCTGCCTTTCCTCTCCTATGCCAGCTTAATTCCATATTCTTTCATTGCTGCCGCAAGTTTTGCCTGTCCTGCCTCGGTCATTTCGGTCAGCGGGGAACGCAGACTTCCAACGTTCTTGCCCATAAGGTTTAATGCTGCCTTTACCGGAATCGGGTTTACCTCTGAAAACAGCGCCTCTACAAGCGGCTGTGCTTTTAACTGCATTTTCGTTGCCTCTTTGATATTTCCGTTCAGGAAATCCATGCACATCTGATGCACGTCATGCGGTGCGACATTTGACCAGACGGAAATGACGCCGACTGCTCCAAGTGCCATAAGCGGTGTTACAATGGCATCCTCCCCGGAATAAACATCTAATTTGCCGTCTGTAAGATACAAAGTTTTTGCCGCCTGTGCAGCATTTCCGGTTGCCTCTTTGATTGCCACGATGTTCTCCACATCCCGGTATAAGGCTGCCGCCGTCTCCGGCAGAATGTTGCATCCGGTTCTTGAAGGAACATTATACATGATAATCGGCACCTTCACTGCATTTGCAATCTCGGTATAGTACTGCACCAGACCGCCCTGTGTTGCCTTGTTATAATAAGGGGTGACACATAACAGTCCGTCTACACCTGCTTCCTCTGCTTCCTTAGAAAGGTGTACTGCCTCTCTCGTGCAGTTAGAACCGGTTCCTGCCACTACCGGAATTCTGTGCTTCGTAAAATCTACTGCTGCTTTAATCACTTTTGTATGCTCTTCCGTTGTGAGTGTGGAACTTTCTCCTGTCGTTCCTGCAATGACGATACAGTCTGTTCCCTCTGCAATCTGCCATTCAATCAATTCTTCAAGCTTTTCATAATCTACTTCCTGATTTTCTTTCATTGGGGTGACAAGTGCCACTCCTGCACCTTTAAATATTGACATCTTTTCCTCCTGATATTCTGCTTGAACTGTATAGGGGTTATATAGGAAATTCCTATTAAACAAAAAAGCCGGCTCAGATGAGCCGGCTCGATATTCCATCCGAATGATGTACCTTTTGCACATCCATTCCCATGTAAAACCGATAGCTCCCCATCTTCCGATGACAGTCATGAAGTTCTTCACTTCATGCCCAAGCAATGCACGCCCAGACCATGCACCCTTTCGGCGTCTTTTCCTTTAACTTCCTTTCTCCTGTGTCTGGCACATCCAGGAAGCGACTCATAAAACACGCAACCTCTATCAAGCATTTTCTTTTTGATACATCACAAATCATAACACTATGACCTGTGCTTGTCAACGGCTTCTTATTTTGCTTTCTTGGAAACAATTGAAGAATAGCCGCTGTATACTTTCTTTCCGTTTACCGTTCTGTAAGAACGAACTTTGTAATAATAGGTTTTGCCGCTGCTTACGCTCTTGTCCGTATAAGTTACCGTCTTGCCTTTTCCGATGGTTTTAACTTTCTTGTACTTTCCATCCTTTGAGGTGGCACGGTAAACCTCATAACCACTTGCACCGGAAACCTTCTTCCAGCTTACCTTGAGCTGTTTCTTGTTCGGGGAAGATACTTTCACGCTTCCCGGTTTTGCCGGTACGCACTTCGCAGATTTGACGGCAGAATAACCGCTCGTAACCGTCTTATTAGTGGTCACGACTGCCTTCATCTTATAGTAGTAGGTCTTTCCGGTCTTGACGTCCTTATCCGTCCAGCTCGTTGTCGATACATTTGAGATTGTCTTAACTTTCGAGTAAGAACCGTCCTTTGAAGTACTTCTGTAAATCATGTACTTTTCTGCACCTGCAACGGCATTCCAGCTAACCTTCACCTTATTGTATTCGGTGGATTTCACACTCGTGATGACCGGTTTTTTCGCTGAAATCTTGTTGACAGTCAGACCATACTCTTCGCCTGTACCGTACTCCGTCGCATTAACACGGATATAATAAGTTCCCTTCGGGAGCTTGATTTTATTGGTTTCCGCATAGGTTCCATCCTGCTTTACGCTCAGGTAGGAATTCTTGCGGTCTACCTTATTTCCCTTGGAATCATACAGATAAACGCTCCATGCCGTATTGCTGCCATTTAAGTTTTTATGGCTCAGGCTGACCGTAACGTATGCCTGTTTCTCCATCGTAAAGGTATAGTAATCATAATCCTCTGCATAATTTGCATCGCAGACACCGTTTATCGTCTTTCCAACGGTCATCTTATCTGCACTGGTGAGGTCATCGTTGGCTTCGCTCTCCCAGTCAGAAGCTGCTGTCGCAGTTGCAGTCAGCTTGTAGGTTCCTGTATACAAATTGGAAATATAGGTTTCCATTCTGATATAGTAGGTTCCCTTTCCAAGTCCTAACTTGCAGGTTGAAAAATCAGAATCCGTTCCCGGCACTTCCGTGCTGAACAATTCCTGTTTGTCCGAATTATAAACCTTTACACGGTAAATTTTTCCAGACTGTTCCGAAGACTGTTTGATATTCAGCTTAAGATATCCTTTTTTCTCCATCTTAATCTTGTAGTAATCATAATCTTTTGTTCCCATCATGGAACCGTGATAGGTCTTTCCGGATTTGATGGAAGTTGCCGTATCAAACGTATCGTTTCCTTCGATTTCCCAGTAATTGGATTTGGAGTAATTGCATTTTAATTTGTAAGTATCCGAACAGAAGCTTAAGCTGTTGGCGCTTGCCACTGCGATATAATAAGTTCCTGCCTTCAGTCCAATCTGCGGTGTTACCGTTTTCTTGTCACCACCGCTTATCGTCTGCGTATAAATTGCAGTGCGGAGGTTTGATGCCTCATAAATGGAAACTTTCCAAAGGCTGCTTGCCTCGGAGCCGGATACGACGTCATGGCTGAATGTCAGTCCAAGACCACCTGCGCCCTCTAATGTAACCTTATAGTAGTCCACATCCGCAAGCTTGTGGATACTTCCAGAATAAGTTTTGTCGAGATTTTTTATTTCCGTTGCGGTTGTCGTGGAATCGTTTGGCTCCATCTCCCAGTAAGCGGATTTTGTAAAGCTTGTGGAAATCTGATAGGTACTGGTATCAGAAAGTGTTGCAGACTCCACGCACACATAGTAAGTTCCTGCCTGTAATCCCATCTGCGGCAATGCTGTGTCCACATCCCCGCCATAAATAGACTGGGAATAAACCGCATTTGAACGGTCACTGTCCCGGTAAAGGGATACTTTCCAGATATAGTTTGACTCCCGTCCGGCAACGCTCGGATGACTGAATTTCACCTTAAGGGCACCGTCTGCTGCCAGTGTCACCTTGTAATAATCTTTATCACTTGATTTGTGGATGCTTCCGGAATAGGTCTTTTCCAGCGCAATTTCATTTGCAGTCGCAAATGTATCATTGGATTCTTTCTCCCAGTAAGCGCCAGCTTCATGGTTGACCTTTATCTGATAGGTCGAGGTATCATATACGGTTCCTGCTGCGGTAACCGCAACATAATATTTTCCTGCCGGTACACCCACCTGCGGTGTAACGGTAGAGGTCGTTCCGCCATTGATACTCTGGGAGAAAATTTCTGTCGTTGTCTTAGTCGTCTCAGAGTAGCTGTAAAGCAGCACTTTCCAGACCGGTGTATTCTCCCTGCCGGACACGTTTGCATGGTCAAAATTAAGACTTAATGCACCGTCTTCCGTTGTTGTAACCTCATAATAATCCACATCGGATGCACTGTAGATACTTCCAGAGTACGCGGTTCCAACCTGCACTGCATTTGCCGCAGAGTAAGAATCATTCTTCTCTGTCTCCCAGTTTGCAGTTTCTGAAAAATTAATCTTGAAGTTGTAATTATCGGAAACCTCAGCACCTGTTTTTACCTTAAAATAATAAGTGCCGGCTTTTAATCCAATCTCTGCAGAAGTAAGGCTCTGCTGTGCTCCCTGTGAAGTGAAGCTGTAGGAGAGACCATCCTTTAAAATATCAATATAGTTATCGGTAAAATAAAAAGTACCGGTATAAATGTCCTTGGTCTCACTTCCACTAATCACGTCATGTGAGAAATCAATACTCACAACGCCCGCTTTATCCAGCGTAAATTTGTAGAAATCCTCATCGTCTTTCTTATAACCGGATCCATAGATTGTCGTGTTTAACGCAACACTTGTCGCTGTTCCAAAGGAATCATTCAACTCTTTCTCACAGTTATCCGTTGCGGTATAGCCAATCGTAAACTGATAAGTAACCGATGCTGTCAGGCTTGCTTTTTTCATATAAAGATAATACGTGCCTGCCTCAAGTCCAATCTGGTTAGTGCTTCCTGTTTCCCCTGCCTTTACCGTTTTGCTCACAAGCGAGCTGTTTGCAGATTCATAGTCAAAATAAGCGGTCAAACTGTCCGTGCTTGTCTTGTCATTTGAAACGCTTAAGGTTACTAATCCTGGCTTGCTTAACGTAAATTTATAATACTCATCCTGTTTTGTCACAGATGTTAAGGACGCCGTATTTGCCTCGTTCAATGCCACCTCAACTGCGTTGTCCTTTGTTGTTCCCCCGGTAACACTGCCCAGGTGGATTTCGTCTGTAACGCTCTCGGTAGTTTCTGTCTCTTCCGTTGCTTCAGTCTCCTCGGTAACTTCTGTTTCTTCTGTTACTTCGGTCTCCTCTGCGGTTTCAGTATCTTCCGGTGTTTCGGTCTCTTCCACAGTTTCAGTATCCCCGATGTTTTCCGTTCCTTCCGTAACCTCACTTTCGTCTGTGCTTTCCGTACCGGCTGTCTCTTCGGCTGTCTCTGTCTGTTCCGTTTCTTCGGTCGTTGTAACTACTTCTGTCTCCTCCATGACCTCTGTGCCGTCCACATTCTGTACGTCTTCTACTGTCTCCGCAGAAACGGTGTCCGCACCGGCTGCATACACTGCGGTGCTTCCCATTTCACTCACCAGAAATATTGCCGCCATCAGACCGCACAATTTTCTCTTCCAATTCTTCCGACTCATTCCTTCTGCTCCCTTTCTCACATTCTTCCTCATGGTAACAAATTACTTTTTTTATAACATTTTCCCAATTGACCGTCAAGGAAATTCCCCTTTACAGGGCGTAAATTTATACAAAATGACGAAATTGTATAGCCTTTCATCGAAACAGGCATCTGCCGTACGACAGATGCCCTTTTCCTGCTGCTGTTCTTTACTTTTCGATTTACTTTCCACTGAAATGATTGATGGTCTTTGTCAGTCTGCCAAGTGCATCCACAATCTGTACACTCGCCTGTGACATTCCACCAGCTAACTTCTGAACCTCCGTTGCCACTACCGCAAATCCTTTTCCTGCCTCTCCTGCACGCGCTGCCTCAATAGATGCATTGAGTGCCAAAATCTTCTGGCGGTTACCAAATTCACTAATCTGTTTCGTGATGGCATTGACCTCAGCAATCTGTTCCGTTGCATCGGAAATTCCCTGCTGCACACGGTCTAACATACCGCTGTTCGTATGTGTGATATAGGATGACCGCACAAACATATTGATGACTTCTCCAAGAAGATTCGCTGACGCTTCAATCTCTTCTTTTGTCTTGATGTTCACCTTGTGCAGTGCTTTAATATAATCGTCCTCCGGAATTCCAAGTTCTCTTGCTGTCTTGCGGAACTTCTCATCATCCGGCTTCTCCGGCAGAATCTGTCCACCGATGACGCTTCCCAATACGGTTCCATCCTCAAGTGTAATCGGAATACCAAAATCCATCAGACCTGCGTGACACTCATAGGTGCCTTTTCTCTCTCTGTCGCAGCGCTCACAACGCGCAAGTCCTTCCTTGCTTCCACGGGTGAGCTTAATGCAGAAATCCGTAAAATTATAACATTCACTGATATACTGTCCATCCGCTCCCACTGCTACCGTGGCAAGCCCTGTCGCTTTTGCCCAGTTTTTCATTATTGTTTCAAATTTCTGCATATCGCAAAAATCCTGAATCTTTATCATGACACTGACCCCCTGCTTTTTAATTTGGTTCTTCGCCCTGCTTCTATAGGACTATTATACCAAATTTTTTCAATTAAACAAGAGGGTTTTAGCGAATATCGACAGGTCCTGCCAGCACACTGCGCTCCGCCGCAAGGCTTAAATCCGGCCTCGTCGTCACGCTCCATTTTACAAGTGTCATTTTCATATTCCAGATTTCAATTGCAGTGATGCAGCGCGGGTGGACACAGCTCCCCGAATTGGCGTAAAGCCCCTCCTCTGCAGGAAGTGTCGGACGATGGGAATGTCCCGCCACAAGATACATTCCCTTCTCTTTTGCCCAACGGTCAAGACAGTGTTCGTAGCGCTTTTGTTTTTTATAATTTTTTGCGGCACTGGTGGGGTCATTGACCCCGAACCGCTCCAACGGTCTCCACAGATAACGCACCAGAAATCTTGACAGTCTCCAGAGCACCGAGTTAAAAAAATCTGCCTGGTGTCCGTGAAGGAGGCAGATATCTCTGCCTCCGGTATTGTTTTTTAGCACTGCACATTCCCGAAAGGTCTGCCAGTGTTCCCTGCACATTGGTTCCCCGCAGATATTGCACACGGTCTGTTTTTCCTGTGTGCTCTCATTGCGCAGTTCGAGGTTGTGATTTCCGAAAAGCCGTAAAATGCGTCCTTTGCGCTCCAGCTCCCCAAACTGTTCATACAAATCACTGTAGCACGTTTCAATCTGTCCCAGACTGAAATTCTCCCACAGTTCCTCCCCGTCTCCAAGTTCGATATAAAAAAAATCATTTCTTTCGTAATAGCCGAGCGCCGCCGTAAAAAGATGCTGATTTTTCAGAAAATTATCATAGGCAGTTCCGGTTCCTCTGTGACAGTCACTGATCAGCACATAGCGGCTTTTTGCATTAAGCGGCAGTTCTACCGCCTCTTCCAGCGCCCGGTTTAATCTCGACTGACAGCTCATAACATTTCGTGCCGCCCCGGCACATAACCCTTAAGCCTTCGTCCCGGACGAAGCAGTGCCCGTTTAAAGCATCCTGGCAGAAGGAAATACAAAAACAGCATCCGGTCTGCCGTTTCCGTAAACGGTCTTGTCACAAAGGCAAACAGCTTGCAGCAGATGGCATTCTGCACCTGCAAAAAGCCCCGGTAAATGCAGGATGCCACGCGGCATAGCACACACTTTTTCTTTCTTCTTTCCTTTTCAAAGCAGACATGCACTTCATTTCCTGAAATCCGGCACTGGTTGGAAGAAACTCCCGCTTCCTCAAGAGCTCTGTAAAACTGGCATGCTTCCTCTCTTTCACGAAACGTGATGGTCGTCATCAGGCGTAGTTTCCCCGGTCTGCTGAAAGTTCCAACCCGAAATCCGGCGAGCCACCAGTGATATCCGCGCATGGAAAACAGCGTTTTTCCCTTTCTCTCCAGACGGTAGCTGATATGCGGCATCTCCTCTACGTCTGCCGCCTCAAACTGCGTCCATCTGCGTGCCTGGCTGTCAACGACTTTTTTCGCATGGTAGACCCCCACCTCTGCTCCGGTGCTGATGCCGTATTGTCCCTTCCACAGCTCTATCAGCCATGTTTTCCCCCCGTAATTGTAATAGACGGGCAGTGCGTCAAATATCATATGAAAATACACCGCCGCACGGTCGTAAAAGGTGCGGTAGCCGGCTTCCTTCTGCCAGGCGTCAAGTGTTCCCGTAAAGACATCCTGCCCCCGCAGATAAGAAAAGCCGAATGGTTCTGCCAGTTTCTCCAACATACAGAGTTTTTCTGGCATACACATCCGGCGTACCCTTTTTTTACACTTTTGTCTTTTTATC
Organism: Roseburia sp.; assembly: GCA_050874345.1. Classification (GTDB taxonomy): domain Bacteria; phylum Bacillota; class Clostridia; order Lachnospirales; family Lachnospiraceae; genus Roseburia. The sequence goes on along the minus strand of JBNMKM010000019.1, from coordinate 9,271 downwards.
AGAAACCATATCAGCCCTATTGCCACAAGAAGCAGCAACAGCACTGCAATGATAAGTACCAGCGTTTTGATATTCACTCATTCATTCCTCCTTCTCTTACTGGTATAACTTATCATATGCCGGTTTCTTTTAAATTCTCCTGTCACACTGTTCTTCGTCAGGCTTTTTCCTGCGGATTTTTCTTTAATAAAAGAAGACTTAACAGCAGGAGAAATGGGAAAATAATTGCTGCAAGAATTCCCATTTTCAGGTTATCCGATGCGATTCCCGGAACATACCCTACGACCGTAGGACCTCCTGAACAGCCCAAATCTCCAGCGAGCGCCAAAAGCGCAAACATCACCGTTCCACCGTTTCTGATGGAGGCAGATGCCTTGCTGAATGTTCCCGGCCACATAATTCCAACGGACAGCCCGCAAATCGCACAACCAAGCAGCGAAACAACCGGAGAAGGTGATAAACTGATGCACAGATAGGAAATCATACAGAGCACACCGCTCGCTTTCATAAAACGGTCGAGGTTCATCTTATCTCCCCATTTTCCATAGAAAGCTCTTGCACTTCCCATCAGCACTGCAAATGCCATCGGTCCTGCCAGATCTCCTATCGTTTTGCTGACGCCAAGCCCCTGCTCCGCAAAGGTGGATGCCCACTGGCTGACCGACTGTTCACTGGCTCCCGCGCATAACATCATAAGCATAAGAATCCAGAAAATTTTCTGTCCAAACAGCTCTTTCATTGTAAGTCCGGTCTCACCCTCTTCCACAAGAGGCGCCATCGGCACCTTTAAGAAAAAGATGCCATTGCACAATGGGATAATCACCCATAAAAGAGTCAGTATCTTCCAGTTATCAATTCCAAACACGGTAAAAAAGAGTGTTGAGAGCAGCACAACCCCAACATGTCCCCAGCAGTAAAAGGAATGTAACAGACTCATTGCCTTTTCTTTGTTGTCGGTCGGACAGCTTTCCATAATCGGGCTGATTAATACCTCAATCAGTCCGCCGCCGAGTGCATAGATGACAACTGCAGTCAAAAGTCCCGCAAACGCATCCGGCAGAAGCTCCGGCAAAAATACAAGCCCAAGCAGTCCTGCTGCCGAAAACAGGTGCGCTAAGAAAATGGAGGTCCGGTATCCAATCCGGTCCACAAATCCAGCTGATAACAAATCTACCAACAACTGGATTCCAAAATTAAACGTGATTAACATCGTAATCTGGCTGAGTGGAATCTGATATGTTTTTTCAAACGTCAAAAACAGTAACGGTACGAAATTATTGACAATTGCCTGAACAATATAACCAATAAAGCAGGCATACATTGTTTTTTGATAATCTTTTTGCATATTTTATAACACCCTTGATAAAAATTCCTGTAAACGCTGACTCTTCGGCGTCTTAAATATCTCTTCCGGCGTTCCCTCTTCTGCAATCACGCCCTCATTGATAAACATCACGCGGTTTGCAACCTCTCTTGCAAATCCCATCTCATGTGTAACTACAACCATCGTCATTCCCGTTGCGGCAAGCTCCCGCATAACCTGCAATACTTCTCCTACCATCTCCGGGTCAAGCGCAGAGGTCGGCTCATCAAATAAGATAATATCCGGGTTCATTGCAAGGGAACGGACAATCGCAATTCGCTGTTTCTGTCCACCGGAGAGCTGTGCCGGATAGGAATCTGCCTTATCGAAAAGTCCCACGCGTGCTAAAAGCTCCTCGGCACGCGCATTTGCCTCTTCCTTTGTCATCAGGTTTAATTTAACCGGCGCAAGCATAATATTCTGCCGGATTGTCATGTTCGGGAACAGGTTAAACTGCTGAAATACCATTCCAATCTTCTGACGTACCCGGTTGATATCCGTTTTCTTGTCCGTGATATCGGTTCCCTCAAATAAAATCTGTCCCCTCGTTGGAACCTCAAGCAGATTTAAGGAGCGTAAAAATGTTGATTTTCCACAGCCGGAAGGTCCTATGATGGCAATTACATCCCCTTTTTGCACCGTCGTACTGATGCCCTTTAGTACTTCCTGTTTTCCATAATATTTATGTAAATCTTTTACTTCCAGAATCACATTACCGTTCATTGTTCCGCAATCTCCTCTCCAGCTTACTTACTCCAAAACTTAACAGCATTACCAGTGCCAGATAAATCACTGCAACTGCAAGTAACGGAAGGAACGCCTCATACGTATTTCCGCGAATAATGTCTCCGCCTTTTGTCAGATCCATCAAGCCGATATATCCACTGATGGATGTCTCCTTCAACAGACTGATAACCTCGTTTAACAGCGCCGGAAGAATATTTTTTATCGCCTGCGGCAGTACAATGAAAATCATGGTCTGCTTATAACCAAGTCCAAGGCTTCTGCCCGCCTCAAACTGTCCCATATCCACGGACATGATACCGGAACGGACGATTTCCGCCACATATGCGGCAGAGTTTAATCCAAACGCAATCGCCGCAACCATAATTTTATTTGTCGCGGACGCTAAAATAACGTAATAGATAATCAAAAGCTGTATCATGACAGGCGTTCCACGTATCACGGTCAGGTAAATACGACAAAAGAAGTTTAATATGGTAAGTCCACCGTTTCTATCATGGTTTGTCCGCACGATCGCAATTAAAAATCCGCCGATAATTCCGAGAATAACGGCAAAAATTGTGATGATTAAGGTATTTCCAAGACCTTTTACGATATACTGATACCGGTTGTCCTTGATAAAGTTGTCATAGAATTTTTCCCGAAGGCTTGCTTTTGCTTCGCTGTCACCGTCCTTTACGATAATGACCTGGCGGGAAGTGATATAGCTGTCCGTAAAATTGATGTTCTTTTTGCGGTCCTCGGTAATCGTAAATCCGGACGCACCGATATTTACCTTGCCGGAAGTCACGGCGGCAATCACAGAATCAAACGCCATATCCTCAATCTGCACGTCCATTCCAAGGATATCGCTGACTGCGTACATGATGTCGATGTCAAGTCCAATTATCTGGTTGTTCTCATAATATTCATACGGTGGAAATTCCGCATTAGTTCCAACCACAAGCGTACCATTTGTGCGCTCTACCTCTTTGCGCTCATAAGGAAACTGCCCTAACTCTTCATCAGAACCGATGTAATTTTTGATGATATTTTGAAGCGTTCCATCCGCTCTTAATTCCGAGAGTGCTTCGTTGACCTGCTCTAAAAGCTCTGTATTTTCCTTTGCAATACAAAACGCATATTCCTCCGTGACAAATTCTTCGTCCAGAATCCGGATATTGCTGTTTTGGTTTACAAATGCAATTGCCGGCTGCTCATCGATGACCACACAGTCTATCTTTCCGAGCTTTAATGCCTGAACGGCATCCGCACCTTTATTATAGCGCTCAACCTTTGTTCCCTGTCCATCGTTCTCTAACTCAGCCGCATAGTCGGCTCCGGTTGTACCTGTCTGTACACCGATGATGGCTCCGGAAAGGTCAGCGGCACCTGTAATCTGTTTTGTCTTTGTGCTTTCCCCCTGCCCGTTTTTGCCGCAGCCTGCCAGTAACAGCGCTCCAAGCATCAGGGTTATCAGGAAGAGGCAGATTTTCTTACCGTTTCTCATGTCATACCTCGTTTCTGTATATTTATTCACATCGAAGTATAACACAAGCCGCCCGATTGTCCAATATATTTCTGTATGTTTCCGCTTCATTCTTCAATTGTAATTATATCTTTTAAAACATAATGAAACGTCGGTGCTGAACTGTAGCGGTTTTCCTGATACTCTTCCCGCAAATCCCAGGTATCAGAAGGGTCCTCCGGATTCACCCCGATATAGTCCCCCATAAATACATGGACTTCTCCCTTTTTAAACTGCTCTGTCAGTTCCGCGATTTTTTCTGCCGTCCCGTCCGCAGCAACGATTTCATTTAACTCGAGCATCTGCACCCAGCCTTCTTTAAATCCTGCTCCCACATCATTTCCATTGACCGTTCCGCCTGTGCAGTCCTCGATTTTTTCTCCCGCAAGCACTGCTTCCACCGCCTGCACCATATACGGCTCCCAGTTGATTTTGGCTCCGGTCAGATAGGTGGTCGGCGCAACCTGTGCCATACTCTGATTATACGCCACCAGATAAACAGGCTGTCCTGCATCGGTCTCCTCACATGCAACCGCCGGTCCCGCCGTGTCCGAGTGCTGGGAAATAATAACGCAGCCCTCCTCAATCAATGCCTTCGCATACTTTTTTTCCAGGAGATAATCGCCCCAGCTATTCGTATATTTTACCGTCATCCGGGCATCCGGCACCACGGAACGCACGCCAAGCAGAAATGCCGTATAGCCGGAAACCACCTCCGCATAAGGAAATGCCCCCACATAGCCGACACGCGCCTGTTCCTTCGTAATAACGCCGTCTTCGAGCAGCTCCTGCAATTTCATCCCAGCCGCAACACCGGAAATATATCTGCCCTCATAGATGGCACCCATAAACGTATGGTAATTTTCAAGCACCGGCTCCTCGTTTGCATTTGTCCCCGTTGCCATACAAAACTGGATATCCGGGTATTGCGCTGCAAATTCCTTCGTCTTTTCCCCATACGCATAGCTGGTTGCAAAAATCAGGTCACACTTCGCTTCCACGAGCTCCTTTAGCGCATTCTCCTCCGTTCCTTCCGGCACGTTATACTTTGCAACCGTCTCCACCTGAGCTCCATACCGGTTCTCAATCTCTGTCTGCGCTTTTATGAAATTACCTGTGTAGGTTGTGCTGGAATCGCCGACATAGATAAATCCCACACGGATTTTTTTCTCTTCCTCATCCCCGGATACCGTCCGGTAAATTCCGGTGACTGCCGCAATCACGGCAATCGCAGTAAGCACTGTAATGATATAGACTCTTTTCATCCTCATACCCTTCTACTCCTTATGACCACCGGATTCTTCATACATCCGTTCCACATCGATTTCGCCTTTTTCTATCAAATCCAGCATGATTTCCACCAGTTTCGGGTCAAACTGTGTTCCACTTCCCTTTTTTAACTCCCCTATCACATAGTCAATATCCAACTTCCTGCGATAGACACGGTTTGCCGTCATTGCATCAAATGCATCTGCAATTCCAATAATTCGTGCATTTAATGGAATTTCCTCCCCTTTGAGCCCATGTACATATCCCTTGCCATCGTAGCGCTCATGGTGATAGAGCGCACCCTCCTGCACATTCTGAACGAGTGTAAACTTCCGCAGGATTTCTGCACCTTTTACCACATGGGACTTCATCAGCGCGTACTCCTCATCTGTGAGCTTATCCGGTTTGTTTAACACACGATCCGGGATTCCAATTTTACCGATATCATGCAACAGCGCCGTCTTGCGCAACTCCTCGCACGCCGCATCCCCGTATCCAAGCCGCTTTGCAATCATAACCGAGTATTCTGAAACACGAAACGAATGCTGGCTGGTGTTCTCATCCTTTGCATCCACCGTCCGTGCAATCGTAAGCACAGTTTCATTTCCCATCTCAATCTGGCTTCTGGCAAGCTCGAGTTCTTTCTTTTGCATATTAATGGTTCTTTGAATCTGCGTCCGGAAAAAAAGCCAGGTCAGATAAGCAATCGCAATTCCAAATACCAGCACAACGTACAGCATGAACCACCAGTTATCATAGATTTCTTTTTCTTTAATGATGGTATAAGTGCTCTCTGCTATCACATTTTTGCCCCTGCTATCAAGCACTGCAAGATGAAAGATATAGGTTCCAACCGGAAGGTTTGTATATGCTACGTTTGTAAGTTCATTTTGCTGCATCACCTTCGGATTCTTGTCAAAGCCTTCCAGGTAAACACTCACATACGGCATATTGGGTGAATAATTAATAATTTCCGGAATAATTTCGATTCTGTCAGTTCCGCTTGGAAGATACACCGCCTCGCCTCTCTCCACCGGATAAACCGTGTCGTCCACCAGAATCGAGCGCACTAACATACGATAAGACCTGGCTGCATTGTCGTAATGCTTCAGATTCATCCGCACAACCCCGGTATCTGTTGAAAGATAAAGGTTTTCTTCCTCATCGACATAGTTCCAGGCATTTGGCGTCAGCGACTTCTGGAATCCAAGCCGGGAGTCCAGCAGCTTATACTCCATTTCCCTGCCGCTTAGCAATTCCGTTTTATCCACCACATAAATTCCGGCAGATCCGCAGACAAACAACATTCCATTGCTTCCCTCAACGATATCATAATTATTATAATAAGGAAAATTCTCAAGGATGCAAAGCGTTCCGTCCGTATTCATAAAGCAGATGCCATTGCTTGTCACGATAAAAATTCCGTTTCCATCCTTATCTGCTATCATCCGCAAAATTACTTCCGAACTGAGTCCATCGCTTTTTGAAAGGGTTTTTACAACTTCTTTTCCCTTGATTACCGCAATTCCGCCTCCGTCTGTTCCAGCAAGAATCGTTCCATCCTCCTGTTCCAACATACAAAGTACAATCGGATTATTCAGTCCCTCTTCGCATCCGATGTTTGCTGTGACCTTTCCACCTTTCACAATTGAAAGTCCGGAATTTGCCGCCACAATGATTCTGCCATCCTTTGTTTCCATGGCAGAACGTGTCTTGTCATCGTTTAAGCCATTCATCCGTTCATATTTTCGTATCGTGCCATCGGCATCCACTTCCCAGGCGCCCTGCCCGGTCGTACAAATCCAGAGATGGTTCTCTTTATCCACCATAAGCTGCCGGATTCTTACCCCTTCAAGTGCCTGCTGCAGCTTCCCCGCCGTTTCCGGTATCTTTTGCGCATCAAGCACATCAAGCCCGCTGTCCGTGCCAAAATAAAACACGTCATTCCACTTTGTGACCGTATTAACCACCTTTTCCTCTAACGATGCCTCACGGTAAATTTCTGTAAAAGCAGACTCATATAGGCGCAAAAGCCCAAGTCTTGAAGATGTGAACCACAAATTTTTCTGATAATCAATCAGCATATGGTCGATGGAATTGTTAAATTCATTGGTATTAATCGTGTGATAATTTCCCTCTGCATCAAAATACGCAACCCCATTGTCCGCACATAAAAACAGGTTCCCGTTCTCTGACTGATAAAAAGAAGTAAGATTCATAAGCCCCTCACACAGCCTGGAATCTTTTTTTGAAAGAGTGCCATCCTCCATGTGATAAATATCCACCCGGTTACTGGCAGTCCCTGCATAGAGGTTACCTGTTTCGTCAAACAGACAGCAGGTGTAGCTGTCCTCCTCCGCCGCACTCTGTGTGTCAAAAATTTCCCCTTCCCTTAACAGGTACAGGATTCCGTCATTTGCCACCACTGCTACCGTTCCGTCTGCGTCCGCCGTCATGCTGTTTGCATACACAATCTCAGGGATTACCTTCTTGACTAACAGTCCACCGGACAGCGTCAACACACAGACTTCTCCCGCTGTTCCGACATAATAATTGCCATCCGTACTCTGCGTGATGCAGCGCACGGAATCAGACGATAGTCCATCATTTTTGTCCACGACATTCGAAATCTGATTATTGATATAAATGGATAAACCGCTGTCGTTTGTCCCAATCCAGAGCCTGCCTTCTTCGTCTGTATAAAGACAGTTCACATTTTTGACAGATTCGAATTCATCCATCAGCCGGAAGGTACTGCCGTCATAGCGGTAAAGTCCGCCATACGTGCCAATCCACAAGATTCCGTCATTTGTCTGCGCAATGTCATTTGCACTGCCGCCTGGAAGTCCGTTCTTGCCATCGTAGACGGTCTGGATATACGCATTAAAATTAACCGTTTCCCCGTCTAATGCGTTTTCCGCCTTTACCTCCATCCCGGAAAAAAGTGCCAGTATTCCGATAACAGCCACCAGGGTCCACGGTTTTTTGCGCTTCAAAAGCTCCTTCCCATATCTGCGGTACAGTCTGACCGATAGGGAGAGCACTGCGATTGTTAATGTTTTGTCAAGGAAATCAATATAGAACTCGCCTATGCAGTGGCTGACAATCTCATTGCAGCCAATCCTCTGCAGCAGGCTTATGACACCGTCTCCCCATATGTTTCCTGTGTTTCCATCAAAAAACAGATAGTTTAACGGTGTAGAAATCAAAACGGAAATCATGGTCACAAGAAAGCTGACCGACAGCGTGCCAAACAACGATGTGAGATAGCCCTTTTTTGCACACACTCCCACCGTAATTCCAAGTATCACACTCACGACTGCATAAATCATATGCGTATACGAAAATAAAATAGCATAAATAATATTTACGCTTGCCCCCACAATTGCCCCGCATACCGGTCCTAACAGATATGCGGTATACACAGTTCCAAATGAATCTAACCACAGCGGGAGCTGCAGCCTTTGCGCCAGCATTTTCCCGATGCAGTTTATCAGAATGTTCGCCGCGACAAATAAACTAATCTGGTAACTTTTCTTATCAGCTATCATAATCCCATTCCCCCAAGGCATCCATGATGTGCCTCTGCGACCCATTTACCATATGCTATCGCCCGGGCGGCCTATGCCACTTTGCTTCGCTCCGGGCGGTAAAATACACAGTTTCATTTTATCATAAATGTCGCTTTAGGGAAACGTTTTCTGGGCAATTGTATGCATAATTATTCTTTTTTCAGCATTTTTCGTCCAAAATCGACAAATGATTTAGGCTGGAGATATGATATAATGAGTGAAAGTGAGTCAACGTGCTTGCACGATTGACGAACGACGAAATTATTGAGTGATGCAATCACGATATACTGAATAAAAAAGGAACTATGAGATATGGATGAATTTGAAAAAGAATGGCTGTTAATACAGCAGTCCGGTTTAAAAGACAGCGCTCTGCGCCAGGAATACGAACAAAAAGTAACCAAATTATGTGAACTGCCCCAAAAATTAAGGGCAGATGGGAAAACCGAGGAACAGATTGCGTGGATTATGTATGAGGCACGCCGGGAGCTTGGACGGCAATATAAACTAGCATCACCGCCGTTATTCCGGGAGTATATCTATGCGGCAACCGCCGCAAAATATGGCGACCCACGAGTGTGTGAATAAAAGTCTGTAAATGTGATCTTCTATGATAATGACTGGGCTGAAGGCTCTTGAATGAGCATTCAGCCCTTGCTTTATATATAACAGTGTTGATTTAAGTATGTCAAGAGCAGGCGAAAAATTCCGCCTGTAAAACAAGCTTTAAATCTTCTATTCGGGCAGTCGTCCCTCGTACATGATGCTCAACTCGCCATAAACCTGTCCCCAGTTCCGAAGAGGCATCGTCCATTT
>JBNMKM010000018.1:0-71740 GCA_050874345.1 Roseburia sp. | reverse complement strand
TCATATGCTCTTTGGCAAGCTTTGCTGCGGTGCCGAATCCTACGATTCCCGGCACATTTAATGTGCCTGCACGACGCTTACGCTCCTGTGCGCCGCCGTGGATAAAGGACTGGATTTTAACACCTTTGCGGATATACATCACACCGATTCCCTTTGGTCCGTTGATTTTGTGACCGCTTGCGCTTAACATATCAATATGCATTGCATCTACATCAATCGGAATATGTCCGAATGCCTGTACTGCGTCGGTGTGGAATAAAATTCCGTGTTCTTTTGCGATGGCACCAATCTCTTCGAGCGGCTGAATTGTTCCAATCTCGTTATTTGCTGCCATAACAGAAATCAGGATGGTATCCGGACGGATGGCTGCTTTTAACTCGTCTAATTTTACTGTACCGTTCTCATCAACGTTGACATAAGTCACTTCATATCCGTGCTTCTCAAGATAGGCGCAGGTATGCAGGATTGCATGATGCTCAATCGTTGTGGTGATGATGTGTTTTCCCTTAGACGCATATGCTTCTGCGGTTGCCTTAAGTGCCCAGTTATCAGACTCGCTTCCGCCGCCGGTAAAATAAATCTCTTCTGTCTTTGCGCCAATCAAATCTGCAAGGGATGCTCTCGCATCTGCAACAGCCTTTCCGGATTCTCCTGCAAACGAATAGATTGCGGAAGGATTTCCATAATGCTCTGTAAAAAACGGTAACATTGCATCTAATACTTCCGGATAAACCTGAGTAGTAGCTGCATTATCTAAATAAATCAATTTGTTCATTGCCGTGCCTCTTTTCTTTATTTCCTAGTATATTACTCGGATATAAACATTATAATCCAATCTTTCCTATTGTCAAGCTATGGATACTATGTTTTTATACAAATACACCATTTTTATTAGATCACATACTGATCCGATTTCTGCATCTGCCATTCCACCAGATCTTCCAATGTGATGTTGTCAACAACATTGTTGACTGCCTCGTTAATTTTCTGCCAGATTAAAACTGTCGCACATTCATTCATGCGTTCACACTCTGCCATGCCCTCTTCCACACAGTCTACCGGAGCAAGGCTTCCCTCCGTGACACGCAAAATCATGCCAACTGTGTAATCTTTGGGGTCTTTCTTTAACATATAGCCACCCTGTGCCCCCCGGATACTTTTTACATAGCCTGCCTTATTCAGGATGGAAATAATCTGCTCTAAATATTTATCGGATATCTCCTGCCGTCTTGCTACATCCTTTAAGCTGATTGGTTCTCCTGTATTGTGAATGGCAAGGTCTATCATCAGACGCAGTGCATATCTTCCTTTTGTCGAAATTTTCATTTTAATCCTCGTTTCCGCTAGGATGCGAACAATCCGTTTTTCCGAATCATTCTGTATTCCTATCTATTAACTATGATTTATTATACGTTCGCGGAAAATATTTGTCAAGAGAACGGAAATGTGCCCTTAAAAGCGCAGTGTTTCACTGTGATTGAGCATGCCCGTATGATATAAAAATAATACGGTATCATAATCTCCGGTGTCAAAAAGCTCCATCGCATAGGAAAGCGACACATAGCGCAAATCCACCAGAACAATTTCCGAATATGCCTCTGCCAAAAGTGATGCCAGACTGCCTGTAAAAGAATCCCTGAAAATTACGAGCTTCCTATCACTCAAAGCGCCCGGATTTTCCAGCCGAAGCAGTGCCCTTGCCCCGTTTAAATACAAGTCGTAGGGGTCTGTCAAGGCACCATCCTGCAGTGCATCTAACGCATAAAGCCCTGTTTCTTCCTGCTTCTCATAATCATAGACCTTCACCTGGGAAAGCAGGGGACTCTCATAATAAAAAAGCGTATCCGGCTTTACCGCAAACCCGGATGCCCCCGCATAGCCGCCGTAAAAGCGGTCAGATGCCATCTGAAAGCTTCCTTTTAAAAGTCCAGCCTCTTCCTTCTGCTGCATGACAGAAATCATTTTTTCCGCCACATCCAAAAGCTCCTCCTGTCTCCAGTGCAAGTCCGTCCGGTAATAATCCGTAAGCTCTAGCAGGTCCTCGATTGCAATCTCATCCCCCGCTGTAAAGTTTTCCTTCATCAGCACAGACAACCGCTCATAATCAAGCGCCGGATATCCGTTTTTCTCCGCAAGAAAATAATTTTTATCCGGGATAATGGCATAATAACAGTCCGCCTCTGGAAAATAGTTTTTACAGATGTCAGAAAATCGCGTTGCCACCCGAATCACGTTCTTTTCCTCAAGCACCGGATCAAGCTTGGAAATATTCTGGTCCACGACATAATAATCCGCCACATCCCATTTTCCAAGCAGTTTCTGCTGCATGAAGGCATAAATGCCCCGAAATACTTCCCTTCCCGGAAACTGATCTAAAAGTCCCGCCTCTAACTGTTCCCCGTAGCTGCCGTCTTTTATACCCGCAAGGGAAATCTCCGGACGTTTTGCAAGTCTGCGCCGCTCGGCGGTCGAAATTTCCTGCTGTGGCAGAAAAATCTGAAAAATTCCAATCCCAAGAAGTGCCAAAAGCACCCACTTACCGATTTCTTTTCTTCTCATTCCATCACCGCCCTTTTTCTAAAACCGGAAATACAAAAACGGATGTGCCTGGCTTCCCAGTAAAAATGCTGTCACAAGAACAAGCAAAACGTCACTGCCCCACTGGCATAACGCCTTCCTTGCCGCCTGTGGAACCCACTTTTCTGCCAGATGTTCTAGGAGTGGCGTTGCACCAATGCAGGCAAAAAGTAAAATCACGCTATAATTTTTAAGCTCATACCAGAAAAGTGCACTTGTCGCATTTCCTGCCCCGCCAAACATTGCGCCCAGATAAGAAAAAAGCTCTCCCATATCTTCTATCCGAAACAGCACGAAGCTTAAAGCAAGCAGCACAAGCGTATACATATGCCGCAGTACTAAAACCACAAAAGACTGGCTGTACGGCTGAAACCGTTCTCCAAACTGTTTTGAAAGTGCTTTTTTCACCAGTTTTTCCAGAATCAGAACAACGCCAAACAGTACCCCCCATAAAAGGAAATTCACCCCGGCACCGTGCCACATTCCGCTGACTCCCCAGACAAGCAGTACGTTAAAGCACCAGCGCAGCACACCAACACGGTTGCCACCTAACGGGATATACAGATAGTCCCGCAGAAAGCTTCCAAGCGTCATGTGCCATCTGCGCCAGAATTCCGTAATGCTCTTTGAGATGAGCGGATATCGGAAGTTCTCCGGCAAATGAAATCCAAACATCTGCCCCATTCCGATTGCCATGTCGCTGTATCCGGAAAAATCATAATAAAGCTGTAACATATAGGCAGCCGCCAGCACCCAGTAAGAAAACGTTCCCTTCCCGGCCATGGCATCTAACTCTGCCACAAATTCGCCAAGTACATCCCCGATTAAAAGTTTTTTGGCAAGACCGCAGAAGAAACGAAAGGTTCCCTCCCAGAAATACTCCGGTTTTTTCTTCTCTTTTAGCTGCGGACGCATATCGCCATAGCGTACAATCGGTCCCGCCACAAGCTGTGGAAAAAACGTGAGATAAGCACCAAAATCAAGGAAATTTTTTTCCTCCGGTTCCTTCCGGTATACATCCACTAAGTAGCTGATGACCTGAAAGCTGTAAAAGCTGATGCCAAGTGGCAGCCCTGCCGCAATTTTCCCATATTTAAAGAATCCAAGTGTAAACACCACTGCCGCCACAAGACTTCCAAGCAGAATTTTACACGCCGTCTTTCTGCCGCATTCTGTAAGCGCCGCAAGGATTCTTCCCCCTGCATAGCCGGTCAGCACCATTGCAAGCAGAAGGAGCACATAAAGCGGTTCTCCCCAGAAATAAAAAAGAATGCCTGTACCAAACAGTACCGCATTCTTTCCTTTTTCCGGCATCACCGCATATAAAAGCAGCGACGCCGGAAGAAAAAAGTAGAGAAACGTAATACTCGGAAAAAGCATATTTTATTCTCCCAATGCAAGGAACGCATTTTTTACAGCGTCCACCGTATCCGTATCTCCCATCACTGCCAGCACAACATCACCCACGTTTTCCACAGCAACGCTCTCTGCTACCACACATATCCACTTTGCAGGGTTTGCATTCTGGGATAACGTTTCTTTTACCGCAGTGACATCCTCGCCCTCAGAAAGGCGTAAAATCACACACTGGTAAGGTACGGAGCTCATCATCGGAACCGAATACACGGAATCCGAATAGGAGACATCTGTCGTTCCTAACATGTATTCACAGTTGTCCGCACTGAGTGCCCCTGTCTCATAATACTGCAGGGAATCCCGGAAGGAGGCATCCAAATCTGCCGTATCATAAACCTTCTGTAAAATCTCCTCACAGCTTCCGGACATTCCGTCTGCGCTTTCTGTGGTTTTTCCACATCCGGCGAGCACAAACATCAGCAAACCGATACAGGTAATCCGTGTCATCCATTTTTTCATATCGTTCTCCTTATTATCATACTTTTCATTCAGTTTTCCATAAAAAGGTACTTTTTATTCCTGCACCGGCTCAATCTCAAGTCCCAGTTCCTCAAGCTGCTTTGCATCGACGATTCCAGGTGCCTGTGTCATCAGACAGGAAGCATCCTTTACCTTCGGGAATGCAATGACATCACGGATAGAATCTGCGTGTACCATGTGCATCACAAGACGGTCAAGTCCGTATGCAAGTCCTGCGTGAGGCGGTACTCCATATTTGAACGCATCTAACAGGAAACCAAACTGCTCATGTGCACGCTCTTTTGTAAAGCCGAGCACCTCAAACATCTTCTCCTGGATGTCATCCTGGTGAATACGGACGGAACCACCACCAAGCTCTGTACCATTTAATACGATATCGTATGCCTTTGCGCGGACAGCACCCGGGTCGGAATCAATCTTATCCCAGTCTTCCTCCATCGGCATTGTAAACGGATGGTGCATTGCCATGAAACGGTTCTCTTCATCAGACCACTCTAACAATGGGAATTCGGTTACCCATAAGAAATTGTACTGATTCGGGTCTAATAAATCTAACTCTTTTGCCAGCTCTAAGCGGAGTGCGCCAAGTACATTCCAGACAATCTTGTTCTTGTCTGCTGCAAATAACAGTAAATCGCCCGGCTGTCCGTCCATTGCTGCCACAAGTGCAGAAAGTTCTTCTTCTGTCATGAATTTTGCAAAGGAAGATTTGTAGGTGCCATCCTCATTGACTGCCAGATAAGCAAGTCCCTTTGCGCCATACCCCTTTGCAAACTCTACTAACTTGTCAATCTTCTTACGCGGCATTCCTGCCTGTCCCTTTGCATTGATTCCGCGGACAGAACCGCCTGCTTCAAGTGCTCCTGTGAATACAGAGAAACCACAGCCCTTTACCACATCAGAGACATTTGTAAGTTCCATACCAAAACGGGTATCCGGCTTGTCGGAGCCGAAACGGTCCATTGCCTCCTGCCATGGCATTCTCGGCAGCGGAAGCTGTACGTCTACGCCGATTGCTTCTTTAAAAATATATTTTAACAGACGCTCATTGACATCCAACACGTCCTCAACATCCACGAAGGAAAGCTCCATATCTGCCTGTGTAAATTCCGGCTGACGGTCTGCACGCAAATCCTCGTCACGGAAGCATCTTGCAATCTGGAAGTAACGGTCATAACCGGAGCACATCAAAAGCTGTTTATAAAGCTGCGGAGACTGCGGCAGTGCATAAAAATGTCCCGGATGCACACGGCTCGGCACCAGATAATCTCTTGCTCCCTCCGGTGTGGATTTACATAACATCGGTGTCTCGATTTCCAGGAATCCTTCCTTCATCATGAAGTCACGCATCAGGTATGCAACCTTGCTGCGCAGCATCAGGTTTTTCTGGATATCCGGTCTGCGCAGGTCAAGATAACGGTACTTTAAGCGCACCTCATCCTTGGTCTGGCTGTTCTCTTCAATCTGGAATGGCGGTGTCTCGGATTCAGAAAGTACACGGATATCAGTTGCAACCACCTCGATATCACCAGTCTTTAAGTTCTCATTGACAGCGGCAGAACGTTTCTCTACCTTTCCAACAACAGCTACTACATATTCGCTGCGGAGTGTTCCCGCTTTCTCATAGCCTTCTTTGCCAATATTTTCTTCATTAAATACGACCTGTAAGATACCGGAACGGTCTCTTAAATCGATAAAAATAAGACTTCCCAAATTTCTTCTTTTCTGTACCCATCCCATAACTGTAACGGTTTCCCCGATATTTGCGTTTGAAACCTCGGTACATCTATGGCTTCTGTGTAATCCACGCATTGACTCTGCCATGTCATTTCCTCCTGAAAAATATATCTAAATTTAATTTTGTACTTCCTAGTTCTTGTAAAACTCGACTAACTCCTTATAGCCCTCAGCCGCAAGCTTTTCCTTCTGGAACTTCTTGTTCTTGTTCATGCGCACAACAAGCACCTGTTTTCCTGCCACGCGCTCTTCCTGTGCCTTCGCAATCACCTCTGTCAGCTTCTCTGTCGGGTAACCCTTCTCAATCAGATAGGCAACCTTCGGACGCTGCATCGGAACCGTAAATCCACTCTCCATCAAAAGCAGGATAATACGCTCAAAACCGATGGAAAATCCACATGCCGGAACATCATTTCCGGTAAATTTTCCAACCATCTTGTCATAACGTCCGCCACCGCCGCAGGCTGCGCCTAACTCCGGCATGGAAATTTCAAAAATAGTTCCAGTATAATAGCTCATGCCGCGCACTAAGGTCGGGTCGAATACCATACGGAAATCCGCGGTCTTTGCTGCTTCTACGCTGTCGATAATCTCAAGCAGGTTGCGCTCTACTTCCGGGTCCAAAAAGCCCTCTAACTCGCCTGCAAGATAACGGATGCCGTTCTCTGCCTGCTCTACACCGTTAAAAAGTGCTAAATACTTGTTGATGCTCTCTTTTGCGTAGCCCTCTTTTTCAAGTTCCTCTGCGACACCCTCAAGTCCGATTTTATCCATCTTATCAAGGATGATAAATACCGTGTCAAACTCTTCCTCCGGGAATCCGCTGTAGGCTGCCATTGCCTTTAAAATGCGGCGCTCGTTAATCTTGATTTCAAAATTGTGGAATCCAAGTTTTCCGATAGTTGTAGTTGTTGCAAGAATTAACTCAATCTCTGCAAGATTGCTCGGCTCTCCGATGATATCGATATCGCACTGCATGAACTGGCGGTAACGTCCTCTCTGTGGACGGTCTGCACGCCATACATTTCCCATCTGAAGCGATTTAAACGGAGACGGAAGGTCGTTTGCATTGTTTGCATAATAGCGGACAAGTGGAACGGTCAGGTCATAGCGCATTCCAAAATCCACTAAATCTGCTTCTGTTTCTGCTTCCTTTACTTTTAACTTCTCGCCACGCTTCATCACCTTGAAAATGAGCTTTTCATTTTCTCCGCCCTGCTTATTGCTCAAGTTTGCAATATTTTCCATACAGGGGGTTTCAATCGGTGTAAATCCAAAGCTGCGGTAAGTTTCCCGGATGACCTGCTGCACGTAATCACGAATCTGCATTTCCTCCGGTAAAATATCTTTCATGCCGTTGACCGGCTTTTTACTTAATGCCATGAGAGTTCCTCCATCTTCTTTCTTTTTCGCTCTATCATCTCATCTACCCGTTCCAGATAGTTTGCGACGTCCTTTACGTTCTCCACGCGCACGGCTTCAAATACCTTCTCTCCCGTGCCCTCTCTCGGAAGATAGCGCACAAACTTCGTGGTGGCGCCAGCGCCAAGTGCCATTATAGTCTGTTTCTCTTCCATAATCAAGATATTATATACCCCTGCCTTTCCCGGCAAGGCATATCCAACATTTTCAAGATTTCCCGCCATGCTCTTCTGACGGTACAGATAATACGGTAAAAGTCCCATTCTCTTTGCGTAGGAAGCCGCAATATCCATATGCTCCTGCGTGTTGACCATCTGATAACCGGCATACGCTTCCCGCTCGATATTTAACCGTGCCGCACGTTTTAAGGCAAGCGAGTGTACCGTGAGATTATCCGGCGAAAGCTTCTCGATTTCTTTCATGGTGTGTTCCACATCCGAAAGGTCTTCCCCGGGAAGTCCTAAAATCAAATCCATGTTGATGTTGTCAAAACCAAGCTCTCTTGCCATCTGAAAGCTCTCTATCGTCTGTGCCACCGTGTGATGTCTTCCAATCAGCTTTAGTGTCTCCTGCTTCATCGTCTGCGGATTGATGGAAATTCTTGAAATTCCCTGCTCTCTTAACACCACGAGTTTGTCCCTTGTGATGCTGTCCGGTCTTCCCGCCTCCACGGTAAATTCCAGACAGTGTGATAAATCAAAACTGGATTTAATTTTGATAATCAATCGTTCCAGCTGTGCCGGATGTAACGTGGTAGGCGTTCCGCCGCCGATATAAATTGAATTGAGATGTTTGCTTTGGAACTTTTCCGCCACAAAATCAATTTCTTTTTCCAGAGCATCTAAGTAAGCGTCCATCCGGGACTCCCAGGACGCCAACGGATACGATGTAAACGAACAGTACAGACAGGTCGTCGGGCAAAACGGAATTCCCACGTAAAGGCTGTAGCCGTTCTCATAATCAATTTTTTCAAGCAGTGCCAGCTCACGCTCTGCGATATCGACTGCAAGGTCAATCTTCTCATCCGACGCTGCGTAAGTCTCCTTCATAAAGGTGCGGATTTCTTCCCGGCTCTTTCCCGCCTCCAGAAGCTTCATCGGAATCTTCGTCGGACGGATTCCGGTCAGATTTCCCCAGGGCAGCTTCTTTCCCGTATGTTCGGACAACATTCCGTAAAGCAGCCGTTTCAAGCTGTTTTTTGCTTCCTTCCGGTCAGAAAAATCCGCCTCCGTCTCTGCCTGCGCGATGATATCCGACGCATCCGGCGTCTCCACATCTCCCTTCCACCAGCAGATTCTGATGCGGTTCTCGCCGTAATCCACCGTCATCCGGCTTGTGACAGGTTCTCCGTATTCCTTATCCTCCGCCGTCGCACTGACATTTTCGGACGGATAAAACGCCTTAATTAAGGAATGTATATCATATTCAAATTCTGATTGATTTAATTTTGCAACTATCATGTTAGTTTTATTTCCATTTCCTTACAGATACGGATTATACATCCGCTCCGTTCCAATCGTGGTTTCCTCGTTATGTCCCGGATAAACCGCCACCTCGTCCGGCAGTGCCATCAGTTTTTCCTGAATGGCACGAACCAGTGCAGAAGCGCTTCCCTTTGGAAAATCCGTTCTTCCCATCGACATGGCAAACAGGCTGTCCCCGCTGAACACCACATTCTGATACGGGAAGTAATAGCAGCAGCCGCCCACCGTATGCCCCGGTGTATGGAGCACACGGATATGAAATCCGGCAAGGTCTATTTCCTGCTCGTCTTTTAAGAAGCAGTCGGCATGATAGGTCTTCTTGACGCCTTCCCAGCCGCTTAAGTTCACTTCCGGGTCCTCTAATGTCTCCTTTTCATGTTCTTCGGCATAGACCGGCACGTTAAAGTGTTCTGCAAGCTCCGCAGCCGCCCCTGCATGGTCAAAATGACCGTGTGTTAAAAGGATTGCCACTGGTTTTAACCCTTCTTCTTTTATCTTTGCCGCAAGCTGCCCTGCCGCTGCTCCCGGATCAATTAAAATCATCTCTTTCGTGTCCTCATTGACCGCGAAATAACAGTTCGTCTGTACCGAACCTACCACATAACATTCGACACGAAGCGGTGCCATCGTTCTTCCTCCTTATCAGCCGGTCGTTCTCTCGATATCAATAATACTTTCCACCTGGCGCAGTTTATCAATGACACTTGTAAGTTCTGCTCTTCCCCTTGTATTAAAGGAAATATCGATGGTTGCAATCTCCTGCTTGCTCGTCTTGGAATGAATTGCATTGATATCAATATTTTTCTCGGTAAATACCTTCGTGATATCCACAAGAAGTCCCGTCCGGTTATTTCCATAAATCTTGATTTCGGCACGGTAAAGTCCATTGCCGCTTTCTTCTTCGTCATCCTGCTGCCACTCTGCATCAATCAGACGTTCCCGCTCCATGTCAGAGAGGTTAATGATATTGATACAGTCTGTACGGTGGATAGAGACACCTCTTCCTCTTGTGACAAATCCGACAATCTCATCTCCCGGAACCGGGCTGCAGCACTTGGAAAAATGCACTGCCACATCGTAAAGTCCCTTGACGATAATGCCGCTCTTTGAGCGCTTCTCTCCTTCTTTTTCCTTGCTCTCGGAGATAGTCTCTAAGATTTCCTCATCCGTAATCTGCGCAATATGGTCTTTCTTGTATTCCTCATACATCCGGTTGATAATCTGGCTTTCCTTTAAGCCGCCGTGTCCTACGGTAGCAAGACAGGAATTCCAGTCATGGAACCCGTATTTGCGCAGAATCTTGCTCTGATATTCCGGTTTGTTGATATCCGCAAAGTTGATACCCTTTGCCTTACAGCACGCAATCAGCAAATCCTTGCCGTGCGTGATATTCTCTTCTTTTAATTCACTTCGGAACCACTGGTTAATCTTGTTCTTCGCCTGGGTGCTCTTAACGATATTAAGCCAGTCACGGCTCGGACCTCTCGAATTCTGGGAAGTGACAACCTCAATCCGGTCTCCGTTCTGAATCACATAATCAATCGGCACTAACTTCCGTTGACCTTCGCCCCAATCATCTTATTTCCGACAGCGGAATGGATGCTGTATGCAAAATCAATCGGTGTGGAACCATTTGGCAGGTTTTTGACCTCGCCGGTCGGTGTAAAACAGAATACCGTATCCGAGAATAAATCCAGGTCACTCTTCAGCAGGCTCATAAATTCCTTGTTGTCGGACATATCTCTCTGCCACTCGAGAATCTGTCTGAGCCAGCTTAATTTTTCTTCCTCGGTAACGGTCATCGGTGCCGCCACACCGCCGTTGTTGCTTGCCTCTTTGTATTTCCAGTGCGCCGCAATACCATATTCTGCCGTGCGGTGCATCTCATAGGTACGAATCTGAATCTCAAATGGCTGTCCGGTCGGTCCTATCAATGTCGTATGAAGTGACTGGTACATATTCGGTTTCGGCATCGCAATATAATCCTTAAAACGTCCCGGAATCGGCTTATACATTTCATGAATCACGCCGAGCGCCGCATAGCAGTCCTTCACGGAATCCACAATAATACGGATGGCAAACAAATCATAAATCTGGTCTAACGTCTTGTGCTGGTTGACCATCTTTTTATAGATACTGAAGAAATGCTTTGCACGTCCGTCTATCTTCGCCGGAATTCCCGCCGCATCAATATGTTTGCGCACTTCTTCCACAAGGCTTTGGATATACTCCTCCCGCACGCTCTTTCTCTGTGCAATCTGTCTCGCTAAATCCTGATATGCTTCCGGCTCCAAATATTTTAAGGAAAGATCGTCAAGCTCAATCTTAATCTTTGAAATACCAAGCCGCTGTGCTAACGGGCAGTAGATTTCCTGCGTCTCCCTTGCAATCCGGATTTGTCCTTCCTTGGACTGATACTTGAGCGTTCTCATGTTGTGGAGTCTGTCCGCTAATTTAATCATGATAACACGGATATCCTTTGCCATCGCAAGAAACATCTTTCTTAAGTTCTCCGCCTGCATCTCAAGACGTTCTGCGGACTTGTCCTTCTCACTTGGATTGTTGTCCGTCAAATGCAGATGCTGTAACTTGGTAACGCCATCCACCAAAAGCAGGACTTCCTCGCCGAACTCATCCTTAATCTCCTGCTCCGTCATAATCGTATCTTCCAACACATCATGAAGCAGTCCGGCAATGATGGTTTCCTTATCCAGTTCCAGCTCTGCAAGAATCGTTGCCACACAGAGCGGATGGATGATATACGGCTCCCCTGACTTGCGCACCTGTCCGTCATGCGCCTGATATGCCAGCTTATATGCTTTTTCAATCATCGAAATGTCCGCTGACGGATGGTATTTCTGCACGCAGGAAATCAGCCCCTCGTATAATTTCTCCGGGCTTTCAAAATCCTTGGTGGGCTTTAATCCCTCCCCGTCCTCGTTGACTAATTTTTCCAGTTGTTCTGATGAAATATCTGCCATGTACATCACCCACTTCATCCATGATATTTTATATTCCAATATTATATTTTATTTCCTTATAAAATGCAATCATTAAAGTAAAGCGTGTACTTTTTCATGCGTTTTCCACCTAACAGAATCGTCTCCTGATAGTTAAAACCAAGCCGTTTTACAAGATGCTCCGATACCGTATTCCCCTCCTCAATCAGGCAGTTTAAAAACGGCGCACCAAGCTCCTCTTTCGCATAGGAAATAATTGCCGTACATACCTCCGTCGCATAGCCTTTTCGCTGATACGGCACCGCAACTGCATAGCCAAGCTCCAATTCACCGCCAAGCTCCTCACGGTGTTCAACGCCCATGCGCCCGATAAGTGCACCCGTTTCTTTATCGATGACCACCCACATGCCATACCCGTAAAATCCATACATATGCTCGATGTACGCCTGCTCATATTCCCGCTCTTTCTCATACTCGTAGAGCGGCTCCATGTAATCGGTCATTCCCTTTCCCGCATACAGGGCAAACAAATCATCCAGATCATCCATACAAAATTCCCGCACGATGCAGCGTTTTGTGGTCAGAATCGTCCACGGGAGTCCGTGGTGCCTTTGGTATACCTTTTCCAGGAATGCAAAATCCACTTCCTCGAACCCCTCTGCAAACATATCCGCCTGCAGTTCCCCGGCTGGCTGCCTTGCGTCCGGGTTCAAATAGCCAAGCGCCGCCATCCCAGCTGCATGAGCCGCCTTTAAATGTGCTGCATTTTCAGAGACAAGCAGTGCCTTTGTGGCATCAAAAGAGGAAAGCCATTTTTCAAACGGCTCTCCCTTATCATATTTTATCAGACATTTTTTTTCTTTCAGATGCTCTTCTAAAAACTGCTCTTCTTCCTTTGGCAGCGCATCCACCAAAATTTTCTCTAATTCCAACATACGCAAATTCCCATATTAATTCTTTCTGAACATGACTGTACACTCCCACCGGCATTTTATCAAGTATCTTTTATAAAACAAAAATCACTTTACTATTTTGCCTGTTTTCGTTAAAATAGATTCACTGGGTATTCTTCCAGACGGCAGATGCCCGTAAAATAGCAGATGGAGGTTTTGATATGGCAAATCCAGTTATCACCATTGAAATGGAAAACGGCGATCTCATGAAAGCAGAGCTTTACCCGGAGATTGCACCAAATACGGTAAACAACTTTATCAGTTTAGTAAACAAGGGCTATTATGACGGTCTGATTTTCCACCGCGTCATCAACGGCTTCATGATTCAGGGCGGCTGCCCGGACGGAACCGGAATGGGTGGTCCGGGATACGATATCCGCGGCGAATTCTCCCAGAACGGTTTTGAGAATCCGTTAAAGCACACCGCTGGCGTTTTATCCATGGCACGTGCCATGCACCCGGATTCCGCAGGAAGCCAGTTCTTTATCATGCATAAGGACGCTCCGCACTTGGACGGCGCCTATGCAGCTTTCGGCAAAATCATCGAGGGAATGGATGTCGTAAATCAGATTGCAGAAACTACAACCGACTACTCCGACAGACCGCTTGCTCCGCAGGTGATGAAAAAAGTAACCGTTGAAACTTTTGGGGTTTCTTACCCGGAACCAGAGAAATGCTAAGCATTTCCTAATCCAACATAAAAACAGGGATTCCTCTTGGAACCCCTGTTTTTTCTAGTTATTTTACCGGAATCAGCTTCTCTTTTCCACCCATGTAAGGACGAAGTGCTACCGGAATATTTACGCTTCCGTCTGCGTTTAAGTTATTCTCTAAGAATGCAATCAGCATACGTGGCGGAGCAACAACCGTGTTGTTCAAGGTATGTGCAAAATATTTGCCATTCTTTCCCTTGACACGAATCTTTAATCTTCTTGCCTGTGCATCGCCGAGATTTGAGCAGCTTCCGACCTCGAAGTATTTCTTCTGTCTTGGAGACCATGCCTCTACATCGCAGGATTTTACTTTCAAATCTGCAAGGTCACCGGAGCAGCACTCTAACGTACGAACCGGGATGTCAAGACTGCGGAACAAATCTACAGTGTTTTTCCACAATTTATCATACCACATCTTAGACTCTTCCGGCTTGCAGACAACAATCATTTCCTGCTTCTCGAACTGATGGATACGGTATACACCGCGCTCCTCAATTCCATGTGCACCTTTTTCCTTGCGGAAGCATGGAGAATAAGAGGTTAAGGTATACGGCAGCTTCTCTTCGTCATTGATTGTATCAATGAATTTACCAATCATAGAGTGCTCGGAAGTACCAATCAGATATAAATCCTCGCCCTCAATCTTGTACATCATGGCATCCATCTCGTCAAAGCTCATAACACCTGTTACGACGTTGGAACGAATCATAAACGGCGGAATGCAGTAAGTAAATCCACGGTCAATCATAAAGTCTCTTGCATAGGAAATCACTGCGGAATGTACTCTTGCGATATCTCCCATCAGATAATAGAAACCGTTTCCTGCCACTTTTCCGGCTGCATCAAGGTCAATGCCGTTGAAACGCTCCATAATATCGGTATGATACGGAATTTCAAAATCCGGCACAACCGGCTCACCGAATTTCTCAATCTCAACATTGCAGGAATCGTCTTTTCCAATCGGTACGGAAGGGTCGATGATATTCGGAATCGTCATCATAATCTTGGTGATTTTGTCAGAAAGCTCTTTTTCCTGCTCCTCTAACTCTCCAAGGCGGGCTGCATCTGCATTTACCTCTGCCTTGACTGCCTCTGCCTCATCCTTCTTGCCCTGTCCCATCAGCTTGCCGATTTCCTTGGAAAGCTGGTTTCTTCTTGCACGAAGGTCGTCTGCTTCTGTCTGAACGGCTCTTGCCTTTGCATCTAACTCGATTACTTCGTCTACCAGTGGAAGTTTATGATCCTGAAATTTGTTTCGGATGTTCTGTTTTACAACTTCCGGATTCTCTCTTAAAAATTTTAAATCAATCATGGTTCTCCTCTTTCTGCGGTTTTCCCGCGTTTGGTATCCTGCCGGATGGCGTTGAATAAAGTGCAATAAAATGTGCGCCTGCACAAAAAAACCTTTCGTTCCATGTGCCATCCTGCACATGGGACGAAAGGCTAATCATTACTCTTCCGCGTTGCCACCCATATTGCCACGACATCCTCTGCCGCGACCTCTCGCTTCGTATGCTATGGGATACGACCCCGTGACTTTCATCACCGGCTCCGGAAGTGGAAAGACAGGCTCCTGTACCGGTTCACACCACCCACCGGCTCTCTGATACAGTTCTCTGGCGTAGCTTCCATCACTGCCAAATTCTGACGTTATTATACACTCATTGTGCCCCAAAATCAAGCCCTATATGCCCTCTTCTACCCTTTCTTTTCCTATACTCTTGATGATTCTTTCAAGCACAGCGATATCCAGAGGTTTCGATACATGGGCATCCATGCCGGCGTTCAGACAGTCCTGCACATCAGAACTAAATGCATTTGCTGTCATCGCAATAATAGGAATCCTCTTTCCAAGCGGATTTTCACCCTGTCTTATCATCTGGGTGGCTTTCAAACCATCCATGACCGGCATTTGTACATCCATAAGAATTGCATCATAATCACCGGCTTTCGCCTTACCAAATGCTTCTACCAAGTTTCTCCCCATTCGGATAAATATCGCAGCCTGCCCCTTTTATATCCAGAATAGCGCTCAATATTTCAGCATTCAGTTCATTATCCTCTGCACATAAAAATTTCATTCCCTTTAAGGCAGACTCCTTTCCACCTGTATTCTTATTCCTGTCACTACGAGAAACTACTCCATCAATGGTATTTACCAGCGTGGAGAGGAAGAACGGACATACCACGATACCATCTACTCCGCCTTTATCTTCTATTCCAATCAACTGTGCCCGTTCCTCATATTTACAGCAATACAGCAAAAGCGCATTTCCTGCGACCTTGCGAACCTGATGTACATGATTTTCCAGCTTCTGGTCTCCCAGTGAGCCACCTAACAATATCATATCCACTGACTCATTCAGCACAATCTTGTCGGCTTCCGTTTCTGTTTTTGCGATACTGAGCTTAACATTATCTATATTTATAAATGCAGCCCTGGCATTTTCTATAAAATCTTCTTCATCAGAAATCAGCAACACATGCCCAAAAGGAAATGTAATTTTGCATGTTTTATCAATCTTGAATCTTAAAACAACTTCAAAACAGCTACCCTTATCCAGTTCACTCTGTACTGTAATTGTTCCCCCCATCATATCTACAATATTCTTCGTAATTGCCATGCCAAGACCTGTTCCCTGAATCTTATTTGTCATGGAATTCTCAGCACGGGTAAATGGTTCAAAAATATGTTCCAGAAATTCCGGAGACATTCCTCGTCCATTATCAACAACACGAATATAAAACTCCGCATAGTCACTGTCTTCACATAATCGCTCTGTGAGTTCAAACGTAATCTTTCCGCCATATGGTGTATATTTTACTGCATTCGACAGCAGATTAATAAAAATCTGACGCAAACGTACTGCATCACCGAGCAGATACTCATGACATATTTTATGAACACAAATTGTAAAATCCTGTTCCAATTCCTCTGCCCGCGGACGTATAATGCTTTCCACCTGCCAGACCTGCTCTGCAAGACTGATTGGTTCTTCGTTCAGGGACACTTCTCCGGACTCGATTCTGCCCATGTCAAGAACATCATTAATAAGTCCCATAAGATGCTGACTGGCTATCTGAATTTTATGAATATACGTTTCCATTTTCACAGAATCATTTTTATCATGTGCCATCAGATTTGTAATACCTACGATAGCATTCATAGGTGTTCGGATATCGTGGGACATATTACTTAAAAAAGTTGTCTTTGCTGCATTTGCTTCTTTCGCTTCCTGTGCCGTCTTTTCCAATTCTATATTTTTCTTTTCAATTTCCCGATACAATATCCTTCTACGCTGTTCTTCAATTGTAATATCACACCAGACATAGATAACCGCATAGCTCGCATTAATAATCAACCAGCCAGGATGTGCAAGCTGCACCCAGGTTAAAACAGCCGTAAATATAAAAAAGATTGTCAGCAAAAGTGCATTATGTTGCAATGGAAATTTTTTCCAATAAAAAAGCACCAGCAAAAGTCCCATACCGGAATACAGCATAATAAAGCCGACTCCAACAGGCATAAAGAAAATCCCTCTCTCATACTCCATATCAGGAGAAAGCTTGAAAAAAAGACCGGTAAACGGATTGCTGAGTGCTATTAATGTATAAACTATATATGGAATTGTAATAAATGTAATTTTCTTCAGAGAAGTTCTGATTGGTTCATCATGATGAATTAAAACATAGGCATAACCTACCCAGACAACGGCAAGAAGAGGCATACTAATGACATAAAGTGTCATTAAAATCTGATATATCCACCAGTTTCTGCAATCATTCATCGCCATCGAAGATATAATATCTATCATCGTGCATATAATACTGAAAAACACCACAAAATAAAATGCCTCGCTCTGTATATCTCCAGCATCCTTTATTCCCTGTATTTTTCTTTGCCTGCGTATCCTGCGTATCCCAAATTCTTTGATATACATAATCAAAAACACAGCAAGTGCAAAATAATCTGTCTCAACACGCCACATAATATTCTTCTCCTTTTAACGTTACACAACACTTAGTTCCTACATACGACAGAGCCTTACACAAGGTTTTTCATATGTTTTAACAAGTCTATCCCACACAAAATTGCATCCTAATGCTTTTCTGCTGATAATGTGTCGTTTTCAGGATAAGAATTTCTGTTGAATACGGAATTTATCTTCATTCAACATTAATTATAATCATAAAAATTAGGGAGTAGTCCAGCCACACAGCTAAACTATTCCCTAATATTTGAATCATCCTAAGCATAATAATAGTAATTTTCGTCCGAATGTTTTCTTAGTATTTTCATTTATAGAGGACAGCCCTCTGCGGTGCTGTACTTCGTTTTGTCGAATTGTTCCTAACAAAATCTGACTTATTACTATTATATATACCACATTACACAACGTTTGTCGACCTATTTTATATACTACTTCTTTTTGACGGTCGCTTTTACAGTCTTACTTGTCTTTCCATACACTTTCTTCTTGTCAATTGTAGTATACGGTTTCACACGAACATAATATTTTTTGCCCTTCTTTAACTTCTTAATCGTCGTGCCCGTTGTCTTGTTCTTGCTGATTGTGACCTTTTTGACATCCTTCTTGAAGTTCTTGTCTGTCGTGTACTCTACGACATAACCAGATGCCTCCGTCTGCTTCTTCCAGGAAACGGTAAGCTGTGCTGCCTTTTTGCTGGTTACCGTTTTCACCGATGCCTGCTTTGGAACAACCGTTATCGTGACCTTCTTTGTCTGTTTCTTATAATTTCCGCCTCCGGAAGTCAGCGTAATGGTTGCCTTACCACATTTTTTCGGAGTAACTTTTCCATTCTTTACGGTTGCAACCTTGGTGTTACTGGATTTGTAGGTAATCTTGCACTTTGAGCTGGCCTTTAACTGAAACGCCTTATCGCCATAGACCTTCTTATAAGAAGTCTTGGAAACCTTGAGATTCGGATTCTTCTCAGTATTCTGTTCCGGCTTCTGTTCCGTATCCTTCTCGGTATTCTGCTCTGTATCCTGCTCTGTACTCTGTTCCGGCTTCTGTTCCGTATCCTTCTCGGTATTCTGCTCTGTATCCTGCTCCGGCTTCTGCTCTTCCTTAATCCAGAAATACTGCGTGAGCGTTCCGGTATAATTTCCTTTTCCCGTTACAACTACAGTGGCTTTTCCGGCATTTACATTATTCTGGTAGGTCACTTGATAATCGGATGCTCCAAGCGTCTTTCCAGTAGTTCCATTCTTTACGGAAACTGCCGGGCAGATTTGCGTTCCGGTCCACTTCTGGTCTACGATTGCAGAAATTGTATAAATATTTTTTCCATCTGCATCTTTCTTATCAAGTGCCGCACATACGGTTTTCAATGAAACAGAAACCTGTTTGCCGCTTGTGGTATCCTTTGCCGTTATTTTAAAGCTCTCACTTCCCGTTGTCGCGCGTTTCGGTGTCACGGAAAGTGTCTTTTTGTCGCTGCTTACCCTAAAATCATAAGCATCCGTATCCGGATACTCCCACTGGACACTTCTTGTGACAGCACTTCCATCCTCGGTAATCTGTGCGCTGACACTCCATGTACTATCGCCGTAGGTAAATGTCTTCTGGGTTGACGAATAGCTTAATTTCACAGCGACTACCTTCTCCGGTTGTTCTGGTTGTTCTGGTTGTTCCGGTTCTTCTATTTTCTCCGCTTCCACATGAATAATGGATTTATGCGCACTCACATTGTTATAAATTTTCACTGCAAAATAATAGGTTCCGGGGTCAAGTGTGAGCTGCACCTGACGATAAGCGGATTTTAACGCAGTTCCATCTTCCTGGTAAACATAAAGCGTTGCGCTGTCGGCTGTCGTGCCCTGGTTCCACGTCTCCTTCATGGAAGTAAACGTATACTGCTTCTTCTCTGAAACGGTAAGCTTGTAGATAATATAGCCGCCACTGCCAAGATTCACCTCGTTGGTATCTCCATCAGCAATCTCCTGCACATCCTCCGCTGCAAGATTCTTTTCCCTGCATCTTAAAATGTCAACGTCCAAATCCATATAACTTAATCTGACCGTCCGGTACTTTGTTCCGCTTGCATCCTGGCGTGTTACAATGCCCGCCTCTGCTCTCTGGCTGCTGTATGTCTCATCCGGGTACATCTGATAACAGTGTCCGTCAACCGTCACCGTTTTCTTTGTGCCGTCCCGGTAAACAAGCTGTAATTTTGCTCCATACAAATCTGCGTAATCATCAAATGGATAATATTCCTGTTTTTCCGGGAGCTTTAATACCTTAATTTCAGAAACAGGATTTTTCTGCACCTCAATAGAAAACTCCGTGCTCTTGCCCATATAGCTGGCAACTACCGTATTGTTTCCCCCGGCAAGTCCGTCTCCCTCATGCGCAAGCTCAATCGTATAACCGTTCAGCTCGTATGTACTGCCATCGTTGTCCCACACAACCTCATCCGCATTTCTTCCATCGCTGTATGTAATTTTCAGTTTCATTCCACGCGGTGAAGGGAAATCCCAGGCGCTTTCCAGTTCATACTCATAGACAGGTGTTGTCTTCCACGGATTTTCGGTAACTGTTATTGTTTTTACAGGTGTCGTTTTCCCAAAGGTTCCTTTAAACGGGAATGTCTGGCTGCCCCAGGTATAGGTCAGTACATTGTCGTTTCGCTTGGAAACGTAGTTTCCGTCTGTGTACTTCCATGATGCAGAAAGCGTATTGTCCCCAATCTGAACCTTGTTTGAGGAACTGTCTACCGTATCCGTTTTCTTCCAGCCATTCGCATAGGTAATCTCATATTCCGTTCCCTCTAATGATACCCCGCCTGAACCAAGGGAAATATTTCCAGTTGACTCAAAATCATACCAGGTCGTTTTTACCGGCTTTGTAACCTTTATGGACTTTACGTCAACATCTGAAAAGTCTTCATAAGTCGAACTGAAATAACAGTTTAACGTATGCACATTATCGTCCCAGTACATCGGCATAACAACATAATAATAGGTTCTGTTTTCCTGCAGATTTGCTGTGACCCTGCTTTTGTAGCCGTTCCCGTATTTTAACCTTGTCTTATTCTCCCCATCATAGAGCACAACAGAGATATTTTCCTGTTTGTCATTTTCAAATCCAAACGTATAGTCTGCTGTTTTTGATGGCTTATAGGAATATACTTTTGTCGAATCGCTCCGCGACAGACCGACTGTAAAGTTGCTCTCATTCGTAAGTGCTGTACTCTTTGCACTGCTGATATCTGAGTTTGCCGTAATGGTACAGGAGGCATTTTGATAGGTAAGCTTTATTTTTTCGCAAATCTTCCCACTGTTATAAACGAACTCACCGGAAATTGTTCCACCTATGGAATTTGCCGCCTCTACCTCTGAGTTGTGTTCGGTAACTTTAAGCGTCTCTGCTTTTCCGTCTGCGTAGGTCACTTTCAGGGAAAGTCCGTATAAGTCCACATTTCCCCATCCCTGTATGTTATCCGGATTCTTTGTAACTGTGATTGATTTTACCGGATTACTCTTTACGGTAATCGCTTCTGTCTCCACCGATATGCCGCAGGTAGAAATGACAACTGCATTTTCTCCAAGTGTGGCACTCGTTCCTGTCTTTTGCTTCCACTCCTTATCCAGGTAGAAATCTACTCCATTATAATAAAATTTATCCAGCGTTTCTCCCAGGTTTACTTTCTTTGATGTTCCGTCCAAAAACAAAACCTTTACGGTAAGTCCCGATAAATCTGCCCCTTTTCCATCGGTCTCATAAGAATAAACTTCCGTTTTTTTCAGAGTTCCTTCCATCTGTAACTCTTTTACCGGAGCCTCCTCGATGGTATACGCATAGGTATCGCTTACCCCTTTATAGCTTACGGTCACATTATAAACACCCGGTGTATCCCAGTTAATCTGCGATGTGTCAACGGACACATCCGACTTTATGTCGCTCCAGTTTCCATAACCTTCCAGACCATTTTTATGTGTGCGGTACTTCTTGCTGCTTCCGGCGGTTGTGATGGTAAATTCCATTCCATAATCATTCACCGTGTGACTGCACTGTCCAACATATCCAAGTGTCTCATCCGGCAATTTTTCAATATTAAGGGCATTTGCAAACTTATCTGCCACTTCAATTTTATAGGTTGCTTTATGTCCCATAAAATAAATTGCAATCTCATGCGTTCCATTATCCAGATACTTGATGTATTCATCTTCGCCAAGATACGTATCAAACATCCGGTTCATGAGGTCGTACTTTTCTTCGGTCATGCTGCCTGTGAAATATCCTTTATCCGCTTTCACATATTCATCATAACTATATACGTCGTAATTATTTGATTTTTCCGTCTGATCCTTGTATGCATAAAATACCAGTCCCTTTAAATCCAGGGAGGATTCACTGTTTGACACATACTCCTTTTTCGTCGGCTCCGTTACAATGCGGATATGGTCATACGGATTTTTCTTAATCTGTACCGACCAGGTTGTCTCAACCCCTTTTATCCTCATATATGCGGTTGCAGTTCCGGTCTTTCCTCCGGCATTTATGTAGCTGCCCACATATCCGTAGCTCTCATTGTTTAATTTCAGTCCGTATTCAATTCCAGCTTTCCAGTATTCCGGGACTTTATAACAGTTCACATAACTTTCCTGTGTTCCATCCTTCTTATAAAGTGTGATTGGCGAAGAAGCAACGGTCACGCGGTCTCCATAGTTATGTTTCAGGCCCGCATCATATTCACAGTCTGTGTACAGTACGGTGCGTTCTGGTGTCACTTCCAGCTTCTGATACGGATTTTCCGAAATCGTGATCTCATAAGTAGTGGACGCATTGCCATAAGTTACATATACGGTTGCTTTTCCGGGTTTTCCTCCATACTGCAGCCAGTAGTCAATGGCGGCTATCGTCTGCTCTTTTCCGTTTTTTGTGTATTTCAAATAGGCATGGAAGTTCGTATCCTTCGGGGACGGCATATCAAATGTTGCAACTTTTTCCGGCGTGCCGTCATTATAAGTAATCTTTAACTGGATATCCGAAAGATATTCGTTGTACCCTTGTGTATATTCCGTTTTTGCATCTAAGACTTCGATGGAAGCAATGCTGTTTTTTGCCACTGTAACCGGAAAAGAAAACGCATATTCTTTTGCTTTCTTTAATGTTCCATCATCAGGATTATAGCCATTGTTATTTAAAATGTACTCGCCCAGAATACAATTTACAGTATGTGTGCCGTCTTTTAACGCCGCAAATTCTCCATCTGCGCCATTTGCACTCCATGCCTTTCCGTCTACAGAAGCGGTTTGTACCTTAAAATTCAAAGTATGGGCACCCTTCTGCTGTTCTATAAAAAGTCCTGACCAGTCAAATACGTCAATATAAAAATAAGACTCACCGGAATATGTATTTTTTGTGGAAACATCGCTGATGGAAGAACTTCCGTCAGTATACCAGACTTTTACCTTGAGCCCGGTATAGTCGATGTAGCTACAGGAACGTTCCGTCGGTGCCTGAATCACTTCAATATGGTCTACGTCTACCTGTTTCACCTGCACCTTATACTCAAGCGTTGCAGTAGGGTTAGATCCCTCCTGACCGCAGTAAAAATAGTACTGTTCATCCGCACGCAGATATACCATGCGCTCTACTTTCGTTCCAACTCCAAAAATGCCCGCGCTGATGGAAGACACATTCTCTACACTCTTTCCGCTGGAATCCTTCGTGTAGTAAACCGTCTTTTCCGGGTCTACGTACATTTTCTGTCCATTCAGACTTTCTCCCTTGATACGGTACCATCCGTCCTTCTTCGGACTGAACGAATAGAGCATCTGGTCTCCTTCCGACCGACGCACCTCTACGCCATCCTCTAACGCAATACACGGTCTTGCGAACTTGTCATCGCCCTCCGGTGTAACTTCTACGATTTCGGTACTCTCGTTCTCCCAAACCGTCTCAGTTTCTGTGTTCTCAGTCTCTTCTACTACCTCCGTCTCTTCTGTTTCGTTGCTTTCTGTCTCCTCGGTTTCCCCGATTTCCGTACTCTCAGCTGCTTCCGTTGCCTCGATTTCGGTACTCTCGGTTGCTTCCGTCTCCTCAGTTTCCCCGGTTTCGGTACTCTCGGTTGTTTCCGTCTCCTCGGTTTCCCCGGTTTCGGTACTCTCGGTTGCTTCCGTCTCCCCGGTCATCTCCGCTGTTTCCGCTTCTGTGTCTTCGACGTCAAAAATCGCTTCAGTCTCCACGACCTCCTCCGGCATAATCTCTGCAAATGCCGTCTGTGGTACGGACGTAGCGGTCAAAATCGCCGCCATTGCCAATGCTACCCATCTTTGATAACTCTTCATAACCTCGTTGCTCCTCGTTTCTAACTCATTTTCCGGCACGTGCAGCTTTCCATTCACCGCACGCACCGGCTTTCTCCCGCCCGAAAGGGCATTTTATGTTATTTTATACTTTCCCCGTTTCTATCTTTTTTGTCCTTCTTCTGTTTGGATTCCGGTCCGTTCTCAAGCCACCAGCTCCATCCAGAAACTCCAATCAGTGCTGCGGCGATTATGATTACAAATATAATTTCTTTCATTGCAGGATTCTCCTATCATCTCTACTATTTTTAGAAATAACAACAGAATCACTCCTGCTTTTTCGCCATCCTGATGATGGATATAAGCAATCATCTTCTCAAGACTCGAAACGGGCGGATGCTCTCTTCCCCTGATGCGCCCTTTTTCTTTTTTCACCGCACAAAGCGCAGACAAAACTGCCAAAAGAGCCAGTCCAAACCACCGGAACAGACTTCCACGCCTTGTCTTTGCATTTTCTAATACCATGCGGCTGTTTATGGCACTCAAATAAGTACTGCTGTCCTCG
The DNA here is from genome assembly GCA_050874345.1 of Roseburia sp. Classification (GTDB taxonomy): domain Bacteria; phylum Bacillota; class Clostridia; order Lachnospirales; family Lachnospiraceae; genus Roseburia. The sequence continues at coordinate 47,154 of JBNMKM010000018.1, read as the reverse complement.
TTTGCCACCAGCGCTTTAAAAAAAGCTGCCGGACGTACTTCATCCTGCTCACCTTTAGAACTTTCTTTGTCCACTGAATTTTGCGCAATGTAAAAATGTGCATCCTCAATATATGACAAATAGGCGTACCCCTGATTGTATTCCAGTTGTACGCCAAGTAAGCAAATAATCATTATCAGGAAAATCCCGCTCCACTTCTTTTGTCCATGCACAAATTTCATTTTTCAGACTTCCCCTGCATCACGCTTTCACGGCATCCTCTTCTATCCATGCTGCAATCGTCTTCGCCCGTGCTGCCCAGGTATGCTCCGTCTGCACTTTTGGCATACCTTTTGCAAGAATATCCTGCATCTTCTGTTCATCCCGCAGCAAATCCTTCACGTTCTGCACCATGGCATCCATTTCTAATAAATTATAATAGCAGACTCCCTCGCCCTCCGCAAGTTCTTCGCACAGATAACGGCTCTCATCCGAAACACTGACTGCACCGTTTAAAATGGAATTAAACACTCTGTCGTGCGCGCCGTCCTTAAACCACGGCATGACATTCAGGGAAATTTTTGCACGGCTGATTTCCTGTAAGCAGGTGATGGAATCCGTCTGCGGATGAATATGAAGCAGCTGTTTATTTCTACAGTCAAGCTCCTCCCAGCCTTTTCCGTAAACATCCACCGTCACGCCCGCCTCCACTAACGCGCGCACGGCAGCGCCACGCCAGTAATTTCTCACATACAAATCAATAAATATCATGCGGTGGAGTGCAAGGCGTAAATCTCTGTAATCGTTTTCGCCCATCTCCCGCTCGCAGTGACGAAGTGCTACTTCCTCGACCGTCTGCCATGGTTTTTCAATCAGTTCATCAATGATTCCCTGATAAAATGCCGCATACTCCTCATTAATCTGATGGATATACGGCTCACAGAAAGACGGCGGCGTATAATTTCCCGTCATAATGACATCTATCGTTTTATTCCGTGAAGTTTTTCCTTCCGTAAACAGCTCACTGGCAGGAAGCATGCTCCCCGCCAGCGGCAAAAAACCTCTATGTTCAAACTCCGGATAAAACTTGCGAAAATACGCTTCCTGCATCCTGTCAATACTGATATGACGATAGGTTTTCGGAAGTTCTTTTAATCTGTCGTGATAATAATACGGATGATCCGCTGCGATGTTGTAGCAGGGAATTCCATAGGAATCCCAGATGTATCCGAGTCCTTCCCGGTAAACGCCCTCCTCTTTTTCAAGCCCTTCAAAATTGAAGGTCACAAGAGCCGTCTCCCCCGGTTTGATAAACTTGCACGCACGCTTTGCACTGTTTTTTGCATCTTTCAAATCCAGATAAAACACTGCATACCCCATGTTCTTAAATGTTTCTCCCATACGCAGGGTAAAGTACTCAAGCGTTTCCACGCCCCCGGTTACCATCACAATTTTTTTCATGAAAATTCCTCTTTTATTTCAATGGATATTTGTCTGTTAAGGATTTCACGATTGCCTTTGCCTTCTCTGCTGCCGGCTCGCCCTCCTTAATCATAAGCGCAATTGCCTCTGCAATCTGATCCATATCCTCCGTATTCATGCCTCTTGAGGTTACGGCCGGGGTTCCAAGACGCACACCACTGGTCACGAACGGAGATTTCGGGTCGTTTGGAATTGTGTTCTTATTGCAGGTGATGTTGACAGAATCAAGTAACTTCTCCACTGCCTTTCCGGTCAGGTCAAAGTTCGTAAGATCTACTAACATCAGATGGTTATCCGTTCCGCCGGAAACAATCTTGATACCGCGGTTTAACAGGCCTTTGCAAAGCGCCTGCGCATTGTCGATGATTCCCTGCTGATAAACCTTAAACTCCGGCTGTAATGCCTCTTTAAAGCAGACTGCCTTTGCAGCAATAACGTGCATTAACGGTCCACCCTGGATTCCCGGGAAAACAGCCTTGTTAAAATTATATTTATCTGCCACTTCCTGGTTACATAAAATCATTCCGCCACGCGGTCCGCGCAGTGTCTTATGGGTTGTGGTGGTCACAACATCCGCATAAGGAATTGGGCTTGGATGAAGTCCTGCTGCCACAAGTCCTGCAATGTGCGCCATATCAACCATCAAAACGGCACCGCAGGCATCTGCGATTTCACGGAATCTCTTGAAGTCAATCGTTCTTGCATAAGCAGAAGCTCCTGCAATAATCATCTTCGGTTTGCACTCCATTGCAATTTCCATGACTTTATCATAATCGATGAATCCCTCATCATTCACACCATAAGGAACGATATGGAAATAGCGTCCGGAGAAATTGACAGGGCTTCCGTGTGTTAAATGTCCGCCGTGGTCTAAGTTCATTCCCATCACAGTATCACCCGGCTCAAGAATTGCAAACTGTACTGCCATATTTGCCTGTGCACCGGAATGAGGCTGTACATTGACATAATCACAGCCAAACAGCTTCTTTGCGCGCTCTCTTGCAAGCTCCTCCACAACATCCACGCACTCACAGCCGCCATAGTAGCGCTTTCCCGGATATCCTTCCGCATATTTATTGGTCATAACACTTCCCATCGCTGACATCACTGCCGGACTTACCCAGTTCTCGGATGCAATCAGCTCAATGTGGCTGTTCTGTCTCTCGTATTCAGCAGTAATGGCATCTGCCACCTCTGCGTCCACTGCCTTAATATCCTCTAACGTATACATGAAATAAAATCTCCTTCCCTGCGTTTCACGCAATACGGTTTTTACAGTCTGTCTTTCTCTGAAAAACATTTGTCTTTTCAACCTACGTTTCATTATAGGATAGTTTTTTATATTTGGCAATTATAAATCCAAAATCATATATCACTTTTCCTTATAATTCCATTAGCCCCACCGATAAATTCTAATGAAAGAATTCATACCAGACTCCCAGTGCGACTGCCGCCTGAAGCACGCAGATAAGCGGCATCCCGACCACAAAATACCAGTGCTTTGTCTTATGCCGGAACACATACATCCCCGCCCAGGTTCCAATACTTCCACCAAGCAGGCTGCACAAAAAAAGATGTTTTTCGGGAATCCGCCAGAGCTTCTTTTTCGCCCTCTGCTTGTCCATCCCCATCAAAAGCAGCCCGAACACATTCATAATCAACAGATAAATTAACAGTAATTTCATTTTTCCCTCAATTCAAAAAACGCGGCGCATCTTTTTTGCGCCGCGTTTTTATTGCTCATTTATTTTACTTTATTCTTTCCAAAGTGTACCTTCATCACGTACCACAGCTCTGTTGCGATACAGGTAGAAGAATAAGCACCGCATACCATACCGGCAAGTAACGGGATGGAGAACTCACGGATGCTTGTCACACCGAATACATACAGCATGAATACCATGATTACAGTTGTAATTGTGGTATTGATACTTCTTGAAAGTGTCTCTGTTACACTCTTGTTTGCCACTTCTGCAAGCATCTCTTTGGTCTGTTTGCCCGGAAGTTTTGCAAGATTCTCTCTGACACGGTCAAAGATAACGATGGTCGCATTAATGGAGTAACCGATGATGGTCAGCATACATGCGATAAAAGTGCTTCCGACAGAAAGGCGTGATAACGCATAAACAGTCAGTACCACAAGTACATCGTGAAGCAATGCTAACACGGCACTTGCACCAAAGCGGATATCCTTAAAGCGGAACCAGATGTAGATTAACATACATACAGCGGACACAAGCACAGCAACGAGTGCGTCAGAACGCATCTCACCGCTGATGGTGGAGCTGATGTTCTGTGAGGTAATCGTAGACTTGTCTACACCGAACTGTTCCTCAAGAAGCGTATAGAGTGCTTCACGCTCTTCAAGCTCGAGTGAACGTGTCTTAATTGTAATCTGGGTGGTTCCCTCTACTTTATTGGTCTGAATGTTCTTGTCGCCGATTAACTCTGCAACGGAAGGAACAATCTCATTTTCGATGTCTTCAATCGTATAATCTTTTCCGAAATCTGCGGTTGTGGAAGTTCCACCTACAAAGTCAAGACCGTAATTCAGTGCGTTTCCATCCTTTGCCTTGTGAACGCCCATTCCGATAAATCCGGCTGCAATAATCACGATGGAAATGGTAAAGAAAACCGCTTTCTTTCCAATGAAATTGATAACTTTGCGCTCTTTTGCTTTTCCGTAAAACTTCTCATTGCGGATTCCAATTCCATACATTGCATAGAGAATCCATCTTGTTACTACAAGAGCAGTGAACATGGAGAAGATAATACTAATCATCAAGGTGTAAGCAAATCCCTTTACCGTACCGGAACCAAGTGCAATCAGCACAAGTGCTGCGATAAAGGTGGTAATGTTACCGTCAAGGATTGCAGACAATGCCTTCTGGAATCCAATCTTCATTGCAGTCAGAACAGATTTGCCCGCTGCAATTTCCTCACGGATACGGGAGAATACAATGACGTTTGCATCCACCGCCATACCGATACCAAGGATGATACCGGCGATACCCGGAAGGGTAAGGGTTACTTCAAACAGATAAACAGTTGAAATTACAAGTGTTGTATAAACGCCAAGGGCAAGAGACGCTGCCACACCCGGGATTCCATACATGATAATCATGAAAAGAACAACCAGGGCAAGACCGATGGCACCTGCTTTTAAGCTGGATGCAATGGCATTGCTTCCGAGCTGTGCACCTACGACGCTTGACTCTAATTCCTCTAACTGTAAGGAAAGAGAACCGATACGAATCTGTGTTGCCAGTGCATTTGCCTCTTCATAGGTGCTCTGTCCGGAGATTTCTGCGCTTCCTCCGCTAATCTGCTGGTTTACAACCGGGTCACTGATGGTCTCACCATCATAGACAATGGCAAGTCTTTTTCCGACATATTCTCCGGTCACCTCTGAGAAAATCTCAGCGCCGTCATCTGTCATGGAAAGCTGTACGACATATTCTTTGTTACCATACGTATCGGTACGTGTCACTGCCTGTGCATCCGCAATCTGGTCTCCGGTCATAAATACCGTTCCGTCCGGCTTCTGAAATTCCAGGGAACCCGGATTTCCAAGCTCTTCCAGGATGGCATTGGCATCTGTTACACCCGGAATTTCGACCGTGATACGGTCATCTCCCACCTGGTAAGCGGTTGCTTCCAGGCTGTAGCTTTCCACACGCTTCTGCAGCTTGTACACCGTATCGCTCATATCTTCTGAACTTGGGTTCTCATCCATAACCTGATAGGTAATGGACACACCACCGGACAAATCGAGTCCAAGCGGAATACTCATGTTCTCACCGGTACCGGTGGAGGAAAGGATGAGCGATGTGTAATAGGTAAGTCCTGCTAAAATGGCAAGGATTAAAATCAGAATCCCTGCTGATTTACCCTTTTTCATGTTTCTACCTCCAATAATTCTCTTGTTCTCTCTGCTGCTATTCCTCGTCCTGTTGTGCTGCCTTAATCATAATGGCACACTCCACACGCTTCTTCTGGAGTTCACAGCCAATATCATAAGTTCCGCAGATATCTCCGGTAAAATTGTACGCATTTGCCGCACATCCACCGCTGCAATAGAATTTTGCAAAACAGTTCCGGCATTTTTCTTTCGCATAGACATTGCAGCATTTGAATTCATCACAAATCTCTGTCTTTACGATGCCGTCATCCACATTTCCCAGAAGGAATTTTTCGTTTCCTACGAACTGGTGACATGGATAGAAATCGCCCCATGGTGTCACTGCGAGGTACTCTGTACCGGAACCGCAGCCGGAAAGACGTTTTGCCACACATGGACCGCCCTCTAAATCTATCATAAAATGGAAGAAATTAAAATCTTTTCCATCTTTATGCCGTTTTACCATCTCTGCTGCAAGCTTATCATATTCTTCAAATAACTGCGGAAGATCTTCTTCTTTGAGCGCATACGGCTCTGTCGGCTCTGCTACAACCGGCTCTACCGAAATCTGTTTGAATCCCAGATCTGCAAGATGTAAAACATCTTCTGAGAAATCAAGATTATTGCGGGTAAAAGTTCCTCTCACGTAATACTTGTCCTGATTGCGGCTCTCTGCGAATTTCTGGAACTTCGGAACAATCAGATCATAGCTTCCGGCTCCCTTGCGGAACGGGCGCATCTTATCATGGATTTCCTTTCGTCCGTCAATGCTCAATACAACATTTCCCATCTCACGGTTGCAGAACTCCATCACTTCATCGTCGAGAAGCACGCCATTTGTCGTTAATGTAAAACGGAACTTCTTATCGTGAAGTTTCTCCTGCTCTCTTCCGTATGCAACCAGGTCTTTTACCACCTGCCAGTTCATAAGCGGCTCTCCGCCAAAGAAATCCACCTCGAGATTTCTTCTCTGTCCGGAATTTGCAATCAGAAAATCAAGTGCTTTCTTTCCGACTTCAAAAGACATAAGTGCTCTTCTTCCGTGGTACTCTCCCTCTTCTGCAAAACAATATCTGCATGCAAGGTTGCAGTCATGTGCAATGTGCAGACAGAGTGCTTTTACAACTGTAGGACGTTTTTTGAAATCCATGATATAATTTTCATAGACATCCTTCGTAAAAAGTTCCTCTGCGTCTACTAACGCCTGTACCTCTTCGATTGCCTCTGCAATCTCCTCTGTATCGTATCTGCCTGCTAATTCTGCGGCAATCTCCTCTGCGGAGTGATTCTCATACAGGGCAATGACATCATAAGTGACATCATCCACTACATGAATTGCTCCGCTGTTTACATCCAGAACAATATCATAGCCGTTGTTCTTATACTGATGAACCACTATAATATTTCCTCTCTTTCTAACTTAATTCATTCTTCTTTTAAGGTTCGCTATAACGTACAAATGACCGCACGCTGCGCGAACGGTCGTTTGTAAAAGGCTTTTTATTCGTAAAAAGCTGCTTATTTATTGTTTTCGCAAGTCTGGTTTCCTACTGTGCAGGATGTCTTGCATGCAGACTGGCAGGATGTCTGGCACTCACCACATCCACCCTTCTTCATTGTGTTCTGTAATCTCTTGGTATTTAATGTCTTCACATGTTTCATGATTGCTTATCCTCCATTCTCTCCGCGCTTTTATGTACCCTTTTACGCACGATTCTATTAACTTGTTTAGTATATCACACCTTTTTCATTATGGGAAGTACTTTTTTCATTCTCTCAGCCAATCATTCCGCCTGCCATTCCGGACGCTCCACAGAGAACAAGTGTGGTAAGAATCTTCACAGGCTCTTCGGGCATTCCCTTCTGCACTGCAAAAGAGACCAGAAACAGCACCGCAAAATAAACGATTCCCGCGGCAAGTCCCCATAAAAACTTCTGTTCTCCCCGCATTTTTCCGGCAATCACGCCCCCTGCCACGCCTGAAATCACATAGATGACCACAATGCCGATTTTTACCACAGCCTCACTTAATTCCATTTTATAAAGAAGCAGTGCAAGAAGAAGCAGTAACAATCCGCTGATGACAAACATGACAAATACGGCAGTTCCGACCGCAGCCGCAGGGCTGCCCTTCTCATCCCTCGCCTTTAATTTTCTTTGCAGATTCATAACGGTCACGCTCCCAAAACAGATATACTCCATTGTATGAGCCGTCTGACCTTCCTATTACCGGAATTTCATCCGGTATTCTGCCTGAAATTTGGCTCCTGCTGCAAGCGTCTGCTCGTAATCGCGGTCCTTTAAGTCTCCGGCAAAATCCACGGCATCGCATCTTCCGTACCACGGCTCAATGCAGACAAACGGTGCATCCTTTTTCTCCGGTGACCACACAGCAAATAACGGCGCATCAAACGAAACCGTCACGTAAGGTTTTCCATCCGTATCAAGAAGTGAAACCTCCCGGGTCTGTTTTCCTTCGACCATATAGGTACACTTGTCAAAAAATCCCGGTTTAAAAAATACATTTCCATCTGTAAGTGGCAGCACCTCATCCTCCATCACCGCCATGCCATCCGGCGTATTTCCGTGATGATGCAGCTCTTTAAGTCCCTCAAAATGAAGTCCGTATCCAGTCTTATCCACCTCTCCGCGAATCGGACAGCGAAATGCCGGATGTGCTCCGATGGAAAAATACATCGTCTCATTCCCCGGATTCTTTACATTCCAGTGTACGGTAATCTCATCTCCCGAAAGTTCATAGCCGATTTCAAGTCGGAATGGAAATGGATATTTCTGTAACGTCTCCTCACTTGATTCCAAGACAAACCACATCTGTGGTTTGTTTTTCTGTTCTGTCTCTTCGCTTTCTATCCGCACAAATTCCATATCGCGCGCAAATCCGTGCTGTCCCATCGCATATGTTTTTCCTTCATGGCGATATTCTTTGTCACGGACAGCGCCGACAAACGGAAACAATACCGGCGATGTGCGTCCCCAGTACTTCGGGTCGCCGTTCCACAGATACTCCGTGTCATCTTCCTTTCGCACAACAGATTTGATTTCTGCTCCATGCGTGTCAATCTCCACGCGCAGCGTTTCATTTTCCAGACAATATCTCATCACTTTCTCCTCCCTGCCAGATAAATAATTTTTGCAGGCGCTCGATTTTCCCGCCGCCCACGCAAAAGCACAACAAGCCGGAACCCATAAAACAGGCCCCGGCTTGTCCATTTTTTATAATTCGCAGTTGTTTACGGTTCTTGGGAACGGGATGACATCGCGGATATTTGACATACCGGTCAGATACATCACGCAGCGCTCGAATCCCAGACCAAATCCGGCGTGTCTTGCAGAGCCATATTTTCTCAAATCAAGATAGAAGCTGTAATCTTCTTCTTTGAGTCCCAGTTCGTTGATGCGTGCCAGAAGTTTCTCGTAATCGTCCTCTCTCTGGCTTCCTCCGATAATCTCACCGATTCCCGGTACGAGACAGTCAACGGCTGCCACGGTCTTTCCGTCCTCGTTGAGCTTCATATAGAATGCTTTGATTTCCTTCGGATAATCGGTCACGAATACCGGACGCTTGTAGATTTCCTCTGTCAGATAACGCTCATGCTCGGTCTGTAAATCACAGCCCCAGGATACCTTGTAATCAAACTTATCGTTATGTTTCTCAAGGATTTCAATTGCCTCTGTATAGGTAACGTGTGCAAAATCGGAATTTACTACGTTGTGCAGACGCTCTAAAAGTCCCTTGTCGATGAAGCTGTTGAAAAATGCCATCTCTTCCGGTGCATTCTCCAACACATAGTTGATGATATATTTTAACATGCTCTCAGCAAGCACCATATCATCCTTTAAATCTGCAAATGCAATTTCCGGCTCAATCATCCAGAATTCCGCCGCATGACGTGTCGTGTTGGAATTTTCTGCACGGAAGGTCGGTCCGAAGGTGTAAATGTTTTTAAATGCCATTGCATAGGTCTCGCCGTTTAACTGTCCGCTTACGGTAAGATTGGTCGGCTTATTGAAGAAATCCTTGGAATAGTCAACGCTTCCGTCCGGATTCTTCGGAACATCCTTAAGGTCAAGTGTGGTTACCTGGAACATCTCGCCGGCACCCTCACAGTCACTTCCGGTGATTAACGGTGTATGCACATAGACAAAGTCACGCTCCTGGAAGAATTTATGGATTGCGTAAGCAATCAGGGAGCGCACACGGAACACTGCCTCAAAAGTATTGGTTCTCGGACGTAAGTGAGAAATTGTGCGCAGATATTCAAAGCTGTGCTTCTTTTTCTGAAGCGGATAATCCGGTGTAGAGCTTCCCTCTACCACAACTTCTTCTGCCTGAATTTCAAACGGCTGCTTGCTTCCCGGTGTCTCTACCAGCTTTCCGGTTACAATAATGGCAGCTCCTACATTTATCTTCTCAACTTCTGCAAAGTTGGAAAGCCCATCGGAATATACCACCTGTACCGGTTCAAAAAATGTACCGTCGTTTACAACGATAAAACCAAAATTCTTGGAATTACGGTTGCTTCTGACCCATCCGCCAATTGTTACGGTCGCATCCACATACTTTTCCCGTTCCCGGAATAACTCTCTGACATTTACCAAATCCATAATCTTTCCTCCAATCCCTTTTCAAAAAAATCTTTTTTAAAAAATTTTAAAATTTATTCCGCCTGTGTATCTTCAGCACTCTCTGTGCCTTCGGTTAAGGCTTCCGTATCTTCTACGGACTCCGTGTCCTCGGTCGGTTCTTTTACGGTAACGACAGCAGTCTGTCTTAACTCGTCAAACGCAAGGTTTCCACGGTAAATGGTTTCAAAATATTTCTTTCCCCAGTCGGCATCGCCATAGCCGTAGGTCTCATATAACGTTTTCTCAGAATCAAAGTTGTTGTTTGCAACAATATTGTTCACATAGGTAACAAATCCGCTCTCGTCTGCTTCGATTCCCATCTTATCGCAGATTACCTGCATAATCAGCTCGAGACTGATATTTTCTGTCATGATGTCTTTCCACTGCTCTTCTGCTTCCTCCACAGTCAGTCCGTAGTAGGTGCTTAAGTAAGTTTCAAGCTGGCTCTCATCGCCGTTGCAGTTGTTTGCGATAAACTGCTGTTTTAAGTTGTAAGTTCTCGCCTCAAGATAATCCTCTGGCACATCCACGGTGCAGTTTGCCAGCAGATAATCCTGCATTGCAGTATAAATTGCGCTCTCCTTTGAAGACTCGGCATTCTGCTCAAGGTACTGTCTGATGTTTTCATACATCGCATCTACCGATTCTGCCTGGAAATAATCCTTTGCGAAGGTATCATCCACTTCCTCTAAAGTAACTTCCTTCTGAATGGAGTTGACGGTAAAGGTAAATACAACCTCTTTTCCGGCAAGGTCTTCATTGTTCGGATATTCATCCGGGAAAGTTACATTACAGTCAATCACATCTCCTACAGATGCACCCTTTAAGCCATCGGTAAACCCATCAATAAAGCTGGTAGAGCCGCCTGCTGCACAATTGTTGTAAACATCGATGTTCTGGTTTTCAGCAGTACCGCCCTCAAATGCCTCTCCGTCTAATTTTCCAACGTAGTCGACATTTACGATATCGCCCTCTTCTACAGTTGTCTTCGTGTCATCTGCGGTGTAAAACGGTCCATAGTAAGAAAAGAACTGTGCAAAATAATCGGAAACATCGCCGTCATCAACCGTGTAATCTTCTGTCAGTTCGACCGGAATCGCACTGTAATCGCATAATGTTACGAGTTCCTCCGGATTTAAATCAAAATCAACACTCACATAATTATCATAGGAAACTTCGCTGCTTCCGATTCCGGTACCGGACACATCTGCCCCGGAATTTTCAGTGCTCTCTGTTCCCACTGATTCTCCCTCTTTGTTACCACATCCTGCCATTGCTGTCATCGCAGTCATTGCACAAAGCAGCAACGCAACTAATCTCTTTTTCATCTCTTATTACCTTTCTATCCAGACGATTCTTTTCGTCTAACTTTACTAACATACCACAGTTTTAGCCAAAATAAAAGGCATCCGCCAAAGTTTTTAAAAAAGTTTCACAAAGTTTTCCCAAAACTTTATTGGCGGCAATTGCTTTTTGGAAAAATCAATGCTACAATTAAACGCAGATTCTATTTCATGACGGAGGATGTTATTTATGAGTAAAATTACGATTGTCTTGCTTGTGATCGTCGCCATACTGATTATCGCTATGGTTGTTTTATATTTTCTCGGAAAAAAAGCGCAGAAGAAAAAAGCTGAGCAGGACGAGCAGCTCGCCGCTGCTGCCCAGACTGTCACAATGCTCATTATCGACAAGAAACGGATGAAGCTGATGGATTCGGGTCTGCCGCAGGCAGTACTTGACCAGACACCGAAGCTGATGCGCCGTTCCAAGATGCCGATTGTAAAAGCAAAGGTTGGTCCGAGAGTGATGTCTTTAATTGCAGATGACGCCATCTTTGATATGATTCCGGTTAAAAAGGAAGTCAAAGCTACGGTCAGCGGCATCTATATCACCAAGGTCGCAGGTCTTCGCGGACCGCTTGAGAAGCCGGAAGGCAAGAAGAGTTTCCGCACCCGCCTCAGAGAGAAAGCAGCCAAGGCAAATGCCCAGCTTGAGGCTGAAAAGAAAGAGTTAGATGCCGAAAAGCAGGCAAAAAAGCTGCCAAGAAAGCTGCTAAGAAAAAATAATTTTTCATTCTGAAAAACGCTGAAGTCTTCATTCGACCTCAGCGTTTTTTATTCGTGTTTCTTTAAATATGAAATTCTCCAACCCCTCTCGGGCGGATGTTCATCGTGATGGAGCAGTCTGCCATATGTTCATAGTTGATTTCGAGATTATAATCCACCTTCACATCAATATTGTCTTCCGTCTCCCTGATATCCACATTTGTCGCATCGATTCCAATCAAGAGACTTCCATATGGTGTATAGTAATAAGAAAGATTTTTGCGGTTTTTCTCAAACATCATATGGACACTGTTCGTGCCGGATTTGGTGATATCCATCTTGTCTGCCGACATTTTGATGATGTTTTTGGTCGGTGCATCAAACCCTTCGGTCACTTCCTCATATACGATGTAGTGCTTTCCGTTTCTTTTATAGTAATCTCCGGCAGTAATAATTTCCACTGCCTCCTCGTTCTGCCTGTCCTCTGCAAACTGTAAGCCGCTGATGGTTACCAGTACTTCCTTTGTCATGTTTCTCCTTTTGTTCCTGTGATTGTACACAGACTGCTGCGCTTTCAAGTTTCATGCACTATATTAACTGCTTTTTTCCGGGGATGCAAGCCCTATTTCAAATCTTCCAAAAGCTCCTTAAAAAACGCCAGACTTTTCCACTCCACCTTTACATTCCCGGAGGAAAACACCGCCTCATACTCTTCTGCGCTTAAGACTTCCCGCAGCCGCTCCTCTGCTTCCTCATCCACGACCTCGTACACACTCCCCGAAAAACACAGATTCGGGTACATCACGCACCACCAGTTATGCCCTTTTCCTTCCCCGATGACAACCTCGAGTGCTTCATAAGTACCGGCAGGAAATACATAAGCTCCGTAGGTCTTTTCCGGAAATTCCACATACGCCAAAGAAGCTGTCACCGGATAATCATAGCCCGCCTCTTTTATCGTCTGCTCTGCAACTGCTTCGATTTCTCCTAAATGCAGTCGCACAAGTTCCTCGCTCTCAGATTTATTCAAAGCATCTGCAAGTTCCTCTTCCATATAAACACCGACAGCATCCCGCACCTTTAATTTTAATTCCTGGTCCTCCTCTGTATCACTCGCCGCAAGCACGTGGAATCTCAATATTTTTTCCGCAATCCCCTGCTGCAAACTCTGCTGTCTGATTTTAATGCCGCCAAGAAACAATATTGCCGTTATCACAGTCATGCCTGCTATGTATCCAGTCTGTCTGATCCAATTCTTTTTCATCCGGGAACTTCCTCCTTCTTACTAAGAGGAATATTCCCGAATTTTTGTTTTTTATACAACTGTCACTGATTTACCCAGGTAATCTGAAGCCCGTAAGCAATCGCCATCTCTTTTTCGTACGCCTCCGGCTCCTTTTGATATTTAAAATAAAGGGTGCGGTTATAGCCCCCGAGCTTCCGGTAGCTGTTCGTCACATCCACTCCGTAGTGCTCCCTTGCGTACTCTGCGGTCTCGTTTAGATACTGTTTCTCCAAATCACAGAGTTTTTCTTCGCTCGTTTCGTTTTCCGAAAGAACCTCTCCTTTGCAGACAATTTCAACTTTAATCTCATTCTCTACAATTATCATTGTACTTTTGATATCCCATAATCGGACAAAATCATTCTGCCCAAGCTGTAATGTGTAACTTTCCACATTTCCCGCTGTAAATGCAGCAAGCAGCGCCGTCGCCGCATCGACTCTTCCTGCCGCTTCCCCGCGCACCCAGGCATAGTAGCCGGTAATGACCGGAAGATTGTCCCGAAGCTCCACATACGGCAAAAACAGCGTTTCAAGCTTATTTTCCTGCTCCGCGTAGAGCGTTCCAAGCGTCGGATATGCCTCTTTTTCCATCAATGAGGAATTTTCAATCAGCTGCTCCAGATAAGTGCCCGTCTCCTGCCCAAGTTCAACAATTTTTCCGGCATCCTCCGCGGCAAGTACATAGGTGTTGCGTGGAATGTCCGGTTTTTGTTCCAGCAAATCCAAAAGCTCCTGCATCTTTTTTCCATCCGAGAGAAAATCCTCTCCGATTAACAGCACCTTCAAATGATTATAGTCGGTATACTTGCTGCCGGACTGCTCTTCGTCTAGCCACTCCAGCCCGAAATCCGCCGTATCGTCCACCGCAAGCTCAATCGGAAAGCTCCTGTCCTCAAGCTCCGCCGTCGTGCATCCACTTAAAAAAAACGTCATGGCAAGCAACAGCAGTCCCCCGAAACAATTTCTTTTTTTCATGCGCGCCTCCTTCCCCCAAGCACCCACAACAGAACCGGGACAAGCACTACAAATGGCGTCATTACAATCTGAAAGCAGATTTCAAAGTATGTGCAAAGCATTTTCGAATGATAAAAAACTTCTGCCAGCACAAATGCCGCCGCAAGAATGAAAAGTCCCGGTTTTTCCCCGTGTGCCGATTTTTTCCTAAAAAGGTCTGAAAGCAGATTTCCTCCGTAAAATGCCGTGCCGCCAAGCAGTGCAAACAGCGTAAAAAACCAGATGGCAAGCATGAAGGCATCCGTCCTCTTTAGAAAACCGCCGGTTATTTTTATCGTGCTCATCATCGTGACCGCCGGATATTCCATCACGGAGAGCGCATTTTTTCCAAAGATTCCAAGCAGAATCAGATACAGCACCGCATATAAAATGCCTGCAAAAAGCACTGCCCACCGCCCTGCACGCACCAGTATCTGCTGTTTTTTGACCGATCCGCCCAAAAATAACAGCAGGAATACCAAAGACAGCCAGCAGAACACCTCCCATGCGCCCCCGAGCACGGAAAGCGGTGCTGTGGTCACAATCGGTGTCCAGTAATCCACACAAATTTCATCCAGTGCAGAAAGAAGCATCAAAAACAGCGGTGCCATCACAAACCAGAACAGGAATTCATAAGCACGCGCTCTTCCCTCAAGACCACCGAAAAGCCCATAGGCAGCCAGAAGAACCAGAATGAGAAGTATTAACGAGAAGCTCTCTTCCCGCAGAAGATATTTTAAAATGATGTTTGTAAAATGATATGCCACATATCCCGCCAGCAGGATGAAATAAACGACATACAAAAACGAAACTGTTTTTCCCACCACTTTTCCAAGCCGTCTCTCAAGATAAACACCAAACGTGTCCTGTTTCTTGTCGGCAAGCACTCCCTCAAGCACCTTTACATAAAAAAGTGCAAACGCCACCGCAAGCCCGATGGAAAAAATTCCGTCGCAGCCCGCACGGTTTGCAAGAATACCGGGGACAAGCAGGCTTCCCGCCCCAAGCAGGTCATAGGTGAGAATCCGAAACGCCTGACGCCCGGAGATTCTGTTATTATCCGAAAACATTATTTTTTCTTCCTTTCCCCAAAGAATCGCAGTCTGGTGCGCTTATCCCGTCTGGCATAAATGGGACGTTTTTTTAACTCCCGCATCGGAAGCCGCCACAAAAAGTCCCGCTCATCCTCATAATCCGTCACATCTGCGCCTACAAACGGCATCATATAAGGGATGCCGAAGCTCTTTAAGTGGGAAAGATGAAGCAGTACAAACAAAAGCCCTGCCAAAAGCCCGAAGAATCCAAGCCATGCGCAGACTGCGATAAAGAAGAATTTTAGCAGACGGAATGCAGACGCAAATTCTTCATTTGGAATCGCAAAGGAGCATAATGCCGTAAATGAAATCAAAATCACAACAATCGAGCTCACCAGATTTGCCTCTACTGCCGCCTGTCCGATGATTAAGCCTCCCACAATTCCAATCGTATTTCCCATTGCACCGGGCAGCCGTACCCCCGCTTCCCGCAGCAGTTCAAAGGATATTTCCATGATGAGCACCTCAACCACCGCCGGAAACGGCACGCCTGCCCTCGCTTCCGCAAACGAGAGCATCAAGGACGTCGGCAGAATCTGCGTGTGAAAGTTTGTGACAGCTAAATATAATCCCGGCAGCGTCATTGCAAAAAAAGATGCCACATACCGTAGAATTCTTGCAAAACTTGCAACCTCCCAGCGGTTGTAATAATCATCGCTTGTACGGATAAAGGAATTATAATCGGTCGGCAGAATTAACCCCACCGGAGAGTTATCCGACAGCAGGATAATCCGCCCCTCAAGCACCGACATTGCCGCACGGTCGGGGCGCTCCGTCGTCTGAAACTGCGGAAACGGCGAATACCATTTTTCTTCCGCAGGCTGCTCGAGTACACCGCTGTCTAAGACCCCGTCCACCTCAAAATCCGCAAGCCGACGCTCTATCTCTGTGAGCACCTCCTGGTATATCAGATCTTCCATATAGACAAGGTAGACATTTGTCTTAGAACGCACACCTGCCTTGATTTCTTTCACCTTCACTTTCGGGGAACGGATTCTTTTTCGTATCAGCGCCGCATTCTGCTTCACCGAATCGGAAAATCCTTCGCTGGAACCGCGGATGACTTTCTCCGACACCGCCTCGTTAATTCCCATGGAAGGATAGCCGTCATCCGGAATTTTCACCGCCTTGTCGAACCCTTCCACAAACAGGATGCACTCTCCGGTCAACAGTCCGTCTGCTGCCTCCTCGATACTCTCAAAATAAGTTGCATCCGATACACCGAGCGCATTTTTTTCGAGTGCCTCATAGATTTTCTCCCGCTCTAACGTGTTAAAATGTTTGAGCAGCTCCCCAAGGCTTGAAGTCCCCATGTCCACTGCCACTTCGATAAATGTCAGATAACACGGCACATCCATGTGCTTTCCCAGACAGAACTTTTTCTTCTTGATGTCATCACACACGGCAAACAGTTCTTCCATATGCGCAATGTTTTCTTCAAGGTTTCGCGTAACCGGTGTCTTCTCCTGCATCTCATTTCTCCGTTTCCTGCAAAAAAGGATAAGCATCACTGCTTATCCTTTTGATTTCTGTTCCTTATTTATTTCCGTTTTTGTAAAAATCTATTCCTGCTCTCTGATAATTTCCTTGACAGCTACCACCTGGTTTTTCACGTGTTTGTGCATTGCAGCGGTCACACGCGCCTTGTCTTTGTTCTGTAATCCCTCAACAATCTCACTGTGCTCGCTCATTAAAATCGGATAGTTTTTTTCATCCTTCAGGTACTCCACGCGGTAGCGGTACATCTGCTCCCGCAGGTTATTTAAAAGACTGACAAGTTTGGGATTATCCGTGGAACGGTAAATGATGTCATGGAAGTCCACGTCCGCCTGGGCAATGCGCTTGATTTCTTTTGTCTTCGTCGACATTTCAAACTCGTGCATTGCGCCACGCAGCTCTTCTAATTCTTCCTTCGTCATCAGCTCACAGGCAATGGATGCCGCAAGCTCATCGAGTGCCTCGCGCACCTGTAAGACATCCTCCATATCCTTCTCGGTCATTTTGGCAACCTCGGCACCTTTTCTCGGCACGGTCACTGCTAACCCTTCCTGCTCTAACATACGGATTGCCTCACGGATTGGCGTGCGGCTGACTCCAAGCTTGGACGCAAGCTGTAACTCCATCAGCCTCTCGCCCGGCTGTAATTCCCCTTTTAAAATTGCCTCCCTTAAAGTATTGAATACAACATCCCGCAACGGAAGATAGGCATTCATGTTCAGTGTCAAATCTTCTGTCATTTTCTTCTCCCTTTCAGTTCTTATCTTGCATTGTTATAAATACTTGTCAGATATACCTGTTTGGCAAGTCCTGACTCTTTCATTTTCTCGTACGCAGCCACTGCGGTATCTCCGTCCTCAAAAAGTCCGAACACGGTAGGACCACTTCCGCTCATCATCGCACCAAGCGCCCCATGCTCTAACATATGCTCTTTTATCTGCGCAATGACCGGATAATTTGGAATCGTGACCGTTTCAAGCACATTTCCCATGCCATCTGCCACTGCGTTTAAATCCTTCTTCCGGATATTCTCCACAAGCGCATCAATGTCCGGATGCACGGTCTTAGCATCTAATTTGAGATTTTCGTAGACAAATTTCGTTGAAACACTGATCTGCGGCTTTGCAATGAGTACCGGACATTTCACCATCGGCGGAAGTGCGGTCAGTTTCTCTCCGATTCCTTCCGCAAGCGCTGTTCCCCGCATAATACAGTACGGAACGTCTGCTCCAATCTTAACACCGCGTTCCATCAGTTCTTCCCGCTTTAACCCGAGTTCAAACATCCGGTTCATCCCATACAAAACGGCTGCCGCATCTGTGCTTCCACCCGCCATGCCTGCTGCAACCGGAATGTGCTTATGAAGGTTAATGGTAAGTCCGTCTTTAATCTGAAATTCCTCTCGCAGAAGTTCTGCCGCGCGATAAACCAGATTATTTCGATTTGTCGGCAAAAACGGAAGATTCGTCGTAATCGAAATCTCCCCCGAAGTATTTTTTGCCATCTCAAGACGGTCAAACAGATGAATCGTCTGCATTACCATCCGTACCTCATGGTATCCGTCCTCACGTCTTCGCACTACATCAAGCCCCAGATTAATCTTCGCCAGTGCTTTCACGGAAATATCTTTCATTTTCTGTGTCTCCATGTATTTTTGTTGTTTTTTGTATACAATCCTGTTTTTATCTTACCATTTCAGGCAAAAAAGGTCAATTCCATCTAAACAATTTTTTCCAAAGTTCCGATATAAGTCTTAGGAACTATAGGATTGCACGGATGCATCCTAAATTCAGATTCCATGGAATGGAGGTAATTTTTATGGATATTAATGCAGTAAACAATCAGACCACAGCTTATCAGACCACAGAATCGGGAAAGAAGGCTTCTGAGACCAGAACCGACGCCACAACTTCTGCTGACAAGAAGAACGATACAGGTGTCATTTACGAGAAATCCAATCAGGATAACACCAAGACAGACACCACAAAGAAAATTTACAACGCCGATTTGGTAGCCAAATTAAAGGCTGATGCAGAGGAGCGCACTTCACAGCTCCGCTCTCTCGTTGAGAAGATGATGACCAAGCAGGGCGCTGTCATCGCATCCGCAAACTCAAGCTCAGACTCAGACCCGGATTCCATCTGGCATTTCCTTGCAAAAGGCAATTTCACCGATGAGAACGGAAACAGCCTGCTCACCGCTGACGAGATTGCACAGGCAAAGGAAGATATCTCAGACGACGGCTACTGGGGTGTTGAACAGACCTCTGACCGTATCCTTGATTTCGCCAAAGCTTTATCTGGCAATGACTCCAGCAAGGCAGAGCTTCTTTTAAACGCTTTCAAGGACGGCTATAAGGCTGCAACCAAGAGCTGGGGCGACGAGCTTCCGGATATCTCCAAGCGTACCTACGATGCAGTGCTTGAGAAGTTTGAAAAGTGGAAGAATGAATCAAATGATTCTTCCACAACAACCGATACCACTGCTAAAACAGAAGCATAAACAGGAAATCGCACCGTGACGTGATTTTATTTTTATCCGTTGCGGTGCGATTTTTTGTGCAGCTCGTGCGCACTTTTCACATACTTTATTTCACTTCTTCACACGTTAAATTCTTTCTCTTCGAAAGCGCCGGTGCACAATAGCGTACGGCATTTGTAATAATTTGTTGAATCTCCGGCATCTGATAAATCGGATACTCCTCATGCCCCGGCTGAAAATAGAAGATTTTTCCGAGTCCTCTCGTGAAGGTGCAGCCGCTCCTAAATACTTGTCCACCCGAAAACCATCCGGCAAAAATCACATCGTCCGGCTTTGGAATATCAAAGTATTCCCCATACATCTCCTCCTTGGGAATCTCTATCTTTTCGGGAATCCCGGCGGCAATCGGATGTGTCGGCATCAGACACCAGAGTTTTTCCTGCTCTCCATGCTTCCACTTGAGTGTCATGGATGTTCCAAGCAGCCGCTTCATAACCTTGGAAAAATGTGCCGAATGTAAGGCGATTAATCCCATTCCTGCCAGTACATGCTGCTGTACCCGCTCTGCCACTTCATCTGAAAATTCATCCTGCAGTGCATGACTCCAGATAATGAGTACATCGGTATCATCCAATGCTTCCTCCGGCAGACCATGCTCCGGCATCTCAAAGGTTGCCGTTCTCACCTGAATATCCTCACACTTTCCGAGAAATCCCGCGATGCAGTTATGGATTCCCTCCGGATATACTTTCTTTATTTTCTCGAGTTCTCTCTCATGTTTAAACTCATTCCAGACCGTTACTTTTATCATGCCATCTCTCCCCCTCTTCTCTTTTGACTTTTTTCTATCAGAAATTGTTTTTTATTAGAAATTGCTTTTTAAAAACTGCGCCGATTTTTGGATACAGGTTTCCTGGTCAGAAGCGTCAAAATGCTCGATTGCAAGATACCCCTTATAACCGGATTCCTTCACTTTTCCAAGAATCTCCTTCATCGGGATGTAACCGTCTCCCACCGCAACCGACTGTGTACCACGATCCTTGCAGTGCACATGAACCACCTTTTCCTTTAGTGCTTCCCATGCAATAAAAATATCTTCCTTATGGATGATAAAATTTCCCGTGTCAAAGGTCACCCGCAAATCCGGAACCTGTTCTAAAAACCACTTCATCCCGTTTACACAGGCAATCGGTGAATCGATGTTGTCAAAATCCTCTATGACGGTCAGAATGTCCTGCTCTTTTGCCATTGCGGTGATACCCTTAAGCCCATTTGCCATTTTAAGCGCTTTCTCATTCTCCGAAAGAAATGCAGCCGTCTTTTCATAATCCTGAATACAGGTCACATAGTCCTTCGTCTCGTCCGAAAAAAAGCCCGGCACTACAAGAATTTTCCCGGCTCCGGCACGCTTTGCAGTCGCAACATGACACTGCGCCCGCTTCGTCTCGTCCTTCGAATCCATCTCGTAAAACTCGTAGACACAGCTCACATCCAATCCGGCTTCCTTTAAAAGCGCATAGGTCTCCTCGTGTTCATTCAGATACGTCATATTGATTTCAACCGCAGCAATCCCGGCATCTTTTGCCTCTTTTAATAAAGCAGGAACCGGCTTTCCCGTCTGCTCTGCCGCCTGTAATATATGGTCATAAAATACAGAAATCTTCATAAATCTCCCCCCTTTGTAAAAAGGCAATGAAAATGAATCTCATTTTCACTGCCTTTTGCTTTGCACTAAATTTTTATTTTTCTTCCAGAAGCTTCTCAATGCTTGCAAGTTTTACGCACACTACAAATACCTGTGTTGCAACTGTCAGGTCCTCAAGACTCGGATAAGACGGTGCAATACGAATGACAGAATCTTTCGGGTCTTTGCCGTATGGGAACGGTGCTCCTGCCGGAGTCATTACCACGCCTGCCTTCTTCGCCTTCGCCACAATGTTCTTTGCACAGCCCTCAAGCGCTTCATAGCAGATAAAATAGCCGCCCTTTGGTGCAATCCAGCTGCCGACTTCAAGCTCTTTTAACTCTTTGTCAAAGGTGTCTAAAATCATCTCAAATTTCGGACGTAAGGAGTCAGCGTGTTTACGCATATGCTCTGCAATTCCATGAATATCTTTAAAGTAGCGTACATGACGGAGCTGGTTTACCTTGTCATGTCCGATAGTCTGAATCTTTAACTGCTTCTTGATATCTTCCAGGTTGTTTGCAGAAGTTGCAATCGCAGCCACACCGGAGCCAGGGAAACTGATTTTGCTGGTAGAGCAGAATTTGTAAACCATATCCGGGTTTCCGGCACGCTTACACTCTGCTAAAATCTCAATCAGATGATCCTGGTTGATATCATAAAGGTGATGTACGCAGTACGCATTATCCCAATAAATTCTGAAATCTTTTGCAGCCGGTTTTAATCTTGCAAAGCGGCGCACGGTCTCATCAGAATAGGTAATTCCCTGTGGGTTGGAATACTTCGGTACACACCAGATTCCCTTGATGGCATCGTCCTTGCTCACAAGCTCCTCCACCATATCCATATCCGGTCCGGTCGGAAGCATCGGAACATTAATCATCTCAATGCCAAAATACTCTGTGATGGCAAAATGTCTGTCATAACCCGGAACCGGGCATAAGAATTTTACCTTGTCAAGTTTGCACCACGGGGTACTTCCCATCACACCGTGTGTCATGGAGCGGGAAATCGTGTCATACATAACATTTAAGCTGGAGTTTCCGTAAATGATAATGTTTTCCGGGCTGCACTCCATCATATCGCCGAGCAGAACTTTTGCTTCCGGCACGCCATCGAGCACACCATAATTCCGGCAGTCTGTTCCGTCCTCACAGGTTAAATCCACACTTGAGGATAATACATCCATCATTCCCATGGAAAGGTCAAGCTGTTCCTGGGACGGCTTTCCTCTGGACATATCTAATTTCAGACCTCGCTGCTGGTATTTTTTGTATTCTGCCTCGAGCGCTTCCTTTTCTGCAAACAATTCTTCTTTTGTCATTTTCTGATACGACTTCATTTTTTTCATTCCTCCTGCATATCACTTGATTTATGGAAACGGATGTCTCCTGTTTCGGATTCTTCCGTCTGTCCGCTTTTAATTCTGTTTAAGTATGCCTGAATCTGCTTCTCATATCCGTTGTCACTCGGCCGGTAAAAGACTTCCTCAGTCAGCCCGTCCGGCAGATACTGCTGTTTTACATAATGCCCCGGATATGCGTGTGCATACAGATATCCGACACCATGTCCGAGCTTTCCGGCTGATTTATAGTGGGCATCCTGCAAATGTGCTGGAATCGGCGCCGTCTTCGTGCGCTCCACCACTTCCATCGCCTCATCGATTGCGCAGATGGCGGAATTGCTCTTTGGCGCACTCGCCACATAGGTCACTGCCTGTGAA
This sequence comes from Roseburia sp., assembly GCA_050874345.1. Lineage (GTDB taxonomy): Bacteria > Bacillota > Clostridia > Lachnospirales > Lachnospiraceae > Roseburia. Next base: position 24,341 of record JBNMKM010000018.1, on the reverse strand, counting down.
AGGATAATCTTCGCCTCCGGCATCCCGATACGCTCCACTGCCTGTGCCGCCGCCGTTGCAACTACAAGTGCCATCGGGTCGGCATTGCTCACATCTTCGGAAGCACAAATCATAATCCGCCTTGCAATGAATTTGATATCCTCCCCGGCATAGAGCATCCTTGCCAGATAATAAACCGCTGCATCCGGATCGGAACCGCGCAGACTCTTGATAAATGCGGAAACCGGGTCATAATGGTTGTCCCCGGTCTTGTCATACCGTACCACACGTTTCTGAATACACTGTTCTGCCACTGCAAGCGTGATGTGGATGATACCGTCCTCACTGCGGTCAGTTGTCAAAATTCCAAGCTCGATTGCCGTCAATGCCGCTCTGGCATCTCCGTTTGCCACATCCGCAAGAAACTCAAGCGCATCCTCATCAATCTGTGCATGATAAGCACCCATGCCCTTTTTCTCATCCTGCACCGCCCGAAGTAAAAGCGTCTTGATATCCTCCTTGGAAAGACTGTGCAGCTCAAAGATGACAGACCTTGAAAGCAGCGCTCCGTTCACCTCGAAGTAAGGATTTTCCGTCGTTGCCCCGATTAACACAACCGTTCCGTCCTCCACATAGGGAAGAAGATAATCCTGCTGCCCCTTGTTGAAGCGGTGTATCTCATCGATAAAAAGAATGGTCTTTCTGCCATACATTCCCTGGTTATTTTTCGCCTGGGCGATGACGTCCTCCATATCCTTTTTACCGGCAGAAGTCGCATTAATCTGCATAAACTCTGCACTTGTCGTGTGTGCAATCACCCGGGCAAGCGTTGTCTTGCCTGTTCCGGGAGGTCCGTAAAGAATAATAGAGCTCAACTTATCCGCCTTGATAGCGCGGTACAACAGCTTGTCTTTTCCGATAATGTGCTGCTGCCCTACCACTTCCTCTAAGGTCGTCGGACGAAGCCTTGACGCAAGCGGCGATTCTGTCTCTTTCTTCTGTTCTCTCATGTATTCAAATAAATCCATGTGTAACTCCATCCATGCTGACTGCCCATGCGCAATTGTCTTTCGCACGCGGACAGTTGTTTTTCGCATTTCACGTTATAGATTACATGAAATGTCTGCATTTTACAAGAAAAATTTTTATGATTTTTACATTTTTTTGTATCGTCTTAAATTCCGCGGAACCGGAAGGTAACGGTAAGCGGTTTCGTCAGTTCAATATGATATTCCGGATGTACCGGTGCCCCCCAGCTGTCGTCGCCGCCAATGCCAAGCTGCGCCTTTGCCGCGCGGATTACCGTGTAATGTACCGACGGAAGTTCATACGGATGTGCTGCGTTTTCCATCTCATGCGGTGTATACGGAAGTGCCGAAAACGACAGCGTCTCCTCTGCTGCCTCAAACATCATTCCCCTGCCGCGTGCATCCGTCACTTTTGCATAACGCACGCCGACTTTGTTGCCACATTCCTGCGGAACAAGATACTGTGCCAGATTATCCTTCACAAAATTGTGATAAATTCCAAGCTTTGCGCCCTGTTTTCTGTCCGCATAGGTTTCTTCCGGTCCCATTCCATACCACTCAAGTCTGTCATAATCCGCCTTCATGCGGAATAACATTCCAAATTCCGGCATATCCCCTAGCACTTCTACCGGGTCATAGGAGAGCGTCGTCTCCACGGTTCCGTCGGCATACACCTGATAGGTCACCTTGCAGCAGCTCTCCGGCGTCGTCGGCATATAGTAATGGAAAGAAACCTTCACGGTTCCATTCTCCTCTTGTACAAGCGGCTTTTCGGTCTCGAAGGCTCCGTAGCTGTTATTAGAAAGATACATGCTTGCAATCTTCCACTGTGCCATTTTTCCCGGCATCCGGCTTCCGTAATCATTTTCAACCGGTGCACGCCAGAAATTCGGAACCGGCATCTTCTCAAGCAGCTCCACGCCGCGATAACGATAGGATACCAGTCCGCCCGTATTATAGGAAAATAATACTTTAAAATCTTCTCCGATAACGCCAAGGTTCCAGGTTCCATGAACGACATGAAGACGGCTTCCCGTCACAGCATGCTCCTTTGCCATAACCGGATATACCTTCTGTGCAAATGCCACCTCATGTCCCCGCTTTGCCCAGAGTCTGTCCTCTTTTAACCGGAAGGAAACGGTCACTGCATCCTCGCTTCCCGGCTCCTTACCCAGATGTTCAAACGGAAGTTTAAATTCCTGCTCGGAAAGCGGCGGCACTGCAGTCTGTACTCTCTCCTGTTTTATCAGTTTTCCATTGCGGTGCAGTAATACAAGACATTCATAAGTATCTGTGTTACAGAACAACTGTCTGTTTTTTACCACAAAGGAATCTTCTTTGATTTCAATGCGGATATTCTGGTAATTGTATTTGACCTCCTGCATCTTCGGAGACGGCTTTCTGTCCTTTGCATAGCAGATTCCGTTTCCGCTGAAGCTGTAGTCACTCGGTCTCTCCCCGCAGTCTCCGCCGTATGCCTGATATTCTGCCCCGTAGCGGTCTTTTCTGGTCAAAGACTGGTCAATGTAATCCCAGATAAATCCGCCCTGGTAACGAGGCTCTTCCTCGGTGAGATTGGTATACTTGTGCATCGCTCCACAGGAATTTCCCATCGCATGCGTGTACTCACAGCAGATAAACGGTTTTTCCTTATGCTCGGCAAGGAACTTCTTGATATTTGCAACCGAGGTATACATCTGGCTTTCCATATCACTTGTATTCTCATAACGTCTGTCGTTAAAAATTCCTTCATAATGTACCAGACGCTCTGCATCGAGTTCCCGGAATTTATCTGCCATCGCAAGAAGATTCGTTCCGCCGTAAGATTCATTTCCGCATGACCAGATTAAAATTGCCGGATGGTTCTTATCTCTCTGATAGCAGGAATTTACCCGGTTTAGCATCCGCGCCGTCCATTCCGGATGATTGCCCGGCACGACATCCTCTGCCTTATGCTTTCCGTTAAAGACTTCCGCCCAGGTGCCGTGGGACTCTAAGTTATTCTCCGCAATCATATAAAGTCCGTAGCGGTCACACAGCTCATAGATACCGATGTTGTTCGGATAATGGCTGGTACGGATGGCATTGATGTTGTTTTTCTTCATCGTGACGATGTCCTGCAAAGTTTCCTCAAGGCTTACGACACGCCCGTTTTCGCAGTCAAATTCATGACGGTTGACGCCGTTAAAAACGATACGCTTTCCGTTTAGGAGCATCAGCCCGTCTTTCATTTCAAACCGTCTGAAACCGATGCGCTGTGTCACATACTCGAGCAGTCCGCCCTCTTTCACACCTTCTGCACCGTACACTTCCATCTGGAGCTCGTACAAGTTCGGTTCCTCGGCACTCCAGAGCTTCACCTCAGATAGCGGATAAGAAAATTCGCTGTCCCCATCAAGCGTTTCCACCGTCTCTGCAACTATTTTTGTCTCGTTTTCAGACCAGAGTGTCTCTTCCAGATCCATGCGTCCAAGCTCAAGCAGGCGCATTTTTACGAATCCTTTTTCTTCGGATGCCTGCGGCACTTTCACGGAAATCTTAAGCTCGCCGCTCTTTAAATCCTCTCCTACCAGCGGGCGCACCTTTAAATCCTGAATGTGCACTTTCGGGATGCTGTAGAGATATACACTGCGGAATATTCCAAAAAACCGGAAAAAGTCCTGGTCCTCGCACCAGCTTCCGATATTCCACCGGAAGACCTGAATCGCAAGCTTGTTTTCTCCATCTACCAGATACGGGGTCAGTTCAAAATCAGACGGGTCAAAGCTGTTTTCGCTGTAACCGATATAATGACCATTTAACCAGAGGAAAAAGGCACTCTCTACCCCTTGTAAGGAAAGAAAGATGCGCTCCCCCTTCATCTGCGCCGGTACCGTAAAATACTTCACGTAGCTTGCCACAGCATTTTCGGTAACCGGCATCTCTTTCGTCCAGATTTCTTCCGTTCCATCCCACGGATACTGGATATTTACATACTGCGGCACGCCATAGCCCTCCATCTGGATGTGTGCCGGAACCGTAATGTCCTTCCATCCTCTGCAATCATAGTCTGTTTTTTCAAATCCGGGAATCGTCTGTGTAGCATCCTCTGCATAGTGGAATTTAAAGCTGCCGTCCAAAAAATAGCGGAAGCTGCTGTTTTTCCCAAGTACATCCGGCAGTTCCACATAACGTCCTGCTGCCTCTGCAACACTCCGGTAGGCAACATGGTCGGAATGTGCCGGCACTGTGTTTTCCTCAAAAAACTCCGGGTTTTTCAGTTTTGTCATATCCATACGTTTTCTCCTTCTCACCAATCTCATTACGTCTATTATAGACCAAATTAAGGCAAACGCATAGCTTAAAATGACAGTTTTATATTTGAAACTGAAACCATTCAAAGTCAAATCTGCTGCCCGGTAGAAAGACAAAACGCACCGTATACATTCCCTTCCTTATCTCAAATGAAAAGCGCTGGGTTGACAGCTCTGCTGTTCCGGCAAATTCAAGTACAAAACGTTTTTCCTCTTTTCCATCATCAAAAATCAGATGTATCGTATTGCAGTCGTGCTCTGATTTTCCACAGATAACAATGGTGTCGCAGCCTTTATCCCCAAAATCCATTTCACGATATTCTAATGTTACATTATTTCCAATACCATGCACAGCCTTTTTACATATTTCGTAATTATCGCCGTAAATTCCATCATTTTCCGCTGCGTTCAGCTTTTCATATGCCTTTTGCTTTCTTGCAAATGAGAACCCTTTCAAATGAATCTTCTGATGCAGAACAAAGGAAATCTGCGTTACCCCTGTCACTCTCCGGCAAAGTGCATAGGTTTCCTCCTGATAAACATTCCAGATGGAAGGTTTGTGATAGCACACCGTTGCCAATAATCCACTCCCTGCCGCCCCTGGTATCCCTTCCCAGATTTCTATCGGGCACTCTGCTCCTCCAAGTTCAAACACTGACAACGTGATACAATCAGAACCAAAATTGCCAAAATCCACCCTCTCATATCCAATGACGGTTCTTCCTTCCCTTGCGGTAGAGACACCATGTTCGTTTCCATTCCCGACATCCCCCTCCACGTAAGTATAAAGTCCACCCGAAATAAAACCATAGGGGTCTAACTGGCTCTCTCCAAGTCCTTCTGCCCTAAAATCAAGCTGTGAAATCACCTTCACTTTATCCGTATGATTTTTTGTCATACATTTCAGATGAAATTCTCCATCGCTGTACGCCATCACCTCTGCATAAAATTTTCCCATTTTCTGTCCCGTTCTTCCCGAGACCGCCCGCACCTTTGCAATTGGACTTTCAATCCCTGCGTCATTTACAACCCGCCAGATTATTTCGTCCTCCTGCACATTAGCCGCCGCTTCCTCCGGAAGTATAGAAGCCTCCACAAAAACCGTCTGCTTTTCTTCTGAAAGCAGCATTCCTCCCTCACACGTCAGTTCAATTTTCCGCACCCAGCATTCCAAATCCCTGACTTTTTCGTTCCATTGCTCCGGCAACAGGGAAATTCCTCTGATTTTTTTTCCTTCCGCCACCGGAATCTGCATCCATGCTCCGGTTAATCCCTGTGAAGATACCGATACCCGAAGGTTTCCCGCATTCTCACTGATGGCAGCTAAAATCAGCAGTTTCCCGCTAAAAAGCCTTCTGCTGCTTCCTTTGTATTCATCCATATCCGTGCTATCGCCGTTGTCAAGTCCTGTCAGCCACCCGGCTCCCTCCACGGATACCTCAATCCGGTTATTGGCATTTTCTACCGGATGATCCGCTTCATCCACAGCAACCACTGTAAAAAAAGCCATATCGCCCGTTCCTGCAAAAAGTGTACGCTCCGGCTCGTACTGTGTCAGTATCAATCTTACCGGTTCCCCGAATGAGCTGCGGGTCTCCCTTGCAATCTCTTTTAAATTCTCATCGTAGGCTACTGCGGTAATCTCCCCCTTCTCGTACGCAATCCTGTAATCCCCAGTAAGTTTACTTCCTCCTGTATGATTTATTCTCTGCCGCCCCTTTGAAACTCCATTGACCAGAAGTTCTACTACATCTGCATTACTGGCAATCCGTACATCAATGAGCTGTCCCGGATTAAAATCCCAATATGGAAACACATGCACTACAGGTTTTTCTCTGCGGTCAATCCATGCCGCCTGATACAGATAATAAGAATCCTTGGGAAATCCTGCCGTATCAATCTGTCCAAAATAGGAATTTCTGGTATGATATGGTGTCGGCTCTCCAATATAATCAAATCCCGACCACAGATATTGTCCGAGTGAAAATTCACAATCCCGCTCTGTAATAATGCACGTTTCGGAATTTTTTGCTCCCCAGCTTGTAGAGCTGTTTCCAAGCGACGAACACTGTTCATCCTCATCCGCTAACACGGACTGTCTGTAGGGGAAATGATAAATCCCACGGCTTTGCACCGTTGAGGACGTCTCACTTCCATACACATACCAGTCAGGGTGCTTTTTATGATGCTCCTCATAATATTTTTCTCCGTAATTATACCCTGCAAATTTCAGGATGTCTGCACATTTTCTTGCATTCTCCCATGGCATAAAATTAGAACCGATGGTAACCATCGCATGCCCCCTCGGGTCATATCTGCGCACCTCATCATATAAAAGCCTTGTTACCTCCTGTCCTCTTTCACTCACATGGGTATCATAAATCTCATTTCCGATACTCCAGAACAGAATACATGGGTGATTGCGGTCTCTACATATCCAACTCTTTACATCTCTTTGATACCACTCTGGGAAAAAACGCGCATAGTCGTAAGGTGTTTTTGCCCGTTCCCACATATCAAACGCCTCATCCACAATCAAAATTCCCATCTCATCCGCCAAATCCAAAAGCTCAGGTGCTGGCATATTGTGAGCACATCGAATACTGTTTACACCCATCTCCTTTAAAATCAGCATTTTTCTACGCATCGCCATGCGGTGAAATGCCGCGCCAAGCGCACCAAGGTCATGATGCTCACACACTCCGTTCAGTTTTGTATGCACACCATTCAGGAAAAATCCCTTTTCCGTATCAAATGAAAAACGCCGGAATCCAATCCGCTGGCATACCTCATCCTCCAATTTTTTACCGTCATCCCCCATAAGTTTCAGACTGCACAGATAAAGTGCAGGCTTCTGCAAACTCCAGGGCACTACCTGTGGCAGCTTCAATATGTAGTCAAACATAGTTTCTTTTCCGTATAATGGACAACATTCTTCTGCCACAGGTGTCCCTGATAAATCGGTTACAGAAATCTCCACGCAGTATGTATCAGTACCGCCCTCTGGCTGCCTGTTCCATGCAAGTTCCGCCTCCACTGTAAGCTGCCAGCCATCCTTCTTCTCATCTGTTGTAAGATAAACTCCATCTGTGACAAAATGATTTTCCCCATACTCTGTCAAATATACATTCCGGTAAATTCCTGCACCGCTGTACCATCTGCTGTTTGGTCCCAGAAACCGTACCTGCACTACTATTTCATTTTCGCCTTCGCAAAGAAAATCTGTCATATCAAAATAAAAACTGGAATATCCGTATTTCCATTCTCCGAGAACTTGGCGGTTTAAATACACCGTGCAGTCCATATAAACACCATCAAAATATATTTCATACTGTTTTCCCGGTTTTTTTTCGCAGAAAAAGCGCTTCCGATACCAGCCTATTCCATCCCGGTACAGCTCATCTGCATGGTAAATCTGCCAGTCATGTGGAAGATTTACCTGCTTAAACGCATTTTCTTTTTCCCACAGGTCTTCTATTTTACTGTCAACACCCAATTCCAAAAAATACCAATCTTCATGAAACAATCTTCTCTTACCCATTTCCCCTCCATTCCAAAAAAGCTCCTAAACCATTTGCAGGTTTAAGAGCATTTTTCAATTAAAATATTCTTTTTAAAAACTGATACAATCCATTATCCCAGACTTTAAAATCATGTCCACCTGGAATTTCATAATATAAATGCGGCATTTTATTTTTTACAAGTGCACGATGATAGCGCTCTGGTTCGCGATAAATTACATCATCGTGATTTCCTGTCATAATCATCACAAATGTAGGATATTCCTGTGAAATTTTAAATTTATCTTCCGGAATCAATCCTTCTTCCGTGACTCCATTATTGGTATAAGGAAATAATCCAAATGCCGGGCTGAATGCACCGATATATCCAAACCGTTCCGGTCTTTGAAATCCGATGTAAAGAGCTTCCCTTCCCCCCATAGAATAGCCTGCGATTGCAGTATGTTCTCTTCCCTCTTTGACCTGAAACCGGCACTTCATAAATGGCATCAGGTTTTGTTCAAGATCTATTAAGAAGCGGTCGAATGCCTGAAAATGCTGGAGACTGAATACATCCGGAGGATTTCTTCTGTCATCCTCTCTGACCCTCTCATTTGGAAACACGGCAATTATCTCCGGGATTTCTCCTGCTTTTATCAGATTTCCGATAATTTCCTGCGGATGTCCAAAAAACCATTCCTTCTCATCTCCTCCAACTCCATGCAGCAGATAGACAACCGGATATTCCTTTTCCTTCCCGTATTCCGGCGGCAGCAATACCTGTGCGCGTCTCAGTTTTGTGGTCAGATGGGATCCATATTCAATCTTCACCAGTTCCCCATAATCTGTATCCGGCTGTCTTTTTATCATTTCTTCCGGCATTGCAGTATCTATAGTTTCTGCCTTCTCCACATTTTCCCTCCTACTTCACATATCCAAATCCTAGAATCGTAAATTTCTTATGCTCATCCCCCGGAGCAATCTGTATCCGGACCGTATGCTCTCTGCTTTCTTTTTCCTCACAGATAATCTTTGGATTACAGTGCACCCAGCCATTTTCATGCGGATCTGCAAGAAATACTTTTTTTCCATCCACATAAACATCTGCCTTTGCCACATCCATCGCTCCGGAATCTTTATAAATAAGAAGAATTGCTTTCGCATCCAGCTTCATTTCAAAATACGGTTTTTCCGATACACTTCCGTCATACATCCAGTTATACGGAAATTCCGGCACAGGCGTCAGGGAATCGTCCATCTCCACACACTGTAATTCCATATCCGTCCCCGTAAATCCGCCACAATCGATAATGGCATTTTCGCAGGCATCTTTTTTGTCGAGAAGTTTTACTTCTGCAAACTCTCCTCCAATTACAGGTGTAATATCAGAAATCTCATACGGCGTCTCTTCCCCCTGTACCGCTTCCTTCTCTGCACGGTAAATAAGATTCATCAGACAGTCCGCCATAATGGTATGTCCGATATTGGATGGATGAAACACATCATAGAAAAACTGATTTTTTGAGATAACTCTTCCTTCACCTGCTTTTTTCCCAAACTGCGGACAGACTGCATCCAGAATACTCACCATCGGCAGCCTGTATTTTTCCCCCACAGGTGCAAGCCGTGTCTGTAAATTCCAGTCGGAAGCAAAGACTGCAAACAGCAGAATAACTGCCGGATGATTCGGCAGGGCAAGCACTTTTCGCACGAGACTTTCATAACATCTGCCCTTGGTTTCGTCCCCCTCATCATTAACCGCAAATTCAATTACCACCAAATCAGGAAGTACACCATCACGCACAACATCCCGTTCAAACCGGAGCATTCCCAGTTCCGACGGAGTTCCACCCACACCCGCCTTTACCAGATGCACATTGTTCCCATTTCCATAGGCAAGGTCGAACATATGCCAGGACTGGTACGCATAAGACTGCGTGTGAATCGGAGTTGCCCCGGCTCCCTGCGTAATAGAGCCACCGATATAGGCAATTGTCACATCTTCCCCTGCCTTTGCACGCTCTATCATATTTTTTATTCTACGGGTGTCCCCAAGCTGCATCAGAGAACGCTCTATCATTGCACGATAGTCCGCAGAGGATACATCTACTTTTGTCTCTTCCAATACCTCTGGCGCTTCATATCCGTCATTCAGGTAAAATCGTACACTGACTTTTGCCAGCTGCTCCGGGGTTTCAAATTCCAGACGAATCTGTCCCGGTTCATAGTCATCCTCTCTCCAGTTCACGTCTTTTAAACAGATTTTTCGTTCCATTCCGTCGCCTTTTAATTCCTCGCAAAGCAGCGTTCCTCCGCCATAAATATCTTTTTTCCCATACATCTGGAAAACAAACTTTACCGGCTCCTCCTGCTGTGCGGTTTCGACTGAAACACCAATGCTATGTACAAGTTTCTGAAGTCCCCTTGTCGTCTTTAACAGTTCGAGTATCTTCTCATCTGTAATATTTCCCACAATCTGGGCACTGTTTATTAATCTGCCGTCATTTTCATAAATAAACTGGATTCCCCTGCCCTCCGGCGTTTTTGCCCCAAATACTTCTTTGTTCCGTATAATATAAAAAAACGGTCTCCGTTTTTCTGGATCCTTTGGTGCTGTTGGTCCTTTTTTCATGTTCCCTCTCCTTCTTTTTTGTCCCTTTTATTCTGTATAAAAACTCTCCTCCGGTCCGAGATAAGAAGCCCGAAGCATTTTCCCTTCCCGAACCAGTACCAGTTTTTCCAATAAAAATCCCGGTGATAGTGCAAAAATTTCAAGCGTATTTTCCCCTGCCTGAAGCGAAACCTCACACTCCACCCTGCGAATCTGTTCCAGAACCATCTGTGCCCACTCCCTGCAGGAACTCTCTCCTGCACGATAATCCTGCGGAATCAGCGATATTTCCTGCCTCTTTTGTCCATTTGCACTGACACTGCAGCACACGGCTGCCCCCGGATACATCGGATTGACCGGTGCACAGTAAAGATGCAGCCGATAAGTGCCTGCTTCCCTTACCCAAAGCCTGTAGGTAACTCCAGGTGCCTCCTCTTCTTTAAACCAGCGGCTGCACGGATATGCCTTTATGCCGTCTTTTGTCTTTCCATATGTAAAAAGTACTTCAAAAGCGCCTGCCACTGTTTCTTTTTTCTCTGCAAAATGAGACGCTTCCATTGAAATAATGCCCCGGTCTTCTATAAACGTCATATTTTTTACATTCTGTATCCGAGGCTGTTCGCAGTACAGTTCGACCGGAATCCTTCCATTTTCATGACATATTTCAAAACGCATCTCACCGGTTAATTTTTCCCGCTCTAACATTACCCGGATTTCTTTTCGGATTTCCACCGCCCCTTCTGTTTCAGAAAATGAGATTCCGGGATTTTTACAGTGAATCCTGTAATTTCCCGGTTTATTTCCCGTCTGAAGCAGCACAATTATCCCCTCATTCTGCCCCGGTCTCTCAAAACAGTCCATGATAAGCGTTTTTCCTGTCCAGGCACCACCTGCCGTAACCGTATCTCCATCCCCCTTTACGTAAGCAAGAATCTGGCATCCCTCCACCGGATCTACATAGGCACGGATGGGATTTTTACATTCCTCATCATTCCAGTTTGTAAAGCCGATGTGCTTTGACAATGCCATTCCGTCCCATTTTCTGCCCAGAATCCCGTGAAACGTATCCGTCAGACGCTTGTCTAATGCAAATGCACCTTTCATCTGTTCCGCGCAGAGATTCGCTTCCACCGCCCCATGTGCGGCATAAAAATGATTGAGCCCCGCTAAAAGATTTAATTTCTGGACGTTAAGGCTTGCCTTCGCAGGGTAATACAAAAGTTCCCAGAATGCCGGCTGCATTTCTTCCGCCATCACTGCATTTATCTTCTCAAGCGTTTCATCAATTTTCTTTATCCGCTCAAGCTGCCGCTCTGCCTCCGCATCGTGCACCGGATGATAGGTATCCGGCTTCATTGCCTCCGGTTTACAATTGTGGTTAAACCGTGTGTACCCCTGTATCACTTCCGCAATCTGCTCTAATGTCTGACTGTCACATACAGCTTTAAATTCTCTGTTACACCAGTATTTCAGATATTCCTGCGGCGCCTGCCGGTTTGCAATTCCCCACTTCTCATAATCGTATGCAAGATCCATAAAAAAGCTGAGCGGATACTCCTGGAATTTAAGATCCCCGACATTTACAATCCATATATCCCGGATTCCAAATTCATAGGCTTCCGTCATCTGGTCCCACACTTTCGGCAGGTAAGAACTGTTGACCCATTCATACGAAATCGGTCCGCCATGATAGTCAAAATGATAATACATTCCCCAGCCGCCTTTTCTGGCACGCAGTTCCTCCGTTGGAAGCGTTCTCATATTTCCAAAATTGTCTTCGCAGAGCATAAATGTCACTCCGTCAAGACCTTCCCAGTCCCTTAATCCGTCTCTTTTTCCGGGATTTCCATAAAAATATGCTTCCACTTCCTTATATAATGCAATCATCTGTGGCACATCCGGATTGTCCACACATTCTCTGATTAATTTTCTCTGCTCCGTGATGATATCTTTTAATAAATCAATATTTTCTTTTAGGGATGCCTCTTCCCCCAGCATGGAAGAGTCTCTCTCCCCGCGCATTCCGATTGTAATAATATTTTCATAACCGCCACTCCGGATAAGTCCGTCTCTCCAGTAATTGAGAAGCCCTTCTCTGTTTGTGCTGTAATTCCATTCATTTCCATAGGGAGACTGTTCCCCCCTCACCTTATCCCATTCCTCACTGTGCCGCAGACATGGCTCATGATGGGAATTGCTCATCACTACCCCATATTCATCCGCAAGGATTGCGTTCTGCTCCCCCGGTCCATCCAGTGAAAAAGAAGACGTCCACATTGCAGGCCACAGGTAATTTCCCTTTAGCCGTAATAATGTTTCAAAAATCATATCGTACATTTCGGCTGTGAAACCACCAAAATGAGAAAATGTCCAGTTTCCAAATGCCGGCCACTCATCATTGATAAAAAATCCCCGGTATTTGACAGATGGTTCCTTTGAATAAAAAGTATCTGCCTCTGTCATATATACTTCGTCTTTTCTTTCCGGAACCACATCGGCAAATGTCACCCACGGAGAAACTCCCATAAGTTCGGAAATATGAAACATTCCATAAATTGTGCCACGCTTGTCACTTCCAAAAATAAGCAGCCTCTGTTCCGTTACCACAAACAAAAAACTCTCTCTTTTTCCGCGAATGAAAGAAACATCCATCTGCATTTCTGCTATAAGCTCCGCTGCAAGCGCTCCATCCGTATCCGGGGTTTTTCCAAGAACTGCCACCACGACTTCATTTTCCGTGCGGCAAAGACTTTCCCCAATAACCGGGCATACTCCCGTCACGCGTTCTACATCTTTACAGACTTTTTGCGCGACTCTTCTGATTCCCCGGGCATCTTTTTCTTTTAAATTAGTCTTGTCTATTACTATATTTGCAGTTTTCCTGTTTTTATAAAGTTCAAATTTTATCACTGCGCATCCACCTCATCTTCTTCCCACTTTGCAAGCATCTCGGCTGTCATATATTTTCTTAAAATATGTTCCATGATTCTGCTGTAGCACGCAATAAATACACCCGGCATAAAAATGGCTCCAATCGGAAATGCCACAATCACAATACAGGTCAGCAGAAACAGCGCTAAAAGAAGCAGTGAGGATGGCATATGACGAAACATTGCAAGCCAGGAAATTATAATGAGATTCTTTCTTTCCATGGAAAATCTTGATAAAAATGCATAGGTATAAAGTCCTGCCATAAAAATAAGAAACAGGCATGCTGTATATAAAAACAGCAGAAACAGCGCCATCTCATATGTTTCAAGAGACTGATATACCGTATAAATATTAAAGGCAAGCAGCCCTGTCAACGCCAGATAACTCAGATTCACAGCCAGGCTGTCTTTCAGATTCTCACGGAATGAATGAAAAAAGCTTTGTGTAAGATTGCCGGACTGACGCCTGACCACTTTTATAACTGTATAATAGGCTGCCGTCGTGGATGCCCCGATTGTCACAACCGGCAGGCAGCAAAACAGCCATAGCAGACTGATGATACAGATATCCGATATTTTTGTAAGCGCTCCCATCAGACCGCCTTCCAAACGAAATACACTTCCCATTTTCTTCTTCCTTCCTGCAGATAATGGGATGGTATCCTAAGTTACCATCCCATTATTGTCCTGTTAATTATAAACCGTTTGCAGTGTCAATATATGCCTGCCAGGTATTGCGGATTGCCTCTGCTTGCTGGGCAGGAGTATTGTCCTTGCTGATGCCCCAGTAAAGGTCTGGTCCCATATCAATTCCGTTGATAGCCTTCTCGAACAGCGGCACACCGGAATCAACCATTGTAGCAATTGTTTCATCAACAGATTCCGTATCACAGAAGGATTTCATATAATCCACTTTCCATGCTTCGTAGTCCTCATACCCCGGAACCGGATCTGTGTAAAGGTTATATGCAAATGCGAGTTTCCATGCCTTATCTTCATCATAGCAGGACGGAATGACAAAAACGTTATCCTGTGCATAGTTTACATAATGATCCATGCGTGGTCCCATCGGGAAGCAGACAAATCCAAATTCGTCTTCCATTCCATCTTCGCCAGACCAGTCACCGGCACGATATGCGTCCGCACAGGTAAACACAGCCTCACCGTTTGCAAAAGCAGTAAATGTATAATCCCACGCTGCATCTTCCGGATATACCATCTCATACTTATCCACCATATCAAGTGCCCAGTTTAATGCCTCCATGGTTGCATCAGACTCAAGATCATTGTAATACATTCCGTTTTCATCTTTTCCAACAAACTGACCGCCATTGGAAATAACGGCTGCCGGATACAGGGTACTGGTAAAGTTTGTCATTGCATACTGGTCGATGACACCATCGTTGTCCGTATCCTTCTGTACCTGCTGACAAAGTTCTTCAAACTTATCCCAGGTCCACTCTTTGTTTCTCTGAAGCTCATAAATGGACTCCGAATCAATTCCGGCTTCTTGGAGCAGTCTCTTATTAAAATAAATTCCTGCGGTTGCCTCGTGCGGAATGGCTCTCATTCCGTATACTTTTCCATCACTTGTTGTCATAAGCTGTGCCACGGAGCTTTCCCACTTGGAATCCGAAAAATCAAGACAATCCAGTGTACTTAAATCATACAGCAGCCCATTTGCTTCTGCGGACATCAGTGCACCGCCCTGATACAGACAGAAAATGTAGTTTTCATCGCCTCCAGTTGCTGCATAGTTGGAGAAGTCCTCCGGACTGTCTGCCCAGGAAGTCATTGCCTTCTGTTTAATTGTAAAATTATATGTTGACTGAATCCAGTCAAGATACTCTTCACGCGCCTCATCATATGCACTTGCATCTTCATCATCTTCCTGGTCTGCTGTAAACCAGTCGTAAATGATAATGTCCATGCCACCTAAGTCATACGGATTTCCGTCTGCATCGGTTAATACCGTATACTGACCGATTTCACCATCATCGGAACCACTTTCTGTTCCGGCAGCAACATCTTCCCCACCAGATACTTTGTTTTCGTCACCGCTGTTTGCTGCATCCCCGTTTCCGGATGTACCTGCTGTGCCGTTTCCACCACATGCGGTAAGACCTGTTACCATTGTTGCAGCTGCCATCATCACTGCTGCGAACCGTTTCCAATTTCTCATGTTTCTTCCTCCTTTTAATAAACACATCTCCTATATATAAGTCTGCCGGAAATCTTCCGCAGATTTATACCGCTACATTTTAATTCCTGTGCTGCTTAAGCTCTCTACAAATCCCTTCTGTGCAAACAGATAGAGAATCAGGATTGGAAGTATCACCATCAGCGTTCCGGTAGATACGATACACTGGGTATAACCCACGGAAGCTCCGGTTGCCCGATGAAGGGTATACATAAGGTAGTTTCCTAATTTTTCTCCAATCTGTGCCAGCTGAATCGATAATAATTTAATATTTCCAAGAAACATCTTGGAATAAAAGCTGTCTGTCCACTGCCATACGAAGGCAAATAAAAAGCAGGACGTCAGAATCGGTTTTGCATCCGGAAGCATAATTTTTACGAATGTCTCAAGCATTCCACAGCCATCCACATAAGCTGCCTCTTCCATTTCCTTTGGAATATTGCGGAAAAACTGCCTTATCATGTATATGTACAGTCCATTTTTCAACCCCATGCAGCCTGCACTCATCAAATAATATGGAAGAACGGAACCTCTCAGATTTAAGGTGTGACCTGTCACCGCCTGTATGATTCCAAGGATGTCAAAGTATCGGAAATGCAAATGCAACGACGTTGAAATCGTCTGCGGCGGAATCACAATCACTAACATCACACACAAAAACCAGAACTTCTTAAACGGGAATTCAAATCTTGCAAATCCATATCCAACCACTGTACAAACAGCAATCTGAAGCAACGCAATCGTAAGGGATACAAGTATCGTATTTCCAAGTGTCCGCCAGTAATCCATAAACTGCGATGCAAGTTCATAATTGGCTGTTGTAACGTTTTCCGGAATGGCAATTACCATCGGATTATACAAATCTTTTTCTGCCATAAAACTGACCGAAATCTTGTTTAAAATTGGCTGCAAAATCAAAAAACACATTCCAAACAGCATGAAAAATCTTATTATCCGAAACACAATTTCTTTTGCATCTTTCTTCAAAAAATACCAGTTTCCTTTACGGTTCTTCTCAATATAACGTTTCCATTTTTCTCTCCGGCTGATTTTTGCCACTGTTCTACTCATAATAGTAAACCCCCTTTGATATAATCAATGAGCTGATTCCTACTATGGCAATGACAATCATAAAGTAAATCCATGCCATGGAGGAGGCAAAGCCGTAATTCATGTCTACAATCATCGTATTACTGATTTTTTCCATCACCTCATTGTCCGACCTCATACAGAAATCAATGATAGTATAAACCCAGTTTACTAAAAACAACGAACTAATCATCGGAAATGTAACCTTCCAGAGGCATTCCCACTTCGTACATCCTTCCAGACTTGCCGCCTCATACATACTCGTGGAAATGGTCTGCAGCCCTGACAAAAAGATGATAATCTGGATACCTGATGCAATCGCCACATCGTATACACCATCTACAATTTCAAACACTTTTTCAAAGGCTTTAATTCCCACTCCGCTCGTCACAAGAATGTTCTGGATGGTGTCTGTAATGCTTGCAGTTCCGATGGAATCCTGAATCGCATCCTGTACACTTGCAAGCAGTGAATTATCGCTCTCAATTCCAAGAATGACACCCGATGATAGGATAACCGGAAGGAAAAACACCGCACGTACAAATGCACGTCCCTTAAATTTCTGATTCAGAATCAGTGCCACAAAGAAACTGAATACCATGATTGCCAGTGAGTTGTATGTCATCTTGGCAATTTCCTCGACCAGAAGACGGTTAAATTCCGTGTCTATGGTAAAGGCTCTGATATAGTTGGCCATTCCGGCAAAAATCATATGAAAACCGGTCGAGCTTATCTCCACATTACAAAAGCTCATATAAAGTGACTGCAAAAACGGCTTCACCATAAATGCCAGAAAACCAAGGATAAAAGGCATGATAAACAGATATCCGGCTACCATCTTTTTTCTTTGAAGCCCTCTTAACTTCCTTTGCTTCTTCATATCGTATAACCCCTTTCCCTCATTTTACGGCATCACCAGATAATCCCTTGCCGGTATCTCTATTCCGTCCGTCGTTACATTATCATAGTTATAATTTACATATACCTTTGTTCCATCTTCATAAACAGTAAGTGTAATGCCACTGTCTAAAATTGCATGGTCTACGATTCTCTGATGAAAAACACTGCCAAGCTCCTTTTGATATCTTGTATAAATTGCAAAAAGTTCATCCTTTGAAGCCTCATAATTTGCGCCAAAATACTGTGTATACTTCGTGTTCTGCAATTCTGTAGCATCTGCATCCATCAGGGAAAAATAAAGTCCTGCTCCATACTCTGCTGATTTTAAAAGCTCTTCCTCGCAATCAGCTGTCAGGTTTAATGCCTCCCCTGCATAATTCACATATCCATGAATCGCAATCTGATAAAAAGGAACTGCCGCATCTAAAATGGTATAGCCGGAACCGTTTAAATCCATATTGGTAATAAAATCCGTCACACCGAGTGTATAATCGTTTCCCATATTGGTCATAACCTTCTGACCGGATGCCTTGATTCCATTTAAAAGTGCCACCTGCTCTTTCTTCATGTTCTCTCTGGTCACAAGCTGTTTCTGGTTATAATCCGCCGACAATTCATAACCGATATCCCGGAGTGAAATCCCTGCCCCACCGTAAGTGTCCGCTGCCTTTGAAAGATTCTCTACATTCTGAAGAATTATCTCCGGCTTCAGTAAATAATACGGGTTCTGGTCATTCTGCTCACCATAATAAATTTTGTCAAACGGAAGTAGCTTCACTCTCTTCTTGTTCGCAAAGGTTGCCGCATCCCTGAAAACAAGAAAGCCATTCAAAAGATTGCTGTCATATTCATAGGCCGCTACTCCGTCTAAATAAAGGTCTACCTGATTCTCTGCGGCACAGGAAGTCAGATTCTTTAAATCTTTTTTACTTCCAAGTCTTCCAACTAATTTTACCTTCTTTAAAATCTTCTGATTGATACCACCGTTTGCCCAACCACTTAACTTCACCGAAAGGTCCTCAATTCCGGATTTCTTTAAATCCGTTATCATCTCTTCCGCCTCTTCATATGTAGTGAGTGCAAGCGGTCTCGACACAGGAATTCCACAGATTTGTTCTACTTTATCAACTGCTCCAAGAATTTCAACTGCTACCGGTACATCTGTATCCTCTTTCTTCACAAAAGCATCCGGATATTTCTGTTCCAGATAGTCATGATACACATTTGCCATATCCACATAGCTGCCGGAATCAACGAAACGGTAACGCTGCACAATTGTCTCATCCGGAATTGCCTGCTCATACATAAACATCTCACCGTTATATTTATCTGCCACATCACACTGTTCCCTGTGAAGCAGGGTGTAATTTGCGCTTACAAAGTTATAGCTGTTGTTTCTTCCACTGATATCTGCATTGATGCCCGCATAGGTAGCACCGTCCTCCAACATACACAGCATGGAACTGTCTCCTTTGGAAATTCCGAACAGTCCATAATAAACACGCGTTTCATGCACCAGATAATCTCTTCCCTGCGCCATATCCCATCCGTAAAGATTGGAATAGTAACTGTTCTGCGCTGTCTTTCCGTTATTAAAATTGATAATCGAACCTCCTCCTTCCGGCACCAGAAGATAGCCTTCTTCATCCGTTGTGCCTGCCCCGAAATAAGGAAGCACATTTACCGTAATAAGCGGATAATCCTCTTTATACTCAATTTCATTCATCGGAACCGATACCAGCAAATCCTGACCTTCTAACCGATAGACCACACTGATATTAAAGACCGGTTTTGATGAAGATGATTCTGATAAGTCAAGCTCCTTGTCAGAAGCATAGTCCTCTGCGGTATAACCGGCATCTGCGAAATACTGTTCTAACTTCTTTTTCATATTGTCTTTTACACCGTTTCGCAGTACATAAATGACTTCTGTTTCAAGAACCGGATACTGTTCTAAAAGTTCCTCACGGTTATCTTTCTTTCCGAGATTGTTAATATCATATTTCTTGTAAGAATCCCCTACAGTGCTGGCGTCCGTTTTACTCATCTGCTCCATAAAAGAAAGCATCCGTTCCTCTGTGATGACTTTTGGAACCATAAACTCTTTTTCCATCTCGCCAACCGAATAGTGAACTTTGATAAAATCTGTTCCCTGCTCAATCTCATAATTTTTAGCCGCGATACTATATTTATAATTGTTGTACAGTGTATCAACTCCGTTAATGGTACTGTATGTCAAAAGCAGCGTGGACTTAAGATTCTCAATGTCTGACGGCAATGCCACCGGATCTTCATCTGCATCCTGTGGATTTGAGTACCACACGGTTCCGTTATCCTTCTGTGTCACGGAAAACTGTGTTGTTTCTGCATCCAGTACAAACTTTACGGAATCATTTTCCAGTACCAGCTCCCCGCCGTTTCCCTCATATTTGCTTACCGGTATCACCTCTGCTGTCTCCTCTTCTTCCGGAATAAGAGATACAGTAAGTGCCACAATTCCAATTGCCAGAAGAAACAATACTGGCACCAGGAGGCTTTTTGCCTGTTCTTTCAATGCAGCTTTCACTTTCATGTTTTTCTTTCCCCCCTACCCGTTACATCCGAAACATGATTTCTTTGGCAATTGATACGAAATAGGCAATTCCCTGACTAATCATGCTAAAAAACAGTAATAAGATAAATACCATCACCATCATGGCAAAAACAGATGCCACCATAAACAAAAGTGTTTTGCTAAGGCTGTACTCATGAATTTCCATCATGGCACAGATAATCAGTAACGCTGCCCACGCCAGGGAAAGTACCACTGCAAAATGATAAAATGTTCCCTCTTCTTTTGTAACCACATTGCTTAACAGAATCATCGGAAACTGGATGAGCGGATAAGGTGTCATCGCATAAGCTGTTCCCATATAAATCTGTGACAATCTTCCCTTTCCATCAAACAGTGTGGTAAGTCCCCAGTTTCCAACGCAAAACAGCGCCAATGGAAAAAGAATACTTGCAATATATAAAAAGATATTGACATCTTCCCAGTAAACCTGCATAAACAGGAAACTTGTAAACTGCAGTGACATAATGCGTGCCAGCACTGTCAAAATTACAATTGTATTTGCTGCTGCAATAGAACCGCGCTTCTCATGCGTCAAGTCCCAAAAACCATCCAGCGGATGCGTAATGACATAAAGAGCATATTTGAGGCTGCCAAAATAGCGGCTGTATTTTTCTTTATTCTTTAATGAAGCTAGCATATCTGCCTCCATTCCCTGTCAACTTTTAAAAATCTCTGCGGTATCAATCTGAAATTTTACTTTCTTCACTCTTCCCACAATCATCGGAAGGATAAATAAAAGAAATACTGCCAGAAAAATCCATCCAATATGTTCTTCCACCCACTCCTTGCGGTACTGCTTAAACGCCTTGGAATAATTGTCATCATCCCACTTAAGCTGGAAGTACTTCATTGCCTCTTTGTATTCTCCCTGACGCATCAAAGCCCTTCCGATTCCGATATATGCCTGGTCATAATTTCCATTCATGTTCATAACTTCCCGCCAGGTTTCTCCGGATTTCTCATAATCTCCCTGGTCATATTCAGCAATCGCCTGGTAAATCTTATTTCCAAATACGGTCGGGGTAAATACGGTAAAACTTGCGTCCTGGGAATCAAGCACCAGAAGGTCTTTTCCCATATGTTCTAACGCTTCGGGGCGCTTAAAATATCCGTCCTGATTTCCGTTTCCACCAAACGCATATAACAGATTTCCCTGTGTATCATAGGCAAACAATCTGCCTCTCACCCTGTCTATTCCAAAATAAATTCCATTCTCTAACGCTGTCACATCTGCAATCAAAGATGGTCCGTTGTAGCCACCGGCTTTTCCCCAGTAGATATCTCCAATCGGCCGGAAATTTCCGTTTGTAATTAAAATATTGTTTCCCATCAGATTGAGTCTTCGAATCGGTTCGTCTTCACCACTTTTGATACCATTTGAACTCACATTTGTAGTGCATGTAAAAATAAATCCTTCGGAATCCATATAGACATTGTCATACTCTGTCGGAACAAATGATTCCAGTGCTGCACGCTGTGCCTGTGTGGAAAATTTCTTCCAGATATAATCCGCCCAGTCATAGGTAACCTGACTGGCACCGTAAAATCCGGTAAATGTTCCGTCATTTTCATACTTGACAATTCCCTTATTGACGTTATCCGCAATGCAGTACACTCTTCCGGCACCGTCCACAACCAGCTTATCCGGCAGGAAAGACAGCGACTGGTCAAATGTCGCATCTGTCGGCTTTCCAAATTCCATCAGATAATTTAAGTCCTTGTCAATTTTTAAAATCCGGTTATTTTCCTTATCACAGATATACATGATTCCGTCTTCATCGACACTGATATCTGTCGGTCCCGATAATGCAGTATTATCGCATCCTTTTATTTCATCAATAATGCGTACCAGTTCAAATTTTTCATTGCTGGTCCGGTTTAACTGTAAAATCCGGTTGTTTCCGGTATCACAGATATAAACCTCTTTTCCCTGTACACACATTCCCTGTGGGGAACTCAAATTTTTATCCAGTCCAAGTTCTGCCGCTGTATAAACTCCCACCGTGCTGTAAGCATCCGGAGAATACTGGATTTCTTCCCAGTAATCATAATTGTAGGTATATCCATTTTCGAGTCCATCCTCTGCATGGACATCCGCAAACGGTGAAAGTAACATTCCCGCTGCAAGTACCAGACCCCAAAGAATCTTAAAACTCCTTCTCTTCATCCTCTTTCCCTCCATCTTTAATCTTTCAGACCGGAGCTTGCCATTGTTTCAAGGATCTGGCTCTCAGACAACACAAAGATTAAAATCGGAACAACCATAACGACCACTGTTACTGCTGCTGCCTGACCGGTTCGTGCAATACCGCCGCTCTGAATCTGCTGCAATGCATAAACAAGCGTCTTCTTTTCCTCCGAGTAGATAAAGGTTGCTGCCTTGTTGTTCCACAGGTTTTGTACAGAGAAAATAATGAGTGTCAGCCATGCCGGTTTTACATTCGGCATAATAATCTGGATAAATATCTTCCATCGGCTCGCCCCGTCTATCATCGCTGCCTCTACCAATGACATTGGCAGTCCCTCCATAAACTGTTTCATCAAAAACAATCCCATGGGTGCTGCAAATGCCGGCACAATAATTGCCCAGTATGTATCAATCCATCCAAGTTTACTGATAATCAGATAGTTTGGGATAGCGGTTACATATCCGTTAAACATCAATGCCGTTACGACGATGGAGAAGAACAGCTTGCTTCCCGGAAACTCGTATTTTGCAAGAACAAACGCTCCCATGGATGCAATAATCAGATGTCCGGCAGTTCCTACAACCGTAATAAATACAGTATTGAATATGTATCTTGAAAAAGTAACCCACGACTTTCCCATCGTAACAAACAAATCCTGGAAATTGTCCATTGTCGGATTCTGTGCAAATACCTTCGGTGGGAATAAAAACAGCTCATCCAACGGCTTTAAGGCACTGCTGACCGCAAAGACCAGTGGAAATACCATGGCAAGTGCGATTAAAAATAACAGGAAATAAATAACGACATCTCCCACCACCGACCGGTTCGGTTTTCTTCTCTTTACTATTTTTTTCATATCAGGTCCCTACTCTTCCCAACAGATTCTGTATCGCTTTTTTACACAAGATCATGATGAGGAATAACAATGTCGCAATCGCGGAAGCATATCCCATCTCAAATCTTGAAAATCCATAGTCAAACAGGTGTGTTACAACCGTGCGTGCTGCGTAGTCCGTACTCGGATATCCACACAATGCCATCGTGACATCACAGACGTTAAATGCCTGGGTAATTGACATAATCGCACCGAATAACAGCATCGGTTTCATATTTGGTAGGGTAATGTACCACAATTCCTGCCAGCGGTTTTTGACACCATCCATGTACCCTGCCTCAAACTGTGAACGATCCACACCCTGTAATCCTGCCACGAAGGAAAGGAATCCGGTTCCAAGGCTCATCCACAGAATGACAATCATACATACCGGAAGCATATAATCCGGATTTGTCAGCCACAAAATCGGTGAATCGATAATTCCTAAATTCATCAGGAACGCATTCACATATCCGTATGCATCTCCACGGAAGAAGATGGAAAATATCACGTAAACGTTTCCTGCAATGGACGGTGCATAAAATACAATTACCGCTATGGTGCGCAGCCATCTCGGGAGCTCGTTAATAAGCCAGGCAAACAGGAAAGACAGTATGTATCCGAGCGGTCCCGTAATAACTGCAATCAAAAAGGTATTTTTTATAGAGGTTAAGAAGATGTCATCCTGCAGGATCAGATTGATGTAATTCTGCAATCCGATAAATCTTGGCTTCTCTAAAATGTTGTAATAGGTAAAACTAAAAAATATGGAAGAGCATACCGGCAAAAGGTAAAATACAAAAAACAGGATTGCATAGGGTGCTAAAAACGCATAGCACGATTTGCTCTTCTTCGCCTTCTTTACCATGATGGAAAACTCATGTCGGCGCAGGATCAGATATTTTTTCAAGTACGTTTTCATTGCTACCCCCTATCAGTCTGTCGGCAGTCCAAATTCTGTCCGTTTCTTGATAAGCTCATCGTTAATGGTAATCGCATAATCAAGAATGGTTTCTCTCGGATCTTCCTTCTCATTGATAACTTTTCGAACTGCATTAACAATATGCCGTCCTGTATAGTAACCACCGGCTACTTCCCTGAATCCAACCGCAGACTTCCACTGTTCTTCTAATA